>JBBARN010000005.1:100271-116085 GCA_040399845.1 Luteolibacter sp. | reverse complement strand
ACGGCGCGCAGCGCGTGGCCTTCACCGAGACCTGGGCCACAGCTCGCGCGTGGTTGAAGGAAAAAATGGCGGAGCTGCCCGTGGAGTGCAGCACCGATGCCGCTGGCAATACCTGGTTCACGATGAAGGGCGATTCCCCGAAGGCGCTGCTCATCGGCGGTCACATCGATTCCGTGCCGAATGGAGGCTGGCTCGATGGCTGCCTCAATGTCATGGCCGGGGTGGAAGTCATGCGTCGCATCGCCGCGCAATACGATGGCGAGCCGCCGGTCACCATCCGCCTCGTCGATTGGGCAGACGAGGAAGGCGCGCGCTTCGGGAAAAGCCTGTTTGGTTCCTCCGCATTCTCGGGAAATCTCGACCTCGACGAAGCGCGGGCCCTGAAAGACAAGGCGGGCATTCCTCTAACAGAAGCCGTCGCCGCCTTCGGGATCGACCTCGACAACGCCAAGGACGCCGGAGTCGAGGCTCGCGATGCCGCCGCCTATCTGGAGCTGCACATCGAGCAGGGACCTGTTTTGTTAGATATGGATTTGCCGCTCGGCGTGGTGCTGGGAACCTGCGGCGTCGAGCGCCATGCCATCACCTTCCGCGGTCAGGCCGCCCACTCGGGCAGCACGCCCATGAACCGCCGCAAGGATGCCTTTCTCGCTGCTGCGAAAATGGCACCGGAAATCTATCAGATCACCGATCGGCACGGCGGCGTTTGCACCATCGGCTCCTGCACCACCAAACCCGGCATCGTCACGAGCGTGGTCGAGGAATGCCGCATCACGCTGGACCAACGCCACCTCGATGCCACCGCCCTCGCACTCATGCTGGAAGAAGCGCAAGCCGCCAGCCAACGTTTCGCTGAGGAAGGGAATGTCACCGCCGAATGGGAGCGCATCTGGCAGATCGAGCCGGTGCCCTTTGATGAAACTCTCATCGGTTTCTGCGATGAAGCCATTCTCGAAACCTGCGGCACCTCCCACCGACTGCCCTCAGGGCCGCTTCACGATGCGGCGGAAGTCGCAAGAGCCGGCATCCCCACGGTGATGATGTTCGTGCAAAGCCTCCATGGCATAAGTCATAACAAAATCGAGGACACGCTGGAGGAGCATCTGGAGTTGTGTGTCATCGCATTCGATCGTCTCGCGGAAAAAACCATCGGCTGGATTCAAGCATCTCTCGAAACCTGAGGTTCAGCATCCCGGCTGATGGCCGTCTGGGGAAATTTTACATCGCAAGGATTGCTTCCGTCTTTGACGGATGTCCGGCAGCCCTTCAGGGTAGGCGGCGATGTCACCGCTTGAAGCATTGGTCGCCCTGAACATGTTGCCGAAGATCGGCCCTATCCGCGTGCGGCGCTTGTTGGCTGCTTTTGGTGAGGCGTCGGATGTGCTGGGAGCTCCCAAGGAGCGCCTGATGCGGGTGGATGGGATCGGCGAGGAAACAGCCGGGATTCTCCACCGCTGGCAGGACCACGCAGACCCACTGGCTGAGATCGCCGAGGCGGCAGAGCGGGGTATCGATATCGTGATCCAGAGCGACGCGGCCTATCCCTCCCCTTTGCAGGAAGCGTATGATCCGCCCTTGCTGCTTTATGTATGGGGAAAATTGGAGGCCAAGGACCGGCATGCGATCGGCGTGGTCGGTTCGCGGCGCACCACCCACTACGGCACGCAGGCGGCGAAGAAATTTTCCTATCAGCTTGCGCAGTCCGGATTCACCATCATTTCCGGCCTAGCGCGGGGCATCGATACGGCAGCGCACGAGGCGGCAGTGGCGGCGCAGGGGAGAACCATCGCGGTGATCGGCTCCGGCCTTGGCAAACTCTACCCGCCGGAAAATCTTGCGCTGGCCGAGAAGATCGCCTCGGGCAACGGCGCGGTGGTTTCCGAATTCCCGCTCCACACCGCCCCGGATAAGCAAACCTTCCCGATGCGCAACCGGATCGTCGCCGCGTGGTCGAAGGCCTTGTTGGTGGTCGAGTGCCCCGCTTGGTCGGGTTCATTGATCACCGCGAATCTTGCGGTGGAGTATGGAAAACCGGTGTTTGCGGTTCCAGGCCCCATCGACAAGCCAAGCTCCGCCGGGTGCAACCAGTTGATCCGCGATGGCGCGACGCTGGTGGCGGATCCGAGCCACCTGCTCGACGACTTGGGCGAACTTCCTTTCGCCCGCAAGGAATCCCAACCGGAACTCATCCCCGGGATGCCGGAATTGCCCGAGGAGGAAGCCAAAGTCTTCGAAGCCATGGGCAACGATGATCTGGCGGTGGACCGGATCATCGAGCGGAGCGGACTGCCCGCGCATGTCGTCAGCGCTTCCCTGATGAAATTGGAAATGCGGAAACTCGTCCGGGCCATGCCGGGGTTCCGCTATGTGAAACGATAACAGAAACGCCCGGCGGAAATTTCCGGTTTGACCCGGCGGCTGTGATTGCTAGTTTGCGGGCCGTGAGTGGCATTTCCAACGGACTTTTGCTGAGCCCCCTTCTTCTAGGGTTGGCCTCCCGTTGACCTTTTTTCTTTGCTTCACATCTGTTCTCTGGCGCGCCCATTCTCGCGGCGCCCTCATTGGTTATCTGTTTACCTAACCCATTTCTCGTTTTTCCCGCCATGCATCCCTCTTCCCTTTCCAAATACCGCCCGTTTCCTCCCGTCCATTTGCCAGACCGCACCTGGCCGGGCCAAGTGCTCGACCATGCGCCCGAGTGGTGTTCGGTGGACCTTCGGGATGGCAATCAAGCACTTCCACAACCGATGTCGGTGGAGGAAAAACTGGAGTTTTTCGATCTCTTGGTGCGCGTCGGCTTCAAGCAGATCGAAGTGGGATTCCCTTCGGCGGCAGATACCGAGTTCAACTTCCTGCGCCGTTTGATCGATGAAAACCGGATCCCCGAGGATGTGACCATCCAGGTGCTGGTGCAGACGCGCGAGCATCTCATCCGGCGGACCTTCGAAGCCATCGATGGAGCCAAGCGGGCCATCGTTCACATTTACAACTCCACCTCGCCGCTCCAGCGCCGCGTGACCTTTAGCGATGCCTCACGCGAGTCGATCCGCGACATCGCCATCGAAGGCGCACGGTTGGTGAAGGAGTTGGTGCCCACCATTCCCAAGACAGAAGTGGTTCTGCAATATTCGCCCGAGTCGTTTTCCGATACGGAATTGGACTTCGCCTTGGAGTGTTGCAATGGGGTGATTGATATCTGGGAACCAACGCCGGATAAAAAGATGATCATCAATTTGCCGGACACCGTGCAATGGAGCACACCGAACGTGCATGCGGACATGATCGAATGGATGTGCCGCCACCTCGCAAGGCGGGACTCGGTGCTCGTTTCCCTGCACACCCACAACGACCGCGGCACCGGCGTGGCTGCCACCGAACTCGGCTTGATGGCCGGGGCAGATCGCGTGGAAGGGACCTTGTTCGGCAACGGCGAACGCACCGGCAATCTGGACATCGTGACTGTGGCCCTCAACCTGAACAGCCATGGCGTGGAAACGGGACTCGATTTCTCCGATCTGCAATCGATCCGCAATGTCTATGAACGCGTGACCCGCCTCAATGTCCCGGAGCGCCAACCTTATGCGGGCGAGTTGGTATTCACTGCCTTTTCCGGCTCCCACCAGGATGCTATCAAGAAGGGACTGGATCGCCGCGAGCGCGAGACGGCGGAGAATCCCCAAATCCCATGGGGTGTGCCATATCTAACCATCGATCCCCAGGACATCGGTCGCTCTTATGAAGCGATCATCCGCATCAACTCACAATCCGGCAAAGGCGGCGTGGCGTATGTGTTGGATCGCGAACATGGCTTCGACCTCCCCAAGACCATGCACCCGCAAGTGGGCAAGCGGATCTATGATCTCGCGGATGAGTTGGGCCGTGAATTGACCACCGATGAAATCCGCGATGCGTTCTTCCGCGAGTTTGTGAATGTGGCGAGTCCGCTCGATGTCGAGGACTACGAACTCATTCATCAAGTCGGCGAACGCGGCCAGGTGAAGTGCGAGGCGAGCATTCTTTATCTCGGAGAAAAACAACACATCGAGGGGCTCGGCAACGGCCCCATCAATGCCTTCGTGCAAGCGATGCTGGGCATCGGACTCAAAGACTTCAAAGTCACCGATTATCGTTCCCACGCCGTGCGCGGCGGATCCGATGCGAGTGCTGCTGCCTATGTCCAGGTCCAGCACGAGGACGGTCGCATCCTGTGGGGCGCGGGCGTGGATCCTTCCATCGAGATGGCGGGACTCAAGGCGCTTGTTACGGCTTGGAATCTGTTGCGGGCTTGATGGGAAGATCAGTCGGGGACTGAAGTCCCCGCTACGCTTTACTTCGGCGGGATGTCCTTGAAGTCTTCAGGCAGCTTGGCGATCAGATAGGCGGTCACTTCGGCGATCTGCTTGGGATTGAGCGTCTGGCCCCAAGCTTGCATTTTCGCACCGTTGTGGCCGGTGCTCTCCGGTGGTGAGCCGGCATTGATGAGTTTGAAGAGATCCATCGGTTTGCCGCCGAATTTCCAAACCTTGTCATTCAGGGGTAGCCCTGGCAGCGGCACTTTCACGGCACCAGCGACCATCGTGGCAGAAAGATCGGCGGCGTGGCAGGCAGAGCAGTTGGCAAGATAGGTGGCTTCACCGGCGGCAACGACCTCGGGCTTGGTGGCCCACTCGTGAACAAGCGTGGCATCATCGAGCGAAGCGAGTGTTTTCTCAAGTTCCGCAGCCTTCTTCGCCTGCACAGCCACGATCTCGTCCCGCACCATCTCATGGGCCGTCTTGAAGGTGCTGGTGTGATAATACAACACCCAGTAAACAACGAACCAGACAATGGCTCCATAAAAGGTGAACAACCACCAGTTGGGAAGCTTCTGGTCGTATTCCTGGATGCCGTCGTATTCGTGCTCCCGGAGGATGATCTCGCCTTTTTCTTTCGCAAAATGGCCGCGTTTCGGTTCTTGGCTCATGGGGTATCAGGATTTGGAGTGGATGACTGGGTTTCTTCGAGTGGCAGGGATGCGAGTCGCGTGCGTTCTGTCTTGCCGAGTCGCAAAGCCCGGATGGTCACCGCGATGAATACGATCGCGAAGAGGAAGAAGGAGATATAGGGGATCAACAGGGCCCAATCTTCCACAAAGACGCGTTTGAACATGGCGGTGTTTTAGTTGGATGGAATGCTTTCGAGTTACTTCGCGGCGGCAGTCTTGCGTTGCGAATCCGGATCCAGCGCACGTGGCTTTCCTGGGTTTTCCGACTTCACTTCGCGGTAGGCACCGAGTTTTTGAATGTAAGCGATCAGTGCAACGACTTGGGTATTGGCAAGTTGGTTGCGGAGATCATCGCCTTTGAGATCCGGCTTGGATGGAAGATAGACCTTTGCATCGACAAGGGACTTGGAAATCTCCTGAGCCTGGGTTTCCACCATGTCAGTGATCTCATGCTTGCTTAGAGCGGGCCATGGCACACCCACGGCTACCTGCGCACGGATCTTGTCGGGGAGCGACTTCACATCGGTCTTGTTTTCGAAAAGCCATGGATAGGAGGGCATGTTCGAACCTGGCGAGGTCTGGCGCGGGTTGAGGAAGTGGTTGAAGTGCCAGTCATTGCCCCGTTTGCCGACGCGCATGAATTTGGCATTGGCCGCCATGGGACCACCTTCGCGGGCGAGATCGGGACCCGTGCGCTTGGAGCCCCACTGATAGGGATGATCGAAGAGCGACTCACCCAGGTGTGAATAGTCATTGGGCACACCGGCACGGCCGTATCGCATCACTTCCGGCACCAGCGTGCGGATCATTTGCGAGTGACAGTTATAACATCCTTCGGAGACATAGATATCGCGTCCGGCAAGCTCGAGTGGTGTGTAAAGCTCCTGCAAACGACCCTCGATGTTCTTCTCGCGGTTGACGATGAGCGAAGGGATGATTTGCACGGCGCCACCAACGGCGACCGCCACGAACACCAGCACGGTGAAGGGCAGGTAGTTTTCAATGAGACGCTCGTGCCAGTTGGTCCACTTTTCCTTGTTGGCCTTGAAGGCAGTAATGGCTTTGACGGCGAGAAGGGCGGCTACCACGAGAGCGGCCTTGTCGGCATGCGGTGGCAGGAAGAACCACAGGATGACAAAAGCCAGGGCGAGCACAATGTGGGTGATGGGGTCATTGAGGAGAGCCTCACCCCAGCGCATGGAGTCTTTTTGTTTTTTCTCAAGCAGTGTGACTTCCACCACTTCATCGTGGGCTTTACCAGAACGTGCGGTTTTCCAGATGTTGATGGCGCAAAGGATGAAGCCGATCAGATAGAAGGTGCCGCCAATCGAACGGAGCCAATAGAAGATCTGGATGTCATTGAGGGTCTCGATGAACTCATACTTGAGGGTGGTGCCACCTTCGTTGACTTGGTTGAGCATGAGGCCTTGCATGATGCCGGCGCACCAGAGGGCGGCGACGTAGAGCAGGATACCGACGGTCCCAATCCAGAAGTGCATGTTGGCGAGCGCCTTCGACCAGAGCTGCGTCTTCCAGAGACGGGGAGCGAGCCAATAGAACATGCCGGCGGCCATGAAGCCGTTCCAACCCAAGGCACCGGAGTGCACGTGACCGATGGTCCAGTCCGTGTAGTGCGAGAGCGCATTGACCGCGCGGATGGAAAGCAGCGGGCCTTCGAAGGTGGCCATGCCGTAGAAGGTGACACCTGCGGCGAAGAACTTGATGACAGGATCCGTGCGGAGCTTGTCCCATGCACCACGCAGGGTGAGCAAGCCGTTGAGCATGCCGCCCCATGAGGGAGCCCAGAGCATCAGCGAGAACAGCATGCCGAGCATTTGCAACCAGCGTGGCAGGTCGGTATTGAGCAAATGGTGGGGACCAGCCCAGATATAGATAAAGACGAGCGACCAGAAGTGGACGATGGACAGGCGATAGGAATACACCGGCCGGTTCGCGGCCTTGGGCAGGAAGTAATACATGATTCCCAGAATGGGCGTGGTCAGGAAGAAGGCGACGGCGTTGTGGCCATACCACCATTGCACGAGGCCATCCTGAAGTCCGCCGAAGATCGGATAGGAATGGGTAAAGGAGGTGGGCAGCGAAAGGTGGTTGACGATATACAACATCGCCACCGTGACGATGGTGGAGATATAGAACCAGAGGGCTACATATAGACTCGGCTCATTGCGCTTGGCCAGGGTCCAGAGGAAGTTCACCGAGAAAACCACCCACATCAGCACGACGGCGATGTTGATGGGCCAGATGAGCTCGGCATATTCCTTGCCACGGGTGAATCCCATCGGAAGGGTGATCGCGGCGGAGACAATGATCAACTGCCAGCCCCAGAAATGAATGGTGGATAACAGATCGGACGCCATCCGGCATTTGCACAATCGCTGCGTGGAGTAATAGACCCCGGCAAACATCATATTCCCGACGAATGCAAAAATCACCGCATTGGTATGCAGTGGGCGGAGCCGACCGAAGGTCAGGAAGGAAATCCCGTCAGCCTTGATCGCACCAAAGGTCAGGGCTTCGAGAAATTTCCCGTTCATTTCCCAACGTGAAAGCTGGAGGGCGATGATGACGCCGACGAGCATTCCGACAATGCCCCAGAAGATCGAGGCGATCATGAAACGGCGGACGGACTTGTCGTCGTAGGTGATTGAGGTGGTCATGGCGTTGGAGTTAGAGGATGGAATCGGCCGGTGTGGGCGTGGGAGCTGGGTTTTCGAGGTCGAGAGGGAGAAGCGAATCGCGCTCCGGACTGGTGCGCCGCGCACGGCGGATCTCCATCGCGAAACAGGCGATGAAAATGCCAGCGAGGCAGGATGACACCAGGATGGTGAGGGCGAGGACGTTCATTGGGAGATTGTTTGAGGAAAGCAGGCGATCGGAAGCGGTGCTGTGCGCGGTCTATCAAATGGCACGCATGGATTATCGGATGTCACGAATGGGTGAACTGCGGCGCATTTCGCAATGGAGCCATTCCAGAAACACATCTCCCACGATGTGGGAGATGCATTTCTGGTCGATGAGATGCGGATTGAGGATGACGTGGCAGGGCTCCGGAATGGAACCGGAGTCCCCAATGCCCGCATGGAATGCCCCGGTCAGGTCCAGACTTGCCTCGGAAACTCCAGGCGACCGGAACACCACATGCCCGCGGCGGCCGAGCGCGGCGATGGTTTTGCGGAATTCTGCCTCCGCATCCCCGCTTGGAACCAAGGCGCTCTCGTCCATGCCCAACAGGCGGCGGTGATTCGGATCGCGGGCAATCTTTTCGACCAGTTCACGAGTCGCGGGCAGCCAGCGGCCGTCTCCATCGTCATCGTATTCGTTGAGGTATTCGGCGATTTCCTGAATGACTTGTTCTGCCCGCTTGACGTCGATTCCGTGAAGGATGATCGCACAGGCTGAGGCCTTGCTTGCCGGATCGGCCAGCAGCCATTGATGGAAAATGGAAATAGAGATGGAAGCTGTCATGCAGACTGTGCGGTTTCAGTCTGAAGCTGACGGAATGGCCGGGATCGCGCTCCGCATCCCATCTGGAAGGATGCGCGGATTTTCCGGCAGTTTGAAACCGGTTTCTGCGCATGAATTGCTGCCCCATACCCGAACGGGTTATCCCCCGATTGGGCTAGTTGTCAGGATGATTCTGCGAGCGAATGCTCCAAACCATGCAAATGAAACCCTGCTTGATTCGTCATCGCCGCCTGCTGCCGGGCTTTACCCTCACCGAGCTGCTGGTCGTCATTCTCATCATCGTGGCATTGGCAGGCTTGCTGTTTCCACTGGTAACGAACATGCGCAACGCCGCGACCAGATCCCAGTGCATGAACCAATTCCGGAATTGGGGCGTAGCCTTCTCCGGATACGCGGCCGATCATGATGGCAAGGTCAATTGGGAACACTGGCCATCGATTGGCACCGATCCGCTCCAGTATTCTCCTTACATTCCTTATTGGACGGGAGACTCGGATGATCGCACTGGATTCCAAATGCAGCTTGCCCAACGAAATTGCCCTGCCATCAAATACGACAAAACAAAGGCAAACTCACCGGTCACCTACTCGACCATCCAGCCGGTGGGGGTGGCCAAAGTGGGCATTTCCGGCCGGATCGATGGCAAATCCTCGGATTACCCCCTCTCCAAGATTACGCGGCCCAGCAGGTTCATGATGATGGTCGAGACCATGGCCGCATCCGGAAGCTCGGGCTATAGCGTCTCCGCATCCGCCGATTTCACCAGTCGCATCAAACCCATTACCACTCCCGGCCCCAATCTCCGTCACAACCGTCGCATCAATGCCCTGATGGCGGACTATTCCGTGCGCGAAATGTATTGGAAGGACGTCGAGAGGGGGCTGACCTACTGGAGCAGCTTCTGACATTTGGCATTCTGGATTCCCAGAGTGAAACGAAATGTCCGTTCCCACATGTCGCCCCCTCCTGGATGAGCTTTGCGGCTACGTTATGGCGTCCTTCGCGCGGAAGAAGGTAGATTGGCCTAAAAATGTGACCTTACCACGATGATCTAGCGCTATTTGGCAAGGTGACAGGAAGTGATGACTTGGGTGTGATAATTGGGGAGCAGGAGGGCCTCGGTGGGAATGGTGCCTGACTTGACCGGGCGCTCGCCTTCTTCGTCGAGATACATCTTCGTGTTCATGGGAAAATCGACATAGAAGCGCCCGCGTTCATCGATGGCATGGACAAGCGCCCAGCGGGCGGGCTCGGGATTGCTTTCACTTTTGTGTGAAAAGATCAGGATCACGGGGCGGCTGTTGGCGAGATCCTGGCGCATGCGGTCGGACACTTGCTGGAGATTGGCCGTATCCAGCATGCTGAGCACCGGTTTGCTGCGAACGCCGGTGAGTTTGGCAAGATTGGAGAGAAACTGGCGGGAGAGCTTGCGCTCGTGAAGATTGAGACTCAGGGCTTGATCATAGACACTTTGGAAGAACCCGTCGATTTCATCCAAGCGTGGCGGATGGTGGTCTTCCGCTGGATTCCAATTCAAGTGATCGAAGTTCACCGGGCCTGCCTTGGCGTCGCCAATCGTGGCGGCGGGGAAACGTTTGGGCCGATAGTAGGCAAGGAGTTTGGCAAGGACGCAGGTGGGGCTGTAGCCGATGAAGGTCTCGGTGGATTCGGTGGATTCATTGCTGTAGCGGGTGAACAGATAAGTGTTTTCCGAAAATGAATCGGTGCACAATGGACCGATGTCATAACGGGTCGCGACGAGAGGCGGGGTTTTCACGATCTGTTCCTCATCGCTGTAACGGACACCGAGTCCATTGGAGGCATAGGCGCGGACATGGTAAGTGGTGTCCGGTGTCAGCCAAAGGGCATGACCGCGGTAACACTCGCGGTGGCTGAGATTGTAAGTCGAATCGCGGGTTGTCGGGTTGCGGGAGGTGGACCAGCAGAAGCCGTAATCGGTTTTGATAGGTTCGCCACGAAACTTGATGGTGCAATCCATGGTAAAGCTGGCGGGCTGGATGTCCGTGACGCGATCGAGGCGGATCTGCGGCAGCATGGAATCGGCATACTCCCGCCCGGTGATCCGGCGTCGCTCGATTTCGAGCTCAAAGGTGAGTGTGCCCTGATGTTCCGCGATGTTCTTGATGCGGATTCCGCCGTCCAGCAAATTGGGCAGTCGCGACGATGGTTCGGTCTCTGGCCCGAATGTGGTGCGTTGGTGGGAATCTCCGAACAGGCACTGATCCGCATCACCGGCGCCGCGGAAGAAGGGATCGCCGGGACGGTAGGTATAAAAATAATCGGGAGATCCCAAATAGTTATCCCGTCCGAGATTGACCACCGAGATCAGCAAGCCCTCGGGTTCCGGCCCAACGCCGACGGTGGAGTTTTCATCGTAGAGGTATTCGAGATGATAGAAGTAGTGGGGATGATTGGATGGGATGAGGCAGCCGATGGCTTGTTTGTCCTGAGGAGTGATGTGCCGGGGGTGCAGGGTGTAAGTTCCGGGCTTGTCGATGAGCGGGTGGTTTTCCTCCGGGATATAACCATGATGATAGAAGCGGCTGAAGGCATTGGCGGTGGGGCCGTAACTCAGCAGGCTGGCAGAGCCACTGATGCCATCATTGAAGCGTCCGATCCGGTAAACATCCGGCGCGCCGAGGCAATGACCGATCTCGTGAGCGAGCACGCCGCCGGCGGAGTTGTTGATTTGGATTTTCGAGTTGGGCCACATCGGTTCTCCCCATTTCACGGCGGGGCTGTAATAGATCCAAGGATCGAACTGCAGGGATTGATCGCGCTGGTCTCTCGTCCTCACCTTGCGGGTGCGGATTTTGCGAGTGCGGGCCGGGTCCTCACCGCGGTTTTGATAGAAGTGGAGAAGGAGGTCCGCAGCTTCCTTGGTAGGAGTGTCCGGGCGGGTGGTGATATAGTTATAACAGAGGAAGCTTGGCTTGGAGCCGCGATAGGATTTCTCGGCGAATTTGAGGGCATCGCTGTTCATCTTGGCAACGCGCTTCGCACCCTCCTCCGTGGTCATCCAGCCGATGGGATTTTCCCAGTAGTCATACTCGCAATAATAGCCATAGAAATGGGGATCCTCGTAGTAGTCATTCTCACTCGGCATCATGGCGATCTTCGGCCAGGTGATCCCGTTGCTATAGATTTTGAAATACTCCTGTTGGGAAACGCCGGAGGAGTTTTGGTGATTGCTTTGGTGTCCCAAATCCGCCTCGTGGGTGGCGCCCCTGACGGTGTCGAGCTCCGCCGCCACTTGGGTGATCGAGCCTGAAAGCGCGGTATCAAGGAAAGTAATGGTAATCACCCCGACGGAAAACTCGCCGACAGTGCTGGGCTTTTTCGCCGGTTGATAGGCAGGTATGGGTGCTGCTTGCGGGCGTTCCTCTCGTTTTTCCGCGGCATCAAGGCAAGGCGTGATCAAGGCCAGCAGGAGCGGAAGCCTTGCGAGGCAGGAATGAGATTTCATGGATGTGGGTCCCTTGAGTGGACTGCCTGTGGTCAATCGGTGAGGACGGCGTTGAGGCGATAGAAGCGGCGGCCGGCCTGAAGCACGGGCATATTTTCCTCCAGTTCGACGGGATGGCTGCCATCCGTGGCCGCGCCCATGGTGACTCCGGCCACGCTCGTGCTTTCGGCCGTCCATGGGCCGGAGCCACTGCGGCTCGCGAGGGTGATCCATGTGGCGGCTGCGAGTGAGGGGCTGGCTTGGATTTCGAGTCGGATGTTTTCCGGCGGAATCTCGGCAGCGCGAGCGGACAGCAGAATCCGGCGTTGGGCACCGATGATGTCATTGTCGGTGATGGCAAGTGCCCAACCGGGAGTGGCGCGTGATTTCGGGGCTGAGCCAAGGGCAGCCTCGGTGAGGTTTGGCAGGCCGTCCTGATCGGGATCGGCGGACGATCCGGAAATGGCGTCATCGGCGAGTTCGGATGGCGAGAAAGTCCCGGACCGCCAGTTTTCAAAGGTGTTGGCGGGCGGGTTGGCGGGAACGAAGCGGACTTGATCGAGATAGCCGGTGTTTTCCCCTCCGGTGGCGCTGTTGTTGGTGCGGTAGTATTGCCAATCGACCACATGGGGGCCTTCGCCGAGTTCGCGGGTGACTTGCACCCAGGTGCCGGTGGCGCCGGTGATGGTGGAGACGGTTTCGTAGTTCTGGCGGAAGGCGAGCACACCGTGGTTGGCCAGCGAAGAGACCTTCCACCAGAACGTGAGGGTGCCGGGGCCGGTGAGGCGGGTGCTGACGGTGGCGAACTGGCTGGGGCCGAGATCCGCCGGGGACACGGCGGCATCGGCGCCATCCTGATGGTCCACGTATTGGCCATACCAGCGACGGCCGGATGGATTGACGCTCCACGGGGTGGACGAAGGGGTGTCCAAGGCACGTCCGAGGCTGGTTTCGAAAACGGCGGTGGCGAGGACATTGGCATTCATCGGCACAGATGCCTGGGGCTGGGTGCTGCGATGGAGGCTGCCTGCGGAGGATCGCCACTCGCGGAAAACATCGCCCGCCACCGGGGTGGCGAGCAACGCAATGGAAGTCCCCGGCGCATGGTGCGGGGCGAGCGGAGTGGCGGTCAAGGCCCCGCCGGGAGCGGCGGTGGTGAGAATATAGCGGACGGACGACGCGTTTTTCGGATCGGTGCCGTTGAGGAATTCCTGCAGGTTCGTGCTGCCGTCGGCATCGAAGTCATTGCTGCCTAGCTGGGTCAGATTGCTGAAATAGAGGACTTCCCATTGATCGAGCATGCCATCGCCATCTTCATCTTCCGTGGCAGGATCCGAACCTGAGGTCGTGATCGTGGAAGTGATCTGGGTGGTGGCATTGGTATTGGTGAGCAGGATGTAGTAATCCTTTCCGGCAACGAAGGGCCAAGTGGTGCCGAGCGCTTCATTGAAGGTGTGGCTGGCGAGGTAGGGCGTGGTGTTTTGCTTGTGGGCATTGACCGAGGAAAGGGCGGATGGCGGGGCTCCCTGTTCCAATTTGAGCGCGAGGCCCGTGGTGTTCTGGGTGCAGACCACCTTCAGGCGGGTGGCCTCGGACGGAACGACAATCCGGAGCAGGCGGCTGGCGAGCGGCGGCAGGCTGATTTCCACGCTTTGCCCGCGGTAGAACAACTCGTGGTCGATGACGAGGGCTTGTGGCGAGACGGATGAGGAAACATTGACCGAGCCCCCTGCGGTGTTGCCGTAGAGACCGAGGAAATACGTCGAACCGGGCCGCAAGGGAGGCACGGGCAGGTTCAGGGTGCCGGGATTAAGGGCCCTCACATAGGCCCCGCTGGGAACCCGGTTGCGGAGATCGCTGTTCCAGTCGTTGAACGTGACGGTATTCGTCGATTGCGGCACGTAGGAAAACGGCGGCAAGGTATCGCGGAGATAGGCCACCGAACTGCCACTCACCCGGCTGAAGAAGGGACGCCATTCCTGCGGGATTCCTTCCCGCGGGACGGTGAATCGGAAATAACGCCAATCCTTGGCGGCGAGGCTGAGGTTTTCGAGGGCGGCACTGGTGGTCAGATCAACATCGGTCACCACGCCGCTGTGGGCCTTGAGACGGTATTCGCTCTGGGTGCGGACGGACGACAAGGGCTCGGATTTCACGCCGACATACCAACGCCCGGGAGCCAGCTGGCTTTGTTCTACAGTGGAGGCGCTGATTTCCGAGAAATTCCCGTTTTCGGACGTTTGCTCGATCATGCGATATTGGAAAAGATAGTCTCCGCTGGCACCAGTCGATCGGTGGTCGATGGTGGGAATGCCTCCTTGGCGGACATAGACATTGGGATTTCCGGAATACTGTTCGAGCGCGAGTCGCAGCAGGCCCAGATTGTTTTCCGGCACATCGAGTGCAAAAAACTCCCAGCCGTCCTGCAACAATTGGCGGCGGATGCCCTGGCCATCCGCCGCGCCGGGGTTCGAATCGCCCGCCAAGGCATTGAAGACCGTTGGCAGGACCCACGGATTTCCCGTCAGGCGGACCGGCTCGCTGCGCAGGACATAATCGGTGGTGCCCACGCCCTCGACCTCGATGAACCAATTCTTATCGAACGTGAAAAACGGCGGCACCAACAAAGCGGAGCGGCCGACCATGGTCACCGGGGCGGTTTTCCCGAAATCGCTCTCGCTTGCATAGATCCGCACTGCCGGGCTGCCTTGGTCCAGCGTCAGCAGCCAGCCAAGCACCGGCTGCCCGGCAAGGGTGGCCGGGACCGGGACCTTGTAATAGACCCGCTCCTTGTCGGAGAGGCTGCGGCTATCGACATTTGATAATCCATTGCCCGAATTCTGTTCCGAAGCGAAGTTGAGGAGTTGAGGTTGGAGCACGTTCACCGAGACCGTGGCGGCGGCGGCCGGGTAATTCGACGCCGTGCCACCCGCGCGCACCGCGACCATGTAAGTGCCGGCGGGTGGATTACCGAAATTGACGATCGCGCGATCCTTGCTGACGCCGGTGGTTTCCCCACCGAACAAGCCATACACATCGGCTGTGGTGATCCAAGGCGCGGGAATATTGCCCCCCCTGAGAACGGCAATGCCGGGCTCGCCCTCGCGGTTATTCAAGCGGAACTGCACGTTGCTCAGACCTTCCGGGATCTCCACGGCATACAACTTCACTTCCGCCGCATCGAGGCTCACCGAGCGGCTCAGCCCTGCGGCGGTGACCGTGCCGAGGGACTCCACGGCGAGCGGACCATGGTTGACGATGGAACCCGCGACCTCTCCGATGCCGAGAACGGTCGAGGAAAGCGCCGGATTCTGGCCATCGCTGGCAGCGAGGAAATAGTAATCGCCAGGCTCGAGGAAGGTCGATCCGGGTCGTGGCAGCAGGGTGATCCGCTCGTTGCCGGACTTCTGGACATGCACGCCACCGCGGTTCATCGGGTAGAGGGTGGCAGACGTGTCATTTACAGGATCCGGCACTGCTTCATAGCGCACCCGGAGCGTCATGTCGCCCAAGGTTGTCTCCAATCCGACGGACCATGCCCGCGTGGCGGGTGGGACCGTGAGCTTGAAGACCTGCGGCATGCGCGGAGTGGAAATCTGTACCGGCAGGCGGCTTCCCACTTCGCCGAGATTGGTGACAGGTATTGTGTATCCGGGGCCAACCGCAAATGTCCGCAGGGTGAACGAACGCGGGGAGATCGCGGGAGTGCCGCGATTGTCGATGCCAATGTAATAGGTCCCCGGTTGCAGCGGGCGCTCGCGGGATGCCATGAAAAACTGCTGTGAACGATCGCGCTCGGGGTGGTTGGAGGGCACCTCGGGATCAAATTTCAGTTTGGTGAAATCATCCGGCTGGACCCAGATATTGCCGGTGGGCCA
>JBBARN010000005.1:15755-100261 GCA_040399845.1 Luteolibacter sp. | reverse complement strand
CAAACAGATCGGAATTCACCTGAGTGCCTGCGCTCCCTGCGACGGTCAGGCCGCGGCGGATGATCAGAATCGGTTTGCCGGAGACCGGCCCATCGAGGCGCACGCCCCATGCCAGCCAGCCGGGATCGTCCGGGATAACCACGCGGTATTGGAGGATATCGGTGGTGCCCCCCGCGCTGGCGACAGTGAGGTTGCCACCATCGAAGGGCAGGGTGGGGATTTCCGACGAGAGCAGCAATCTTGCGGAGAGGGTTCCCCAGGCGGGGCCGTAGCTGCCATTTGCAGGCCTGGAAGAACGCACGACGACGCGATAAGTGCCGGGCGGGATCTCATTGAAAATGCGGCCGGTGGTTTCATCGGTCGTGGCGGCAGCGGCGAGGAAACCACCGTAGTAGCCATCGGTTCCGGATCCCGGCGGCACTGGAAACACCGGATTGATGGTTTCCACCTTCATCATCGAGTAGTTCGCGGCTCCGACGAAACGGTTCATATCCAGCGCCAAGCCGTAGGCAGGCAATCCGGGTCCGCGCTCCGGCACCACCAACTGATAGGCGGCAAGCTGGCCGGGACCGAGATCGTAGGGCAAAGTGGTGGTGGCATCGGCGGACAAGGTGGGAAAGTCGGTCACGGGGAGTTCGGCATTCGAACTGAGTTCAAATGCGCTGGGTCCCACACCGGTGGCCGAACTGGTAGGTGCCCTGCCCAGCGAGGTGACGGCGAGGAAATAGGTGCCTGCCGGGATCACCAGATCCGGGCTCTTGGGGAGCAAGGTCCAGTGATCGTCCTGGCCGAGGAAGCGCACCAAGGCCCCACCTTTTGCCGTCGGGTCCAAGGCCGTATCCGGCGCCGGAATGCGGCCCGCACGGATGGCAAGGCTGGCATCGGGCAACTCCGCGGGCAGACCACCGACCTCCGAAGTCCGCAGATGCAGCCGCCAACTGCTGCGCCCAGCCGGGACATTCACCCGGAAAAACCGGATTTCCCGCTCTGCCACCGCGTCCAAAACGGTGGGAACGCCCGCACCGTCGTAGGGAATCGTCGTGACCGGGATGTCCAATCCCTCGCCGATGCCCTCCACCAGGACGGTGTAACTCATGGCCGGCGAGTTCGGTTGGGTGACCGTGTTGACCGAGGAATCCTTGGCCACACCGATGATGTAGGTGCCCGGTCCCATCGGCGCATTGTAGGCGGAGAGGAAGTGGCGACCGGCGGCGATCCCGCTGTTGGAATCCCTCTGCAGTCCGGTAAAATCCACGGTTTGCGCCCACTGCTGGTCCAGCGGCCAGTTCGTGCTGTCCGAGCTGAGACCGGAGCTGGTGCTAAAATCCTTGGGCATTCCCGCCCCCTTGCGGATCACCATGCGTGGCGAGCCGGAAACGACGTCTTTAAGGGTCACCCGGATGCCCAACAGGCTGCCGTGGTCCGGGACGTTCAGCTGGAAATAGCGCCATGCCTCGGCGGTTTGGCCGGTGACCTGGTGGCTGCGGGTGCCGCCCACCACATCGAGTTGCGGTAACGTATCGATTCCCCGGATGGTGAGCGTGGCCGTGCCCGCCGTCCATTGGCTGCCCGTGACGTTGCCGCGGACGACCACTGTGTATTCACCGGCCAAAGGATCGGGCTGGGAGACAAGCACCGGGTGGGTTCCCACGGTTTGCCCGCCATACCAACCGTAGGAGGCATCGCCGGAAATCGTTCCCGGGTAGGAAACCGGCAGCAAGGAACCACGGACCATCGACAGCCCCGGATTGCCAACGCGTCCGGTCAGCTCCGCTTCCAGCAGCTTCAATCCGGCAGGCAAGGTGAAGCGGTAGATCGCCAGATCGCCTGCAGGCAGATTGATGGGCACTTGCAAGGGGCTGGCCACTTGCAGGGTGCCCAAATGGGTCGAGGAAGCCGGAGTTTCCGAGCGAAGCAAGCCACTGGCTTCGCCGCTGCCGACGGCTGTGCCGGTAGGCGAGAGTCCTTCACTGACCACCGCGACATAGTAGGTGCCGGGAGTGATGGCAGAGGCACCATGATCCGGAGCAATGGTGAGGGTTTCCCCGCCTGTGCGTTTCACCCGCTTGCCGCCCTGCACATTGGTGGCCGGGATGGAGCTCCCCTCCCCCACGTAGGAGGTGGCGAAAAAGTCCGGTAGCGAATCCCGGCGGACCTGCATGAACAATTCCCCCACCGATTGCTCCAAGCGCAGACGCCAGTCGGTAAGCGCCGCGCCAGACGGGACAGTCACGCTGTAGAGCCGGAAATCGCGCGCAGCGAGCGGGCCGGAGTCGGCCACGCCGTTGGCAAGATTCAGTGCTTGTACGGGAATGGCATACCCAGCCCCGATGCCGCGGCTGCGCAGCGTGTAGGATGCCTTGCGGATACTTCCAGCCGCCGGTTGGGCCGCCCCGGCGAGCACTCCGACGTAGTAAGTGCCGGGCACTAGCGGCCGATTGGGCCCCTTGACCGCCAGAAACCGCTGGCCGCCCGCTGGAACATTCCCCGGGTCGTTGGTGAGCCCGGTGAAATCGGCATCCTGCGACCAACCCGCACCGGAAGCCCAAGTCGCCAATCCCGCAGTGACCGCCGCCGTGGCGGGTGGCAGGCGATCCCGCCGAACGTGGATTTTCGGCACGGCATCCCCGGTTACCGAAGACAAATCGAGATGCCACCCCAGCAGATGCGGGTCATCCGGGATTACCACCCGGATATATTTCCATTCCCCGTCGATCTGGTCCGCCTGCACCGCAGTGGCATTGTCGAGAGGCAGCGCCTGGGAGCTGATGTCATTGAGCACCAAGCGATAATTCCCAAGCGGGGCAGTGGGATGATAGACCCCGACATACCAGATGTCCGCCTCGTGATCCACCCGCTGCAAGAGCCCGTTGGTGCTGGCGGCATCGGTGTAGTTCACCAGACTCAGGCCCAAACTGCCGCCAGTTCTGCGCTGCCATGTGCCTGGCACCTGCGCCCGGCGGATCGCCAGGGTGGTGCCACTCGGCGCGCCGGTCAGGGACAATTGCCACCCCAGGGTGCCCACTTGGGAGGCAAAATCAGGAACCCGGTAGTAATGCCAGCCGGATTGGGTCGGTTGATCGTTGTTGGTATCATCCCGGTAGTTCAAGTCCGTGATCGATGGCACCCCGCTGCGCAAGCCGGTCTCATACGGACCATTGCCATAAACCGTCACAAACCAGGTCCCATTCGTCAGGTAGGGAGCCACCAGGCTGACATTGTCATCCACTGCCCCGGGAGATTCGTTCACCGCATCGTTTTCCGTTTCGGCAGCGACCGATTCCTTTTTGACGGCCAGGCTGGGATCGCCATTGAGGCGGGCAAGCGACAGTTTCCACACACTTTGGCCCACCGGCACATCCACGCGGAACACCCGGTAAGGCGAACCCGTCACTGAAAACGGGGCTACGGTGCCATCGAAGGGGATGTCCTCGACGCTCTGGATGCGAGAGTCCAGATGCACCGCGCTGCCCGGGGCTCCGACCACGCTGAGGAAATAACTATCCGCGCCCTGGCCGAGATACGGCGGCACCAGCAGCAGATTGCCGGCTTGGCGGCGGTCCGCCACAGATGAACCGGCGAACAAAATGGGCAACTTGGATTTCCGCACGCCGATCGTCTGGGTGCCGCCATTCATCCAGAGCGCCCAAGCCGGAACGTTTGGTGGCAGGCTCGTACGGTAAAAAATCACCCCTTCCGGAGGCATCACGCCAGCGCCAGGGCCACCATCCGAGGTGGATTCGCCGATGTTATAGATGCCATCGCCATTCGCATCCACAAAAGGCAAGCCGCCAAGGTCCCGCACGTGTGCCTCACCGGTCGCGAGACTCCAGGCATTGTTGGCCCCCTTGGCGCGGACGAGCAAATACCAGTTATCCCCGGGGGCAAAGTCCGGGCTGGCCAGCACCAACCCGTCGCTACCGATCAACTCCGACGCCCGTGAACCATCTCCCGGCACGGGGATGGAGCCCTTCTTCATATAGAGATCTGCCTCGCCAGCAGACACATTCAGCCGGGTGCGCCACACATCCGTGGCGCGGATGCTGATGCGATATACATAATCTCCTGCCGCAGGTGAGGGTTGGGCCACCGCGCTGCTGCCAGTTTCCGTTTCGCCGTTGTCCCATGTCAGGTCGGTCACTTGGCTCATGCCACTGCTGGCGAGCACAAGCGTCATCCATCCAAGAAGAACTCCGGTGTTGAGCCTGAGGGCATTCGAAATCGCTCTTCCGGCATCCCTGGCCCGATGGTGAACCATGATCCGATACAACCAGCCACCCACGGAAGCTTCCCTTTGAATGCTCATGGTTCATTCATCGGAAATCCTTCCAACGATGTCAAAAGCATCTGTCTTTGTGACGCTATTTTTCAGCCTGTTTGAGCCAGGCAATGCATTTCTTCCGTTCGGAAGGAAGCACGGATTTCCATGGAAAGTCCGCGATCAGCCGGTCTTGGGGAGTCATTGTCTGGTTCAGCACTCTGGTGGTAAACAGAATTGCCCGCTGGCTGGGTGGAAGCACGTTTGGATCCAGTTCCATGCGGTTCAAAACTTCTGCCGCAGCGCTGGCTTGGCCCGAGTAGAGATAGGCGACCGCATGGGTGAACTGGATGTTCCTATGCTCGGGAAATTCGGTGGCGAGAAGAGTAACTGCCCTGAGAAGCACCTCAGGCTCAGCAAGATCGTTGAAGCAGGCGAGATAGATATAACCTGCCACCAAATTATGATCTCCGGGCTCGAACCAGAGATAAGTGGTCAGGATCCTCAAGATCAGCTCTTCAAGTCCCTTGCGGGCGAGGTTGTCGATCAACCAGTGGATCTGCTCGAAAAACGGCAGCGGTCCGCGCCCACGAAGAATGGCCTCGACCATCGCTTCCTCGGCTTCCGGCATCATGTCGGCAGCTTCCGCCAAGCGGTGCAAGACGAGCAGGGAATCCGTGTTAACGCTGAATTTGGCGTCGTTGAGTGCGGCTTTCCAATACTCGAGCCGGGCCGATTCATCCCCCAGTTTCGTTGACAAGACAGCCAGCCGCGCCAGCGATTCGTATTTTGGCAGGAGGTCCACTTGCGATTCGAGCAGCGCCTTGATCAGCTCCGCATCGCCGGATCTGCCAAGTGCATCCAACAATACCAGAAACAGTTTGGGATGCTCAGTGAAAACCTCCGGTGTGAGCATCTGGATGAGGCGCTTGTCATTTTGGGTATCGACCAAAAGCTTTGCCACCGACTCGGGTGCTTGGTCTTTCCAAGTTGCCACAGCTTGGCTGAGAACCTGATCCCGGTTCGGAAAATCGGCGACGTAGCGGATTCTTGCGAGAACAAGGTGGTGGCGAGCCGAGCCTTCGAACTCCGGCCCTTCCAGTTTCCAGCGCACCGAATCGAGCAAGTGGGGGCTCAACTCGGCGATGGGAATTTGCTCCACCAGGTCAAGCCAGCCGTCGAATTCTTCAGTGTGGTCCGGCCATTTCGAGGACAACCACCGCTGCGCTTCGTTTTGCATCGCAGGTTCGCCGGTTTGGATCATCAGCCGGATCAGGCGTTGCTGGATGGCATCGGTTCGGTACGCCTCGGGCACTCCTTGAAGCACCGAAGATGCCTTGTTGTAGAGTTTCTCGGCGATCAGGCGATCCGCGAAGGGAGCGACGAACCCTGCATCCATGCGGCATTCTTCCGGCAACATGAGCCATGAGGCCCCCAGCAAGCCCATGGGCATTTCCGGGGCGATGGAAACAAACGCACGGAGGCGGTCATCCTCGGTTGCTTCGGGTCTCAAAATCATCGCGCGGGCCACTCCGGCATGTCTGGGATCGCGCAGGGCGGACATCGATTCCTCCAGAATCCGGTAGGCCTTGATGCTGGTTTCGCCCGATTGGATCGCAGAAAGTGAGAAATCACGGGCAGCCATCATTTCCCCTTCCTTCAGCGCTTGGTCTGCGGCCGCCACGTTCTTTTGTGCGACTGCGCTCTTGGTCAGCCGACAACCAGGAACCAGAATGAACAAAAGGACGGATCCCAGCACCAAGACAAGCACCAGGAAGCGCAGAAAGGGATGGGAGTTTGCCCAAAAGTGGCCGCACTTGAATCTGAATTCGTCAATGATGTACATACAAAAGGAAATTTGATCGCACCTTGGGAACTATCTGGAAACACCTTGCAAGCAGGTGCCGTTGGATACTCCTGCGAAGCTCGCATAGCAATAGCCGCTTGCAACAATCGGGCTGGAAAGCATCGATCTGCGAGATCGCGGGGGGTGACCAGACCGGCAGCATGAGGCAATCGACAATCCAGCCACCCGGATTTTCAGGGAGCCCGAGTGGGGTTTGCTCTCAGCGGGATTGCACGGATTTCACCAGGCGGCGGGCCGGGCGTTCCGAAAGCATGGCGGAAAAAAGGTAGAACAAAGCGGCACTAACAAGAAAGGCCGCAAGACCCACCGCATCGTGGGCGCGCTCGAACCCTTCCCGCCCTTGGGAGAAACTGATGCCCGCAAGAATGTAGGCGCGTGAAACATTCACGAGAAACGCTGCACCCACCGCAAACACCAACAAAATCAATGTGCGCGACACCCGCAACCGCTGCAGTTCGGCAAACAACCACGTCGCCATCAGGAACGATTGAAACGAACGAACGCCACTGCATCCTTCCGCCACCTCCACCGTGAATCCGTTGAGCAGCAACAAATCCCCCACCACCTCCACTGGTTTGCCTGCAAAATGAAACCATTGCGAAGTCATCACGATCACGCTGTGGGTGAATCCTTCCACCAAACGCACTTCCACCGCACTGGGGAGCGGCAAGGCGGAGGCCAAAAACAAGGTGATCCACAAAAAACCGCGCGACGCCCGCCAACCACGGGTTTTGGCGATTAAACCATGCGTCACGAGCGCCGCAGTCAGCCCGCAGAGGCCGATCGGCATGCGCCACGAAGGATCCACCAACCCGAGAACCCTCAGAAGGGTAAACCACGGAAGCAACAGCAGGATCCATCCGATCACCGCCCAGCGCCCGGGCAGGCGGACTTCTCCGTCCAAATCATTCCAACGGCGGATCAACAACCACAGGGCTACCGGCGGGACAATCCAGCCGTAGTCGTAGTAAATCCCATGCAACCACTCGTGTGATGCGGCGATCATCGCCGGAGTCCACAGTGCCGCCATCGCCGCGATGGGGATCAGGCGAGTGCTGGAAACCTCGCTGGCTGGCAAGGTTGGCATCGGGGTGGAATTCAAGAGTTCAGCCTAGGAGCTGGATGGCAGGGTGACAAGCGCCCGCTAAACGGTCCGCCCGGATTCACCCCGATTGATGAGGGGAAGGACGCAACTTTCGGAATCGAGCACACCATTTTCCAAGCCTTTCCAAGCGCCGAGACCAAGGTCGGCGGCGCTTTCCAAACTCCAGTTCGTCTGTGGATGCCCTTCGATCCGGAAATGGATTTTTCCGGCCCCAAGCGTCGGAATCCGCAGGGAAACCGGGCGAAGAACCCTCTCGGAGATGCCATCAATCGCTTTGCCCCATTTGGCTGACGGGCCAAATCATTCATTCACAACACCTCTGCCCGAGCAACCAACTCGCCGTCACATTTCGGCCTCCAACGTTAGGAGGCCACGCGACGGTGGCGGATCATCAAGCCGGCCACGGAGAGGAACATAATGCCAAGCGCGTTGGTGGGCTCCGGAATTACAGACACTTTGGTCGGAACGAAACCGTCGAGCACAGTGGAGGGATCGCGAAACTCGAATACGAACAAGGCATTTCCAGGCGAAGCTTGCTTGCCCACGTTCACTTCATGAGAACCAGGGTCTCCGGCCCGTGTCAAAAACTGGGCAGCGTACTCCGGCCGCTCAATGGTGGATCGGCCATCGTTGTCTTCAAACCACACCACACCCGGGGTTTTGGTGACATCAGCGGTCAGTTGCGTCGCACTGTGGAGATAATATGAGTCCAAGTCCGCAAGGTTCGCCGTCACATACTGCAACCAATCGATATCGAAAGTCGTGTAGTGAATTCCCTCGGTTAAAAGAGCCGCACCGGCCTGCTGAACTCCACCGACAAAGGAACCGGGAGCAAACCAATCGAAGCGTAGGCCGACCCCGCCTCCGAGTGTGCCCCCTCCGGCTGCTGCCGTGGTGATCAACACAGATATGGTCCCCGTATCCACCAAACCCTGGCTGTTCACCGTGCGCGCAATCATGATATTGGACCCGACGGACCCATTGTCGCTCTGATAAGTCACGCGCAGATCGGCAAAATCCGCACCGTTCTTCGTCATGTCGAAAACGGCGGACCGCCCAACCGTGACGCCGCTGGTATAATTTGAGGGGGTGCCACTGCCCAAAACCGTCTTTGTGGTTCCCACCAATTCTGTTTGGAATCCCGAAACTTGAATGACAGTAGCTGCTTGAACTTGCGAGATCGCGCCAAGCGCGACAACAACGATTGTTTGATGATTCACTGAATGCGATGTAGTAAGGTTCGTGAGGAATGGTCGTTTCCGTCATTCAAATGGTGATTCCCATCAAAATGAAATCGGAAGGACTGTCCTCGCCGGGGGGTGAGCCTTGATGAACAAGGGGCTGGAACCTAGCACTCGCCGACGGGTAACCAACCCCCGCAATTGGGGGGAAATACGCCCTACGTTCCGCTCCAGGGAGGCCGCAAATTTCCGTGACTTCACCCGTTTCTGCGTGCCCTCAATGGATACGGATCACGCACGTGCCATGGGGCGGCAAGGCGGACTCATAGCCCGAGTTCTCCTTCCAAGGCCTGGATGAAATCCTCCTTGCCGGAGGGGAGACCATGCAGGATGCGGCTGTCTTTTACCCAGAGCTTGGGCATCTTGCGGCTGGTTCCGGAAAGTGCCGACCAGTCCTCCGCATTCGCTCTCAGCAGTTCGTCGATCCAAGGGTCGGCCAGAATTTCCATCAGTTTCCCACGTGGGATGAACTGGCTGGCCCGCAGCATCGCCTCGGACTCGTTAGCAGGAATTGCCGCGAAAAATGAATCGTGCAGGGCTTGGAATTTCCCGGGGTCGGCCCGCCAAACTGCCAGCGCGATGCGGGCAAGGTGGCAAGCACCGGGATGCACCGGATCTGCGGGGGTCATGCGGGCATTGCAGGCTGCCTCAAATGGCACTGGCAGGCATAAAATTGCGATTTGCCCAGGGTGCCGCTCTGACAAGGCCTGGAGAAACCCGTGCATCACCCGACAGGAATCACATGAGTAATCGAAGTATTCCACCATCACCCGGGAGGCATCCGGGCGGCCGATCCGGGGCAATGCCGTGACGTTGAATCGCTTGTTGCCCCCGGCAAAGGCAATCATGCGCCCGCTGCCTTGGGCGTGAATCCGTTCACCCGCAACTTGCTTGGGTGCACCCTCGATGCGGTGGGAAACCGGCACAGGCCCCCACCATTGAGCGGAGGCAAGGGCGATGGTTGCCAACCCGCCTGCCCACAAGGCCGAGCGCAAGGATTGCCAGGAGATGCCACTCCGCCTGAGAAAAATCATTCCCGACACAAGCGCAATCACTGCCGCCACGTGCGCGGCACAACATTGGGGACAAAACGTTCCCAGCAGGAAAACCTGGACTCCCGTAAACCAAAGGGCTCCCCCCGCCAGCAGCGCGAGCGAAAATGCCAGACCCGATCGCCAGCGCATGCCATGCGAAACCAGCACCCAGCCACAGACCAACATTCCCGGGAGGGTGACAGGCACGCCCCATACCTTCGACCAACGGGAATCCAGCACCTCCAGGCAGCCCCCTTCCCCACCACAACCTGCGATGCCAGATTCCGGATGCAGCAAGGCGTGGGACAACAGAATTCCATTGAGGATGAATGCCAGGCCGGCAGAAAGCCAGATTCCAATTTCCACGATCGGCAAGCGCTGCAACAGCTTGCGCCCACTGGCGGGGTGCTCCTCCGTCGGATCCATCATGGACTCACCATCAAGCGCATGAAACGCTGTGGATTCAACGGATTGTAAGGCGTGAGGTCGCGGACAACCATGGAACTGAGTCCACTGCTCAGCACTTCGGTTTGTGTCGGTCCCGAGACCCAGGTCTCCATGTCTCCGGACACTTCCACCACCAAATTGGCAGGCCGATCAATGCGGCGTGGAATGGTGATGACCAGATGCCCATCCACCAGCGAAACCGGCGTGGCCGTGGGCGCATTGGCCGTGGTGGGTGAAGTGCCAAAAACGAACTCGAGCAAATTCGGGGTGCCATCGTCGTCAGGATCATCGGTCTCCCCGTTTTCCGAAACCCCGGCCAGATCCGTGACCACCCATTGGCTCCAGGTGACTGGAGGTGGTGCGACATTGCTGACTGCCGCCGATTTCATCAGAAAAGGACTGCCGCCGGAGTTGATCTGACCAAGAATGGGAGTCGCCGCATTGGCCCGCCACCTGAATTGAATGAGCGCGTTATCGAAAGCGGGCCAGTTCCAATCCGAGGCACGAAACAAGATCCACTCACTTGACGAAGGATCACCCTTGAACCCCCAAACATAAGTCGCCTTACCCGCCGTGATGTGAGGGGGAAGAAGGAACCCCAGGAAGTTGTCGCTATAGTTACTACTGGCCACCAGGTAGGGCAGGTGCCGCGCTGCCACCCAATTCTGCGACCAGAGATCCTTGTTTCCCGTCGTCGGCACGAAGGACCCTTGAAACACTCCGAGCTGAAAACGGAATCCGCCGTCCATCAAAGCATCCGTGCTGGTCCGATTCACCGCGTTGGCCGACGAATTCCAAATCAGCGAGCCATCAGCGAGCACCGAGTTGCAGGCCAGAATCGATATCAATACGGCGATACGAGGAACTCCCATCTTGGTATGATATCGGTTGGATTTTCAGGAAATCAAGAGGTGGCGGCGGGCCGGAGCCCGCGCCATCGTTGATGTGACACCCGATCAGGGATTGGGACGCCACGGGCTTGGAATTTTGTAGGCAGGCTGAGTGAGATTCGGCAAGCCATTCTTCGAGCGGAGGAACGCCGCCCGGTTGCGAATGAACAAGATGTCAGAGTCCCTGAGACGGATCCTCTCGAGAGGTGGCACATTATTACCGGAATTCATCAACCAGCCACTCCGACTTCCCTCAGCAAGGAACCAGGAATCATAGGAGGAGAGCCCAGGCGTTGTATCTCCCCTCCACACGTAGAACGAATCAGCCACTGGAGCGTCACGATGGGCAAAGAAGGCGTTCCCTGTGGCTGTGCTCATCGCCCGGCCACCGGTGCCGCTGGGAGATTGATTGATCGGATATCCTCCGCCCACCAGCGAGTTGCCAACGCGCAAGGGGCGGATGAAGTCGTTTTCACGAACCTCGCCGTAAGCCAGCAACTGGGTGGCCCCCGTGCGGTTGTTGAAGAACAGGCCTTGGCCAGGAGGAATGATGGTGCTTCCCACATCAGCGAGTGGATCCACGGCTCCCAACTCCACCCATCGGGCAGTGGCGGGGTTGCCGTCGTTCACGTCGTAGAGCCAGTAGAACTTCCACATTCCGTCCACAAACACCTGCACCTCATCCGCCGTTTCATCGCTGCCAGTGGCACCGAAGGAACCGGGTGGGAAGATGCCATCCAGCGTCCGGTGGCGGCGCAATGCCACGGTGTCACCCACCAAGCTGCCCGGAGACGCGCCGATCAGTGTGTTGAACGGAGCGATCGCTGCGTGGAGGTTGCCATCATCATCCACGGTGATCTCGTTTCCATTCGTCCCGATCACATCGAAGCGATGGCCCTCGTTGTCGCCAGAGGTGACTTCAAGGAAGTAGGCACCGGAACCCAGCAAGTTGCTCAGATCGTCATTGTTGCCGAACGCAAGGTCCTGACCGTTAACCGCGGTAACGGTCCCGGTGAACTGGGTTTCGTAGAGGTAAGGAACGTTGTAGGTCTGACAGTTGATACCAAATGCAGTCTCCGTCCATCCTTCCACTTCCGTGAAGGAGGTGTGGTCAACTGTCGTGGGCGGAGCGGGATTCTCTTCAAGCTCCGCCTTGATGCGCACGAATCCTTCGCCACCCGTCAAGCCCGTAAGACCTTCGAGATCATGGACCGTCACCGTCTCCGTGCAGTCGAGATTGTCCACAGCGGTGGAGTTGCCAACGTTGATGGTGATTTCCGTTGGATTCCAAGTCGTCGGGTTCCCGAGGGCCGAGGCATACTGCAATTTGTAGGTCACATTCGTCGGTGCGCCCTTTGGACGAACGAACACGGCTTCCAAGGTGCCTGGGAACGAAGCCGAGGGGCGAATGATCCAGGCAGTACCATCCAGATGGACACCGGAAACTCCGCTGTCATAAGGCATGGCGAACGCAAACTCGGCGAAGTTG
Organism: Luteolibacter sp.; assembly: GCA_040399845.1. GTDB lineage: Bacteria > Verrucomicrobiota > Verrucomicrobiia > Verrucomicrobiales > Akkermansiaceae > Luteolibacter. The sequence goes on along the minus strand of JBBARN010000005.1, from coordinate 87,930 downwards.
TCGTAAGCATCCGCATCCGGGTTGCCGCCAGCCGTTTCACCTGGGTGAAGCTGCTTCCAATGCGCCCAGCTCGATGGGCAGTCGGAAATCAGGACGAAGTCATTGAGAGTATTGGGCAGGGCCGGCAGCACGACGATGGGCCGGATTTCATCCGGATCTCCACCATCCTTGTCATTCAAGCTCACAAACCCGGTGGGCACTGGACTTTGCACCACTCCGTAAGTCCCGGGAAACAGGTTGGTGAAGGAGTAGGTGCCATCTCCTGCAGAGAGCGTGGTGATGGGGACACCAAATCCATCGAGCACGGCGCTACCGTTGGCATCGACCAGCCTGAGTTCCACGCTAGCAAACGCAGTGTCGCCGACGTTGTCCGCATTGGTGTCTTTCCGAACGGTTCCCGTGATCGAACCGGGCTGAGTGTCCACGAAGTCCGCGACTGCATTTTCACCCGGTATGACCGTCTTCGGAACGGTGTTGGAGGTCACCGAGAAATAGCCCGAGAGGTCGTTTTCCACGACGGTGTAAGAACCGGGAGGGAGATCCGGGAAGCTGTAGGTCCCGTTGGGGGCTGTCGTCGTCGTGTCTACCACATCGCCATTGCTGTCCTTGAGGATGATCGTCACGCCGTCGATTGGCGAATCTCCATTGCCATCGCCCGTTGTGTCATTCCGGACGGTGCCACTGATTGAACCGAGCTCGGTGTCAACAAAGTCCACATCGCTGGTTTCATCTCCTGGGGTGACCACGATACCGCTTACTGTGTTGGAAGTGAGACTGATGTAGCCCGCCAAGTCGGTCTCGACGACACGATAGGTTCCGGGTGGGAGATCATCGAAGAGATAAGTGCCATCCAGTGCGGTGGTCGTGATTGTGGGTTGGACTCCTCCAGTGCCGGGGTCGCTATCGATGTCATTCCCACTGGCGTCCTTGAGGGTGAGTGTCACGCCACCCAGCGGTGTGTCACCGGAGCCATTACCGGTCGTATCGGCCAGCACGGTGCCACTGATCGAGCCAAGTTGGGCGTTGACGAAGTCTTTGCCTGTCACGGCTTGCGCATCCGCAACGCTCACTCGCGTGACACTGCCGATGATGGTGAAGTCACCGGAATCGATGTCCGCCACGGCCACATAACCATTCGGAACCGTCTGGCGGATCTGATAGTTGCCCGGCAGGACCAATGGGAAGAGGTATTCCCCGGAGCCGTTGGTGGTCACTGTAGTCGGCTGCACATTTGCGATGTTCGGGTCGCTGTCGATCGATGCTCCGTTGGTGTCCAACAACTCGACGACGACTCCCGATTGCGCTGCATCCCCGTCATTGTCTCCATCTGTATCGATGCGGATGGTGCCAGCTATCGAGCCATACAAGTTATAGAAACCGAAGTCGTAGGTATTGACCACCGAGCCCTGCACCACGGCGGCTGTGGTGCCAGCGGGGTTGTTGGAGTCGAGGGCAGGATCACCACCGGCTCCGGTGGGGCTTGCGATGCCTGGATAGGAAACCACTCGCACAACGTAGGTCGGTTCTCCCGAACCGTCACCGTTGTGATCTTCATCCAGCAACAGGTTGCCAAACGAGTAGGCTCCAAGAGAATCCGTGGTGGTTACAACCCGAGTCGTGCCGCCACTGTTTGGCCAAGTGGCCACCAATTCGACGGTCACGCCTGCGATGCCGGGCTCGCCCCCATCCTGGATACCGTCTTGATCGGTATCTTTCCAAACGAAGTTACCCACAGCAGAGGCATCGACGTAGTAACCGAAATCAATGACCGGGCTTTGGCCTCCTGTCAGGACGACAGGCGATGGGTCCGGCTGGCTTTGGCCCGCCGCGACGCTCGTGCCGAGGCTGTGCCAATATCCGTGCAGAACGTCTGTCGCATCGATGAGGCCGACAGTGTAGGTTCCGTTCGGGATTCCGCTGAAGGAGTAGGTTCCGTTGCTGGCAGAAACGGTCCAGGCGATTTCATAGCCATCCGCGTCGTAGAGCACCACGAAGAGTCCTTCGAAGCGCCCGCTTTCGCCGCCTTCGAGCGTGCCATCGGCATCGCGATCGTTCCAAAGAGTGCCACTGATCGAATTCGGGCTCGATACATCACGGTAGGCGAAGTCTTGGGCGAGGTTGATTTGGCCTGCGGTGATGGTGAGGGTGGACTCACTTGCGGTGCCACCATCCGGATCCACGGTATTGCTGAGCTGGCCGAAATCGCCTGGCAAGGTCGCCGTCAAGACGCGAACGATATAGGTGCCAGCATCCAGATTGCCGAAGAAGTAATTGCCATTAGCATCGGTGATCGTCTCATCCAACTGGGTGGTGCCAGCGGAATTCAGCAACACGACGGTGACGCCGCGCATGGCTTCGCCTGCATCGAAGGTATTGTCGCCATCGCGATCCAGGAAGACCGTATCGCCAATCAGACCCTTGCCGAAGCGTTGTTCGGATGGGGTGTAGCCAAAGTCGATGCCGACCACATCGGTGCTGCCATTGGTCGTCACCGTGTGACGGGCATCCACGAGTGCATCCTGATCTTCGATCTGACGCCGACCGCCCAACTGGCGATAGGTATCGTTGACCCAGACCGTGTAGTTTCCGGCGGGGATTCCATCGAAGAGATAGGTCCCGTCGGTCTCGGTCATCGTGGTTGCCACCACCTTGCCAGTCCCATCGAGCAAGGCCACTGAGACGAACATCGCGCCTGGATCGCTACCATCTTTGTTGGCGTCTGCATTGAAATCCAAATAGACGGTTCCCGAGATCGCGCTGGATGCGGCTGGCTGATAGCCAAAGTCTGCATTGACGAACACATCGCCCGGGCCAAGCAGGATCGGGGTGGTGGTTTGGTTGTCACCCACAGAGGAACTCAGGAATGCATCCGGATCGCCAGTGTGAGTATAACCGGAAGGTGTGCTGCCATTATTCACAACAACACGGTAAACGCCGGACGCCAATCCATCGAAGTAGTAGGAGCCGTCTGCCGCAGTGCTCGTGGTGGCAAGCAGGTTGTCAATCACGCCATCGTCGTTGGAGTCCCCATAGAGCTTGACGCTCACTCCCGCGAAGCCGGGCTCGCCGGGATCTTGGCGACCGTTGCCGTTGGCATCGATCCAGACCAGATCTCCAATCGCTCCAGTGGCACCGCTGCCGCCGTTGTTGACGTGGTCACTGGTTCCCCAGTTGTAGCCGAAGTCGATATCGCGGCGGAGCTGGCTGCCTTCCAGTTCTAGTGTCGTCTCGTGGACACTGCCGCTTCCCAGACCGTCTTGATCATAGGTCGGGTTAGCCGCAAGACCGGCAGGTAGCGTGCTGGTGTCGATTTGGATGGTGTATTCGTTGACTGTCCGATTCGGGAACAGATAGTGACCCTCGGAGTCGGTGACCGTTGTCGCAAGAACAGTCACTCCATCGGCTGCGATGAGTCGAACCGTGACATTGGAGATGCCAGCCTCGCCGGCATCCTGCACGCCATCGCTGTTTTCATCCAACCAGACGCGGTCGCCGATGGCTCCGGTGAAGATGCCGCGGCAGAGGAGGAAGTCGTTGTCCAGATTGTTCGCCCCGGAGAGCGTCACCTTCATTTGTCCGTCGGTAAGCGAGCCGAGGTTGGGAGCAGGCTCACCGCGTTCGTTGACGAAGAAGCAGCGGAGGGCTGGCACGATCTTCACGATGTAGTTTCCATCAAGGAGATTGCCGAATGAATAGTCACCGTTGCTATCGGAGAAAGTCTCGCCCACCAACTCACCCGGATCTCCGATGCCATCGCCGTCGATGTCGATATACAACTGCACCCGGCTGCCGGAGCGGCGGGTATCTGGCGCGGTGAATTGATTGTCGAAATCGCGGTCGTCATACAGAACCCCGGCGATGCTGCGGAGGGTCAAGCCGTAGAATCCGAAGTCGATGGTCGTTTCATCCTGACCTTGGGCCAAGGCAACGGTGGTTCCCCCCGAATTGTTGGAATCTGTGGAAGCAGTGCCTGCACCCGTGGGGCTGGCCGTGCCTGGAAGGCTCGGGATGCTCACCGAGAAGGTAGGCTCACCGATGCCAACGCCATCATAGTTTTCATCGATCAACAACCCACCGAAGGAGTAGTAACCGCTCGCGTCGGTCAAAGTGGTCAGCACTGTGCTGGTCGCATTGGGCCAGGTAACGGTCAGGCGCACTGCCACTCCAGCGATGCCCGTTTCTCCGCCATCCTGAATGCCGTTGGAATTCACATCATTCCAGACAAAGTTGCCGATAGAAGAGGGCTGCACGTAGTAGCCGAAGTCCGCGGTGGAATTGGTGGTACCACCGCTCACGCTCACGCTGTAGGGATCGAGCTGGCTGTTGTTGTTCGCACCCGGGTTGCTGCCATTGCTCTTCCAGTAACCATTGAGCAGGTTGGAGGAGTCGGTAACATCCACGGTGTAGGTTCCATTTGGCAGGCCGGGGAAACTGTAGTCCCCATTGGAACCGGTGACAGTGGTGCCGACGATGTCGCCGGACGAATCCCGCAGGACGACACTGATGCCGGCAATCCCGCTGGCGGACTCGGTGAGCGTGCCATCAGCATTGATGTCATTCCAAATCGTTCCTGCGATGGTATTGGGTGAGGATGCTTGGTAACCGAAGTCCTGAGTGAGATTGATGTTTCCACCTGAGATCGTAACTGCCGACTGGTTGGCCGTGTTTCCGTCCGGATCGGCTGTATTGGTCAGGCCCACTCCGCCGTTTGGCAGTGAAGAGGTGACCACGGTCACGGTGTAGTTGCCATCCGCCAGCGAACCAAATGCATAAGTGCCATCCGCCTTGGTGCGGGTGGTGGCAATCAGGACGTTGGAACCGTTGCGAAGCTCAACCGTCACGCCGGCAAGTGTGGACTCACCGGAATCGAAGACGCCATCGCCATCGACGTCCAGGAAGACGGTGTCACCGATCAAGCCTTCTGCCGGAGCATGGCCGTTGGGCGTGAAGCCGAAATTGCGATCACTGACATCCACATGATCGGCAATCGTGACCGATGTGCTGCGATTGATGGTCACATCCGGGTCCTGCGTCTGGGAAAGCTCCTGCAAACGGTAGGCCGTATCAGTGATGCGCACCGTGTAGGTTTCATTTGGAAGACCAGAGAAACGGTAAGCACCAGTGCCATCCGTCACCGTGGTGGCGATGATGTCCCCCGTTGCGTTTTCCAATACCACCGTCACACCGGAAATCCCGGGCTCACCGGCATTCTGCGTTGAGCTGGCATTGGCATCGAAGTAAACCACTCCGCTGATATCCGCATCGTCGAATTCCTGGTAGCCGAAGTCCGCATTCACGAACACATCTCCAGGGCCGAGAACGATGGGTTTTGTGGTTTGATTGTCACGCCCGAGGACGGGCAGGGTGGCTCCGAAATAATCCGGATCGCCAGTTTGCACGTGACCCACAGGCGGTGTGACCACAACCTGGTAGATGCCGGCTGCCAATCCATCAAAGATATAGGAACCATCCGCAGCGGTCGTGGTGGTGGCCAACACACTATCGATGCCACCGTTGCCATCGGAATCCCAATACAACTGCACCTGAGAGCCGCCATGACCGGCTTCGCCGGGATCTTGTTTGCCGTCGCCGTCTGCATCGATCCAGAGGCGGCTGCCGATGGCTCCGGTGCCGGTGCCATTGACCACATTGGTGGTGGCTGCCCAGTTATAACCGAAATCCGCATCGAAGTTGTTTTGTCCGATCAACAGATTCACGACCGCCTGATGAACAGTGACCACGCCGTCGAGGTCGTAGGTCGGATTGGCTGCCAAACCTGCAGGAATCGCATTGCTCCCGGTGGTGGCGACCCGGATGATGTAGGCAGCGGGAGCGAGCTCCGTGAAAATGTAAGAGCCTTCGTTGTCGGTCACCGTAGTGGCCAGCAGGGTGAGGCCGCTCGGGTCGTAAAGGTTCACTTCGACGTTGCCGAGGCCGGGCTCACCCGCGTCCTGGATGCCGTCGCTGTCTTCGTCGAGCCACAAGCGATCGCCGATGGCTGGCAGGGCAGCCAGATTGTTGGTATCAAGGAAATCCCTGCCGGTGATGATCGTCGATGGCACCGCAGTTACTGGAATCCAGTTGTCCGATGGATTGACCACATCCGCCGTGCTGACGTAACCGGACGGATCGGTTTCCACCACCACATAAGTTCCCGGAGGAATGCTGCTGAAGGAGTAATTCCCGCTGCCGCTGGTGGTCACGGAAGCTCCGTAAGGGATGCCATCCGAGGGATCGCCGTCACCATTGGGGTCGGTGTAAAGCGTGATGACCGCACCCGCCAAGCCACTGTCTGCATCGGCAAGCGAACCGTCGCCGTCGGTATCGTTGCGCACTTGACCGCTGATGCCGCCGAAGTTGGTGGGATTGATGTAATCATCGAGGAAATTGTTATTCGGATAGACCGTCAGTGCGACGACATTGACCGGGATCCGGTTGTCGTTTGCCCCTGCCGTGTCTGCTATGCTGACGTAGCCGAGGATGTCCTCTTCAACGACGACATACGTGCCAAGTCCCAGATTGAGGAACTCATAATAACCGGTGGGGCTGCTGGTTGTGACACCGACGAGAGTGCCATCGGCCGGGTTACCGTCGCCGTTGGGATCGGTGTAGAGATTGACGACTACCCCTTCCAAGGGAACGTCACCACCGAAGCCTGCGGCACCTTGATCTTCGTAGGTGTAGCCGGAGATGGTGGCGGCAAGCGTTTGCAAACCGGCAGAGTCTTCCGAGGGAGGAACGGGATCGCCATTGACGTCCACCGCGTAGTTCACGGCGGCGTTGTTGGTGGCGGGATTGGCCACGCCCTTGGCGCGGAGGGTCACGGAGACGGAGAAGGTCGCGTTGACGGCGAGATTGCCCGCACCGGTCACGTCATTCCAGAGCAGACTGCCCGCGCCGACACCATCGGGAGTGACCGTGGCGGAAACGAATTCGAAGAAGGCATCGCTGTAGAGGTCCTCCAACGGCACGGTGGCCAGTGCGGTGGTGCCGGTGTTCTGGACGCTGATGTTGAATACCACGTTGTCACCCTTGGCAGCTGGGCCCGGATTGGGGCTGACGAGCGTTTTGGTGACAGTCACCGCAGGGCGGGTGATGGTCACCGGTTCGGTATCCGAAGCGGTAGGACCACCACCGGTGGTGACATTGACGGTGTTGGTCGAGGGAGCGGCAGCGGCGAGACCGGTGAAGTCCACAATCAAATCCACACTCTGGCCAGAAGTGAGCGGGCCGACGTTTGTCCAGGTGAGGCTGCCAGGAATCACTGTATTCGGGGCCGGGCTGGCGGACACATAGGTCAACTGCGCGGCATTGAAGAGATCCTCCGCTTGCACGGTGTTCAAGATGGTGCTGCCGTTGTTGGTGACCCGCAGGCGGTATTGGGCGGTTTCACCCACGAGAATTTGGCCATCCGCAGGCGAAATCAGCGTCTTGCTGACCGACACGCTGGCACCGCCGATGGGAATGACCGCGGTGTCGTTGCCGGTGTCCGTCGGGTCATCGTTGTCCACGTAATTCACGACTGGAACGGAGCCCGCCACAGCGTAGAGGGTGCCATTGCCGCTGGTGCCGGTGACCGTGCTGCTGGCAGGAATGCCGCCGGTAAAGATGCCGGTGTTAGGGCCGGTTTCGGTGAGAGTCACGGTTTCGGTATCACCGCTGCTGCCGATCATCGTGACAGTGATGGTTTCCGCAACCAGCGGGTTGGTGTTCTCATCCATATCGACCACCCGGGCGAAGATCGGCTCGTTGGCGAGGTAGGTGAGGGTGTGAGGACCGTTGTTGCCGGTGGTGAACTCGGTGGTGCTGGGCGTTCCGAGATCCAGCGAGCTGATGTTGACTGTCGTGGACTTGGAGGAGGTGATCGTGTTTTCGAGGCCCTCCTTGGCGGTCGCGGTGATGGTGAAGTTTCCTTCGGTGGAACCAGTGGACCAGACGTATTCGTAGGTCTTGGTTGCGGCCGTGGTGGCCACTACATTGCCAGCGGAGAGTGTCGTGGAAATGTCGCCCGCAGTGCCGGGACCATCGATGACGAGCGGCAGGCTGGTGATGTCATAAGCTCCGAACGGGTCGCTTGCCGTCACCCGGACATACAGGGTTTGACCAATCGTCGGCGTGGTCACCAGCGTGCCGCCAGGGTAGGGAGCGCTGTAAACTTCCACGGTATCGGTCTCGATGACCGTATTGGTGGGAAGATTGATCCTCGAGGGATAGGTGCTGCTATCGTAGAGGACTCGGAAATTTGAGTCGGTGTTATTTTCGACCGACAGGTTGAGGGACTGTCCAGACGTCAAATTCACGGCAGATCCCAGCGTGGTGCTCCAATCGAGTTGGTAGATTGGGGGTGCGTAAGGACGAATGGGGACTGCACAAATTCCCCACGCATCAGAGGAACCCTGCGTCCAAGCCATCGTCACGGAGGCTGCGCCAGGCTCGGTACTCCCACCAAAACTGACACCATCTGCCGGGCCACCTGCAGTAGAGTTCCACCGGGATGTCTGCCCAGCGCCCACTGTCAAGCCCCGGGAGTCATCTCCCGCAATCGTGTCAAAAACCAATTGGCCAGCCGCAGAGGCCACAGTGACCGACGCCGCTGTGCCGTAGCCATTCGCATTGACCGCAGTTCCAAGAGGAGTGGATTGATCCACATTGCTGAAGGTCATCACGCCCGCTGCAATGACGTCATCATCGGCAGTACCGCTGTTGACCGTGATCTGGAGCTGGCCCGCTCCACTTGTCGGATTGGTGAGAGAATAGAGATGTGCCCGTCCTTCTTCTGTTGTCTGGGCGGTGGTGATCAAGGTTAGATTTTGTGTCACCGGCCCGACAACCCAGCGCACGGAAGAAATGGTGAATGCGGTGGTATTGTCATCCTCGATGCTGATCCCTGCCAACATGAGGCGATTGTTTCCGCTGCCGGTCGTGTGGTTGACGTTTAGCCCCGTGATCGCAGCACCGCTGGTCCCCTCAGTCGCGGAACCCGTCGAAGCGGTACCGTCGATTGAGATGGTTTGCGCGGCACCGGCACCAATCAATGTCGCGGTGGGACTGGCCAGGGTGGCGATGGAGGTCGAACCATTTTTTACGGTTGCCGTGATGGACGGCGTCCCCGAGAGTGCGCCAGTGGTAAGCTGGACAAAGCTCCGGACACCCAAGCTTCCACCTGCCGGCATCGTGAAGGCTTTGGCGAAGGTGGGCGTCTGGGTGAAAGTTGCGCTACCTGGGGCCGTGTAGGTGATGACCACGCTGCCGGCCGCGCCATTCCCACCTGTTAGGCTACCAACAGTGTTTGTGCGGCTCCTTGATCCACCACCGCCACCGCCTGAAGCAGTACCAGCATTTCCGGGCCCACTGGTCACGGCCAATCCGCCGGCACCACCAGAATTTGCTCCAGCGCCCCCTGCACCGGAAGAGGTTCCCCCATTAACGCCGTTGGTTCCGGCAAACTCGATGTCTCCCAGCGAGGCTGCAGTCGTGCCACCGGTCCCGCCAGTAGGCGCTGTACCCGTATGAGCCCCTCCGCCGGAACCTCCGGCAGCCCGAACGAGTGCGTTGGCAGAAACGGCGTCAGGACCGACAAAGGCCGGGCTTCCAGCGGCCCCTGCCCCGCCTGCTGCGCCTGCTGCTTGTCCAGGGACGACAATGGTCAATTGCTGGCCCGGCGTGACACTCAATACAGAGGAAGCATAGGCCCCGCCACCTCCTCCAGCACCTCCACGGTTAGCGCTTGGGTTAGTGGTGCTGCCGCCACCCGCACCCCCGGCGCCCCGTGCGACAACCGTGATGCTGGTGACTCCCGGGGGAACCGTCCATGTTGTAGTAGTCCCCGCTGCATACGTATCGGTAACCGCTGCTGGTGGTGCGAGGAGACCCGTCTGCGAAGTCGTCGCATCAGAGCTCGCTACCGGGTCCACCCGATCAAGATCGCCCGTTGTGTCGCTATCCGCGCCGTCGGTATCGAGGTAAAGTTGCTTGGTAAGGCTCGGTGCGGTGATGGTTGCGGTGTCCGGGCAGGTGTCACCGTAGGCGGGATCCACGTGGGTGGCCGTGATGGTTTGGCCCAATTGGACATTGAGGGTGCCATCGTTCGAACTGAGGCCGGCGGAAGTTGAGGATGGCAGGCCTGTCGTGTTGCGGAAAATTCCGGAGTTCACGCCGGTTTCCGTCAGGGTGATGGCCTCCACGTCCCCGTTGTTGTTGTTTGTCACCAAGGCAATGATGGTATCGGCAGCACCGCCGCTGGTGTTGGAATCCGTGTCGTTGACGGTGACGTAGATGTTGTCACCGGGTTGGTAATTGACCTCGGTTCCGGAACTATTGGTGAGTTTAAGCGTACAGGCGACAGGGCCGGGACCCGAAGGCACGACGATGGTATCTGAGGCTCCCACGCCTGCATAGCCGATGAGCGTTGCGGTATTGGTGTGAGTGCCAGAGGTAGTGATCGTCGCACGGAACTTGATGACGGTGCTTTGGCGGGCAGGTAGAATGGGCACCACCAAGCCATCAGCGTCCAAGGGGAATGGAGTTCCGGAGACACTGTCGGGAACTGCGACTGCATCGCGAGTCGTGGAGTTCAGGACATAGGTCAATCCGGCAGGTGGATTATCGAGAAGGGGAACCGAGGTCAGCGAGAAGAGTGACCTGTTGTCCAGAGTGACCGTGTATTCCATCACATCGCCGACACTGAGGCCGACAGGTGAATTGTCGGTGGCGATGCGAGAAACCTTGCTGATCAGAGGAACCGGGTAGTTCGGCGTGGTGTTGCCGAGGTCAAGGAAGGGCCTTGCCGGGCCAGCCGTAGCAGGATCCTGACCCCATGCGGCGGTGATCAAGGTGCCGTCGAGAGTATAGAGCCGCATGGCGGATTGGTCCATGTCCGGATCAAAAACCCGGCTGACAGTCAGCGCCGTGACGGGCAGGGCCACATCGTATTTGCGTCCTGACGGATCGGTGAGTGGGCCATCGCGGTCGCCATCGTAATCGATGTAGATCGTGGTGGCTGCGGCGGAGGTCACCCAGACCGGGCTGCCATTTTGGGTGCCATCATCACTTCCAGCACCCCAACCCACAACCACTTCCGTGGAGAGGAAATCTTTGGGAACCAGGGCATAACCCCAGTCGTGCACATTGTTGGCAGTCGGCCGGGCTCCTACCATGCCCACGCCCCAGAAGGGTTTTTCACCCACGCTGGTGAAGCGCGCGGCGGACTCCTTGGGCATCAGATACTGATAGGTGCCCTTACCGGGAATCGAGAACGAGCCGGAACCCAGTTTGGTTGTAAAGTTGATCGTGATCGCGGACGCGTCCGGGTTGTGGAGGTAGATGTAGGTTTCATCCCCATCCGAAGCGGTTCCAACGGGGGCGTAGTAGTCATCAGACCAACGATCGAGAGGTGGGACGTTGGCGCCACGAGCTTCGTAGTTGGCTCCGATGTCACCGTAGAACTGCATGACCTGGATCGGCTTGGTCGAGTTGATCCTGGCACCTCGCTGGATTCCGGCATTGATCAAATGGGATTCTCCTTGGTTGAGTGTGACGGTTGAATCCACCGTGCCGTTGCCGTCGAGGTCGATCGTCACCACTGTGCCGGGCTGCGAAGCCATGATGTAGGCCGAGCAATGCTCGAACATCGAACTTGTCAGCGGAGTGGGGAAGATGATGTTCTCACCGACAGGCAAGACGAAGGAGGTGCCCCAATCCGGGACGGCGCGCACTTCGACGGAGTTTGCAAGCAGCGGGCCGGGATTGGTGAACCAGGCGGCGCGGGTCATCACGATGCCAAAAGTGGCACCGAAACGGTCGCGACCGTCGTAAAGGATGGTGGAAGCATTGCGCGGCAGGGGCACTTGGTTGCGCATGATGATCACCGAACCGGCAGTGAACGAAGCGGGGTCGTTGGCGTAGCCCGGCGGTTTGCCGTTGGCGTTGTTGCCATCACCCCAAATCTGGCTCGCGGTCTGGGTGGGAGTGCCGAGGTTCACTTCGTAGCCATCTTCCCAATGGTCCAAGACGATCTTGGTTCCGGGAACCGGGACGGTAATGGCGATCACCGAATCGGTGATCGCATTGGTCGCTGGTGCCAAAACGAGATAATCGGTGCGGATCTGTGCCTCAGGCTGGGGGACGAACCACTCTTGGGCGATCGGGAGTGCGTGTGCCACGCCCAATGCATGAATCACGAAACAGGCTGCGGAAATCGCCAGGGCACGAATCGCCCGGCTTAGAAAATCGCCGGGACGGAGCTCGGGAGAGCCGGAGGGGTCGATGCAGACCTGACGGCAATTGACTGTCAGATTCCGGCGTGAGGATGTGGCGTCCATAAGATGAAGGGTGATTGAGAAATACGCGAAAACGGGCTAGCCCTGAAGCGGGATGAAAGGGAAGTTTTCTTGGAATTTCAGGGAAATGGTTGGGAAAGGATGGTTAAAATTCATTCGGCGCGGCTCAGGCTTGAGGCACCGTATGCTTGCGCTTGCGGTCACGATGGCAGCCAACGAGCAGGACCACGGCTACCATCGCCGGGACTGATGAGATTTCCGGAACCAGCGAATAGGTTTGCAGGTCATAGGAAGGGCTTTCCGCATAAGAGGTGCCGCCGCCTTCTTCTTCCCCGGTCCGGCCAAAGATCGGTTTATCCCCGGGGCCCAGGTCACTGAGCGACCACTCTTGTGGAAGAGAGGTGTCGCAACAGCTGAGTGAAGGGACCGGGAAAACCCAGCTTGAGTCGCGAACCAGAGTCCACTGGGTGACCCACACTTCCGGAGTCTGGTCGTTGAAGACCCAGAGGAAAGCATTCTTGTTGCGGAAGTCGAAGGTATCACTGTCACCTGTGGCAGCACTGCTGCTAGTTTGGCCGGTGGTCTTGTCGATATCGGCAGAGCCTACGAACCAACCGTATTCGGGGAAATAGAGGGCTTCATCGAATACGCGCCAGTTGTCCTTCCAATCCGCCATGTTTTCGAAAGTGGGGATGAAAGAGTTCGCGAAGGTCCCGAGCTGGAAATGCATGTCGGGGCCGAGGGTATTGCCGTAACTGTCGCGCAATACGCTATCGAGAGGGCTTCCCCAATTGACTGTCGTGGCGCCACTCACCTTGGCAACCGTTGCAAACCACATTGCTAGCAGCGGCAGAGTGCATTTGAGTAAAAATTTCATGAATTCCATGGCTTAGAGGATGATTTCACAGTAGATTCGGGCTGGCAGCAGCGATTGGTCCATTCCCTCCAAAAGGTTTAGGCGGACTCTCCACATTCGGATCCACGAGAATTCGTAGGTTTTGATCGCATCCATTTCCAATCCCGGCGGTGACATCCGCATGAACAGACTGGGCCATAAAAATTATGGTCAGAATGAGCCACCTGACGCCAAGGTCAGGATTCTTGAAATTGCGAAATGTCATGGAAAATGGGGGATCAACGAGCGGGAGAGAAGCATGTTTCTGCAACAGGGGGATCTTATCTTGGGGCTGAAGGAGGGTGGTTGAAGAGGTCGTGGAGAAAAAATCAGGGGGGACTTTTCTCCGCAAAAGCAGGTATTGCTACACGGTTGCCCCCCCACATGTCAACCGCAACATACGCTATTCAGGGTATTTTGAACAAAGAGCCGCCACCCTTGGGACTGATTCCAAGGTGCTCGGAACCCGGCGAGAGGCGATTTTTTAAAAAAAACGTTCATTCGCACTCTCATCAAACGCTTCAGACTCCAGGAATCAGCCGCAGCTATTGCACAACGTCGCTGCCGCCTGATTTTCCTCACTGGCGGCCCTGCGCGTCATGGAAAACAGCAAGACCGGGCGCGACCTCCCACAGATGCACGGCATGGGTGCCAGTCCCAGCCTGAACCATTGCAAAGACTTCGATGCCTTGGCCATGCCGCGCCCCCCACGGTCCCCGCAACGAGAATGGTTCCAGCCCACCGGCCAACGTCATTCACAAGCTCAACCTGCGCAGCGGTTGGATGCGCTTCGTCGAATCTGATGATTTCTGTCTCTGGTGATTGGCTCGCTGCCGGGATTTCCCGGCACTGCACTTCAAGCCACAAATCCCGCTTTGCCATTTCGGCGATTGGCGCTAGGGTCCGCCCCTTTCCATGAGCACCGCCGACACATTCCAGCACCATGTTCTCCCCACCTACGGGCGTTTTCCGCTTGTTCCTGTGAGTGGAGCGGGCTGCCGATTGTGGGATGATGCGGGCAAGAGCTACCTTGATTTCTGCACCGGCATCGCCGTGTGCGCGTTGGGGCATTGCCATCCGCGCCTTGTGGAGGCGATCCGCGAACAGGCGGGGAAACTGCTGCATTGTTCCAATCTCTATCAGATCCCCCAGCAGGCAGAATTGGCGGAGGAAATCAATGTGCGCCACGTGAAAATCCCGGGGAAGGTGTTCTTTTCCAACTCCGGCGCGGAGGCCAACGACGGACTGATCAAATCGGCCCGCCGCTTCGGCCACAAGCGCCCGCAGCCGGATGGCACGCCGCGTTACGAGGTGGTCACATTTTTGCAATCCTTCCACGGCCGCACACTCGGCTCGATGTCCGCCACCGGCCAGGCGAAGATCCAGGAGGGATTCGATCCGCTGCTGCCGGGATTCCGCTATCTGCCTTTCAACGACATCGCGGCGCTGGAAAACAGCATCCGCCCGGAAACTGCCGCCATCCTGCTGGAGCCCATCCAGGGTGAAGGCGGCGTGAACACGGCGACGCCGGAATTTCTCCGCGCCGTGGCGGCGCTTTGCAAGAAGCACGATTTGCTGCTGTTCTTCGATGAAGTGCAGGCAGGCTTCGGCCGTTGCGGCGATGCGATGGCGTGGCGGATGATCGCGCCGGAGATCGAACCGGACGGCATTTCCTGGGCCAAGGGCATGGGCGGCGGAGTGCCGATCGGCGCGTTCTGGTTGAACGATCGCGCGATCGATGAAAACGGCGCCGCCTTTTCCTCGCTGATGGGTCCCGGTTCGCATGGTTCCACCTATGGCGGAAATCCGCTCGTTTGCGCAGCCTCGCTGGCCGTTCTCAAGGAAATCCGCGAAAAGGAACTCGCCCAGCACGCCATCCTGATGGAAGTGCGCATCCAGCAAACCATCCTTTCGTGGAACCTCCCCGTCGTCACCGAGATCCGCGGTCGCGGGCTTCTTTTGGGCGTGGGCCTGGACCCTGCCTTGATCCCGACGCCGGAAGGAAAAACCGCCGCACTGGTGGTGGTGAACCGACTTATGGATCGCGGACTGCTGCTGCCTCCCGCCGGTCCGCAAACGATCCGCCTTCTTCCACCCCTCAATGTCACCGAGGCCGAAATCGACGAAGCCCTCGCCATTCTCCATTCCGTGCTCGCGGAATTTTCCCACCCACCCGCATGAAACACCTTCTTTCCATCGAACAACTCAGCGCCAAGGAAATCGAAACCCTGCTCGAATCCGCCGCCCATCTCAAGCGCCAGCGCGGCCGGGATGGGCGGAAACTGGAAGGGCAGACTTGGGCCCTGATTTTCACGAAATCCTCCACCCGGACCCGCGTGTCCTTCGAAGTCGGCATCCGCGAACTCGGCGGCTTCCCGATGTTTTTGTCGAAAAACGACATCCAGCTCGGCCGTGGCGAACTCATCAAGGACACGGCGCGCGTGCTGGGTCGCATGGTGCATGGCGCCATCATCCGGACTTATGCGCAGAGCGACGTCGAGGAATTCGCCCACTACTCGGGCATCCCCACCATCAACGCCCTCACCGATGACGAGCATCCCTGCCAGATCCTCGCGGACCTGCTCACCGTGCAGGAAAAACTCGGCGGTTGGGATGGCCGTAAAATTGCATTCATCGGCGATGGTTTCTCGAACATGACCCGCTCGTGGATGTGGGCTGCCAAGCGGCTTGGATTTGAGCTGGCGATCGCCTCGCCACCCGCCTGCCAGCCTCCGGCGGAGTTTCTAACCGCTCTCGATGCGCCCAACGTTTCCATCACCGCCGATCCGAAGGTCGCTGTGAAGGACGCGCATGTCATCAATACCGATGTCTGGCTTTCCATGGGCCAGGAGGATCAGAAGGAAAAGGAATTGGAGTTCGCCGGATTCGAGGTCAACTCCACCCTGCTCGCCGATGCCGCGCCCGGCCACATCGTGCTGCACTGCCTGCCCGCCTATCGCGGCAAGGAAATCAGCGAGGAAGTGCTGGAACTGCATGCCGACACGATTTTCCAGGAAGCCGAAAACCGCCTCCACGCCCAAAAGGCCATCCTTGTGGCGCTCAGTTGAGCTTGTCAGGAAGGGACGAAATTTTCGACGAACCCGTGATCATGCCCGGGGCCATCGGGCCATTTCATCAGCCGAAACCTCAGCGATGGCCTCAATGGGAGCCAGCCCCTGCTTTTCGCAAAGCAGGAATTCCAAGAGGCTGAAAGGCAAGGAATCGATTCGCACCCCAGTCCTTCACGTCTTGGGCTCAAGTCCAAGGCCGCCCCTTCACTCCGGCAGCACCGTGGCGATGGTGGGGGTGACGGAGAAGATGCGGGCGGCGGTTTCGCGGACCTGGGGGGCGCTGAGGGCCTGGTAGCTGGCGGCGAGGCGGCGGTGTTCATCGGCGGGGTGGCCGAAGAGCAGGTCGAGCGCGACGTGGCGGGCGATGTGGGACGGCGATTGTTGCTGGATGGCCAAGCCGCTGAGGACGGTGGAGCGGACGCGATCGAAGGCCTCGTCCGGGATGCCAGCGGCGGCGATTTTGGCGATTTCCGAGAGCATCTCCGCACGGGCGAGATCGGCTTGCTCGGGCGAGGTGGCGAGATAGTAAGTGAAGAGTCCCACGTCGTAGCCGAGGAATTGGGTGGCACCGACCTGATAAGCGAGACCGAGGTCTTCGCGGATGCGGGAAAACAGCGGGCCTGCCATGTCGGCGGCGTATTCCTGGATCATGGCCAGCGCGTGACGGTCTGCCCCGCTCACCGAGGTGCCGGGGAATCCGATCGCGAGCACCGCTTGTTTTTTCGGCAAACGCACCGTGAGGTCGCCTCCGCCCTGTTGCCCCGCAGGAACCGGCCATACATCGCCGGAAGGCAATTCGGCAAGCTGTTGGGTGAGGATTTCCAAGAGCCGCGCCGGATCGAAATCGCCAGCGATGGCGAGGGTGATGTTGGACGCGTTGAAATGGCGCGCATGGTGGGCGGCGAGGGCGGCGCGGTCCAGCGAGCGGAGGCTTTCCGTGGAACCAAGCGAATCGAGCCCGTAACCGCTGCCATCGAAGGCAGCGTGGCGCAGGGCGCGGAATCCGGCGTGCAGCGGGTCCTGCAGCGCTTCTTCGAGAGCAGCGAGCTGACTGGCTTTCTCGCGGACGATGGTTTCCTCCGCCAATCGCGGGGCGCTGAGCACTTCGCAAAACACATCGGCGATGGTCGCGATGTCCTCGGAAAGGCCGCCAGCCTGGACGAGCAGGGCGTTGTTTCCGGCGCTGGCGGAAATCGAGGCTCCGAGGGATTCGAGGGTGAGGGCGATTTCCTGCGCGCTGCGAGTGGCCGTGCCTTTGGGCAGGGTGGAGGCGAGCAATTGGTTGAGGCCATTGGTGGCGGCGGTCTCGGAGGGAAGACCGGCGCGGACGGCCGCTTGCAGGTGGACGAGCGGCACGCGGTGATCCGGAATGAGGGCGATTTGCAGGCCGCTGGGAAGGGTGTGAACTTGGATTTCCTCGCGCTGACGCCGGGTTTTCCCCACTCGCTGCGGGGCAGGGGCGTCGAGGGGATCGAGAATCGTGAGCGTGAGCCGCTCGTCGCTGAGTTGGGCGGCGGCGCGGCGGACATCGGCCTCAGTGACGGCCTGAATCGCAGCCACGTGGCGGCGGGTGAAATCGAGATCGCGCGCTTCATGCCAGTTCGACGCCAAGTCGGAGGCCCGCCCGGAAGCGGTGGTCAGGCTGCGGAATTGGCTGGCGACGATTTGGCGTTTTGCCTTTGCGATTTCCTCTTCCAAGGGCTCGCTCTGAAGGGTGGCGATGGCGGCGAAAATTGCATCGATGAGCGCATCGCGATTTTCCGGAGCTGCATCGCCGGAAATGCCGAAAATCCCCTCTCGGCCGGGGCCGGTCCAGGAGTAGGCGGAAATTTCCAGTGCCAAGCCAAGTTCGTCCCGCAACGAGCGATGGAGGCGCGACGAACGCCCGCGCCCCAGCACGGCGGCGAGCACATCGAAAGCAGGCGCATCCGGGTGGTGCAGCGCGGGGCTTTTCCACGCCAGGGAAATGCGGCTTGCGGGGATGGCGAACGTTTCCCGCGACCGGCGCATGCCCATCTGCGGGGCATCCTGCGCGACCAGCGGTTCGCGGCCACAGCCTTGATGGCACTCGGCGGTGAGTTCGGAAATCATCGCGCGGACCTGTTCCGGATCGAAATCACCGGAGACCACCACGAACGAGCGATCGGTGGTATAGCGGTCTTTTTGATAGGTCGTCAGGTCGCTGTATGCGATGGCATCGAAGCGGTGGCGGTGGCCAATCACCGGGTGGCGGCGCGGGTCTTGTTGGAAGGCAGTGGCCAGCAGCAGGCGGGTGGCGGCATTGTCGGGATCATCGAGGCCCATGTCGATTTCGCGGCGAATCACATCTTTCTCCTTCTCAAACTCGGACTCCGGAATCACCGGGAAATAGACCAGGCCAGTGAGGCATTTCAGGAACACCGGCAGCGAATCCGCAGGGCCATCGATGTAATAAACCGTGCGGTCAAAGCTCGTGTAGGCATTCCAATGCCCGCCCGCGGCCTGCACCGTATCGGCGAGTTGCTCCGCATCGAAGTCGCGCGTGCCCTTGAAAACCATGTGCTCCAGGAAATGCGAAACCCCGGAGCCCAGCAGGCGATCCTCATGGACGCTGCCTGTTTCCACCCAAATCTGGGCGCTCACCACCGGCGCGGTGGGATCGGGATCGAGAATGACGGTCAGTCCGTTGGGTAGGGTCTCGACGGTGGCGGCAGTAGGTGGGTATTCCATGAATCAAATTCCGGCTTGGATTGAGGGTTGGATGAAGTATAACCCGCCATCATGCAACGGTGGATCGCGGCAGGCTTGGTAATAATGGTTTTGTTTCTCGGTGGCAGCTATTACGGTTACAAAGCCTATAAGTCAAACCGCCCAAGTCCGATATGGGTGCCCTTGGCCATCAAGCCGGATCTCGAAAACGCCAAACGGGATGCCATGATCCTCGAGCTCAAGACGAAGCTCAGCGAGCAAGAGGTCCTCACCAAGGTGAGCCAGGATCTGGGATTGAAGGAAATTTGGAATCTTCCCACCGATGACGCCTGTGCCCAAGCGCTGCGGCAAAGATTGTTCGTTCGATCCGGCGATATTGCGACCAAGATGGGGCCCATGCCTGCCATCCACATCGGGGTGAATGGCAAGGCCAAGGAAGTAAAGCTCAGCGAAAAAATCGCGCTGCGCTTGATGGATGATGTCTGGAAAATCCTCGGTGTGCCCCCGCCGAAGAAGACTGATATCTGAGGGCTGAGGGGTGTGGCAGGTCAAACGTGCTCGATCACCGCTCCTCGCTCGAAGCGGGCTTTGGGGGCACTGGCATACTTGTCGTCGGCCGAGCGGTATCCCAGAGCGCAGGCGACCGCCGTGGCGTAACCGGAATTTTCCAAGCCGAGCACCCGGTCATAGGCCGCAGCGCTAATGCCCTCCATCGGGCAGGTATCGATTCCCAACAATGCCGCACCAGTCATCAATTGGCCCAGTGCGATGTAAACCTGGCGGGCATTCCAAGCATGGCGGTCTTCAACGCTCATGCGCTCAGCGAAACCGGCGATCATGCCTTTGAGCGGGTCCAGCGATTCAACCGCGGTGCCTTGCACTTCCGCCATGCGGGAAATCCAGGTATCGATATCGGCCTTCCCGAGGTCTGTGCGGGCGGCCAGCACCACGAAGTGGGAGGCATCGGTGACCTGCGACTGGCCCCAGGATTCCGGCAGGAGTTGCGCCCTCACGGCGGGATCCGCCACGACGAGGAATTTCCACGGTTGCAGGCCGAAGGAGGACGGGGTGAGCACCAATGACTCTTCCAGCGCTTCCCAGACATCGGCAGGAATCTTGCGGGAGGCGTCGAATTGTTTGGTGGCGTAGCGCCAGCTGAGGGCGTTGACGAGGTCTTGGGATGGCAGGCTCATATCGGCCACCACTATTCCGCATCAATTTGGAAAGGCAAGGACACCGATGGGAAATCCTTGAGGGTGAGGCTCAGAACGAAGCCGTATTCATCTTTCAAGCGGTTGTCCCGGAAGGTGAGTCCGGCACCTGCCACCCAGTTTCCAAGATCCCGGTGGATCGTGTATTGTTGGAGTTCGAGCGTGCCGTCATCCAGCTCCATCATATGGCGAGTGCCGAATCCCCAATCCTCGGTGAGGCGGGTGTAGGACTGGAGATCGAAGCGGCTGGAATCGATGAGCACCGGGTGGCCATCCAGCAGGCGGTAGCCGATCGAGAAGTCAAAGGAATCGGTGGGCAGGAAATGCACCCGGCTGGCAAACTCGCTGAAACCGGAGCCACCATCGGCGATGGGCACTTGGGTTTCGAGGTTCACGCCCATCCAGGGCAGTGGCTGCCAGCGGATGTCGTTGTAAAGATTGGAAAACGTGCGCTGACCTTCCGGGTCTTCCGCGAAGGCATCCATATAACTGTCGAGATACAACCACTCGAAGCTTTGGTTGTCGCGCCTTGTGAGGAGGCGGTTGCGTGCGCCGAAGCGGATCACATTCCAGCTTTGCATTTCATCGACGGCCGCAAAGCGCGCCGGATCAATCGGCCGCGGGCGGGTCGTCGGGGTGAGGCGGTCCACCCCCGGGTCGCCGGGTTCAAAGTTGTTGGTGGAAACGATGGACCAGTTCGCATACGGCTGGATCACATGCATCAATCCGTCCAGCCCCCAGGAGGGATTGCGGTAGGAGCCGAAGTCTTTGGTGAACTTGAGCGAGCTTTCCACACCGGCATGAAGATGGGTGCGGTCCAAGCTATCCTCCGGACCTTCCATCGCCCCATAACTTGAATAGCCGATCCCCGCCCGTGGCGTGAGGGTCAGGAATCCGGCGAGCGTGGTGGGCATCGAAAATTCCTGATAACTGCGAAATCTCACATAACTCGCATCCAGCAACTGCTGGCGGATCGATTCGCGTTTCGGATCGCCTACGGGCAGCGCCAACATGCTTTCCGCGAGCCTTCTTTCATAGCCGGTGAGTTGATTGAGCAACCGCTGCGCCGTTGGGTCCCCGAGCGTGAGGTTTTGCATCGGATTGACGATGGCACTCGTGGTAAAATCATCCGCCTGCTCACCGATGAAGCCGAACGAGGTGTTGCCCTCGTGCAGCACGGGCAGCCCGAAGAAGGGAGCCCGTACCTGATCGAAGGTCACCTCCGGCAAACGCGTGTCCGCCCGGTAGAAATCATTGATTTGCGTGCGGAGATAGAGCGAGAGCAGCGAGTCGTCATCCCGCCGGTAAAGGCCCAAGGTATTGTCCGGCCGCGGGTTGCTGCGATAGAGTTGGGGATCGAAATCTTCCAGGTAATAGCGATCGCTCAGCCAGGTGAGATTGCTGTCAATCCGCCAATCCGCCTGATCCGGCAGGTCGAGTTCGATGCGGTGCTTGAGTTCCACGCGGTAGCGGTCCTCATTGACAAATCCGCGCGGCACGCCGGAGCGGCTTTTGCTGGGATCCAGGTCATTGAGATAATACAAACTCAGCCCGCTGATTTCGTCGTTGTTATCAATTCGCGTGTCCACGAAATCCACGCCGGTGCCAATGCCGCGCGACGTGCGGAGGTCGAGGTGCCAGCGGGAGAGCAGCCAGGCATCCTTGTTTTCCCCCGTGAGTGGATCGGTCTCGCCACCGAGCATGATGCCATAGGTGTTGAGCAGGAAGGGGCCCCAGTTGGAGCGGGCACCGGGCACGAAATGATAGCCGAGCTCGCCATCGAGTGGCTGGCTCAGATAGGGCAACCAGAACACCGGGGTGTCCCCGGCGTAGAGCTTGAGATCATCGAAAACAATTTTTTCACCCGGATAGATGGTGGTGGTCTTCGCCCGCACCCAGTAGTTCGGGTCTTCCACATCGTGGGTGGTGATGCCAGCATCCGTGCCGACGAAGACTTGCTGATCTCCCACTTGCTCCGCAGTGAACTTGCCGGCTTCCAGCAGGATGGGGTCCATCGAGATGCGCAAACCGGAGGTATCGAGCACCTTGCGATTGTAATAATAAACCGCGCGCTCGCCCCGCTGCAGCAGGTTGTCCTGATAGACGCTGACATTGCCTTGGAGAGTGGCACTTTCCGCCTTCAAATCAATGATCGCGGTGTCGGCAAAGACTTCGAGGCCATTGTCGCCGGTGATTTTGACAGGACCCCCCATTTTGAAGCCCACGTCCTTGATGAATTCCATGGCTCCGCCCTGGTTTTCGATCTTCAGGTCCTTGGGAAGCGTGGGCTGGACCTCGCCGGGAGCACCGAAGGGAATCTCCGGTGGTGGCACCGGGGTGATCATGTCCACGGCGGGCGGGGCATCTTGCTGCGGCAACACCTGCGCGTGCAGGCCCGCCAGAGGCAGGATGAACAGCGGCGGAATCAGCCATGCACTGGGTTTCAGCATCGACGGAATGAGAGAACCGGAAAGGTGGGAAGTAAAGGGCGAAAGGTGCGGAGGCCCTGCGGTCTGCGGAGGTTGGCTGAAAATCCGTTTTACCAGCCGGATATCCGCTCCATGTTCACGGCATGCCCACCCCATCACGGATTGCGATCCTGGGAGTGACCGGATTCATCGGCCGCGCCCTGCCTTCATTGTTTCTCGATGCCGGGATGCGCTGCACTGGGGTGAGTCGATCGGGCAAGGGCGATGTCAGCGCGGTGGATGCCTGGCAAACGCCTGACGCGCTCGATCTCGCCGGCCACCACGCCGTGGTCAACCTGGCGGGCGAATCCATTGCCCAACGCTGGACGGCAAAACGCAAGCGGCAGTTTCACGAAAGCCGCATCGGCGTGACTCACAAAGTGGTCGAGGCGATCCGCCTGCTGCCGCCGGATCAACGTCCCAAGGTGCTGGTGAATACGTCGGCGGTCGGGATCTATGGCGACCGCGGCGATGAAGTGCTCACCGAGGCAGCCAGTCCCGGGTCCGGCTACCTTGCGGACCTTTGCCGCGACTGGGAGGAGGCGGCATTGGCGGCTGAGGCGCTCGGAGTGCGAGTGGTGCGACTGCGGATTGGCATCGTGCTCGGCAGGGATGGTGAGGCATTTCAAAAATTGGTGGGTGTTTTCAAATGGGGCATCGGCGGCAGACTCGGCTCTGGCATGCAGTGGATGCCGTGGATCCATGTGGATGACCTCCGCCGCGCGATCGTCCACTGCGTGAGGGACGAATCCGTCCGGGGGGCCGTCAACGCCACCGCGCCGTGGGCAGAGCGAAATGTGGACTTCACTGCCAAGTTGGCGACTTCGCTGCATCGCCCGGCACTTTTTCCGGTTCCCGGATTCGCCCTCAAGCTGGCGCTCGGCGGCTTCGGAGGTGCCTTGCTGGAGGGCCAACGGGCGCGTCCCGGCGCGCTGGAGGCATCCGGGTTTCGGTTTGAATTCCCAACGCTGGAAACCACCTTGGCCGATCTGGTCAAGTGAGGCGACCTTACAGCGGAATGCTGGAAAGCGGCGGAACAAGGCGGGTTTCTTCCGCGCCGAGGCCGATGTAGGCACCGGGAGTGCAGGTGAGGACGATCACCTGCAGGCCTCGGCTGGCGGCAAGATCGAGCATGGCTTGCAGCGATTGGATGCGGTCGTCATCGGCGTAGGCAAACGCGTCGTCGAACACCATCGGCAGGCAGCCATCATGGTTGGCAGCGAGGATTTCCGCCATGGCGAGGCGCAGGGCTGCGGCGACTTGTTCCTTGGCTCCGCCGCTGAGCGTCTCAAAAGCGAATGTCGGTGTCCCGGGACGAGTGAGTTCGATGGAGGCGGTCGCGGCCTGAGCCAGATCCACCCCGACCCGCACGCCGCGGCCGAAAAGGCAGGCGAGGTAACCCGCGACGCGATCGGCGATCGGCTGGGTGACACTCTCGCTGATGGCGGCTTGGGATTCTGAAAACAGGCGATGCAGCAAGGCGATGGCGTCGGCGTGGCGTTTTTCGCGGGAGTGAGTCCCGGCAGCCGCATCGTGGCGCGCCCGGGCGTGGAGCAGTTCGGCCTCTGGGTCGGATGAACCATCGAGCGCGAGGGTGTTTTTGGCCACAGCGATGCGGGTCCGGGCCTCGCGTTGTTTTTCCTCCTCGATGGAAATCACCCGATGGAGGCGGGTGACCTGCTGCTGAAGCAGTTCGGGGTGGAGTTCGGCGAGGGCATTGGTGGTGGCGTCGAGGGCAGCCTGAGCGCTGGCTTGCGCATTCCGGGCAGTCTCCAAGGCGGCGGCGCGGTGGGTGGCATCGCCGTGGTTTTGTTCAAGGATCCGGGCGGATTGTTCGTGGGCTTCGAGTGTTTTGCGTGCGGCTTCGAGGGATTCGCGCCGGGCTTGCACGGCAGCGGCGGCCTTTTGGTGGGCCTCGCGGCGGGTGCTGGCTTCGATGAGCAGGCTTCGTTCGTCGTTTTCCGCCTGCTGAAGGGTGGCACGGGTGTCCAACTGCCAGGTGCGGGCGGCTTCCAGCGAATCCGGCAGTGCCGGTGCGGTCTCGGGCGGAAATGCCGCCTGGCGGTGCTCGACCTCGGCGCTGGCGGCAGTCAGGGCAGCGGTCGCGAGCGCCAGAGCATCCGGCAAATCCCGTGCACCGAGCGCTTGGAGTCGGGATTCGATGTTGGATATGCCTTGGGCAATGAGCTGGCGCTTGGCGACAATTTCTGCGGCCTCGGCGAGGGTCCTGATGGCCAGCCGATCCAAAGCAGCAGTGAATTTTTTCCGCAGATCCTCGAGCTTGAGTCGGGATTCTGCGAGTGAGGTGCCACCGCCGGGTTGGATGCGCAGCAGCGTGCCACCACCGAGGCGGAGTTCGGTGGTTTCGGTGATGACGCGGGACTCACCGGTCTCCAGCGGCTTGCCATCGAGCAGGACTTCCTGGTGGGAGGCTACCAGCTCGATACCGGCGGCGATGGCGTTGAGCGCGCTTTCCGCCTGGCCGGCCTGAGCGTCGAGTTGGCGCAGGGACTCGAGCTGGCTGGGGCTGATGTTCGGGAGTTTCGAGAGCGCCTCGCGGTCGGCGGCGAGTGATTTCCCGATGGTCGCAATTTCCCCTGCCTTGGCGCTGAGCGCTTCTTGGGAGGAGGATTTTTCGAACCGTGAAACTGCGGCGGCCGCCAGATCGTGGTGCTGGCGGGCAAGACGCACGGCCTCGCTGATGGCGCGGTGGGCCTGCTCGGCATGGCCCGCTGCCTCGCGGGCCGTGAGTTCCTGGGCAGCGAGGGTTGCAAGCGCTGCATCGGCGGGAACCAGGGCATCACGCGCGGCGGCGGCCTGGCTGCTGAGTTGCCGGATTTGTTGATCGGCCTTGGCGAGCTGCTCGCAGGTGGCTGCGGCATTTTGGAAGACCAATTGCTCTTTTTCGCCGCGCGACCGGAGCTCGTTTGCCTGGGCCAGCGACCGGGTGGCGGCGCTGAGTTCCTGGTGCTTGGCAGGCAGGGCGGTAAGGGATTCTTCGAGGATCTTGGTCGCGGTTTCCTGCTCGTGGATGGCGGCTTCAAGGCGTTGTTTCTGCTCGATGGCGCGGGCGAGGGCACTCTCGGCCTCTGCCAGTGATTTGCTGGCCAGATCGAGCCGCGAACCCGCCTTCACGGTTCCGGTCCGGGTGAACATTTCATCGAAAACCTGCCGGATCTTTTCGCGCGCACGCTCGTCCGTGGCGGACTGCATCACGGCGGCAAGTCCTTGTTGCTGAAGGCGCTGGACCAACTCGTCGCGGCGATTGGCGGCATGCGTGGCGGCATCGTTGCCCGCCGTGCCCTGCCACACCCAAAGGTGCGACCAGCGGCTGGCCAGTTCGTTGAGCCGATTGGCCGCACCCTCGGGATTGCCAATCAAGGCGGCGAGTTTTTCCTCAGCAGCATCGCCTTGCAGGCTTACGCCACCCGCCGAACGAAGCTGCGCCTTGCCCTTGGTGCCGCCGAATTGTTTTTCGATGGTCCATGTCTCGCCCGCAGCGTGGAAGCTCAGCGTCACCTCGGGCACCCCGGCGTGGAGGTGGGAAACCATCGATTTCTGCACATCCCCACCCGCACGGTGACGCATGAACAACACGCGGTGCATGGCCTCCGCAAGTGTGCTCTTGCCGGTCTCGTTGCTGCCGCCGATCAGGTGGCGCTGCGGATCGAACTCGATGCGGAAATCACGATGAATGCGGTAGTTGCGGACGCTTAAGGAAATGAGGCGCATGGCTCGGGATTCTGGAAAATGAAAAACGACGGACCATCACCGCAGGGCGGCGTGCAACTCACGAAGGGCGAGACGGGCGGTATCGCCCTCGCCGGAACTGCCCATCGCCAACAACTGCCCCGCGACCGACGCAATCAAGGGATCCGCCGGACGCTGCGCGAGTGATGCGATCTCCTCCTCGGTCGGCGCGATGCCCACCCGGTCTTCCAGCTTGATGCGCAACAAGCGCGCTTCCAACCCTTCGAGGTAGTCCGCCAGCTGGCTGGATGCCTCGATGCCAAGGCTGCCCTCCAACGCCAATTTCAACAAACCATCCTGACCCCACTGGCCAATCCGCTCATCAAGCGCAGCCCGGAAACTGTCAAAACCCGCATCTTCGAAAAACCGATGCGAAAACACGTGCCATTGAAACCTACCGGTCGGTTTTTTAGTCACGGTCGGGGTTTGGAGACGGTCAATTTCGACGACGAGGAGGTTTCCAGGATCGTTGTCGGGGCCTTTCGGGAAGCGGTCGATTTCCGGCGTGCCAGCATACCAAGCCTTTGGGGCGATCTGTTTGGTGCCGTGCCAGTCACCGAGGGCGATGTAGTCGATTTCCGCATCCGGCAGGCGGTTGAGGTCGATGCGGTTGAGGCCTGATTGCGACTCGTCTTCCTCGTCCTGAGTCGATTCGAATCCATGCACGCTGCCGTGGGCGAGCACGATGCGGGGAAGGTCTGGCGGAAAATCGGCGGAGTCGAAGGTGCTGCGGATCCATGCCGTGGGATCGACGTTGTCTTGGCGCCGTAGCAGCGGAGCAGGGAAGACGACGGCGTTTTCGAGCACGACAGGTTCCGGCGTGAGGAGGACGCGGAGGTTGGGAGCGAGTTGGGCGCTTTGGCTGAGGAAAAACGGTTGCTCCCAAAGGCTGCCGGGACCGCCGTGGTCGTGATTTCCGGGAATAACGAGCACCGGGACCTTCATCTGGCCGATGGCCTCGCAAGCCATGGCGACGGTGGCGTTGACGGGTCTGGGGCTATCAAACAAATCTCCTGCCACCAGCACCAGGGCTGCGTGGTGTTCGCGCACGGCGTCACCGATGCGCTTGAGGCACTCGAAGCGCTCGTTTTGGAGCCGGCTCCGTTTGGCGACATCAGCCACGCGGGCATAGGGCTTACCGAGTTGCCAGTCGGCCGTGTGAAGGATGGTGATGGGCACAAGCGCAGGATCAGGGACTCGGCGGCAGATTCTTGTGAGCGCCGTCGCAAAGGGGTGGGTTTGCCGTGTGTTTGCACTGGCACCACCAGAGGGTCTTGGTCTCTGCGACCTCGATTTTCACCGGTTGCAGGCCGGTTCCCTTGTGCGAGCCATCGCAGAAAGGAGGATTGGCAGAGCGGCCGCAGGAACACCACCAATGGGTGCCAGCTTCAACTTCCAAAGGCAGGGGCTTGTTATCGCAAATGATCGGTTTTTCAGGCATGCCGGGAGGCTGCCAGAGCACCGCCCTCAACGCGAGGCAGAAACTTCAACCAACTCGGAATTCCGGGAATCCGCCTCATCGGCGAGAGCGGGAGCAACCGACTGCTTGTCACTCGCACTGGTGGTCTTGCGGCTCCCCGGTTGGAGGTAGCGTTGTGTCGGAACCTCGTGGAGAAATGTCACGCCAAGCCAGGCAATGAGGAGAATGGCGGAACCACTGACAAAATGGCGGAGTTGCATAAATTGATTCGGAAAGGTTTATTACCTCCGACGGCGGTTTTTTGCTTGGAATCCTCGCAAAATGCAATCCCAAATCCGGGCCCGCCCGCCGCCGATCAAAAGGAGGTTGTCGTCGTCCGAGGTCGCCGCTAGATTGGCTCCCAAGCAGGACGCCGATGTGGGCCTGCCACCGCCCGCCGCTCCAGCCATACCTCCACTTCCATGGGAATTTTCAGCAAACCCCGCCTGCGCAGCCACGACCGCCGTGAAGAAATGCCGGAAGGCCTCTGGAACAAGTGTCCGGAATGCGGCGCGATGATCCACAATCTGGAATTGGAGCAAAACCAGCACGTCTGCCAACATTGTGGCCACCATTTCCTGATCGAGGCGCGGCAACGCATTGCGATGCTCGCCGATGAGGGCAGTTTCGAGGAGATCGATGCGGATCTGATTTCCGCCAACCCGCTGGGCTTCCATGGTTATGCGGAAAAAACCGCCATTCTCCGTGAAAAAACCGGGCTTTCCGATGCCGTCGTCTCCGGCCGCCTCAGGATTGAGGGCCACCGCGCGGTGATCGCAGTGATGGATTTCAAGTTTTTCGCAGGATCCATGGGATCGGTCGTCGGGGAAAAAATCACCCGTGCCGTCGAATTGGCCATCGCGGAAAAACGCGGTGTGATCATCGTTTCCGCCTCGTCCGGAGCCCGCATGCAAGAGGGCATGCTCTCCCTCATGCAGATGGCCAAGACCTGCGGCGCCCTGGCACGCTTGTCCGTGGCCAAGCTACCTTATATCTCGCTGATGACCCATCCCACCACTGGCGGGGTGACCGCGTCGTTCGCCACCATCGGCGACATCAATCTGGCGGAGCCCAGATGCATGATCGGATTCGCCGGGCCGCGGGTGGTCAAGGAGACGACCCATCAGAATCTGCCTCCCGGTTTCCAAACGGCCGAGTTCATGCTCGAACATGGATTGGTCGATGCCATTGTGCCCCGCCAGAAGCTGCGGGAGCGCCTCGGTGAACTGCTCGGTTACATGATGCCCGCCTGATGCCTGTGGGAGGAGGATTTCCACCGCGCACATGCCGACGATCATGACCGGAGCCGACCCACTTGTTTCCCTCGTTCTGGAAACCTCGACGCCACGGGCATCCATCGCCCTTCTGCAAGCAGATGGGCTTGGCGAATTCCGTGAGTTCCAGAGCGACCGCAGCCACAATGCGATGTTGTTCCGGCCCTTGGACGAATTGATGCGGCGCGATCGCCCGCCGGTGGAGCTGGTCCTCGTCGGCAGCGGTCCCGGCAGCTACAGCGGGACCCGCGTCGGCATTGCGGCGGCGCAGGGTGTGGCGATCGCGCTGGGTTGCCCTGCGGTGGCCTTGCCATCGATCCTCGCGGTGCCACCGGCGGATCAGGGAGCCAAATGCCTGGCCATCGGCGATGCGAGACGCGGGGGCTACTGGTGGGCATGGGTGGAAAATTTCCAAATGGCCGCTGCGCCCGTCCTCGGCGAAGCGGTGACCTTGCTGGAAACCGTGAAAAGCGCAGTCGAAGGCGGAGTTCCGGTATTTTCCTTCGAGGAGCCCGCAAGATTTCCCCTCCCGCCAGAACTTTGCGAAACCATCACCACTGAGTTTCCTGATGCCCGCCGCTTGTGGAACGCATGGCAAGGCTCAGGCCCGGCCTGCCGCGACCGATGGAGCCGGGAAATCCCACAACCCATCTATCTCAAGCCGCCCCACATCACCCCGGGAAAACGCGGTTCGCTCTTGGCGTAGGCCGCATGGCCCGCGATTCTGGCAATCGTATCCCCCACCCCACCGCACTTGTGGCTTGGCATGCCCGTGGCTGCGGGTAGATTCCAGCCATGAAGGGACGTTTGATGATTGATTTGGCCAGTCTTCCAGAGGAAGGAAAATGGACTGGCGGGGAGCTGCCGAAAGAAATTTTCGACCTTCCGGAGGGGGATGCACAAGCGGTGGGACCACTGGAATACGACCTGTGGGTGCAGCGCTTCGGCTCCGAGCTCCTGCTCACCGGCACCTTGTCCGCGCCCTTTGAATTTACCTGCGTGCGGACGCTGCATCCCTTTGTCCAAACGATCCGGCTCGAAGGCGCGGCGGTCTCATTGGAGATTGCAAGCGAGGGGGAAATCGATGCCACGGAAGCCGTCCGCGAGGAGGTCCTGATTAACTTCCCCGTCGACCCGCGCTGCGAGGAAGGGGACGTCCCGCAGAAGTGTGAAATCGATCCCCGATATTTATCAGTGGACAAACCGAGGGAAGATGAGCTACCCACTCCGCCCCGCGCCGAGGGCGATGACCGTTGGTCAGCCCTCGACAATCTCAAGGACCTCAAGGACCAACCTTAACGAACACAAGACCATGGCCGTACCAAAGCGCCGCCAATCCAAAAGCCGTCAGAAAATGCGCCGTGGCGCGAAGCGTTGGCGTGCACCGATCTTCAAGAGCTGCCCCGAGTGCGGCAGCAAGGTGCCGTCACACATTGCATGCCCATCCTGTGGCTACTACCGTGACCGCCAGGTGCTCGATGTCGAAGCACTGTAAGGCTGTCACTTTGGCAATTTGATGAATCACCGCCCCGGGTTTTCCCTGGGCGGCGATTTTTCGTATGATTTTTGCAACCAACTCCACGGATTCGTCATTCCCATCCAGCATGAAAGTCGCATTGGACGCCATGGGCGGAGACCACGCCCCCGCAGTGAACATCGGGGGCGCGATTGACGCCCTACGGTATTACCCGAAATTGCAGCACCTGTTTCTGGTGGGCGATCAGGTGGTTTTGACGACAGAATGCGCGAAACAAGGGCTCGATCTCAGCGATCCGCGCGTGAGCATCGTGCACGCCCCGGAAGTCATCGGCATGGCCGAACCGGGAGCCAAGACGGTCCGCCGGAAAAAATTGTCCTCGATCAACGTGGCCATGGACATGGTCAAGGCGGGCACGGCGGATGCGTTCGTTTCCGCTGGCAACACCGGTGGAGCCGTTGCGTCTGCGACGTTGAAGCTGCGGACACTCCCCGGAGTGGACCGTGCCGGCATTGCAACGGCCATCCCCAATGAGTTCGGCCTCTGCCACATCCTCGACGCCGGGGCGAACCCGGAAGCCAAGCCGGAGCACCTCGTTGCCTACGCCGTGATGGGCACGGCCTTCGCCCGGGGCGTGCTCGGCGTAAAAAATCCCAAGGTGGGACTCATGTCGAATGGTGAGGAGGACGAAAAGGGCACCACTTTCACCAAGGAGACCTTCAAGCTGCTCAAACAGGTCCCCGGCATCCAGTTCGTCGGAAATGTCGAGGGCCGCGATCTTTTCGAAACCGAGCTCGATGTGGTGCTGTGCGATGGATTCGTCGGCAACATCATGCTCAAGACTGTGGAGGCCACCGCCAAGGCGGTTTCCAAATGGCTCAAAACCGAAATCAAAGGCAACCCGCTGCGTCTCTGCGGCGCGGTGCTTGCCCAGGGTGCCTTCAAGGCTCTCAAGGAAAAAAGTTCCTACGAAACCTACGGCGGCAGCCCCCTGCTGGGCGTCAATGGCGTGGTGATCATCGCCCACGGCTCGTCCACCGCGCTGGCGGTGCGCAATGCGATCCGCGTGGGAATGGAAACCGTGGAAAACAACGTCAACTCACGCATCGAGGAGGCGCTTTCCCAGATTTCGATGGCTCCCACAGCCACGGAATGATCCGGAATCGCGGCGCCCGTTTTCCGATCCCCGAAATTGCTTCAAGCCCCCCGAACTTCGCACTTGTGGCAGGGCGGGGGCGGTTCCAGTCTTCCGCCGCATGAGCGAAACGACATCCATGATTGAGGTCTGCATTGCAGGCACCGGCAGCTATGTGCCGGAGAGGATTCTCACCAATGCCGAACTCTCAGTCATGGTGGACACCAGCGACGAATGGATTGTCACCCGCACCGGCATCAAGGAGCGCCGCATCGCCGCGGAAGGGGAATTCA
Source organism: Luteolibacter sp. (assembly GCA_040399845.1). Classification (GTDB taxonomy): domain Bacteria; phylum Verrucomicrobiota; class Verrucomicrobiia; order Verrucomicrobiales; family Akkermansiaceae; genus Luteolibacter. The sequence continues at coordinate 55,931 of JBBARN010000005.1, read as the reverse complement.
CCTCCCACATGGCCACCAAGGCCGCCCAAAAGGCGCTTGAGCAATCCGGCCTCGCCGCTTCGGAAATCGAATTGATCGTCGTGGCCACCATCACGCCGGACACGCCGACGCCCGCGACCGCCTGCCACGTGCAGCAACAGCTGGGTGCGATGAATGCCGTGGCTTTTGATATCTCCGCCGCCTGTTCGGGATTCCTCTATGCCATGAAAATCTGCAAGCGGCTGATCTCCGATGGCGCTTTCAAAAACGCGCTGATCATCGGCGCGGAAAAACTTTCCTCCGTGACCAATTGGGAAGACCGCACGACCTGCGTGCTGTTCGGCGATGGCGCGGGAGCCGCCGTCTTGCGGCGCGCCGAGGCGGGTGAGGGCTCGATTGTGGCAACAGAAATGGGCACCGACGGAAACCTGACCCACTTGCTCGAAATCAAGGGCGGCGGCACGGCCTGCCCGATCACCGCGCAGAACGTCGACGAGCACCTCCACACGCTCACCATGCAGGGCAAGGAAGTGTTCAAATTCGCCGTCAACCGCATGAAGGAAGCGGCGGAAAAAGTCATTGAACGCGCCGGTTGGCACGCGGAGGACATCGCCTGCGTCATCCCGCATCAGGCGAATCTCCGGATCATCGATGCCATCGCCGACCGCCTGGCCGTGCCCAACGAGCGGGTCTTCGTGAACCTCGACAAATACGGCAACACCTCCGCCGCCGCCGTGGCCATCGCGCTCGATGAAGCCAACCGCACCGGTGCCTTCAAACGCGGCGACTGCATCGTGCTCGTCGTCTTCGGCGCCGGCCTCACCTGGGCCGCTGCCGCGATCCGCTGGTAAGGGAACTCATCCGCAGGGCATTGCCCACTCTTCTTCTCTGATAATCGCCCGCCTCACCCGAGGTTCGAGATGGTTTGGAAAATGGCGGTGATCATGAGGTAGGCCATGGTGCCGATGAGGCCGGCCATGATGATGAGGACCGTGGGCATGATGAGTGCCATGATGCGTTGCAGGTCCTTGTCGAGTTCCTTGTCGTAGCGCTCGGCGGCGCGGCGGAGGGAGAGATCGATTTTTCCGGTTTGTTCGCCCACAGAAATCATATCAATCAGCAAGGGTGGGAAGGCTCCATTGCGGATGAGGGCTTTGGAAAAGGAGCGGCCATCGCCGACCTGGACGATGACTTTGTCGAGTTCGGTGCGCAGCGAGCGGTTTTCTGTGGCATCGCGGGAGAGTTCGAGCGCGCGCAGGAGTGGCAGGCCGTTGCCGACGAGGTTGGCCATGGTTTCGAGGAACTGGACGTAGAATCGGCTGGTGATCACGCGGCCGATGAGCGGCAGCTTGAGTTTCATGCGATCCCAGGCGGGCTTGTTGGCATCGTTGTCTTTCCAAGCCTTGAAGAAGATGCCGGAGGCGATAAGGGTCAAAACAAGCACGAGCCACCACTTGCTGAGAAAGTCCGAGGCAGCGATGAGGATGGCCGCGCCGAGGGGCACCTTGCCGCCGGGGGTGCTCTCGATGAGCTGGGTGAGCTGCGGGATGAGGGTGGTGACGAAAACAATCGAAACGCCGATGCCGGCGAGTACGAGGAAGGCCGGATAGATCATCGCGAGGATGAGGCGGCTTTGGAGCTCGGCGAGGGTTTTCAAATAATGCGCCTGGCGCTTGAGAATGGTATCGAGCGCACCGGAAGCCTCACCGGCGGCAGCGAGCGAGCAATAGAGCGAACCGAAACTGGGGCTCACTTTCTTGAGGGCGACGGAGAAATTCACCCCGTCCCGCACGATTTGGCGGATCTTGAAGGAGACGGCCTTCAGGTTGCCGAGTTCCTGGCGGTTTTCCATCGACTTGAGCGCGGGCTCAAGCTGGAGACCGGCGCTGAGCATGTCGGAAAGTTCCTCGGTGAAGAGCACGACTTCCTGGCGCTTGAGCTTGATCGGGCCATCGGGGATGACGTCTTCTTTCGCATCCGCCTTCGCGTTTCCACTGTTATTCCGCTTGTCTTCATCGGCCTTGGCCTTGCCGGCGGGTTTGCGCGTTTGCACGGCGCCGGAAGTCTCCTTGAGATTGACCGGTTGAAGCCCCTTGCGATCGAGCATGCGCAGGGCCTCCGGGCGATCGGTGGCATCAATCTCGCCGGTGGTGACGGAACCGTTGGCAGTAAGGGCTTTGTAGGCGAAGAGAGGCATGGAGGGTAGATGCTGAGAAGCTGAAATTCTGAAAAGCTGAGATGGGTAAATTCAGTCGGCGTTCATGCTCTTGAGAATTTTGCGGGCGAGGTTTTCCTTGATTTCGGTGTGGCGTGGAACGGTTTCAGTCACTCCGGTGCGGGGGTTGACCCAAACTGCGTGAGAAGCGCCTTCACGTTAGAGGAAACATCCGGCGATGCGAAGTTTGCGTTCAAGATCCCGTCGTTTCATCCGATGAGCAGTGTTTCGCGAATCGCATCGTCAGGCAGGCCCCTCAAGATGTCCGCCGTCCGGTCCTCCATGAGTATTTCGATCGCTTCCTTGAGGTTGGTTTTGGTTTCCTCGATGGTTTCGCCTTGGCCGTTTGCACCTGGCACTTCCGGACAGATCGCCCAATATCCACCGGAGGGATCGGGCTCAATGATGGCGGTAAATTCTGCTTTCATGGTGACACAATAGGCGTTTGGGGAATTTCCGACAACTGTCAATCGTCCCCGCCGATGTCGGAGGAGGTGACGGAAATGACTTCCTCGATGGTGGTCATGCCTTGGAGGACTTTGTGCCAGCCGTAGGTGCGCATGGGAACGTAACCATCGCGGAAGGCCTGCTCGCGCATTTTGGTGGCGGGGGCGCTGTGGGCGACGAGTTCCTGCATGGCCGGGGTGAGGATGATGACTTCGTAAATGGCAAGACGGCCGGAGAACCCCGTATTGCGGCAGCGGTCGCAGCCTTTGGTGGCGTACGGGACGCCGGGGATGTCGAGCGGGATGCCGAGGTTGGTTTTGTCCTGATTGGAAATTTCCCGGGGCACCTTGCAATGCGGGCAAAGGCGACGGACGAGGCGCTGGGCAAGGAAGGCACGGACGGCGGCGGAAACGAGGAAGGGCTCCACGCCCATGTCCACAAGACGGCTGATGCCGCCCATGGCATCGTTGGTGTGGAGGGTGGAGAACACCAAGTGACCTGTTAGAGAGGCGCGAATGGCGATTTCCGCGGTTTCGAGGTCGCGAATTTCCCCGATCATCACAATGTTGGGGTCGGCCCGGAGGATGGAGCGCAGCGCGGTGGCGAAGGTGAGACCGATCTCGGACTTCACGGCGATCTGCATAACGCCAGTGAGTTTGTTTTCCACCGGGTCCTCCACAGTGACGATCCGCAGTTCCGGGCGGTTTACCTCGCTGAGGAAGGAGTAAAGGCTGGTCGACTTTCCCGAACCGGTGGGACCGGTAATGAGGATGATGCCGTTCGGAAGATGCAGCAGTGTCTCGATTTTGCGCTGCACGAAGGGCTCCATCCCGAGCTTCGCGACGTTGAATTTCTCTTGGTTAAGCAAACGCAGGGAAACGCTCTCGCCCTCGACGGTGGGGACGGTGGCGACGCGGACGTCGATGGTGGCTCCTTCGAATTGCAGGTTGATCCGGCCGTCCTGAGGCACGCGGCGCTCGGCGATGTCGAGGCGGGCCATGATTTTCAAACGGGCGATCACGGAACTTTGCAGCGCCTTGATGTTTTCCGGCACGGCGATTTCGATCAGGCGGCCGTCGATGCGGTAGCGGATCCGAAGGTTGGTGCTGAGGGGCTCGACGTGAATATCCGTCGCGCGCTGGTCAAGCGCTTCGCGGATGATCTGGTTCACGAATTTCACGACGCTGGCTTCCTCGTCGTCGTCGTTGTCGATGATGTTCGCCTCGTCCTCACCGCTTTCGAGGTGGTCGTAATCAAAATCCCGGCCTTCGAGAATCTGCTCGAAGGTATCCGCACCGACCCCGTAGAGGCGGCGGAGGGCTTCGTGGAGGCGCTTGCGGGAGGCCATGCACCAGTCGATGGGCAAGGTGAGTTCCTGCGCGGCGGCCTGGCGGGCGACGAGGTTGAAGGGATCGAAAGTAGCGAGCTTGAGGCGCTTGTGATCGCCTTCCCCGGTGATTTCCACGGGCAAAAGGCGATGGCGCAGAGCGATCCGCGGTCCGCAGGCTTCGCGGAGCGGAAGCGGCACTTCGGCGATCGGAATGCTGTCCAGCCACTCCATTCCGAGATCGTGAGCCAATTCCCGCATGTAGGGCTCCTCATCCACCATGCCGGCGTCAAGCACGTCATCGATGGGAGAGCGTTGCCGCTGAGCTGCGGATTGCAGCACTTCGGTCAGGGCGGGAATATCCTCACACCCGGTGCGGCGGGCTGGTTCGATCAGGAGTTGGGTCATGGATGGCGGACGTCTTGTCGCTTAAAACCACTGCCTGCGCAATCTGTCTCTTCATTTTGGCGGAAGGAGTGGTTCAGAGCGATGGAATAGATCATTTGAAATGAAAACCATTCGGTCGGTATTGGATCGATCACAGGATCACAGGTGAGAGTTCTGCCAGCCATGCGGCGAGATCGGCGGCTGCGGGAGTTTCCGGGAGGCTGTCGAGATCGGCGAGATCCCAGTGAAAAGCGAGTTTATAGCCATCCCACTCACCCTTGCCGCCGCAATCGCGCATCCAGTTGGCAGCGCGGCGGTTGTCCATCAGGGTGTAGCCGACGATGTGGTCGATCCCGGCGCGGTAGGCGGTGAGCCACATCACGGCGAAAAGGAGGGTTCCGATCCCACGGCCTTGATCGTCATCGAGGACCATGGCGGAAATTTCAGCTTGGTCGAGATGGTTCATGTCCCGCCACCAACTGGCCCCGCCCACGCCGGGAAACTCGCGGGCGGGATCGAGTACGGTCCAGGTCATGTGGGTGCTGCGGTCCTGCCGGACGAGACGGTCGAGCATCGCATCGCCGAGCATTTCACCCGTACGGGTCCAGAATCGTTGGTAACGCGCCTCGGGCGAGAGCCGGCGATAAGCCTCCGCCACCAGCTCACGGTCCTCCTCCATCAAAGGCCGCAGGATGACCGGAGTGCCATCGCGGAGATGAAGTTCAAATCGTTCGCCAGAGTCTTCCACGCAGAGAGGCTAATCACGGAAGCAAAGGCTTGCTACCGATATCATGGGCTAGAGGGAGTCGACTTTGTCACCTTCACTCGCATGAATCTCCGGTTGGCATCTTGGACATTCACGACATCCCGGATCTCTACGGATTTGAGACCGGGAGTTAGCCCATCTCCTGCGAAATAGCCCGGCCCAGTAAAGGGTGCTCCCAGCTCACTGGTGGCGACGACGGTCCATGGTCCGGTGAGATCGGAGGCAGCGAGGACTTCCACGGTGATGTCGTTTTTCGCAGGGTCGCGCGGAACAATCATCCGCAGTCTTTCTCCCTCGGAATAGATGAAACGGGAGCCTGTCAGCGGTGAGCCATCGGCGATCAGGGGCAGGGTGCCGAGCGCGTATTCGACGAGGGTGGCAAGTCCGTCTTGATCTGCATCGGCAAGAAGTCCACTGATCTGGGGATTGCCCAGTTCTGCGACCGTGAAATTTTGCTCCAACCAATCTGCAAAAACACTCCCGGCATACAAAAACTGAGACTCAGGCAGCACTTCTCCAGTGATCCGGACCTCGTCGATTCGGCCATCGCACCAATCCGCATAGGTGCCCCACCATCCACGCCCAACAGTCCATCCTGCTGGACGATCGGCCACTCCACCATTCGTGACGGTCGTCCCCTGCAATACCGGCGCGGACTGCCCGTTTCTTCTCAGGTAGAGTTTCAGGGAAATTCCGTCGTAGGTGGCAATCAAGTGGTGCCACTGCCCCGGAGTTGCGGGTTGCAGAGAATCCACGCCTTGAAAGGTGCCGGTGGCATCGACCATGAAAACATGCAGCCGATTATTGTCGCCCCGTTGCATCAAGCGAATGGACGGTGCGTTCCCGCTTACGCTCCCGTCTCTTCCGGTAATCACCTGCCAGCGGTTCAGACCATCAGGATTGAAAGAAGCCTCAATCGTAAACCGATCCAGTCGGATGTTTTGCAAAGTTCCTACAGACGTGTAGAGATCTTGGTTTGGGGAAAAATCCAAGCATCTCTGGTTCACCGCCAGAGAACCGGGCACCAGTGAAGAGGCGGCGGAACTTTGGTAAGTAGGAGCCGTGTCCTCATTGTAAGTGCTGAGGTGATTCCCTTGAGTTGTGGAATCCAACACCGGACTCACATTCAGCGTGCCTTGAGCCGTATTCGGCACCCGAGTTCCAACCTGGCCTTCTTCAAACCGCCAGTACGCCAGCGGTTCCGGCAGTTGCAAAGTCGTCGCACTCGCCGAGGGGTTGTTGGTTAAACTCGGATTCCCCAACAAATCCACGGTTTCCACCCTGACGGAATAACTGGTTTCAGGCGTCAGCGATGCTGCGGTCCAGCTTCTGGCCGTCGGTCCAAGTACAATCGGCTCGTCCGAGCCATTGAAATACACCAAAAACGCCTTCACGAAGTCTGCCAGCTCGTCGCCCACACCACCCAAGTCCCATGAAAAGGTAATGGTCGTGGCCGTCGGCACGGCGGTGAGATTTGCCACCGGCCCGAGTTCCGCGACGGCGGTCTTCACGGACACCGGATAGACGACGGGATTGAAATTTCCCTGCACATCCTCTGCCACGACTGCAACGTAGTAGATCGTCTCTGCGTTTAGCTCCGTGATCGTGGCCTCTTGCTTGCCATCATCTGGGGCAAATGAATGCAAATTCATTCCGCTAACGTCTGTGGCAAAGCTTGTGCTGGTGTAGATCCGGTAGCGATGAACGTCAAACTGCGCCCATTCGTTGTAACCGCGCCAGTCCAGTGCAATGCCTTTGTAGGTAGTGCGGGCCGTGGTGGCGGAGAAGCTGCTGCCAGCGAATGTCACCGGCGCGGGCGTGGTGTCATCCGGTCGCACGACGGAAACTTCACGCGACACCAGCTCACGCAGCGAGCTAAAGGGCCGACTCCCTTCAGAATCATAGCGGCTTAGGGAAACGGCATCGATCCCCACGCTGTTATCGCCGACGGCGTTGACGACGGCGAAGCTGATCGAATGAGTTCCTGGGGCGGAGATCTCAAATGTGGCACTGTTGGACTGCCATGCCGTGTTTGTGGTCGAGAAAACGGGCGACACGGTCGTGCCATTGAGTTTGACCACGTATGGATTCAATTGACCGCTGCGGGAAGCTGCGGACCACCTAAGCGTGTAGGCTCCAGCTGATACCAGGTTGAAAGCGAGACTGATCGAGCTGTCTCCCTGAAGACTCACCCCTTGGGAGCCGTCTGGCACGTTGGTAAAGTTCCATGCGCCGCCATTGTTGAAGAGCGCGGGACCACTGCCTCCGTTTCCTGCACCGGTCCAAGTAAATGCCGCACGTTGCCCAATACTCATGCTGCCCCAGTAGACAAAGTTACCTATGTCGGGACTCTCGAAACTGAAATTTGCGACTGGAACGCTCTCCACCACATCTGGCGGTGCGGGCGGCTCTTGGCCCATGAAGACTCCCACCTCGCGGGAAATCACTTCGGGCGATATGACATAACCGGTACCGTAGCTGAATAACGGGTCACTATTCCCCAAAGCATCCACCGGCACGATTGCGAAGTAGTGATCCACCCAAGGAGTCAGATTGATGAAAGTGTGGGTGAAGGTTTCTCCGGGAATGTCCACATGGGAAATGCCAGAGAGACTGGTGAATAAAGTGTCTGAGTAATAAATTCGATAGAACGACACATCATACTGCGCCCACTGGTTGTAGCTGCTCCAGTCGAGCGTGGCCGTATCGCCGATGGGGGAAGTGGTCACGACAAAATCCGTGAGCGGCGCGGGTGCGCCGGGATTGTCTCTAACGACACTCACCTCGCGCGACACCACTTCGCGATACGGCGGCTGTGGCTCGGCATTGAAGGCGACGGACACTTCGCGTGAAATGACTTCCTTAGTGAGAATGTAGGCAGCGGAGTAGAGGACGGCGGGGTTGAAATTCCCCAAGCCATCCACGGCGACAATGGCGATGTAGTGATCTTGAAACGTCGCCAGTCCATTCAAGGTCGCCGTGACGCTCTCGCCAGGGACGGTCGTGTAAGGTTCGATGCCGGTGACATCGGAAAACGGTTGGTTGTTGAGATAGATCCGGAAAAGGCCCACATCCCTGACAGCCCATTGGTTGTAATTGCTCCAGTCCAGAGCCACAGAACTGCCATCTGCTGCCGGAGTGACGGTGTAGCCAGTGACTTGTGGTGGTGATCCGGGGTTGTCGATGACCACGCTCATTTCGCGGGAAATCACCTCGCCATCCACACGCCCATTTTCGATGAAGAAGGAACTTTCCCGAGAGACGACCTCCTTGATGTCCGGGGTGGAAATTCCGCCGATATGAACGCCCACTTCACGCGAAATCACCTCATCGATCTCGATCACTTGCGAAAAGAGCATGGTCCAGGATGCCAGCCATGGGATCAGCAAGGTAAGAAGAGTGCGGCTAAGATAATGCGCGTACATGAAATGGATTCGGTTGATTCTGAAGCTATAGGTCGGCTAACGCCTGATCTTGATCCACAGACAATTCCTAGGCTGGAGGCGTGGATGGAGCGCTGACTTTAGTCGGCGAGTTTCGGGTTTCATGACTTGTTGAGTGTTCGAAAACATCAGAATCCCTCGCCGACTGAAGTCAGCGCTCCGTAAGACAGGCCGACCGGCTACGGGCGAATGACCCGTGCTTGGACGGCATTGTAGCCGGTGCCGACTGGCAGCGTGGCGGTCCAGAACCGGATTCCAGAGCCGGACGGGGTTTCGCTCACAAACGCCGCAGGAAGCTCAGTGAAGTTAGCATTTGAACGTGGAGTCGCACGAACAAGAACTTGCGAGGCTTCTTCTACATTTTTGGTTTCGATGATGACAGTCGTCGTGCTGGCCGAAGGAAGTGCTACATCCGCACCGATGGTGCCAAAGCCTGCTTTAGGGTCTGCTGGCGCGTTAGTGCCACCTACAGAAACAATCCTCACTTCAGGTGCGTTAGTTGGAGGCCAGATGAGTGCAGTTGAATTTGTGGCGAGATCGACGACGCTTGGATCTGGAGTTGGAATGATGGTAGCGCTGTTGAATACACGCTCTATACGGACCCGCCCAGCCCCACCGCCGATACCACTGCTACCTCCGTTGGCAAGAATCGATCCATTGCCAGATAAAGAATCGGATACAATTCGGATTCCTCCACCGCTTCCAGATCCAGACTTGCCTCCATTGGCTAGGCCCGCTGGATCTCCATTTCCACCATTTGCTTGAATTGTTCCGCTGATTTGTACAGACTGCTGGCAGGCTACTAATAAAGCACCACCTCCACCACCGCCACCGTAGATACCTCCGTAGACAAAATTGGAGGCTGAACCTCCACCTGAGCCACCAATGAGAGGGAGCAATGACGGATTGCCATAAGGCGGTCGGCCATTCCCACCAGCAACTCCATAGCTGCCACCTGCACCAGGGGTCTCAAGCTGAAGACCAACAGCCACAACGCTCGCCCCACCCCCAACTCCAAAACCAGCCCCACCTGTAACGCTTGAAACAAAATACTTTGCACCGCCGCGGAATCCTCCGGGGCCGGGTTCAGCAAGCAGTGGGGCTGCCGCATGATCCTGCCCATTCAAACTCACCGTCCCATCAATCGTCACATTCCCACTCACCAGCCACACCACTGGAGCGCGGCTGGCGTTGTTTTTGAACGTGAGCGTGGCACCGGCGGCCACGTTCACGCTGGAATACTTGAAGACCACGGCCCATTTTGTGGGATCGTAAATGCCAGCGCCAGTCGCAGGAGCATCCCAGACACCGGTCGGCGCGAGACCAAGGTCGATGACGGTATTCTCAGTGATATTCAGCGGACCGTCGGAGCCATCAGCACCGGGCACGATGATGGCGGCGGAGGCATTCACGGAAAATGCGGTGAGGCAGGCAAGTGGTAGCAGGGCTGTTTTCATGATGTTGTTAGATTTTAGGAGTTACAGTTTTTACTCTGGCAGGTGGCGACTGAGGATGGCGGCGAGGTGGCGGAGTTCGTCGTCGATTTCATCCGGATGGGAGACGGTTTGGGCGACGGCGTGGCGGACGGCGACACGCCAGGCCTTGCGGAGGCGGTAGAGTTGGGCGCGCAGGGCATTGTGCGTGCGGCCCAGTGACTGGGCGAGTTCCTTGAGAGTGGCCTCGCCGGGGTCGGCGAGGATCCAGGGCTTGAGAGCAGGAAGTGATTCCCTGGAGACGTCGGTGCCGGTTTCGAGGGAGGAAAAGGCGAGGCCGAGAATGTGCTGGGCCCAATGCCAATCATAGGCCTCGCTGTTGAAGGAGTCTGATGGGCTGGGAACCGCGCCTGGTATTTCGTGGTGGGCGGCGGGCTGGGTGGTGTCGAGGCTTTCGAAATGCCGGTTTCCACCACGGCTCTGTGCATGGACCCGGCGGTGGTGATTGATGAGGAAATGATTGAGAATCTTGCAGAGGTAGGTGCGGAGACGGACACGGCTCTCCGGGCGATCAGAGTCGTAGGTGACGAAATGGGGCTTGTCCCCCGTCAGGCAACCGGTGGTGAATTCCGAGGTGATATCGTCGATGTCCTCTTGAGGGAGCAACGGCCAATGGTGACGGATGTAGCGTTGGATGGGCTGCGAGTAGGCGAGGAATAGCTCTTGCAGCGCCTTTTCCTGGTCCGCAGGCGTGCCGTTGCGGAGGCTTCTCAGAACCGAGTGGTCGGTCTCCGGCCAAGCGGCAACAGACCCGCGGGCCGCAAGCGCTGGATAGGGCTGCGGACTCGGGGAACCGCTGCTGGCAGGGGGGATGGACATACAAGTTCTACCGATGACATGCGCAACCCGCGAAGCAGTGTGACAAACTTTAATGAAAAATTTTCAGAATCGCTTCAATCGGAAGAATTGACGCTCTTTTCCAGGTTCCATGGGGATGGGAAATTCGTAGTCGGTTCCGTATCGGATGAAGGGGCCGGGAACGTTCTCCCATGAGCCGGGCAGCATGCCAAGGGAGGTTTCAAGAACGATTCCGCTGATGGAGACCGGCCATTGGAGCACCGGATAGGTGCCAGTCAGGGGCCGGGCGTTGACGCGGAGTGCTTTTGTCAACGACTGGACGACGCTCCCGTAGTCCCGGGCCACATGGATTTCATCGACGACAAACGCATCCCCCGTATCCAATCCAACGGTGCGGATGAACAATTGGGTTAAGGTAGCCAGACCGGATGCTTCCTGAATAGTGGCCGAGGGAGCGCCAGGAGTTTGGGTGCTGGTGGGATTAACGAAGAGGCTGACCGTATCGTAAACCCCCGCGTTTGGCTGGATGCATCCGACCAGCAGGTAGGTGGTGACCGCCTCAATTGTCCCCGTGCCATTGAATGCACTGGAGCTGGTCCTTGTGGTGCTGCGGGCAAAGAACCGGAAGTCGGAGGGGAAAGTGCCTGACGTGGTGTTCGCACCGATGCTGACCCGTGGAATGCCGGAAGACGCGTTCGGATTGTCATCGAAACCCAATTGAAAAAAATCCTGATCCGCGAGCGGACTCGCACTGGCCGTGCGGAAGAGGAAACTGAACCAGAGCGACTCCCCAGCAACCGCGCTGAAAGTCGTGCCAAGCCGCCGCCTGACGGCATAGGTGCCAATCGCGTTATCGTAAAACCGCAGGGCGCGATAGCCTCCGTCGATGGTGATGTCGCCCGCTGAGTAATAGACCGGGCTGGTGCTGCGATCTTCGATTTTCACGAGTGTCTTGATGGCGTTGCTGACATTGTAAGCGCTACCCCATCCGGCTCCTTCATTCAATCCGGTTCCGTCAGATCCATTACCGCCGCTCTCCAATTGAATCCCAGCTGAGTAACTCTCAAAGCTTTCGTAGGAAACCAATTGCGCAAGCAGCGAACCCGCCTGAAAAGGGGCAACGGCAGAAATATACGCTAATTGCTGGAGCCAGCGGCGTGAGGATAACATGTTCCGAACGCACTCGAATCGGGGAACGCATGTCAACCTTTGAGTCACATTACTGAAATGTTATCGGGAGTACAGGTAGAGAGGAATTGGATGTGGCATCAATCGGTATCGGAGATGGATTCCAGCTCTAACCGCTGATCCGGGGAGAACTGGTCTCTGATGCGATCAATTTCCGCCAAAACTCTCTTGAACTGCCTCTCGCTCCCGTCATTCCAATTCGCCTCGGGCAGATCCGACAGTCTCTTGGCCTGAGAGATCACCTGTGCGGTCAGCAAGACAGTTGCTGTGTCATCCCGCCGCAGGAAATTCCGGTAGCGTAGGATTTCCAGTGCTTTTGAAATCAAACGAGCGCCCTTCGCCCGGTCCGCTGTTCGACAGGCCAACTGACTTTGATACAAATAGATTCTCGCGCGTTGGAAAAGAACCGCCTCTTGTTCGAAACCGCTGCGTCGCAGGTGCGCTGAGAACTTCAACGCCGATTTGATTGCTGATTCCGGAACGGAGGGATTGGGATCATTCAATACCTTCCCGGCCCATTCGGTGGCCGACTTCGAAATCTCCAGAATCAAGCTGGATGACAAATGCTTCGCTCCGGAAGGGCGGTCGATCAACAGGGCGGCAGCCTCGCTGTAGAGCACATTGAGTTCCTCATGATGCCCGCAGTGGAGGTTGATCATCGCCAAGGCGTGGAGGCACCGGGCGATGCCGCTTGCAATGGAGAATGAATCCGGGTTGCGGTCGAATTCCCTTCTCAGAATTCCGATCACTTCACCGATCATCGTCTTAGCGTTGGTGACGCTGTGTGGGTTTTCCAAAACCGCATACGTTCCGAGGTCTGCAGCTGCCATGGCAAGTCTCGGCGACACTCCGTCCTCAGGGCACACTTGCAAAACTGCTGGCGAATTCTTGCTGAGTTCAATCATCTCAACAATCAAATCTTGAGCCGAAGCCCGTTCCCCCGAACGATGAATCTGTCTCGCCAGAAGGCGCGTGGCATCACACCGCAAAGGCAGCAAATCTGCGGAAACAACGCCTGGAAGCCCGGCAAGCCGCTCAAGCTGATCGATTGCTTTTTGCGACTCGACCCCGGCGAGCTGATCCCGCCCGATACGGCTTATCAGGCGGGCGAAACAAAGTCTTGTCCGGGCGGCGTCGAGCAATCGTTTGGGATCATCGGGCGACTCAAGGGAGAGTTCACAATAAAGATCGAGCGCCGATCTGATGGACGTGAGTGCGCTTGCGTGTTGGGAACGGCCTTCCAAAATCGCAGACCGGAGGTCGGCGAGTTGGGCTTGAATGTAGCGAAGGTCCAGTTGCCCACTTGGGTTGACGGGAAGAATGGGCACCTGTGTGTCTGGAGGAAATTCGTCGGCATCGGGAAGCGCGCTGCCGATTTGGGGAGCCGCGCCTCTCAGTTCCTTTCTGAGCTCGCCAAGGGTGAATGAGGCAAGGGCGTATGCGTGCCGGAGATTCGCCTCGTTTTTCAGAGCAACCGCCCTGTGCCGCTGATAGATCATTCCCCCGGCGCTGAGCCCCACGATGACCAAGGCGGCGGCAAGCGCCGAGCGTCGTGCCTGGCGACGGAGAAGCGTGATTGTGAGATAAGTGAGTGTGTGGCGCCTTGCTGAAACCGGAAGCTTGGCGGTGAAGTTCTGCAGGTCTGATTCCAGATCTCTCGCGTGCCGGTATCGTAGCGCTGGATCAGTGGCGAGAGCGCGGCACAGAATGGCCTGGAGATCGCGAGGCAGGCGGCGGGCGGACTCCGGCAGACGCAAGGGTGGCGGATTCAGCACAAGGGCGAGTGTTTCCGCCGGGGTCTTGTCCGGTGGCCGCAACCAGCTGCCTGTGAGAATCCGGTGAAGAATCACGCCGAGCGCAAACACATCCACCGGCATCGCCCCTGCCCCATCCGAGTCCGCTGCCTGTTCGGGGGCCATGAAATGCAGTGTTCCCGCTACACCGATGCGATCACCTACGGAACTTTCAACCGCGCCCTCTTGATGCAGACGCCTGGCGAGACCGAAATCCACGATCCGCGGCACACCCACTGCATCGACGATCACGTTGGCAGGCTTCAGATCACGATGAATCACCCCGTGGTCGTGCAAATAAGCCACACCCGCGACGATGCCACGAAAGAGTCTCATTTTACACTCAAGCGAAAGGGCCGGCTGAACGTCCAGCCACTCGTCCAACGGCAATCCGTCGATCCACTCCATCGCTAGAGTTTGACGTCCATCCGATGTGACGGCCCCACCATAGAGGACGACGAGATTGGGGTGCCGCATTTTCGCCAGGAGGCGGAACTCCCGCTGAAACAAATCGTTCGACTCGCCTTGCATGCCACGATGATGCATGATCTTGAGCGCGACATTTCGGTCCGCCTTCAAGTCGTCCGCCAACCAGACATCACCCGAGGCCCCGGAACCGAGCCAGCCGATGCATTCGAATCCAGGAACGTGGGGGATGCGGAGCAAATCGGATGATTTTGAGGAACCTGAATCCGCCAATCCAGCCTCAAGCAGCTTGGACTCCCATCGTTCGATGAAATTAGTTGAATCCTGCAGTGATCCTCTGGAATTCGCGTCGAGCTGCCCAAACACCGTGGAACCGTTGTGAGCATAAAACTGTGGTTCGAGCATGGAGCAAGCCTAGCCCGAACTGCTCTTGTGACAAGCTACGAGCGCATCAAGGATCAAGTTTCCAAAAATGGTTTCGCCTCTCCAAAACCATCGCCTCAATTGTTAGAAACGTGCTTTTGGGGTGAAGGCCGTTGAAAGAGCGATTGGCCGGACCAAGCCCTCCCATTCCTTGATACCATTTCCGGAGGAGGCAAGGGCACCTGGCATCGGTAGACATATAACTGTCCAGTTGAGTAGTGGCTGGGTAATAGGTGATGCCGCTCATGGTTGCCTGATCGACAACTGTGGTAAGCCCGCCACCGCTGACGGTGCCGAAAGTGCCGTCCCCATTCCCGAAGACGACCCCGATATTGCTATTCAGCACGCCGCAAATGTGGCCATCGGATGGTTTGACGACAATGAAGGCGAGGTCGGCTTTGCCGTCATGATTGAAATCGGCGGAAGTCAGGCTGCCGACCGCTTGCACAAACGGGGCAAGCGACCTCTGGCGGGTGAAGGTGCCATTGCTGTTGTTGATATAAACTGTGAATAAGACGGTTATCTGCCCCCGGATCTCGGTGATGGCGAAATCCGGTTGACCATCTCCATTGAAATCCGCGCCAGTGGATCCACCACCGCGCCAATCACCAGGCCGACCAGACCAGCGATGCTGGCCCCCACGGACCAACTCACCAATCCACCCATTGCAGGCACCGATGCCGCAAGCGTTTTTGCCGCGTGCTGCACCATCTCCTCCGGGCCATGCACTCCCAGCAGATGCAGCCCGTGAATCATGATCCCGCCGCCCACCCAGAGCATCGCCACCATCCCCACGATGGTTAGCGCTTTGAGGAAAAACGGCATGCCTACGACGATCCCCCGACCCAGCACATTGCAAACTCGATTGGCCGACTGCGCCAACGCCACGCCGAGATCGTCTGCTTTCACAATTACCGCCACCGCGCCGTAAACCAAAAGCGTCATGGAAATTCCCACCATTGCCAGGACAACACCCTGCAACCAAATGGGAGCCGCAGCCACCGAATCCAGCGTAATCGCCATAATCTCCGCTGAGAGAATGAAATCCGTCCGAATCGCACCCGACACTCTTTCGTTTTCGATTTCCTCCGCTGTCTGCAGATTTGGCGTGGAGTTTTTCTCTAACCCGGCATCCCCCGGTTTTAGGAAATCCATCACCTTGTGATACCCCTCCAGACAGAGAAACGCACCGCCTGCCATCAACAGCGGAGTGATCGACCAAGGAGCGAGGAAACTGAGCAAAAGAGCACCCGGCAGCAAGAAAAGGAGCTTGTTCTTCAGCGAGCCCGTCGCGATCTTGCGGATGATCGGCAGCTCCCGATCTGCGGCCAGACCCACCACATAGCGGGGCGTCACTGCGGCATCGTCGATCACAATCCCGGCGGCTTTGCCACTGGCCTTGGCAGCCTGTGCTCCGGCATCATCCAGCGATTTGGCAGCCACCTTCACCAGGACGCTAATATCATCGAGTAGGGCAATCAAACCGGTGCTCACTGTCCACCTCCTGGAAGAATCAAATCATATTTCATTGGTATCTGAGGGAGACACTTCCCAGCTATCATGGTTTTTACAAGGGAAGAAATCAGGCTGATCCAAGTCCGTAAATTTGGAGTCACGGATTGCCAGGAAATTCCTTTTTCCTTCCAACCTTAACCTCGTCCCTGACGGAGCCGCCTCCAACGACTACTATTTCGAGAATTCTTCCGTGATCTGGAACATCGCCTGTGGGATTACCACGACGGCCGACAGCGACTGCTTTTTCGTATCCACGAACACCGGTCCGAATGGTGGTGACTCCGGCTTCTCGATCTTGGGAGGTGGTGCTCTCGATTTGACCTACAGCCAGGGATTCACAATGCGGCTGGGGCATCAGGCGGGGAACGGCAAGGGCAACCTCACCATCAGCGGAGGTTCCATGCTGCGGATCACCGCGGCAGCATCAGGTTTCGGAACCTCAGGCAATGGCGGCACGATGACTCAATCAGGCATCGGTTCCACTTTCGTGGGTTTGGGAACCTACAACTCGTTGACAGGCATCTACGACCATTCAAGCGGCCTCATTGTAGGCACCGTCCCCGTAGTGGTCTCCGGAGGGATCCTCAGTTCCTCCTTTGACTCCGGCACCGGGCTCACCACGTTGAAGGTTATACCGGTGCCGTCTGCCGTCGCTCTTCTCAGCGTTGGTTTCCTCGGCCTGCTGCGCCGCCGCCGCTGAGATGTCCAAACCTTGAGTCACGGGCCGCTTTGATCATGGGGCTGTCCATTGGCTGGCTTCGCCGCAGTTATATACCAATCGGTTAGATTTGTGACTTGCTTTGGCGCGGGTGCGGGGGAAATGCAATCATTGCCTGGCAAGTCAGGGCACCCTCGGCGGGGCGACATGAAATCGAAATCCAAGGAGACTTCCCGCAGCGGCCTCGCGGTGAACGTCGTGGAGTGTTCGGTCAGTCTTCGATGGGGCCTTTTTCGAAATCGCCGGGCGAAACCCAGCCGTGATTCAGTTTCTCGCCTTTCAGATAGCGCTCGTGGAATTCGGCGCTTTTGGGATCGGCGTAGGGATAGCGATCAAAAATCTCCCCGTGGCCTTCCATGCGGGGATCCTGTTGCTGCTTGAGCTTTGCGGTCATCTTTTGAGCCAGGGATTCCCGCTTGGCAGCGAGGGCTGGATCGCCGGCGAGGTTTTTCACGCAATCAGGATCGGTCTTGAGATCGTAGAATTCTTCCGCGGGACGTTTCCCGAAACAGAGTTTCCAGAAAACGTCGGCGGAATCCCTGCGACGCGCTTCGAGGATGAAGGTCTTGGTCGCGCCTCCATCGACATTGAGGTAACCGGTCTCGGGATTGCACGCGGGCCACCGGTCCGGCTCGTAGTTTTTCAGATAAAGATAGTCGCGGGTCACGATGCCTCGGATCGGATAGCCAACATCATCAGGGCGCCCAACATCGTGGCGTTCCATTCCGATGAGAACATGGTCGCGGCTGGGATCGACGATGCCGGATTTCTCCGACTTGAAGATCGGCGTCAGGCTGCGGCCGGGGGACGGGGGCATGCCGGCTTCGCTCCATTCGAGACCGGCGAGCTCGATGATGGTCGGCGCGAGGTCGATGAAACTGACGAAGTCCTCCACGCTGCGGCCTCCACCGACAATCCCGCCTTTCCACATCGCGACGAAAGGCACGTGATTTGAATATTCGTAAGCACCGCCCTTGCCGCGGGGAAACGGCATGCCGTGGTCAGAGGTGACAATGACGAGGGTGTTGTCCAACAGTCCGCGTTTTTCCAGTGAGGCCAGCATCCGACCGAGGTGGCGGTCGAAGTGCTCGATCTCGAAACCGTAGTCCAGCAGGTCGGTGCGGACGGTTTCATTGTCCGGCCAGAATGCGGGAACACGGTCGATATCGCCTAGCTGATGAGTGCCCTTTTTCAGGCCAGAGCCGAATTCGTAGCCGCGATGGGGCTCCACGGCTCCATACCAGAAAGCCCACGGTTTTCCCTTCGGTGCGGCATCGAGGAAGTCATCGAAATTGGCGGCGTAGTCGATGTCGGAAATACCGGTGGTGGCGGGAACCGCCTTGCGTCGGTTATAGGTCTGGCCGATCAGCGGCCGATTGCTTCCATCCGCGTTTTTTGAAATGCCGGGAGCCCAGCCTTTGCAGGTCTGGCCGACCTGCCAGCCCTTTTCGACAAGAACCTCACCCCACGATTTGAACTCCAAGGGAAATTCGCACCAGTGATTGGCGGCCGCCATCAACTGCCAGGAGTTTCTGCCGGTTAGAATGCAGGAGCGGGACGGCGTGCACTTGGCGTTCGGGGTGTAGGCGTTCTCGAAGCGGATGCCATCGCGAGCGACCCGGTCCACGTTCGGGGTCTTGACCCATTTCGTGCCATAGGTTCCGGAATGGACGCCCCAATCGTCGGCAATCGCGAAAAGGATGTTAGGTGGGCTTGCGGAAGCACTGCAAAAACACAGGATTAGGAACGAAACGAGGAGATGGAGAAACTTCACATTCAGAGGATATCTTCGTTTGAGATGCTATGAAATTGCTTTGGGGGTGAACAGTTAAAAAGTCTGGCTGTTTGTGACTTTGATGATGGTCTTACTTCTTCAAGCGCAGCGATTCAGCCGCTTTTTGCGCTGCACCTTGGTTCTTGTCATCACCCTGCTCCGAGCAGCGGATGATGAGCACGAGGCGATCGCCATCGACGTTGTTCTCGCGTGCGAAATCCACGACGATGTCCACCGGTTTGCCTTGGAATGTGGCCGTGTAGGTCACGACGCGCAGGCCCACGCCATCACGGAAGACATCATGCTCGGTGTTGGTTTCATTTAGGTTCGTGAGACCCGGGAAGTATGGGGCAAGTACGCCGGCCATGTCCGCCTGAATGGCATCCCAAGGGCCGTCTTGAGCGTCTTTGGGGCCGGCAACGGGAGTAATGATGACTCGTGCGCTGCCTTCTGGATTCACCGAGATGATTGTGCCATTTTTGGTGACCGTTTTCCACCCTGGAGCAAACTGCAAGGCCATGCCGCCGACAGCGGTGCCGGGCGCGGCAGGTTTTGCCCCGTCGAGCGCCTTGTCCGCTTTGCCGCCGGGCATTGGCTCTCCACCTCCGGCAGGCGCTGCTGCGGCAGGTGCGGGAGCAGTGCCATCACGATTCGCAAAAAGAGCGCAGGCATAGAATTTGCCAGGATTCTTCTTTGAGGCAGCGATCCCGTAGCCGCAGGTCTCAAATACCTGACCGTCTTTGGAGAGGAACGGACGATAGTGAGTCTTCCCGTTTGCCCAGCCCAGTGTGAAATCTCGCGTGGCAGTGCGCACGTCCTTTGAATCACCCTCGGCGCAGGCCTCTGCAGCCCCGCTGCTGGTGAAGCCGAAATGGGTCAAACGATCGCCGAGATCCCGCATGCTGGCAAACTGAGGTCCGCCGATGAGCATCGCGTCATGGTCCATGACGTCGAAGCGTGCCATGTGATCCGCCAGCCACTGCGCACTCTGCACGATCTGGGGATCAAGGCGCTGGGCAGGCAGGCCACGTTTCTGACGGAGCTCATTGAGTGTCTGGATGAAGGTTTGCGCAGCCTCCTGATCAGCAGGCGCAGCGTCGCTGCCGGCATTTCCTTCGGCAGGCATGTCGATAGGTTTTTCCAATCCGGCAGGAGGCGGGCCATCCGGAATGATGTTGCCGTATTGATCCATTTTTGGCTTGGCCGCCGGTATCGCCACCGCAGGCTGACCTTCGATCTGGTAAGGATGTTCGCCGATCATGTTGCCAGCTTCCGCGTAGTTGGCGCAGAGCATGACCATGCCCTTGGGCGTCATCGCCACGCCAAACCCCACGCGGGTGCTCTTGCGCCAGACCATCTGGGTGTAGTGACCGAACTTTTGATAGTTCTGCCCTTCGATTTTCTCACCGCGGTAGTCCTTGATCTCGTCATACCACATCTTGGCACCATGCACGGGCCGTTCGCCATACTGGGGAAGGTATCCGGCCAGATTCTCGCCATATTTGCCGTTCGGCCGGTGCTCCATCGCATCCCGTGCAGCGATGGTATCCGCCCACTCCTGCGCATAAGCAGCGATCTGATCATCCCAGACCAAAGGAGGCACACCAACCTCCGCACGCGCGTCATTGTGTAGCTTCATGAATTCGGCGATCTGTTTTGGCATGTCATCCCGCAGCTTGTTTCTGGCGGTGGCCACCTCCACATGCGGCCCTGCTTTCGGCATGGTCGAGCCGTTGGGACCGTCTTGAGCGCATACAAGTGTGGCAGCGAGCAGAGCCAGCGAAACAATTTGGAATGAAGTATTGGATAGCGTCATCATTTCGTGAGTTTTGAGAAAAGACCTTCAACCAAAACGTCGTCATAATGGAAAGCGCTTTTTTCGAAAGCATTGACACGACGATCAACCTGGGGAGGACGACAAGAATACTGCAATGCCAATGCCGGAATCCGAGGAAATCGGAGTGATGGGGCGGGTGGTGGCGGTTTGGGCCGATGCGCAAGCGAAATCATGAAACCTTTGGCACGTGAACGGCACCAAAAAGCATATCGGACAACTTCGATTTCATCAGTGCCACAGACAAACGCTTGAATCCGAAGTTTCCTTCCTGATATGACACTTCCACGACCTGCCTTGCAGATTCCACCCATGTCCCACGCATCCAAGCCCACCGTTGCCAACTACCTCGAGTTCAAGGAATACCCGAAGATCGTGGCTGCCGTTTCGCGCATCCTTGCACGCCAACGCTTCGTTGCGCCCGCCGGGCTCTTTGTGGAAATGAACCTGCTTCCCGCTGCGGATCTCGAACGCTGGAAGCGCGGGCAGATTCCCGTTCTCGAACGCGTGATCCGCTGCAATCTCACCAAGGCCGGCCGCATCCTGCGACTGCTCCGCTTCCACGCCCACGACCTCAATCTCAAGCCATCCATCACCGTCTATCAGCACAAAGGCCACCGCCTCCGCTTCTCCCGCAGCGGCGAGCCGAAGATAGAGGAAGCCTATTCCACTCATCTCGTGGTGTTAGGGAAACGCAATCCCTTCGCCGAACCGGATGCCGGGACGATTCCGAGCGAAAGGAAGAGCGAAACCGAACCAGAAGGCCCGCTTGCCGATTGACGGAAAACAGGGCACCCACCTTGGCCACAGCGAGTGCGGGGCTGTGCCCGGTATTTTTGGAGATGCTGCCGATGTTCCGGCAGCAGGCATTCATGCGGTGACCGGTTGTCGCTGACGTGCGATCTCGGCTTGGAAGGCAAGGCGGTGGCCGTGCAAGCCGTCGAGGCCGGGTGGCAAGGCATTCGGGCCGGAAAACAGGCTGTCGAGTGCATCCATGAGTCCGTAATCGCCACCACCGTGTCCGGAATAGCCGTTTTGGTCGGGCGCGGGGATCTCGATGCTCTCCACCCGCCCGCTGCGGTGATCGCGCAGCCACAACTCCGGCGTGCCCGCTTCCTGATACGGGGTGCCGCCTCGCAAAGAGGCACGGGTGCCGTGGATGTCGATGGAGCGACCGCAATCAAAGGCAGTCATGGTGAGGGTCGCGGTGACTCCGTTTTCCATGCGGGTGCTGAGGACCTGGTGATCGACGGCATCGTTGTCGCAACGATAGACGCAGCGGCCCCAACTGGAGGTTTTAAGAAACTCGAGGATGCGCGCGTCATCGGCATTTTCCGAATCGTCCATCACCATGCGGAGCCACGAGCGTTTGTCGCCGAGGTAGCGGTGGGCGTCGTAAGTGCAATCCGCCTGGGCCGGGCAGCCATCGGTACAGCGGGCGGGTGCTGCCTCTGGCGCATTGGCTTCGTGAAACCACTCCAGTCCTCCAAGGCTGTGGACTGTTCTTGGAGTAGAGCCGGACAACCAACAGAGCAAATCCGCATCGTGCGAGCACTTGGCAACAATCATCGGGGTGGAGGTAGCCGTGTTGGACCAATGCCCGCGCACAAATGAATGCGCCTGGTGGAAGGGTTCCACGCCCTCGCTGGCGCGGATGGTGATGATTCTGCCGAGCCGGCCTTCCTCGATGATCGATTTGACCTTCGAGTAAAATGGCGTGTATCGCAGCACGAAACACAGTGCGATGCGGCGACCAAGCTGGCGGGCAAGGGCGTCGAGTGCCTCGCAACGCTCGATCGACTCGGCCGCCGGTTTCTCCAACAGGATGTCATATCCCAGATGGAGCGCGGCGCTGGCGTGCTCGAAATGATCCGCATCCTGGGTGGCGATGATGACCACGTCCGCCAGTTTTCCTGCCTCGAAAAACGATTGGGCGTCCCCGAAAGTGCGGATTTCCCCGGGCGCGGCGAGCGCGGCGACTTGCTGGCAACGGCCGTCCACAAGATCCGCAGCAGCGGTGATCCGATAACGTCCCGCCATGCTTGCCGCAAGACGTGCATAAGTGCGGCCACGGGAACCACAACCGAGGATGGCAAGGCGAAGGGGAGGATTCATGGAAATCAAGGATGATGTCAGGGCATCGATCTCCGGTGCACCATGGGCGAATTCGCAGGCCTTGGCAATGCGCGGATTTGAGTTTGGGAAATCGGGTCGCGGGCATTAGCATCGGCCCGTGACGGGTGCTAACCGGTTGGCGAGATGGGGCATCGATGGGAAATTCTTCCGCATCGGGACCGCTCGCGTGCACCTGATGGCAGTGACCTACGGCCCCTTTCCAGGTGGGTGGCCGAAGTCGTTTGACACGGATTTCCAACGGATTGTGGCGGCAGGTTTCCATGCAATCCGGCTTTACGAGATGCCGGACAAACGCCTTCTGGATGCGGCAGCGGCGCATGGATTGGCGGTGTTTGGCGGCTTGAAATGGGGGCAAAACGCCGATTTTTTGAACCGACCTGCCCTGTTTTCCGCCGCGCGCGTGAATCTGGTGCAGGAGCTGCGCGAGACGGCCGGGCATCCGGCGCTGGTCGGTTGTTATGTGGCCAACGAGATTCCGGCGGATTTGGTGCGCTGGATGGGGCCGCTGCGCGTGCGCCTTGCCATCGAGGAATTGATCGCCCTCGCCCGGGAAACGGCCCCCCACTTGCTCTTCGCCTATTCGAACTACCCAAGCACCGAATACCTCGAACCGGAAAATGCCGATTTCACCGCATTCAACGTCTATCTCGAAGATCCGTCCGCCTTCCGGAGTTATCTCAAACGCCTGCATCACATCGCGGGCGACCGACCGCTGGTCATCTCGGAATTTGGCCTCGATTCCCGTCGCAACGGCCCCGCCCGGCAGGCCGAGGTGTTGCAGTGGGCGGTGGCCATTTCCCGCGAGGAGGAAACCGCCGGGACGACGATCTATGCGTGGTCCGACCGCTGGTGGAATGCCGGGGCCGAGGTGCTGGATTGGGATTTCGGCCTGATCGACCGCCAAGGAAATGACAAACCCGCGCTCGCCGCGCTGGGCCGCCCGGAGCCTCAGGCCGTGGTGGATTCTCCATCGTTTTCGGTGATCATCTGCACCCGCAATGGCCGCTCCAGAATCGGGCGTTGCTTGCGGGCCGCGAGGAATCTCGATGGCGCAAACCATGAAATCATCGTGGTGGACGATGGCTCGGACGATGGCACCGGGACTTATGTGGCGACGGAATTTCCCGAAGTGCGCCTGCTGGAATTGGCCGCATGCGGACTAAGTGCGGCGCGCAATGCCGGTGCCTCTGCGGCGCGGGGTGAAATTTTTGCGTTCACGGACGATGATTGCGAGCCGGACCACGAGTGGTTATTGCGGCTGTGGCGGCTTTTCCGGACCGGGCGCTACGCCGCCGTGGGTGGGCCGAATTTGCCTCCGGCCCCGCGTTCCTGGGAGGAGGCGGTCGTCTGCGCGGCTCCGGGCGCGCCCAGCCATGTGATGATCGATGACGAGGAAGCCGAACACCTCCCGGGCTGCAATCTCGCCGTCACGCGGGCTGCGTTTGAGTCGATCGGAGGCTTCGATCCGGCATTCCGCACGGCGGGCGACGACGTGGACTTCTGCTGGCGGCTGCGGGAAGCGGGACATGTTCTTGGTTTCGCCCCCGGGGCCTTTGTCTGGCACTGGCGGCGGCCATCCATCCTGGCATTTTTGCGTCAGCAACGCGGTTACGGTGCTGCGGAGCGTTTGCTCATCGCCAAACATCCCGGGAAATTTTCCAAACGCGGCGGTGCCCGCTGGGAGGGATTCGTCTATGGCGGCGGGGCCGTGCGGGTGATGGCCGGGTCCATTATCTACCACGGCCACATGGGCAGGGCCGGTTACCAATCGGTCATCAACCGCATGCTCCCGCTTCGAGGGATCGCCGCTCCCTTTGATCGCTGGCACGCGCGCAGCGCCCATTGGTGGGTTCGGAATCTCATCCCGCGAATCCGCGCCTGGCACCGCAGCCGCCGCATCATCCTCTGCTGCCACAATGTGGAAACCAGCACCCCGGTGGCAAATGAAGCGCCCGCCCGCGAGTTCGCCCTTGCCGGAATTTCCCGCGAAGCATTGCTCGGCAACTTGCTCCAAAACGGCTGGCATCCCTGCGGCCCCAGCGATTCGTGGGACGCACACCGGCAGGACTCGCACCTCCTCGTTGCCACGGAATACGATGGCGAGGGCTCCAGCCACCTGCTCGTCCGCGTGCAATCAGAGGCAGCCCTGCACGACCTCTGCGACCTTATGGAAACCGCCCGCCCCCCCGCTTGATCCCGGTCCTACGTCCGACAGTCATGCGCAGCTCGTTCGACCTCATGGAAATCGATAGACGCTGCCCGCATTTCATCTATTGCGGTTATCCGACCCCGGCGGCAGCACCGCCCGGCAAATTTGAAGATCCTTCGCATTCGTAATTTCCGGTCGGCACATCCGGAAATTCGTCCGTCCCTTGAAGTCCTCCTTCATGGCCTCCGCTTCCGTGATGAATGAGGGTTTCCGCATGGTCACCCTCTACACCCCCACCCTGCCGAGCCTGTCATTCCCCGGCGCGTGGAACCCACCCAGCGCTCCCAATATGAGTGTGGTAGTTGCGACGAGATGGAGCCATCGCGAGTTCATGTTCGGAAAATCGTAGTCGAGGACTTCAGTCCCGACAAAATTTGAAGCAGTCGTCACGGGCTGAAGTCCATGACTACGTTTTTCATATCATCAACGCGATTTGTTCTCCGGGGCCGTGGACGCCTTCGATGAGGATGCCTTCGACGTCGGCGGTTTTGGAGGGGCCGGTGCACCAGATGATGTTGGGGCTGTCGCCGAAGTTGGCGATGGCGTCGGATATGGTGCGATGGATTTCACTGCGCTCCAGGACTGCCACATGCACCCACGGCGAAAGCGCGGCGAGGCGATGGGAAGTGCGGAAATCGTCGATGATGACCGTGCCGGACTCGGCGATGGCTCCGGTGGCGCGAGTGATGCCGAATTGATAATCATCATAACGGTTGCGATCATAAACCGTCTCCACTGTTAGCCCTGCGGCAGCAAGTGGTGCGCCGATAGTGTCGAACAAGGCGGGATCGCAATAACCATGCAACTGGCCGGTGGTTTTGAGAAACTCGGCGAGTTCGTTCACCGAAGACATCGGCTTGCCATTCACGCCCTTGAAGTTGCGGGAAAAGATTTCCCACAAATCCGTCCCCTGCAACCGTGGTGCGGAGTGGGTGAGGGTGACATCATATTCCGGCAACGGCGCTTTGGTTTTGAGCGCGGAAGTGGCGGCTTCGATCTTGGCGAAAATGGTCTCTTTCATGGTGGAATATTATGCGATCCGTCGGATCAGTCAGATCAATCTAACAAGAAATCTCATAGAGCGGCCGCTGCCAATGCCTGGTCCAGATCCGCCACGATGTCATCAATATGCTCGATGCCGATGGACAAGCGGATCAGCTCCGGAGGAATGCCGGCGCTGCGTTGCTGCTCCTCGTTGAGTTGCGAGTGGGTGGTGGTGGCGGGATGGATGGCGAGCGATTTGGCATCGCCGACGTTGGCGAGGTGTTTGAAGAGTTTGAGCGAATCGATGAACTTCGCGCCTGCCTTTGCGCCGCCCTTGATGCCGAAGATGACCATCGAGCCGCCTTTGCCGTGGAGGTATTTGCCATTGAGGGCGCCCTGTGGGTCACCGGGCAGGCTGGGGTGCCGCACCCACTCGACGGCCGGGTGGGCTTGCAGGTGTTTGGCGGCGGCGAGAGCGTTTTCACAATGCCGCTCCATGCGCAGCGGCAGGGTTTCGATGCCTTGGAGGGCGATCCATGCGTTGTCGGGCGAGAGGCAGGCCCCGAGGTTGCGCAGCGGGCCGGTGCGCATGCGCAGAATGTAGGCGAGAGGCGCGAGTGGCGCAGGCAGGTCGTGACCCCAGCGGAGTCCGTGATACGAGTTGTCCGGTGTGTCGAAGAGCGGATGTTTGCCGCCAGCCCAGTTGAATTTCCCGGAATCGATCACGATGCCACCAATGCCCGCGCCATGGCCGCCGAGCCATTTGGTGAGTGAATGAACCACGATGTCCGCCCCGAAATCGATCGGCCGGGTGAGGTAGGGCGTGGAGAAGGTGGAATCGACGATGAGCGGCAGGCCAAGTCCGTGGGCGATCTTGGAAATGGCCTCGAGATCGGAAATTTCCAACGCAGGATTGGAAACGGATTCGCAGAAAAACGCGCGGGTTTTTTCATCCGCAGCGGCGGCGAAGTTTTCCGGATTGTTCGAATCCACGAAGCGCACCTCGATTCCAAGCGCGGGCAGGATGTCTTTGAATTGCGTGTAAGTGCCACCGTAGAGATTGCGGGCGGAAACGATGTTGTCTCCGGCTTGAGCGAGATTGATGATCGAGTAGAAAATCGCCGAAGTGCCCGAGGAGATGGCCAATCCGGCAGCACCGCCCTCGAGGGCGGCGACGCGTTGCTCCAGCACGTCGTGGGTGGGGTTCATCAAGCGGGTGTAGATGTTTCCCAATTCCCTGAGCGCGAAAAGATTGGCCGCGTGTTCCGTGCTGTCGAAGACATACGAGGCGGTCCGATACACCGGCACCGCGCAGGCATGGGTGGTGGGATCCGATGAATATCCGGCGTGCAGGCAGAGGGTTTCGAGTTTCATGGGTGTGATGGATTTTGGCAAGGAATGAGAAGCCCGCCAACCCCCAAGATCAAGCCCGAAGCGCGGCGGCCCGCAGGCCGGAGGACATTATTTGGCGGAAGATCGGAGAAACTTGCCGAGCTCCGCTATTTGAGCGGAGATTTCAGATTCCACTTTTTTGGAAGCTTCGTCTGCATTTTCCAAAGAGGGAATCATCAGTACCTGCCCGCCTTCCAACTTCAGATCCTTGGCGGTGATTTCCTCTTTGTTCCACTTTTCGCGAGGAGGAAGGGAACGGACCCACTCGACCATATCGATGTTTTTTGAACGGGTTTCATCCTCGCGACTCAGGACACGGATGTTCCGCCAGTCCACACGAGTTCGGTTAGAATGGAGTGAAAGAATCGACACCAAGGAACCCGGATTCAAGACGGTTGTCTCAGAAGTCGGTTTGATCACAGTGATGGAATCTTTGGAAACAGTCGCCCAGAATGCATCCGAGAGTCTGAGATGAATGACATCGCCATCGATCAAGCGGAATCCGCGCGAGTCTTGTTCTGATAGATTGATCTCAATTGGTTTTTCCACTCCGACCCGGACGATGGAGATATGTTGGCGATCCACAAGATTTGCTTCGATCTGATCGAGCAGTTTGAAAGAGCCCTTGAGCCAGATTTGATCCGAGTCTTCGGGAAATGATCTGGTTTTCACATTACTCTCGATCTGGATCCGCACAGTTCTCGGTGCTGTCTTTTCGAAAAGATCGCTGGGAATCTGTTGGTTATTGTCATCTTCAGCACGATTCCATTCCACGATATCCCCCCATTCGAGAGCTGGCCATGGCGTGGGTGCCTTTTGTTGGACGCGTCGATCCCAATCCAAAACTGCTTTGAAATTGCCGTTTTCCATGCGGCGAAGGATACGTAGATGGGAAAGATATCTGGATGAACCTCTATAGCGGTCGATCTTTGTCAGTAAGGCTTCCGCTAGAGATGGCGGAGGGCTGCCGGGGGCGGGTCGCGTTTCCAGGGTGATGATGGAGTTCAAACCGCCAAAACCGGTCCCCCAATCAAATGACAAGAGAATCGAATCCGGTGAATGCAATCGGGGATAAGCAATCCTCTCGCGGACGAATGCCAAAGTAGATCGATCAGTCCGTTCAAGTAGGGCCTTCGGATCGTCAATCATAGCTCCGTGCTGCATGAGGGCCTCCATAACCTCGGAATTTCTGCGCGCCAAGGCATCTAGAGGTGTCAGCCCGCTGGTGTCTTTGGCATTCGGATCGGCTCCCAGGGAGACCAATTGTTCCACCATTTCCGCGCTGGCGGCATAGTGCAAGGTAGTCCGGCCTGCGAGATCTTTGGCTTTGATATCCGCTCCAGCGTCGATGAGAAGTTTGGTAATGGCTGTGTTTCCCAGGTTGGCGGCCTCATGGAGCGGCGTGAGTTGCAAGCCGGACATGCCGAGCTTGGGATCGGCTTTTGCCTGGAGCAAGGGCGCGACCATGTCCGGATTGTGAAGGACTGCCAAATGCAATGGAGTCGGCGTCTTGTCATCGCCTATTGTTTTGGGAAGACCTCCCGCCTTGAGCAGTTCTTTCGCGCTTTCGTTGCGTTTCAGCAGGATCGCGAGGTGCAGGGAAGGAAGCGCGATGTTTTCATCAAAGTTTCCTCTTGCCCTGAAAAGCGACTCCGCCACGCCAGTCGCCACTTTTGAGTCGGCAATTGGCCCCCGGTGCTTCAGATCGGCACCTGCAGCGATGAGTGACCGGAAGATTTCCCTGCGATCATAGATCAATGCGAGATCCAAAGCCGACAACTTGCCCTCCAATTCGACTGCCGCTTCCTCCCTTACAGGCATGGACTTGATGTGACCTACATCCATCTCCAGTGTGGCATTGAGGTCCGCGCTTTCCGTGACCAGAGACTTGATGATACCCAGATGTCCATAGATGGCAGCGAGGTGCAGAGGCGCGAATTGTTCCAGAGTCGTCCGGCTGTTGGGATCAGCCTTGTTGGCCAACAAATACGTGGCTACCTTCGTCCAACCGTTTTTGGCTGCCAGATGCAAGGGTCGCCAACCTTCTTCATTCGGGCCATCGATGAGGTCAGGGCTGTTGCGGGCGAGTTCCTTGAGGCGGGTGATTTCGTTGAATTCGGCGAATTCAGGATCAAATGGACCGGGTTGGGCTTCCTCCTCGGTGGTGATGGCGGGCGCGTTTGGAGCGACACCAAGAGCGGTTAGATTCTCGCGGCTGAGTCGTGCGAGCTCGGCTTGCTCCGGGAAACGTTCCGCCACGATGCGGAAAGCGGCGGCGGCTCCTTCCTTGTCGTTTTTCTTCCGCGCGATCTCTCCCAGCCGGAAGCTGGCGGAGGCGGCAAGCGCCCGCTGTTTGTCATGTGCGGCGATCACCGCGCGGTAGTGTTCGGCGGCTTTATCGAGGTTTTGGTTGGCCTCCTCTTCAAACAAGCCCTGGCGCAGCAGGTTCTCGGGTGGGGAATCTGCCCCATGCAAGGGTGATATACCCAGGGCGATAATCCATATTAAATGTGGGGACATGGCGGGAGTGTGCATGAAACGGAAGTCGCGATTGTCAGACTTATGTCATGATTTCACCAACCGGTAGCCGATTCCGTGAACGGTGACGAGATGAATCGGCTTCGCGGGATCGGCTTCCAGCTTCTGGCGGAGGGCGAGAATCTGGTTGTCCACGGTGCGGGTTGTGGGGAAGGCATTGTATTCCCATGCCTTGTCAAGAAACTCGTCGCGGCTCACCGGTCGTCCCTGCGCCGCGGCCAGCACTTCGAGCATGCGGAATTCGCGCGCTGTCAGGGAAATGAGATCCTCGCCGCGGTGACAGGTGAGTTTCTGGAAATCGATTTCCACATCGCCGAACCGGAGGGCGTCCGGCGGCTTGGATGCGGGAGCACTGCGGCGCAGCAAGGCGCGGATGCGGGCTAACAATTCGGTCCCGCTGAAGGGTTTCACCAGATAATCATCCGCCCCGCCATCCAGTCCGCGGATGCGATCGTCCACGGTGCCACGGGCGGTGAGCATGAGGATGGGCAGGTTGAGCCCGCGTTTGCGGATTTCCCGGCAAATGGCGAATCCGTCGATGCCAGGCAACATGATATCTAACAGAATAATATCATGTTTTCCCGTGAGGGCGAGTTCGAGGCCACGGCTGCCATCTGCCGCGGCATGCACACGGTATCCCGCATCTTCGAGCATAGGCAAAAGGGCGGCACGGAGGGAGGCCTCGTCTTCAATCAACAGCAGTTTCATTTCAGGGTGGGTTGAAGTGGCAGGGTGAAAACAAAACAAGCGCCGCCGCCCGGAGCATCCTTTACCTCGATGCTGCCGCCGTGAGCCTCGACAGTGCGCTTGACCAAGGCAAGCCCGAGGCCCGTGCCGGGCGTGCTGCGGCGGAGTTCATCGCCGATCCGATAGAAGGCTTCGAAAATCCGTTTCCGTTCCACCAAGGGAATGCCGGGGCCGGTATCGCTGATTTCCAGTTTCCAGTTCTGATCCGCGCCGGGAAATGCCCTGCAAAGCACTTTCCCGCCGGACGGTGTGTGTTTCACCGCGTTGTCCAGCAGGTTGAGAACCGCCCGGCGCAGGGCCGGAACATCTCCATGAGGCGGCGATGGAAATGGAGATATGCATAACTCCAGTTCGATCTCCTTGCGCTGTGCGATGGGTTGAAGTAATGCTGATAGATCTTCGATCATGGCAGCAACCTCGAAGGCTTCCAAGTGCTCCGGTTTCTGGCGGCGGGTGAAGGCGAGCACGTTGTCCACAAGACTTCCAAGCCGTGAACATTCCTCGCGAATCAATTTCGTATGCTCCTCACGCTGGCCGCAACGGTCCGCCACACCCGAGGCGAGATTTTCCGCCAGAAGTCCCACGGCAGCAATGGGCGTGCGCATTTCGTGGGAAATCGCAGCCATGAATTCGGACTGTTGATGTGCAAGCTCCACGGCGCGCACATAGGCACGACCGCCGAGCACCAGTCCTGTGATGAGGGCAAGCGCGGCGATGACAATGACCGCAGTCATGAAATTGCGGGTCTTGCGATCGCTGCGGAGGTAGGCGGCTTCGTCTGCCAACACGACGTCGCTTTGCCATCCTGAGTCCTCTTTCCTAGCGAAGCTGATCAGTCCGGGGGCTCCGGCGACAGACCTCCCGGCGACTTGGAGATGAAGGTTCAAACCCTCCGCCAAGTTGCTTTTGGCGCCCTGATGGATGGGGGCGGCGATGGCGAGAACCTCGTTCGCTGTGGTGACCCTCCACTGGCCGGATTCGGATTGGACTTCGATCAGGTAATCGGTGCCTTGATGATGTTTCCATGTCGGGGAAATTTTTTCATCCAAGCCCTCCGCGAGTGCAGCTTCCGCTTCGGCGCGTTGCCATCTGTTCCGCCAGTCGCCCAAAGCGGGAGGCAACGGGATTTCCAATTGCTGGAAACGTTTTTCCGCTTCCTCAAGAAAGGGCGGGGCGGAAAAATCCATGGAGTCGGTGAAGACTTGCGAAAGCTCGGTCAAGCGCGCAGGATCCGTCTCGGTCCGCATCAATCGGATGGCAGCCAACGATTGCAGGGGCAGCCCGGCCGCGGATCGCAGCGATTCGGGACTACCAAGGACGCCCTCGAAATCGCCGGCATCGTAGCGTTTTCTCGCCTCCATCGCTGCCAAGTCCTGATCAGGGAGCGGCGGCAGGCTGGTCCGATCCGTTTTCGGGATGCTTGTCCAAGGCCCGAGATTCGTTGCAATGGCTTTCAGGGCGTTTTCCGAAAACCCATCGGCCGCTTCCAAGAGCCGGCTGCGGCGGGTGGACGCATCCGCCCGCCAGGCGCTCCACGCCAATCCCATCAAGGCCAGAAACGGCAGCACCACCCACAGCGAGTGACATAAAAATCTCAGCCGAGGAGAACGCGCAGCCAACATGGAGTTGGAATGTGGCAGGATTCGTTTCCCGGTTGTCATGGATTTGTCATAAAGCTCGTCACCGATTGCATTCCCATGCGCGAAGGGACGATCCCTAACGCTGACACCGTGTGCGGTCAAAGATATGCTGGATCGGGCACGATGGCGTCAACTTCATTGAAGTCCGTCAAACAGTGCATCGATCTGGAAGTTCTCGCCTTCAAATGCATCGGCAACAGACTTTATCGTTCGGAATCGCTGGCCACTTCAAACGATTCATCCGTTGATGGCAGGTGCCAGGATATATAAAGATCTGCCTCGGCAAAGACATGAGAACAGGCATCAACAATCTTTTTCGTGCCTGCTGGGGCAAGGGGCAATTTGGGAGCGAATTTGGAACGACCGCCAAAAGAACGATTGTCTCAATGGATTCGATGGCCTCGGTGGGGATGGCGGGGGTTCATGCAAAATTCGCGTGATGTTTGGTTTTGGACTCTTTAGAAAATGTGCCATGAAACGATTGGGTTTATGGGCGATTCTGAGCTTGGTTCCGGTGTGGGCAGGCGAAATGCCTCCCAAGACCGCGGAGTATCATGAGGCCTTGGCGAAAAGGGCGGAAACCAAGCGCGGCCCCTTGTTTTTCAGCGAACTCGCCGAAGCCAAGATCCGTCTCGGCGACATTGAGGGCGGTGTGCGTGATCTCCAATCCATGGCCGGCGAAAAAGGCCTCGACCTCCGCGCGCTGAGCAACCTCCCTCGCTTCCGCACGCCGGAGGCTCCCAAGGCCGGGCCATGAGGGTCCTGCCTTTATCTAACAGCTGAATGCAGCAGGCCGGAGCGGGTCGTATGGATGGCCATGAAAACAGCGGCCATGATGTGTTGCTTGGTGTGGGGTGCATGTTTGTCGGCCGTCCCAGCAGCAGAGGCAGTGTCATGGCCGCAACAACCTGAGGGTCCGGGCCGCCCGGCATCAGACCGCGCTTGGTGGGATGCCATGGCCAAGGCTCCCGAATCTACCGCGGCCATCCGCGTGGCTGAAAAATCCCTCAAGACCCCGATGCCGCCCTTCGATGCGGATCGTTATCTCGACTTCACCACCAACGGCAATCGCACCCGCTATCAGGCGATCAATTCCCAGAGATGGGGGCGATTGAAGGATCTGGTCATCGGCGAGTGCCTCGAAGGCAAAGCCCGCTTCATTCCCGCCATCGAAGAGACGGTGAAAAGCCTCTGCGGAGATCCCTCCTGGGTCCTGCCCGCCCACGATCCGGATGCCCGGGTCTTCAAAGGTGGAAATCCGTTCGTCGATCTCGGAGTGGCGATGAATGGATACCAGATGGCCCTCGCCGCATGGTTGCTGGAAGACCGGCTGGCTCCGGAAACAATCGCCTTGATGCGGGAGAATGTTTCCAAACGTCTCACGGGTCCGGTGTTGAGAACCATCGATGGCAGCGCTCCCGAAGATGTCATCAAGAGCCATTGGTGGGCACGCTGCAATCACAACTGGAACGCGGTTTGTACGACAGGTGCCGTAGGTGCCATTCTGGTCACCGAAACATCCCCCGAGGTGCGGGCCAAAGCGATCGCCTGGGCGGAGGCAAACATGGCTTTGTTCCTATCCGGCTTCGGTAAGGATGGTTATTGCAGCGAGGGAGTCGGTTATTGGAGTTATGGATTCGGACACTTCACCCATCTCGGTGAAATCGTCCGCAGCCACAGCAAGGGAACGGTGGATTTGTTCAAGCCCGCTGCTGTTAGAGTGATCGCCGCCGCACCCATGAATCTGGAAATGGCGGATGCGGTCTATCCGGCATTCGCGGATTGCGGCTTGAATGCGGCTCCGGATCCATCGTTGGTGCAGCTCCTCCAATGGCGTCTCGATGGCAAACCCATCAGCGGCAGTGCGGCCGATCCCTTGCTCGGTGGCACTTTGATATACATGACTCTCGCCGAGCTCGCCGTCCGCCGCGAAACGGGGGCTATCGGCAGTACGGCGCGCCCGCCGCTGCCCCTGCGCTCATGGTTTCCCCACAGCGGCGTCTGCGTGGTGCGGCCCTCCCAACCCGGCGGTCTCGCCGCCGCATGGAAAGGCGGCAACAATGCGGAACACCACAATCACAACGACGTCGGCAGCACGGTCATCACCTGGCAAGGCCGCCCGGTGATTGCCGATCCGGGAGCCATGGTTTACAACGCCCGCACCTTCAGCAAGGACCGCTACCGCCAGCCCATCATGGGTTCTTTCGGCCACGCGGTGCCAGTCGTGGCAGGCAGCCTCCAGGTTGCGGGAGCCGGCAGCACCGGCAAGGTTGTTTCCACCACTTTCACCGCCGCTGCGGACGAGGTGGTGATGGACCTCTCATCCGCCTACCCAGGGGTCGGGCTGAAAAAACTCGATCGCACCTGGAACTATCAACGCGAAGGAAATGGAGCGCTGAACATCGAGGACCGCTTCGAGTTTGGTAGTCCGGCAAGTTTCTCCACCGCCCTGATGGGAATGGGGGATTGGTTCCTCGTGAATGCCGACAAGACCAAGGCCGAGTTCCTCATCGATGCCGGCCATGGCGCGACGCTCGAAGTGAACGTGACCTTCTCCGCCTCAGGCAAGTGGCAGGTGCAGCAATTGCCAAACCCCGGCAAGACCGCTCCCAGGCGTCTCGGCCTCAGCCTCGAAGACCCGGCTGCCACGGGCTGGATCCGCATGCGCATCACGCCGGCAGCCGCTGGGGCCACCAAGGGACGCGACAAGATCCCTGCCAGCCCTGTGCCGGAAATGTTGGAAAATGCCCGCATGGCGCCCATCAGTGCATGAACTCCCTTCAGGATGGCCGTCACCTTGGTGGAATTTCTCACATTTTCATGAGACTGTGACGCTGTCCTGACGTATGTTGGCTCGCCTTTGCGTTGCCCGCCACTGTCTTGATGATGGCAAACTGAATCGATCAACCCATGAAACTCACCACCACCACTACCCTCGCCGCCGTTGTTCTTGTCGGAGCGGTTGGTTTCACCGCTGGCCGCATTTCATCGCCCGCCCCGTCGGAGGAATCATCGGCGGAGTCCCGATCCGCTTCATCGAGCCGTTCGTCACGTCTCGCTGCCGAGGCTTCCAGCCGTCAGGACGCCGCCGCCACCCGCAAGGCTCGCCGCAGCGAGCGGAGTGAAAATTCCGCGACCACCGCCGAGGCACGCCGGGAAAATCTCACGGCCATCATCCGAGGGGAAAACCCGCTCGATCGCAGCCGCGCCCTGCTGGCATTCATCGATCAGTTGGGCCCGAATGACTTCGAGGATGCGGTCGCCACCTTCCGGAGCCTCGGCATGACCGAAAACCGCTTCGGGGAATACTCGATGCTGCTCGCCGCCTGGGCCCAGGCCGACCCGCTTTCCGCGCTCACTTACGCCAAGGCAAATACGGGCAATCGGTTTGCCACCAATACGATTCTCTCCACCTGGGCCACCAATGATCCCGATGCGGCCATTCGTTGGGCGGAGTCGAATTTCGAGGGCGAGGGAGCGAATCCCCACATGGCCGCCATCATCCGCAGCCTGGCAGGAAACGACCCGAGCCGCGCCACCGAGCTGCTCACCAGCATGCCGCGGAGCGAGGAACGGGGCGAGGCGCTCGATGCCGTGTTGCCCCATCTGCTCCGTCAAGGCAACGAAGCCACCCGCTCCTGGGTGGAGGCCATCAAGGATGACGCCCTCCGCAATGGTGCGATGCTGCGCGTCGCCGAGCAACTCGCCGCCACCGATCCCGCCGGCACGGCGAGCTGGCTGCTGGCCAATCCCAGCGAGGCCACCCAACGCAGGATGGACGATGTTTACAGCGTCTGGGCCCGCAACGATGAAGCCGCTGCCATGCGCTCGCTTGCCACCTTGCCCGCCGGTGAAAACCGCGCCAACGCGCTGCGTGGCGTGGTTTCCAGCGTGGCCATGAAGGACCCCACGGCCGCTGTCGCGATGATGGATCGTTTCTCGGGCGATGTGACCGATCGCGTGGTCCAGAATTTCGTTTGGCATTCGTTCGGCAATGACCCGCAGGTGGCCGTCAACCAGATCTCCCGCATCGCCAATGAACGCGACCGCGAGCAAATGTATCGCCGCACCATGGATGCCTGGCTGGAGCGCGACTCGGCCGCAGCCACCGCCTGGATGCAGACGAACCAACTCCCACCCTCCGTACAGGAACATCTCAACCGCCGGCAGGACCGTCAGCAGCAGCAATAAATCTCGCCGGAATCTCAACGTCGCGCCCGCCACGCATCAAGCCGCCGGGTGAGGATCTCCGCCGTGGATGATTCGGTGATGCCATCGATGACCACGTGTTTTTTGCCGATCACGGACTCCAGCCGGATGCGGTAAAAGCGGGTGTTTCCTGAGGACATGTTGCTGTCGTGATGGAATCCGGTGATGAATGACTTCTCAATCGCACGTTTCCATTGGAACGGGCCCAAGCGGTTTTCGATCAACAAGCCTGTGGCATCGAAGCTGACTTTCCGTGAATGAAGAGCGGTCCAGAGGATCAAGCCCCAGATCAAAGTCGCACTCACCGGCCAGACAATCTGGAAAATCAGGGGCGCGTTTTGTTTCACCAGAAAAACCGCTGCCCCCGTCCAAACCACGTCGAATACCACCAGGAACAGGATCATCGAGAGATGCCTTGCCGGTGTGCAGCGGAAATGCAGCGGATGCCCCTCGCCATCGAAACTCGCCTCGATTTTCCGTGCAGCAAGCTTGGCGGGCAAGTCAACGGATGCCTCGTCGAGCAGGGAGCCACTGCCGGCCGACCCCGCCCGCGCCGGGATTTGGGGAGATTTTCCGGTGCGGAAAACAGGGATATCAAATTGCGAGCGGATCGGCGTGCCGGGGACTTTGTATTCAAGCAGCCATCGATGGGTCGTGTCGGTCCCTTCGCCGCTTGTTTCCGGTGCATCCGCCGGGATGGTAAATGATAGTGGCAGCCTGAACCCACTGAGGTCGCGGATCATGCGATCTTGTGGCAGTTCCCGGGTCTGACTCCAGACCACCTCCGTGTTTGTCGTGCGATCGTCGCCCGAGCCGCTGCTCACGGACTTGCTGCATGTCAGAACCGCTTCGCCATCGCTGCGCAAAGTCAGAGGTTTTTCCAACAGGATGTCCCCCTGCACGTTGCCGCCAGGCCACCACGGCCATTCCTTGGGCTCGAATCGCGTGGCTCCCACTTTCCTGAAATGCCGCAGGTGCTTGATCGACAATGCCAACGGAATCGCCCACAGCAGCGGAAAAAACGCGAGAAACCACGCCTTCGGATCCGTGAGAAAGCTGCCACTCGCCGCCGTCGTCGCCAGCAGCGACAGCACCACCAGGCCGGACCAAAGGGTGTAGGCATAGAGCCAGCGCCGGGTGGATCGGGTGCTTTCCGGAATCGCATCACCCGCCCAGGCGGCTTTCCATTTCCACGGCATTTCCGGATGGCGGGCTCGCAGCGCAGCCTCCTTGGTGGCGATCCGGATCCCAATCAAACCGCCAATCACCAACCCGGCACCCACCGCCGGAAATGTCAGCGCGAATACCGCCAGGAACGCCAGCATCGACCAACGGAAGCTCCGGTAAAGAACCGCTTCCGAAGGATTGGCAGGATTGACATAACAACGGAATGGTTCCGCCCCTTGAGCCTTGGGATCCAGTTCCGCCCCGGCAGGTTTCTTTCCTGCGTATTCTGAAAGCTCACGGTGGATATCATGCTGGAAATCCCCCACATTGTCAGACCCGGTCGAGAAGGACACCCGGTCGCCATGATACGTTTTTCCTTGATAGATATAATGATAACTCGCCACTGCCTTGTAAGTGGTGCTGTCATCCCCGTGGCTCTCCTTGAGCCCCGCACTTTCAATCCAACAAGGCACCTCCACCCAGCGCTGGGCATTCCACCAATTCCAGATCGGCGAGAAATACAACCAACTGATGAATATCCCCGCAGCAAAAAACGGCAGCCCGAAAAGCGAGAGGCAACCGGTGGAGAATTGTTGGGCTGCCCGTTTGGGTTTCATAAGATCGAGTTAATGAATTGCTGTGTTCTAGGCGGCAATTCTCCCGATGTAAATCCGTGATTTGGCTCTAACAAAACTAACGTGGTCGAAACAAACAACCGCCTGCACCCCAAGCATTCACCACTTGCAGCACAGGCGGCCTGTTTCATGTTGATCACTCAGTTGGCGATCGGGATCCGGCGCGGCTGTGATTCCTTGGCTTTCGGCAATTCGATTTCCAAGACGCCGTTCTTCAGCTTTGCCTTGATTTCCGAGTCATCCAGATCGCGGTTCAGGTTGAAGCTGCGTTGATAGCGGCCCGTTGCATACTCGCCCGAGATGACCGTGAAGCCCGCCCGTGTCTGTGCGGACTGGGTGGCGGAAATCGACAGCACTTTGTTGTGCAGCGTGATTTCCACATCCTCGTCCCGCACGCCGGGAAGATCGCAGCGGATCAGGACCGATTCCGGCTTTTCATAGATATCAGCCGCAGGGATGAACACCGGTGATTCAGCCGGATGGTTCGGGGTTTCGGCGACTGCTGGGGAATGGGATGGAAGGTTCATGGGATCAATCTTGGTTGGAATGGATGGAGTGGTTGGACTGGGATCAGTTGACATGGATGGGGATGGACTTGGGCTTGGATTTCTCAGCCCGTGGCAAGGTCACTTCGAGCACGCCGTTTTGATAAGTGGCGGAAATGCCTCCATCTTCGATCTCGAAGGGCAGGCCCACCGTGCGGACGAATTTCCCGGAAACGCGTTCTTTCCGGTGGGTGACCACACCTTCACCTTCAGGCGCAGCGTCACGGATCGTGCCTCGGAGGGTGAGTTGCCCCTTCACAAGGGTGATTTCCAGGTCATCGGGCGAGGCACCGGGAATCTCGGCCGTCACCACGGCCACATTCGCGTCGCTTTGCACGTTGAGCAGGGGAAAGCGCCCGGGGCTCTGCCTCGTCGTCGCCGCATCCAGAAGGCGGCTCACTTCGCGTTGGAAACTCCTCAGGCCGTCAAACGGATCGAGGGAATTCAAATTCAGGGGTGTCAGATTCATGATGGTCTATTGGTTGTTGGTTTCAGGTTCCCGCAGGTTTTGCGGAACGCCATTCCTCTGAGCACGCACAACGCCAAACCCGGAAAAGCACACCTAACCCACTGAAAACAAAGCATCTACAAAACACGTCGTCGCTCAGCCGCCAGCCAGCATCGCGTCAGAACTTCCCAATCAAGTGCCATCCTGACCAGCCCCAGCGCCATCCTGACCCATCCCATCGCCGAACCTGGATTCGGTTTTTTCCAATCAGCCGCACCGAAAACCTTGACACCCGCCCCAAAAGCAGGTTTTTTCCGTGCCCGCGCATGTCGCAAGGCACCCGTAGCTCAGCTGGATAGAGCGTCTGACTACGAATCAGAAGGTCAGGGGTTCGAATCCCTTCGGGTGTACCACTCTCAACCTCGTCAAAAGCCCTAGTTTCTAGGGCTTTTTTCGTTTCCGGGCGGAATCACCCTCCTCCGCCGGAATCCGGCCCGGTCCCCCGAAATCCGGATTAATGGTGCATTCTTGGCAACTGAATTGGCACCTATTGAAGGTTTCTTAAGTATTTCTTCCGGTGACAAATAGTCTCGAAACGCTCTGTGGAGGCAGAACTGTTCGGCATGCTCAACCCCGTAATCGACACCAGCCAATGTGCCGCAAATGACAATGTGCGAAGCTCTTTCCCTCTTCTCTCCCAGCTCCCATCTCGCGCCTCCCACCCGTTCATCATGCACGGGCAACTTTTCCACATACACAGGCACCCGTTCCCAACGAAAAAGCAACCGCAAGGAGCGTCGATATCCTATCGACTGTCTCAAAGAGATCGTGGATTGTAGATTGTGGATTGTGGCCCTCCTTGGACCGCGGCAGCCTGCTGCCGCTTTGAATAGCCAGCCTGCTGGCAAGGATTCTCCGCCCCCCCGGGAACGCTGAGCCCCAGCTCGGCCAGCCAATGCGCTGCCAATGAAAAGGCGCGAAGCACTCTTCCCCCCCATCT
>JBBARN010000005.1:0-15655 GCA_040399845.1 Luteolibacter sp. | reverse complement strand
CGGCCAGCCAATGCGCTGCCAATGAAAAGGCGCGAAGCACTCTTCCCCCCCATCTACCACCTCCCATCTCCCATCTCAGCCTCTCAGCTCCCACCTCAGGTCTCTCCCTCTTCTCTCAGCCTCTCAGCATTTCAGCACTTCAGCTTTTACCGATCTGACGCGTTGACCCCACCCCCAAAAACCGCCTCAATTCCACCGAATCACTCCTCACCGAGCTATCGCGTGGGGCCACAGCCCTCTCCTCTCAGCATTTCAGCATCTACCCCATGCTCTCCGCCATCGACCGCCTCTACCACCTCAACGTCGGCACCACGCCGGTGGAGGAGGGGAGTCCTCATGAGCGGCCCCATAAGCCTTTGCTGCTGCTCGCCGTTCTCGATCTCCTCGACGAAGGCAAGGCCTCGCCCGAGCGGATTCCCTGGTGCCAGGAACTGCGCGACCGCTTCACCGCCCGCTTCTTGCTCGTCCGCAAACACAACGACCAGAACACGCCGGAAAACCCATTTTACTATCTCCAAACCCAAGGCTTCTGGCAGGCATGGATCGAGGATGGAAGCAACCGCATCCCGCTCCAGTCCACGCCGCTCGTCAACCAGATCGGCAAAGTCTTCGCCTGCTTCACCGCTGGCTTCGAGTTCCTCCTCGCCAATCCCGCCAATCGCCAACTCATGCGCGAGGCCCTCATCTCCCGCTATTTTCCGCATCTTTCCCTCTCTCAACCCTCAACTTCCAACTCTCAGCCCGCGCTCGTCGCGGAAGAGCCCCTCGAATACGGCCGCTCTCCGGCCTTCCGCCGACTCATCCTCGATATCTACGACCACCAATGCGCCGCCTGCGGCCTGCGCATCCGGCTCCCCGCCGGCAACGACGTCTCCTTCATCGACGCGGCGCATCTATTGCCATGGGATCGCTTTCACAATGACCACCCCACCAACGGCCTCGCCCTTTGCAAAAACCACCACTGGGCGATGGACCGCGAGATCATCGCGCCGGGGCCGGACCTGCATTGGCATGTCTCCAAGCGGCTGGATCCACGACGATCCAATGGCGAAAAGGAACTCTACGAACTCGCTGGAAAATCAGTTCTGCTACCCAAAGATCCCGCCTTCCATCCAATAACCGAAGGCCTGAACTGGCGATATGAGAGGTTGTCGGCATGAGCATGAATTCTTTTTCAGCTTCTCAGCCTTTCAGAATTTCAGCATTTGCCCCTCTGGTGGTGGTCGGGGAATGAGTGACCTCAATCGGCTGAACCATGGAGCGAGATGGACAAACACAGTCTTTTGACCACGCGCCAGCCGGACGGTTCTCAGATTCCCGGGAAGCCGTCAAATGTTCCAAATCAGTTCGTTTTGCGTTGGTAGAAGCGTGCCGTGATCTGTTGAATGGCCGTGTCTTGCTGTATTCCGGAATGGTGCTATTCTCCGCATGAAACCAGAGCAACGAACCCGTCAGGAAAAAATCGACCTCCAGCTCGGCCGCGCCGGCTGGTCGATTGGCAGTCGACACCTGATTCAGGAGTATCTCGTTGCGTCGTCGTCACTCAAAGACCCAGAGACACCATATAGGACCAAGAACGAGTTCGCAGACTATGCTTTGGTGGATCACCTTGGCCACATTCTGGCTATCGTCGAAGCCAAGAGATCCAGTCGCCACCCTTTAGAAGGTGAGCGACAAGCAGCCGATTACGCCGACGTAATTCTCGCCAACACCGGAACCGATCCCTTCATCTTCCTCGCCAATGGCGACGAGATTTGGTTTTGGCACCGGGGGATGGGACCGCCGCGAAAAGTCAGTGGCTTCTTCACGGAGGAGGATCTTCTCCGGCTTGCACATCTCGAAAAGTTCGGCAAGCCGCTCACGGGTGTAATGCCCCTCGCGAGCATCATCGACCGCGCCTATCAGATCGAGGCGAACAAGACCATCGCCGAACGCATTGAGGCCGGTCTGCGCAATTTCCTCATGGTCCTGGCCACCGGCACCGGCAAGACACGGGTTGCCGTGGCCCTGGTCGAGCTTCTCCAGCGGCAAGAGCGTATACAGCGTGTACTGTTTCTGGCCGACCGGCGTGAACTGGTGAAACAGGCGCTCGGAGCATTCAAGGAACACCTAACCGGTGCCCCGCGGTCGTGGATTGAAGGCGGCAGCATCGACAAAGATGCCCAGATTCACCTCGCCACATATCCGGGCATGATGGCGCTCTATCAAAAGCTCTCTCCCGGCTATTACGATCTCATCATCGCCGATGAAAGCCACCGTTCTATTTACAGTCGTTACAAGGCCATCCTTGATCACTTCGACGCCATCAAACTCGGCCTGACCGCCACGCCCACCGATTTCATTGATCATAACACTTTCCAGCTCTTCGGCTGTGAGGGTGACGCACCCACATACTACTATGGCTATGACGAGGCGGTGCGTGACAAGCACCTCGTCCCCTATCGACCGGTCCACGTCGCTCGCACCGCATTCCAGATCGAGGGATTGAAACCCGGAGAGTTGCCTGACGAGGTCAAGAAGCAGATCAAGGAACAGGGTATTGATCCGGATCAATTCAGCTTCGAAGGCTCGGAACTCGAGCGCAAGGTCACCAACACCGGAACCAATGACGCCATTGTCCGTGAATTCATGGATCATTCCATCAAGGACAACACCGGCACCTTGCCGGCGAAGTCCATCATCTTCGCAGTTTCCCACAAGCACGCCCTCGAACTCTACAAAAGCTTCAATCGCCTCTATCCAGATCTGCAGCGGCGCGGTCTCGCCAAAGTGATCGACAGCCAGATGGAGCGTGCAGAGAAAACTCTCGACGATTTCAAGAACAAGGACATCCCGCGCGTCGCCATTTCCGTGGACATGCTCGATACGGGAATCGACGTGCCATCCCTGCGCAACCTCGTGTTCGCCAAGCCAGTCTTCAGCAAAGTGAAATTCTGGCAAATGCTTGGTCGCGGCACCCGCACATGGACCGATCCCCAGAGCGGCGAAAAGAAAGCCGACTTCCTCGTCATCGATCACTGGGACAATTTCGACTATTTCCAGGTAAACAAGGATGGTCGCACCGGTTCGGTATCGGAGCCGCTACCGTCCCGATTGTTCCGCCTGCGTTTGGAAAAACTTCAGATTCTAACCGGACGCTCCGAAGCGGAGGATGTCGCGCACACGGTCAAGCAACTCCGGCAGCTCGTGGGAACCCTGCCTCTGGAAAATATCAACGTGGCTCCTCACTCTGACGAAATCCATTCTCTCGCCAGTAGTGACGAGCCATGGCGTGATTTATCGGAGAAACACGTCACGCATCTTTCCCACACCATCGCCCCATTGCTGCGCTTCTCTATCGCGGGGTCCTACATCGAGTTGCAATTTGAAAACCAAACCGAGCAACTCGCACTCGCCTACTTGCGCGCTGATGCCGGTGAAATACAGACTCTCCGCCAGCGCATCTGTGAAAACCTGGCCCTGCTTCCGACCAATATTCCCGAGATTCGCCAGCACCTCGAAGCCCTCGCCATCGCACAAACGGATGCCTTTTGGGGCAATCTCTCCTGT
The DNA here is from genome assembly GCA_040399845.1 of Luteolibacter sp. GTDB lineage: Bacteria > Verrucomicrobiota > Verrucomicrobiia > Verrucomicrobiales > Akkermansiaceae > Luteolibacter. Next base: position 12,106 of record JBBARN010000005.1, on the reverse strand, counting down.
GCCCGCATCATGCGCTTGCAGGAAACCTTCGCCCCGCTGATGCGATTCCGGAACCGTCGGCCGCCTTCCACTTTCGTCCGCTTGTCCCTGCCGGATCAAATTCAGCAACGCCACTGGATCGTCTTCGGCCCCTCCGGCGAGGGAGCCTTTGCCGAAACCTACCGCGGCCGCGTTGAAACCCTCGTCCGCGACCTCGCCGGCGATAATCCCGCCCTCCAGCGGCTGCAACGTGGCGAAGAACTCGACGCCGACGATCTCGATGCCATCGCCGCTGCCCTGAAAGGCCCCGATCTCTTCGTCACCGAGGAACAGCTCCGTCAGGCCTACGATCAGCCCAAGGCGACACTCGTGGATTTCCTCCGGCACATCCTCCAGGTTTCCTCGCTACCATCGCGGGAAAACCTGATCTCCGAGGCCTTTGACGAATGGGTGCGCCAGCATCCGCAGCTCACCGCCACACAGCTCATGTTTGTCCGCACCCTGCGCAAGGCCGTCATGCAAAAGGCGGAAATTTCCAGCCTGGATGCCTTGCGCCAAGCCCCCTTCAATTCCATCGGCGATCCCGAACAGCTTTTTGCTGAGGTCGAGCTTTCGGACCTTATCGCCATGATCCAGAATCTTGCCGCATGAACTATTCCGGCCTCATCAAGTCCATCACGGGTGCCACGGTGCGGCTGCAGGAAAATGTGGCAGCCGTCGCCAATCAGGCATTGGTGATCCGCAACTGGCTCGTCGGGGCCTGGCTGGTGGAATTCGAGCAAAACGGAAAGGACCGCGCCAAATACGGTCAAAAACTGCTGGAATCGGTCGCTGCGGATCTGGCGAAAAAGGAAATCAAAGGCCTCACTGATCCGAGGGTGCTGCGCGATTGCCGCGTGCTCTACCGCGCCTATCCCCAGATTCGCGGGTCAGTGACCCGCGAATTGGGAACGATCACCCTGCCTCCGAACACTCCGGAAACCCTGTCCGTGACCGGCAAACGAATTCGCGGGGCGGCGACCCGCGAATTGCCAACCCCTCTGGCCTTGCAGGAATTGATGCGCCTCTCCTGGACGCATCTTCAGGAACTCATCCGCCTCGACGATCCGTGGCAGCGGGCCTTCTACGAAAACGAATGCATCAAGGGCCGCTGGTCCATACGCCAGCTCCAGCGGCAAATCGGTTCCCTGCTCTACGAGCGCACCGGCCTTTCCACTAACAAAAAAGCCGTCATTCAGCGCGCCCGGACGCAGGAGCCCCGGCAAAGCATCTCCGACGTCCTGCGCGATCCCTACATTCTCGAATTCACCGGCCTTGCCGAGCGCACGGAATACTCCGAGCTCGATCTCGAAACCATCCTTCTCGACCACCTCCAGAAATTCCTCCTGGAGCTTGGCCGCGGCTTTTGTTTCGAGGCCCGCCAGTTCCGCATCACCGAAGGCCGCAAGCACCACCGCATCGATCTCGTCTTCTATCACCGGTTGCTCCGCTGCCACGTCCTCATCGATCTGAAAATCCGCCCCTTCAAACCGTCCGATGCCGGGCAGATGAATTTCTATGTCAATTGGTTCAAAGCCCACATGATGGAAGAAGGCGATCAACCACCGGTGGGAATCCTGCTGTGCAGCGACAGCGACGGCACCGAGGTTGAATTTGCTACCGCCGGCATGGATCAAAAGCTCTTCGTCTCCCGCTACCTCGTCGCCTTGCCCTCCGTGGAAAAACTCCGCAGCTTCCTCGAAGCCGACCGCGAACGCACCGAAAGCCTGATGCAGTCACCCGTCGCCCGCAAACGCGCTCCGCGCAAACCCAAAGCCTGAACCTTTTCCCAACATGCTCTCACCCCAGCTCCGCCGCAAAGTCCACGATCTCAGGTCCCTTTTCTGGTCCTCTGGTCTTTCCAATCCGCTCGTCGCCATCGAGCAGCTCACATTCCTGCTCTTCATCCGGCAGTTGAAAGCCTCGACCGGGAACGGGTAAGTAACGGCAAAACTTCTATTTACGCTGACATTTCAGCGAAAACCAAAGGCGCTGGTAAGTTGGTAAGTGCTGTGATGGGTGCGGGAAAGAAAGGTAAAATCAAACCTGTGGAATCTGAGTTTGAAAAATGTCGCTGGTCCTACATCCGTCAAAACGTCTCCTTCCAGCTTCTCAACGACAACGGAACGGGCAAGTCGAGCCTGCTGCGAGCAATCTACGACGTGTTCCACAGCCTTTCCCGCGAAGAGTTGCCAAAGTTCCCGGTGACCATCGCCTATGACATGGAAGTGGATGCCCGATGGGATGAACTGGATGAACGTTGGGGTGGCTTGAGCCGGGCTGAATTCGAGGAAGCGAACACCCACAAATTCGTCCATCAAACCGTCATTTTCCATCGGCCCAAAGGCCCGGCATCGGATGCGTTTCTGGTCCCGGCTGCGGATTGTTTGCCGTTTGTCCAGGCGGAGGAGTGGCAGGATTACGTGGAGAATGCGCTGGCTCCGAAGGGAAACGCGGACTCGCTTGGCTACTATGTCGCGGGTGACCGCATGAAGGGCGACGGCAATCTCCGCAAGTGGCTGCCGACCCGGGTGCTTGCCTACACCACGGGTGAACCCGATCCGTGGAACGCGATGACCTATCCGATTTATCCCAAGGATGAATTGGTGGATGATCCCCAAGAATATGATCCGGAACAGGAACGGCCCTCGGATTGGAGCGAGCATCAGGAATATTACGACGTGCGGATTCCTACGGTCGGAGATCCTGCATGGGATTCACCTTTCGGCGGTAAAAAGGATACCGCGGATTTGAACCAACGTTGCATGCTCCTGCGGCCGGAAGATGCCAAGCTGGCTGCCGTTTCCCTCGGAATCTGGCAGGCAGCGTTCGATCTCGAAGGCCTGAAAGAGGAGTGGCAGCGGGAGAGCTTCCGTGAGGCCCGGCAGAAGGAAATCGCAGAAGAGATGACCCCGGGAAATGTGGCGCGCCGGGCCTTCAACGCGCTGGATTGGCTGTGGCCGACTCACACGGCATTTCATTTTTCAAGCTTGGCCCGGACGATGGGTCATCGCGATGCCGCCCGCTGCTATTGGGTGCTTGCTCTCGCCTCCTCGGTCGTCCGCCATCCGTTAGAAGAATCCCTGGCAGTCGTGCGACTCGGAAATTGCCCGCCCATCGCTCCTTCTTCGCTCACCGGCGGAGAGAAGATCGATATCGAGAACGAGGGTTCCCTGCACTATATGGCAAACCCGATGGCAAACGCCCAATCCGGAGCCGAAGCATTGAGGTCCTTGTTCGCAGGCGAACGGGATCCGCAGGAAAGCCTGTGGATTCTTTTCAGCACGCTGCGCGAATGGCGCGACTGCGGATTACTCAAAGATGTGGATCTGACAATCCAACGGATTCGCAAGGTCCTCGCCGCAGATGGAAGGCCCGACGACCGCATCCACAGTTACGAAAGCTTCAGTGACGGCGAGCGGATGCTGCTCGGGCGCGTGGCATTCCTGCTACTCCTTCGCCAGCAGAACAACACACTTCTCCTGCTCGACGAGCCGGAAACCCATTTCAACGATGCCTGAAAACGCCAACTTATCGACATGGTGGACGACGCACTGCTCAAGGATACCAGTGCGCAGGTTCTGATTTCGACGCATACCAGCCTCGCCCTCACCGATGTGTTTTCCTGCGAAATCACTCGCTTTGTTAAAGAAGCGGGCGTCACCAGGAGCAAACCCGTCGCCCACCCTACCTTTGGAGCTGATCCCGGTCGCCTGCTGCTTCACGTCTTCGGAGCGCCGGACGTGATCGGTGCCCGCGCGGCAGAGTTCCTGCGTGAGAAGCTGCGCAAAGTGGAATGGACGGCGGAGGAGCGGGAAAGATTGCGAGAACTGGTGGATGAGATCGGCAGCGGCTGGCCACGGGCGAAATTGGTGGAGCTGCTCGACGAACTGGATGGAAACCAACGGGAGGATTTGCCGCATGTTACATTCGATTCCTGATTCCACACTTCGGGCTGACCTATTGAAGGTGGTCACTCTTCAGCAGCGGCTCGTGGAAGCCCTGTGTGCGCTACCACCGAAAGCGAATGTCGATCTTGCCTGGTTGAAATTCACTTGGAACAATTTACCAGATGAATGGGTCAATCGCTTTTGGAACAACGACAAGAAGCGACGTTCGGAATGGATGCAAATTGTCGCGACTGCCTCCAAGGCGGATACCTTGCAAACAAAACCCGATTCCGCGAGGACATCCTTTCCAATAGGATCGAGGAGATCGTGCTTGAGTCGTTCCAAGCGAAGCTCGGGAAGTCCGTGGGAAGCAGCGAACTCTCATCCTGGAAAAACTCCCTCCGGCACATTTTCCGATTTTAGATTTCTGATTGCAGATTTGGAGAAGAGGGGGGGCTTGGCGCGTTTCTGAGGCGGGTCATTGGCTCGCCGATCTGGGGCTCAGCGTTCCCGGGGAGAAACCAGCTGATCGGCGGCAGAGACGTGCCTGCTTCCAAATACGATTGTCGTCGATCGGCAACATGCGCTTGAAGTCGCCGATCGGCTACTTTTTGTCCTTGTCGGCGATCGACGACTTTCATAGATGCCTGTCATGAACATCGTCAGTGTAAACGATCTTGCTGCTTCCGTCAGGCAGGAACGAAGGCGACTCGGCTGGACCCAAGCGGAGCTGGCGGAGAGATCGGGAGTAAGCCGGGACTGGATCATCGGTCTTGAAAAAGCGAAGCCATCTCAGGAAATCGCCCTCGTGCTCCGCACTCTCAAGGCGTTGGATCTGACGCTGTCGCTGGGTATCCGGAAGCGCTCCGATGAAACACAGGTTCCACTTTCCACACACCCGAATGCGGTGAATTTGGATGAATTTCTCTCAGACGATCCGGAGGGCAACAAAGAGCTGTGAACCTACTGAGTGTCATCGCGAACCAGCAAAAGATGGGAACGGTCGAGCATGGCCGTCACCATCTGGTTTTCCGTTACGAATCCACATGGCAGGCGTTGCCGGATGCATTCCCTTTGTCCACATCGATGCCTCTGGTGCAGGACGAACATCCCCACACCAAGATCGAACCCTACCTTTGGAATCTCCTGCCAGACAATCCAAAGGTGTTGGAGCAGTGGGCAAAGCGCTTCCATGTAAGCCCTAACAATGTTTTCCGTCTTTTGGAGCATGTCGGCGAGGATTGCGCCGGTGCGATTCAGTTCATCCCGGAAGCTCGGGAGGCCGAACTGCTTGATCGGAACGATGAGGAAACTGTCGAATGGATCGATGAGACCGAACTGGCAAGCCGCATCAGCACACTGCTTCAGGATCATGGCGCGCAACGGAAAGGGGCCGATGTCGGTCAGTTCAGTCTGGCGGGAGCACAGCCCAAAACAGCGCTCTATCAATCTCCCGTCACCGGTCTGTGGGGCATTCCGAGAGGGCAAACGCCAACCACACACATTCTCAAGCCGGCCTCGAACGACTTTCCGGGCTACGCGGAGAACGAACATTTCTGCCTCACTCTCAGCGCCCAACTCGGGATCAAAGCAGCCAGTTCCTCCGTTATCCATTGTGACGGTGTCCCGGTATTCTGCGTGAAACGTTACGATCGGTATTTCAAAGGGGGACGGTGTTTCCGAATCCACCAGGAGGACTTCTGCCAAGCAAGGGGGCTGCCGCCTTCCAAAAAGTACCAGAACGAAGGCGGCCCATCCATCGAGGACGTGGCGAATACGATTTGGGATCTCTCAAGCAGGGCGAGGGAGGACATCGATACCTTTGCGAGAGCCCTGATCTTCAACTTTCTCATCTCGGGAACAGATGCCCACGCGAAGAACTACTCCCTCCTGATCGCCGGGGGCAACCAAGTCAGGCTCGCTCCGCTCTACGACATGTCCAGCGCCCTGCCATACCCGGAAATCGTCTCTCCGCACAAAGCCAAGATGGCGATGAAGGTAGGCAGCAAATACAAGATAAAGGAAATCGAAGCGCGCCACTGGGAAACATGCGCGAAACAACTCCGCCTCAAGACCGGGGATTTTATGGGTATCTTTGAAAACGTTTGCAGGCAGCTGCCGGGTGCGTGCGCGGAATCATCCGCGAAGCTACGCGCCCAAGGACTCACGCACGAGGTGGTCGAGACGCTGGCGCTGGGCATCACCGATCATGGCGCAAGAGTGCGCAAACAATACTTCCCATCCCAAACCACCTAACACGGAAATCCAAGGCATCCGCATAAGCCGCAAAAATGTGTCAGCCATCGTCGCTGTCGAGGTGGGTCGCGTGGGTTTCCACGTGAATGAGGCTGCGGAGATCGCGCCATTTTCCTCGGATCCCGGTATCCATCCAGTCGAGTCGGTGGTTGACCGTGACACTTCGGGTGACAATCCGACCGTTGGATTTTTCGATCCTCTGGTCATGACTCCAACCCTCGCTTTGTTGTAGATCGAGATTGCGGATGGCGAAGTGAAATTGATCCTGTGCTTTCTTGTGAAGGTTCCCTTGGTTGCCTTTGAGGGCTAGGATGTAGTCGGCTTTCTTTTCGATGACGGCCTCGGCGATATGGGTGTGGGTGCCCATGGCATCGAGGGTGATGATTTGTCCGGACAAGGCGAGAACCTCGATGAGGTGGGGAATGGCGGTGATTTCGTTGCTTTTATCCGCCACATATTCCTGAGCGAGAGTGATTCCGCTCTCTGCGGCCCAGGCGCTCACGACATGGCATGCTTCGGTATCGAGACCGTGATACCACGCAGTCGCTTGCCGTCGATGGCGATGATCTGGCGTTTGAGAGAGGGATGGAGTGCGCCAATATGTTCCGCGAGGCAGCGGTTGAAGAGATCGGGTTCAATGATGGCGAAGATGTTGGAGAATGAGGCGATGCAGGCGGGCAGGCCACCGGGCCAGTGATTTGTTAGGATTGCGAGGCATCTGGGCACGCTGCACCCACTAGATATAGCGTACAAGTCTTAAATGTCACGGTTTGCAAACTATTTCTGCTCTCCCCCTAGCTTGATTGCCGTGCTCAGCCTGGCGGCAAGGTCCTCTGCCTCACGCTTCAAGGTCGCAGGGGCGATCACGACCGTGCCGGAAACCAGTTTGAAGCGTCCCTGGCCTGCCTCTACCTGCGCCGGCAGTGGCAAAAAGGCGGGCAAATCCGCGGCGGAAATCATCATCGGGGCCAATGCCGACATCGCGGCCAAAAGAGTAAATCGCAGAGACATGAATCGAAGTGGTTAGAAACAAATACAAAAAGACACGCCAGCTACCCGTTTCCCAGCCGCATTCTTTCGCCCCGATGAACGACCTATGACATTTGAAGCTGCCAAGTTTCCCCCACCCTGCCACATTCACGCCGCCCGATGATTCCACCTGCGCTCCATCCGCTCTCTGCCTTGAAATGGCTGGGCGTACTTGTGCCCATGGCGGCGTTGATCGGCTCGGCGTCGGCATTTTTCCTGTGGAGTCTGGATGCGCTCACCCGCATCCGCTTTGACCGGCCCTGGTTGCTGTGGTTTTTGCCGATGGCAGGTTACGCCGTGGGATGGCTCTATCAACGGCATGGAAAATCGTCGGATCGCGGAAACAATCTTCTCATCGATGAAATCCACCAACCCGCCGCCGGAGTCCCGCGCAGGATGGCTCCGCTGATTTTGTTCGGCACGCTGGTCACCCATCTTTTCGGCGGATCGGCCGGCCGCGAGGGCACCGCCGTGCAAATGGGCGGCAGCATCGCAGCAGCAACCGCACGCTTGGTCCGGATGGATGCCGCCGGCGTCCGCATCCTGCTCATGGCAGGAGTGGCGGCGGGTTTCGGCTCGGTATTCGGCACTCCCATCGCAGGAGCCGTGTTCGCGATGGAGGTTTTGGTCGTCGGTCGCATGCAATACGATGGTCTCGTCCCTTGTTTCATCGCCGCGCTGGTGGCGGACGCCAGCTGCGCGGCTTGGGGCATCGGCCACACCCACTACCCGGTGGCGGCGGTGGCCGGGATGATGAAACCCGATCTCCTCTTGCTGGGAAAAGCAGCGCTCGCCGCCATCGCCTTCGGCCTTGCAGGCAGCTTGTTCGCTTGGTGCTCGCACCGCCTCGGAGCGATGTTCAAGCACTCCATCCCAAGGCCCGAACTTCGGCCCGTGGCGGGTGGCTTGCTGGTGATCGCCCTGTTTTGGATTTCCGGCACCCCGGACTACCTGGGACTCGGGGTCCTTGGCAACCGTCCGGACGCCATCACCCTTCCCGCAATGTTTTCTTCCACGGCCGCCATTCCGCCCAGCGCGTGGCTCTGGAAACTGGTTTTCACGGTGGTCACACTCAGCGCCGGGTTCAAAGGCGGAGAAGTGACGCCCATGTTTTTCATCGGTGCGGCTCTCGGAAATGCCATCGCCCATCTGCTTGGGACGCCGGTGGACCTGTTTGCTGCGTTGGGATTCGTCGCCATCTTCGCCGCCGCCACCAATACTCCCCTCGCCTCCACCTTGCTCGGCATCGAACTTTTCGGTGCCGGAAACAGCCTCTACATCGCCATCGCCTGCATCATCGCCTATCACTTCAGCGGCAACCAGGGAATCTACACCGCCCAGCGCCATGGCAGCCGAAAATTCCAAATCTTCCCCGCAATCCGCCAAAAATTCCCTCTGCGCGATCCCAACAAGTGACTTGCCTCCCGCGACCACGGACGTTATCCCATCTCCGCGTCACGACGCCCCGCCCCCGTAGTTCAATGGATAGAACGATGGTTTCCTAAACTGTAAATTCGTGTTCGATTCACGACGGGGGTAATCGCACAAATCGCTACAATTCAGTGAATTATGGCACTTTCGGGATTGAATCCAAACTGTCAGAAGCGCGCGGAAGGGCACAAAAACGCACCGAAAACCGGGATCGATGTTTCGAGTCCGAGATGAATCATTCCTCGATCTCTTTGCGAAGATCCCTGAGGTCGGCTGCGGTCGCCGTGTCAGGTGCGATTATGATCACTTCATCAATGAGTTTGAGTGTCGCCTGATCATTCTGACCGTCATCGATCACATCCACCTTGAGGCTCATGGCGATCTGCAAGTCTTCGCCAGCAAGGTTTTCGCGGGCGATCAAGGCATCCACGAGTTTCAGCGCATCGGCGGGATTCTTTTTGGCCATTGCTATATCCATCTCCGCCGACAATGCCTCGATTTTAGTCCTGAAAATTCCCGCCTTTTCGAGATCTGCCATGAGTTTTCGGATGCCGAGGGAATCTTCCGGGTCCGCTGCGAGAATGGCGTCCATTTCCGGTCGATAGAAGGAAGCAAACCAGAGAGGATCGATCTTCTTGAGTCCGTTTGCCAACTTTCTGGCCTTCTCCATGCCCTCGGCCTTGGAGGCATCGGCGAAAGCGGTGTCGCGACCGTTGCGCACTTTGCGCAGTGACATAAGATGACCGACCCACCCGGCGGCGTTATCGGCGAATTCTTCTTTGTAGCCGGTTGAGGCATAAGGACGCCCATCTGCGTCGGTTAGAAGCACGGTCGGCAATCCCTCAATGGAATAGAGTCGGCTGAGATTCGCATTCTGTGCCTGGATAGCAGCGGATTGCTTGGATGGGTATTGAGGAAAGTCGAAATCCGAGGCTTTATGACACTGTGGAAGATACGGGAGTTGGGAGAATCGGAGGAATGAAGAGCGAGGAACAAAGGATCAAGGAATCAAGAAGGCCTAAGGAGCGAAAGCGATGGAAAATAAGTGCGAAGATAACCGCGATCAAGCGCGGCGAGGCGGTCGGCTTGAACGCTGGCGTGGGCGGCGATGATAAAGTCGGGGATGAGGTTGAGGCGTGGACCGCCGTTGCGGCGGTAGCGCAGGAAGATTTGGCCAGCAAGGTAGGCGGCGGCGGGCGTGATGGGATCGTAAATGATGTGGAGCCGTTCCAAGTCCGCCTCGGCTGCTTCCGCAGTCGGATAGGCGATGGAAAACTCCGCGAAGGCAATCGGCGAAATGAGCAACTCGCCTTCGCTTGCCGCAGACTGGAGGCAATCCCGCCATGCTTCCCAGCCGGCTTGTTTTTGGGAGAGCAGAAGCAGAACCGAGCTATCAAGGGCGGTGCGCACGGGTGGATTCAAGGTTGGCCGGAGACCGGGAGTTCGACTGGGCCGCGAAGTTCATCCATGATTTCGAGGACACTCATGTCTCCCCATGGGCTGGTCGCGGCCTTCCCGAATTCCTCCCAGGCTTCCGAGGGAATGGTTCTTGTGGCTTTGAGAAATGGGGCGGTTTCATCAAATTCAAGCACGTCACCCGGTTTGAGGTGGAGTCGATTGCGGATGTGAACGGGGATGGTGATCTGGCCTTTGGAGGTAAGTGTTGCTTGCATGATTAAGAGGTAAGCAGATAAAGTAAGGAGCGCAAGACGGACTTGTTTCGAGTCGCTGTCCCAATGAACTCCGTTCGCAGTGCGTCGTCTGCAGTCGCTCAAAAATCTTACCTTTTCAGACAAGGTTTGGAGATGCGCTTTCGATCCTTGAACCAAGCTGTGAGGTTTCCCGGTCTTTGCATTGGCTTTTCACGCTGTCGGCGACAAGTGGACCGGCTGAGGTGGGCCAGCCTACCGGGGTTCTGATAGCCAGTGTGATGCTGGGGCTTGGAGGAATTCGGCGATGGGGATGCCTTGGCCGCCGACGAGGAGTTTGGCGGTGGGCTGGTGAGCTTTATCCTAAAAAGGAAAATGGGCACGTTAGTTGAGCGCCGCCGGACGGGGCGTGTGCGATGGCAGGCAGGTCGTAGTTAGTCGGGCTATTTTCTATCCGCTCAGGAGCAGTTTTGCGTCGTCCGGGAGATCGGGGAGCCATTTTCCACCAAGCCAGCGGCGTAAGACCCGCGTCAAAAGAAGCGTCCAGCGCTGTGTCACACTCCATCGCTCCGTGATGGCTCGTATGTCCTGTAACTCCTTGCTGATGAGGGTGACTGCGTGCGCAATGAGGTCACCTCTTTCGTGTAGAACGCTTACCTTCACCGTGCGCTGCCCACCGCTCTGGACTTGCCGCCCCACGCCGGACATCAGCATCGGTCGGGTTCGAATCGCTTCGCGATGGTGGCCTTCATCATAAAAACGCAGGTAGAGCGACCACCAGTTGTAAAACAGTGCGATCAGGTTGGCCATCAGGCTACTGGAGGCCAAACGACGCGAGGTGTATCCGCTCCAGTCCCACTGGTTCTTGAGTTCGTCGAAGCAGTTTTCCGCATCGGCACGGTCGCGGTAGTGCTTGGGCATGACCACTGTGGGAAAGGCTCGTTCATCCAGACTGCTGACAAGCACCGCGATCTTGCCGCTCCACGGCGTGGCGCAGGCGTCCCAGCCCGCCCCGCTCGCATTGGGTAGGTGGCTTTGGCGATCTTTGCCACGACGGGATTTCCCGGGTTCGCGCAGCTTCCGCAGGCTTTTGGGCCGGACCAATCGCATCATTCTTCCCCTCCGACTTCTTTGGAACCGATAGCCGAGGAAGTCGAAATGACTGTCTGCTAGATTCATGTCAACCGTGCGGGTTTTGTCTGGATGCAGTGTGAGTCCGGCCCCGGCCATCCATTCCCGGAGCTTTTCCAGCGCGGATTCGGCTTCTTCCTGACTGCGGCAGATGACGACCATGTCGTCGGCATACCGCACCATTTCAAAACCGAGTCCGGCCATCAACCAGTCCAACGGATCAAGGTAGATGTTGGCTAACAATGGGCTGATAACTCCACCCTGCGGCGTGCCTTGGGACTCTTCTTGCGATTCGCCTTCCGGCATTTCTTCCACTGTTTTGGCCAGTTAAACTCCTTCCATCACACCTTGTTTGAGGAACCCCTCAATGAGCCCCAAGATCCGTCCGTCGATCTTCTGATCGCCAGTGGTCGCTTTTCCACGCTGCCCGGTTTTTCAATCCACACCCGTTTGACTGGCTTGGGTTGATAGGTGCCCTTGCTGAGGTGCTCTCTAACGGCGAGCAGCCGGCTTTGGCTGTTTTGTTCAAAGCGCCCTATCGTGATGCCGTCCACGCCACAAGCCCCGGCGTTTCTTCGCACCTTTTCCCATGCCAGTTGAAGGGTTCTTTCTGTGCTGATCTTGTCGATCAGGCTGAACCACTTGTTTCCTTTCAACCCTCTTGCGAGGGCCGCAAGCATCGGCTTGGTCCATACTCCGCGT
>JBBARN010000004.1:25849-117664 GCA_040399845.1 Luteolibacter sp. | reverse complement strand
CTAGTCGGCCGACAAAAAGTCACCTTCGGCACCGGCCCGGAGTGGAAATCCCGGCCGAGTGGCTACAGCCATATTGGCAAGTGGCATTGGGGCGATTTCGGCGGCGAGCGGATCGATGCCGCCGCACACGTGCCAGACTGGTCCATGCCCGGCATCGAGACGGATTCCTGGGCAAATGCCGTGGAAGCCCCCGCGCCACAGGGCGCACCGGTCAATCTCGTCGGCCCGCTCAACCGCATCGGCGAGCGCATTTCCGCCAAGACCATCACCCCGTTGGCAGATGGCCGCTACGAGATCGACTTCGGCACCAACCTCACCGGTTGGCTGCACTTGAAATTCCCACCCCTCAAGGCCGGGCAATTGGTCCGCTTGCACTTCGCAGACCGGATTTTCCCTGAAGGTGTCCATGCATCGCCGATCGGCAACATCACCGTTCACAGCGGCAGTTGTATCTCGTTTCCTCGCGAGGGTAGTGGCAACAACCTCTATCAGATCTACAAACAAACGAGCGAGTTCGTTTCCGCCGGCGCTGCGGATGAGGAGTTCCAGCACAAGTTCAATTATGCCGGCTTCCGTTATGTGGTTGTCGAAGGTCTCGACAGCGCGCCGCGTGTGGAAAATGCCACCGCCCTGTTGGTGGAAAGCGCCCTTGCGGACGCGGGCTCGTTCGAGTGCTCCGATCCCTTGCTCAACCGGATCCACCAGGTGAACCGCTGGACGCAGCGCTGCCTCAACGTTGGCAGCTACTACGTCGATTGTCCGCACCGCGAGCGCATGGGCTATGGCGACGGCCAGGTCGCGGTCCAGGGAATGATGATGAATTTCGATGCCTCGCATTTTTACAGCAAGTGGGTGCGTGACTGGCGATTGGCATTGGAGAAAAAACACGAACACCTGCCCTACATCGCTCCGCCCTTTGAAAAGACCGGCGGCGGCCCGCCCTGGCCCGGCGGCATTGCGCGCATCCCCTGGCAGCACTTCCTTCACTATGGCGATCCCGCCATCCTCGAGGAAAACATAACTGCCGCAAAGGACTACTGCGAATACCTCGACAGCCGCTCGACCCATGACGTCCTGCGCGCATGGGGAGCCGGATTTTCCTTCATCGGCGACTGGGTCCCGCCCAACCGCGGCATGGATACGAGCAACTGGCCGAGTCAGCAACTGGCCGAGTTTTTCTGCAATTGCTACCGCGTCCACCTCTGGCAACTCGTCGGCAACATGGCCGAAGCCCTCGGCCGCAAAGACGAGGCGGAACATGCCCGCTCTCGCGCCGACGCCATCGGCAAGGCCACACACACCGCCTTCTTCGATGCCGCCAACAAATATTATGTCATCGACGAACAGATATACTATGCCTTTCCCCTGCTCCTCGGGATCGCGCCGGAATCCGAACGTGAGGCATTGCAGGAAAACCTGACACGTTGCATCGTGGAGAAAAACAAAGGCCACCTCGATACCGGCATGTTGGGAACCATGCTGCTCATCGAATACCTCCGGAAAGCCGGCCGCGATGATCTGATCCTCGGCATCTATCAGAAAAAAGACTATCCAGGCTGGGGCTACATGGTCGAGCAGGGAGCCACCACGCTGTGGGAACAATGGAACGGCCACTGGTCGCAGATCCACTCGTGTTTCACCTCGGCGGACAACTGGCTCTATGAAGGCCTCGCCGGCATCCGCCCGGATCCGGCCAAGCCCGGATTCAAGCATGCCATCATCCAGCCCGCCATCGTCGGCGACATCACCTGGGTGAAAGCCCATCACGAAGGTCCCCACGGCCGCATCACGGTGGCTTGGACCCGTGAGGCCGATCGCTTGGTTCTCGACGTGGAAATCCCGCCCAACAGCAGCGCGACGGTTCATGTCCCCGGCGGGGCGATCCGTGAAGTCGGATCGGGCAAACATCGTTTTGAAGAAAAGCTGAGATAGGAAGAACCACTGTTGTCCTGATGTTGGATTTGCTTCCCTCGAAGAACGAAACGCGGAAACATGCGCTCCACCTGATGCCCTGCCCGATCAAGTTCACATCCATGCTCATCGCCTGCGGCATGCCGGTAGTGGCTGCCGGGGATGCGCAGCATGTGGACCTCAGCTTGGACGATGCTTCCACCATCCTGCGTGCAAGCATGCCGCAGACCGGGCAACTGCAAGCGACATGGTCGGCCATCATCGAGGATGAAAATGGCCAGCAGCAGCTCGATTCCGCAACCCAGACAGAGCGCTTCACTCCGGAACATCATACCGCTGCCGGGAAAACTTCCGTGCGCATGTTGTTTCCCCAGTCTCAGGCGGAGTTGCTGTTTGAAGCGCGTGTCGCCGATGACAAGGCATTGTGTTTCCGCGTTGGCGTGCGCAATGCGGGCGGGCGGACATTCAGATTCATCTCGGGCCATCCGATTCAGGTCCGCTTTTCGCCTGCCGGTTCCGGTTGGCTGCTTACCGGACTGCATCCGCGCACGCCCGTCGCGATGACGCTCCCTTGGAATGGGCCACTCAGCATTCACGAACAGGGTATGTTATATCGCCCGGACGGCGCAGGGTTCGTCTTCGGCCCGGTGGGAAAACCGGTTTCCTACACCAACTTTTCCTGGAGCATGGTCGGGGACGGCATCATCGGGATGAATGCGGGCTCATCCATGGACGGGGTGAGTGTAGAGCCCGGTGAAACCCGTTGGGCACAAGAAGTGGCACTGGTCCCCGGCAAACCGACGGCTGCACTCTCTTACTGGGCCGAGGCCGTTGCGCGCTCCCACAGCGCGCGCACCAGAGCAGGCGCACTGGCCGGTTGGAACAATTGGAACTATCTGGCCAAAAAAGATATCAGCCGCGAACTCGTCGATGTCACCAAGATCGTCCGGGAATCAGCCGGCCGCTTGCGCCCCGGGGTGATCCAGATGGATTACAATTGGCAGGATGCATCGCTCACGAAAACTCTCGGATCCACCTGGGTTCCGGAGTGTCGGAAAAACATCTCGGAAATCGGAGCGCGCTTCGGCACGCATATCGGCGTCGGCGGCGTCGGATGGCCGGGACTCAAAGGACTGCCGCAATTGACAGAGACCGTCTCCCGCTCAGTAACGTCGGGTTTCAGCTACCTGAAAGTTTTCTATCCGCCAACACAGGTGACCGGCGACGGTCGGCGCACCGCCTTTGAAATCTATCGGGAACACTGGGCTGCCATCCGCAAGGCCGCGGGCGAGGATGCATACCTGCTTTTCTGTGACTACGAACCCAACCGCGCAGCAGTCGGCTGGGTCGATGCCAGCCGGGTAGGTCCGGATGCGGACCGCAGTAAAATCCGCGGGGCGATCCCCTCCGCACTTCGCGCCTTTCCACTCCACGACAGGTGGTATGCGATGGATGGCGATAGTTTTTACACGGGCACAGACATCGCCAACATCAGCCAGATCGACGGCAGTTGGCCCTTGGTGCGCACCTGGCTGAGCATGACCGGGCTTTCCTGCGGCGCGGCCATCACCTCGGACCCGTGGTATTGGGAAGACTTCAAACCCTACTGGCGCAATGTCGAGGTGCTCACGCCACCCGCCCGCGAACGCACGGAAGTGCTGGACCTCGGCACGGACAAGGAATGGCCACGGCTGTTAGGCCATGTCCGCCGCGAATGGGGAAACTCCACCGTGGCCTTGCTTTGGAACCCGGGAACCACCGAGCGCACCGTGACCTTGGATTTCGCCAAGGCCGGCATGGATCCGGTGAAACGTTATGCCGTCTGGTCGTTCTGGGATGATCGTTACCTCGGTGTAGCCCAAGGTTCCTGGACCACTCCGCGGCTCGGTCCGTCCGCCTCGCAGCATCTGGTGTTCACCGCGCTGGACCCAGCACCGCAACGGCCGGTGCTCATCGGCTCGAACCTCCATATCTACTGCGGTGCTGCCGAGATCCGGAAGGTGACGGCCAAACGCTCGTCGTTTTCGTTGGAGCTCACCGATGCCGGTGCACGCGATGGGGATCTTTATCTTTACAGCCAGCTGCAGCCGCTGCTCTCCAGCGCAGCCGGGTGCACGGTGAGTGGCATCACAAGCGCCGGCGAGAACGTCTGGCGCGTCAGCATTCACGACCGGGTGCAGGGTGCACCGCAACGCATCGAAATGAACATCCTGCTGCCAGGCTGGCGTCAGCCATGGTTGTGGACCCTGATCGCTACCGCCGTGTTCAGCCTGCTATTTGCCGCCTGGCGTTACATCATCGGCCTGCGCCTTGAACGTGCAAGGGCCCTCGACCAGGAACGAGCCCGCATCGCCCGCGACATTCACGACGACCTCGGTGCCAGCCTCACCCATATCGCCTTGTTAGGCGAACTTGCGCAAAACAACCTCGACTACCCCGAGCGCACCCGCACGCACGTGGACGACATTTTCCGAGCTGCCAGCAAACTCACCCGTTCGCTGGACGAGGTCGTTTGGGCGCTCAATCCATCCAACGATACGCTCGCCCGCTTCGCCGCCTACGTGGGCGATTTTACCCAGGATTTCCTGCAGGTGGCGGACATCCATTGTCGGCTCGGCATTCCCGCAGAGTGGCCGGACCGCACGCTGCCGCCGAAAATCCGCCACGACCTGTTTCTTGTGATCAAGGAGGCTCTGCACAATATCGTCTCCCACTCCGGCGCGAAAAATGTTCGTCTGGAAATCATTCTCGATGGCACGCTGCTCCGCGTCACCATTGGCGATGACGGACGCGGATTTGATCCGCAATCCAAAGTGCTTGGCCGGCCAGGCGGCGGACACGGGCTTGCCAACATGCGCCAGCGCATGCAAGATATAGGTGGCACACTTAGAATCCAAAGTGCGCCCGATGATGGAACCACGGTGATACTCGAAATCAAAACATGACTCTGAAAACCAAAGCGCCTCCCCTTACCGTTGCCATCGTCGAGGACGACCCGCGGGTGCGCAGCAGTCTTGTCGCGATCCTCAGCCAGGCTTCTGGCTGCGTCTGCGTCGGAGACTACGCCAGCGGCGAGGATGCCGTGGCCGCGTTGGAACAAAACCCGGTGCGCGTCGTAATCATGGACATCCACCTGCCGGGGATGGATGGCGTCGAATGTGTCCGCCGACTCGCGCCCGCGTTGCCGGATACACAGTTTATCATGCTCACCGTGGCGAAGGACACGGACAATCTTTTCAACGCCCTGGCCGCAGGTGCTGCCGGTTATCTGCTAAAACCGGTCAGGTCCAAAGAATTGTTGGATGCCATCCGGGATGTGGATCAAGGTGGCGCGCCGATGACCAGCAGCATCGCCCGCAAGGTGGTGGCCGCCTTCCACCGCAAGCCGGCAGCCCCCAAAGGCGAAGTGCTGTCGGAGCGCGAACAGCAAGTGCTCAAACTTCTCTCAGAGGGTCTGCTTTACAAACAAGCTGCATCCGAAATGGGAGTCAGCGTCAACACCCTCTGCGAATACATCCGTCGCATCTATCGGAAACTCCAGGTCCACTCCCGCCAGGAAGCCATCGAACATTATCGCAAGCAGCGCTGAGGAAAAGATGGGCCAAGCATCTCGCTTGGTGACTTCCGGCAATCAAGGCTCCATGTGTCGCATGTTTATGCGACATGACATGCCCCGCGGTTTTTTCTACAGTGTAGGCAGTGCATTCGTTTCCGCTCCCCGGGAAATTCTCACTTCAGCCTTCTCCACTCATGAAATCCGCATTCCGCAATCTCTTCGCCGCTGCAATCTTCGTCGTTGCGCTTTCCACCAGCACCTATGCCCAAACGACACTGCTGACGGACAACTTCGATACAGAAGCAAGTTTCACCGCCAATCCGAATGCCGATCAAGGCGGCATCCTGGCACCGGCGACCTATACGGTGGGTTCCCCTTTTGGAGCTTCCTCTCAACGCCGCGGCACCGGCGTGCTCGAACTCGGCTACGACGGGACCTCATCCAACCCGGCTTCCCGCGTTTACACCGATGCCAGCTACTTGAATGTCGCCAACACACTCAACTCGCCGGTCCGCATCACCTTCGACATCAACGCCTCGCAAGTGGACTGGGTGGGTCTGGTGGTGGGAACCACGGGCGCCTGGCTGGACGGAAACGGCGCGACCACCGAGTTCAGCGCCTTGTTCCGCAATGACGGCACCGGCAACAAGTGGGTAAATGGAGCGAATCAAGGAGGCTTGGCCACGGATAGCTCCTCGCTGATCACTCTCGAACTCCGAAACACCGCTGGCACCGGTTCCCCCTTCAATGGCACCGGCTCGGTGGCCCAACTCTGGCGCGGCACCACCAACCTCGGCACCTACACGCTGGAACAACTCTCCGCCACCAATGGCCGCTTCGCCCTCTGCACCTACAACGGCAATGGCGGCGCAGGTGGCACCGTGGACAACCTCAGCATCATTGCCACCTCCACTGCCACGCTGATTCCGCGCTGGAGCGGATCGGTCAACGGCACATGGGACGACAATACCGCCAACTTCTCCGGCCAGTCGTTCAGTGCCATGAAAACCGCCGGGGCTACCAACGTCCTGTTCGGAGATCTTGACGCCAGCTTCAACCCTGTAAGCACCTCCAACGTCACCATTGCTGCCGGTGGTGTGGAAATTGCCGATGTGATTTTCGACAACGTTTCCACAAGTTACACGCTGGCCAGTGCCGACGCCACCGGCATCAAGGGCGCTTCCACTCTGGCCAAGTCCGGCACCGGCATGCTCACGCTCACTGGGGCGCACAGTTACACTGGCATCACCACCATCAGTGGTGGCACGCTCGCGCTCTCCGGCGGCAACAACCGCCTGCCCGTCACCACCGCCCTCACCCTGGCCAGCCCCGGTGTGCTCCGCCTGGATGGCAACAACCAGGAGGTCGCCAGCCTCGCCTCGAACGGCCGGGTGGTAAATGGCAATGCCACTCTCGCCACCCTCACGGTCAACAACAGCGCCGCTGCCACCTTTTCCGGCAACCTTGGTGGCCCCGGCACCGACGAGAACAACCTCGCCTTGGTCAAGGATGGCTCCGGCACTCTCACGCTCGGCTTGCCCAACACTTTCACCGGCGGCACCACGATCCAGAATGGCACATTGGCGCTCGCCTACGGTGACCCATTCGCCACCAACTCCGGCGTCGGCCCGATGTCCTCGGGCACCGCTGTCACCATCAACAGCGGCGGCATTCTCACCGGCACCAACAACAACTGGCTCGCCACCACCAGCGTGAACTCGGGTGCCACCAATGCCCCCACCGTGACCGTCAATGCCGGCGGCACGCTGCGCGGCGCGAGTGGTTTCGTCAGTGGCCTCGGCAACCTCACCCTCAACGGTGGCACGCTCGAAGTGACCAATGGCTACGGCCAATTCGGCTGGAACGCTTGCTTCAACCTCGGCGGCGACATCACCGTCAGCGGCTCAACACCCTCTGCCATCACCACCGCTTCCGGCGCAGGGGCGAACGCCGTGATCTACATGTCCAATGGCACCAACAGCTCGGGCGGCACCCGCTTCCTCACCGTCGAAGACGTCACCAGCAGTTCCGCTGCCGACCTCGTGATCAGCGCCCGCCTCGCCAATGGCACTCTGGTCAAGGACGGTCTCGGCAAGGTGGAAATCGCTGCTGGCGAGACGGGTACCGGTTTCCCCATCACTTGGGAAATCACCGAAGGCGCCTTCGTCGTCGCCGAAACCGGCACCTTCGAGTTCCGCGTCACCAACACCACCTCAAACCGCGTCTTCGGTACCGGCTCCGCCGCCTTCGACGGCACCCTCAATATCAACACCTCGGCTGTCACGTCCACCACCGGCATGATCTGGGAGCTCATCGACGTCACCGGACTGGGTGCCACCTTTGGTGCCAACTTTGCTGTCGCCGGATTTGATGATTCGAACAACGACGGTGTCTGGACCAAGTCCGACTCGCTCGGTGACTGGTCGTTCTCCGAAACCTCCGGTGAACTCATGCTCGATGTCGGCAGCGACTACGACACCTGGGGAGGCCCCTACGGACTCGCCGCCGGAAGCGAGGGCGGCGATCTCGACGGCGACGGTCTCACCAACTTCGGCGAATACGCCTTCGGCCTGATTCCCAACAGCGGAGCTTCCGTGAATCCGATCACCGTTCCGATCAACAAAACCACCGGCACCTTCAGTTACACCCGCCGCGCCACCCCGGCCACCACCGGATTGAGTTACTCGATTTGGTATTCCACGACCCTCGAAGCGGGTAGCTGGATTGAAGACAGCGGTGCATTGGAAGGCACCTCAACTCTCAATGGGGAGGTCGAGACCGTTCCGGTGACCCTCTCATCCGGCCTGCTCACCAACCCCAAACTCTTCATCCAGGTTCGCGCCCAGTGATACCCGCGTCATGTCGCATACTCATGCGACATGACAGATTTTCCAGAATTCCCCAAACTCCCTCGAATCCCGCCCCCAAGAGTCCTTCAATTGCATGAAAGCAAAAACCAATCCCTTCCTCTCCATCTCCCGTCTGGTGCTTACAGCTCTGCTCGGTCTCGAAGCCAGCGCATCGGCTGCGACCAACAGCTGGAACACAACCACAGGTGCCTGGGACACCAGCACCGCCAACTGGTCCAGCCCCACCACTTGGACCAATGGCGATGACGCCGTGTTCTCCAACACCGCCACTGCCAGCAACATCACCCTCAGCAGTGGTCTCACCGCAGGCTCGGTCACGGTCGGCAATGGCGGTAACAATGCGAACTACACGTTCTCCAGCGGCTCGCTTTCGGCGACGCGATTCACGATTCAGGCAAATGGTGGTAACAACCTCGGCACGCCGACTCCGACCACCACGCTGAACAACACCAGCCTGTCCCTGACGGGCGATCTTGGCGTCGGGCGGGCCACGCTCGTCATTGGAGGCAACAGCACCGTCACCGCTGACCGCATCGGCGGCGCGGGCATGAGCGGCATCTCCAGCGCCGACTGGGGCCAAGTCACCATTCAGGATACCGCCAATGTCACCGCCACCAACGGCATCGTCGGCGGCACCACCGCTTGGGGGCTCAATCTCAACGGCGGCACGCTCACGACCAAGGGAATCGATTACGGTCCACATGCTTTCAGCGGAACCACCAATCTCAATTTCAACGGAACCTTGGTGAAAGCCAATCAGGACAATGCCAACTTCATCACGGTGAATGGCGGTCTTGATTTTGCCCCGGTGGTGCAATCCGGCGGTGCGAAATTCGACACTAATGGCTTCAACATAGGGATTGGAATTGCCCTTCCGGGCACGGGTGCCCTCACCAAGTCCGGCAGCGGAACTCTGAACCTCAACCTCGCCAACAGCTACAGCGGCGGAACTACAGTGGATGGCGGCACTCTTTCGCTGAACCATGAGCCTGCCGGTATCGCGAACACCGCGATCGGATCGATGGCTTCAAGCAATACAGTCACCATCAACAGTGGGGGCATCCTCACCAGCAATGGTTCTGTCAACAACTGGCTCAGCAACACTGGCCTCGCGTCGGGAGGCAGCAATGCGATTTCTGTCACCGTCAATCAAGGCGGCACGCTTAAGGGCGGCAGTGGTCGCGTCACCGGCCTCGGCAATGTCACACTCAACGGTGGCACCATCGAAGTGACCAATGGACTCGGAGCGTTTGGTTGGAACGCGTCCTTCACTCTCGGCGGTGACATCACCGTGAGCGGCTCCACCGCATCCGCCATCACCACCGCATCCGGAGCAGGCGGCACCGCCAATATCTACATGGCCAACGGCCTCAACGGCACAGGCGGCACCCGCACCTTCACCGTCAACGACGTAACCGGCAGCGCCGCTTCCGATCTGGTCGTCAGCGCAAAACTCGCCAATGGCACCGTGATCAAGGCCGGTGCCGGCACGCTGGAACTCGCAGCAGGAGCCACCGGCACCGAAACCCCGGTCTCCTGGCAGGTCAACAGCGGCAAGCTCCTCGTCAACGCCAACGTCACCACTGGCGGAGTGTCCGTCGCATCCGGTGGCACGCTCGCCGGCTCCGGCACCGTCGGTGCCACTACCGTGGACGGCACCTTCGCTCCGGGGAACTCGATCGGCACCATCACGATCGGCGGGCTTCTCGATCTCAATGGAACGTCGAACTTTGAAATCGATCCCAATCTCGGCATCGGGTTCAACCGTTCCTCAGATCTGGCGAGCGCCTCCGGGGCTGTTTCCTACGGTGGCATCCTCAACGTGCTCTATGGTGGCTCGTCCTCTGACTTTACCAGTGGCATGGTCTTCAATCTATTCGATGCCACCTCGTTTACCGACGGCTTCAGCACCATCAATCTTCCCTCCCTTACCGGCGGCCTGTCCTGGGAAAACAACCTGCTCTCCAACGGCACCCTCGTCGTCATCCCCGAGCCCAGCGCCGCACTTCTCGGCGGTCTCGGCGTGCTCGCTCTCCTGCGCCGCAGAAGGTGATCTGGCATGAAAGCGAAGAATCCTTGAGTCCTGGCGTCCCTGAACGTGACTCTCGGTGCGCAGGTATCGTGCTTCAACTTCAGAGCGATTTTGCAGCATTTTAGCCCTGGTGGGAGGCGATCCTAAGGTCGGATCGCTCATTCAGACCGTTGTTTTTCTGATATCATCGCTCTGGATGGTAGTGCCGCCACACGGCGGACGGAGGTGGCTTCGCCCCCCATGTTTGATTTCGGAGGACTGCGTGACTGGCTGTCCTATGATGAGATACTGACAGCTTCAAGGTGAAGGGGGGGCTATACTTGTGAATGGTACCCTCAGAACCGACGGAGATACGAATTCGTCACATCTGTCACGGCGATCAAGCTAGGGAGAGAGCAGAAATAGTTTGCAAACCGTGACATTTAAGACTTGTACGCTATATCTAGTGGGTGTAGCGTGCCCAGATGCCTCGCAATCCTAACAAATCCGACTGGTCCGGTGGCCTGCCCTCCTGCATTGCCTCATTCTCCGTCATCGAAGACCCGCGCACTGGCGGCAACAAACTGCATCATTTCGGCGAAGTGCTGTTCATGGCCGTTAGCGCCATGCTTTGCGGGATGAACGGCTTTTCCGACATCGAAGACTTCTGCGACCTGCAAATCGACTGGTTGCGCAAATGGATCAAAATGCCCAACGGTGTTCCCCGCGCCCAGACTTTCTCCAACATCTTCGCCATCCGTAATCTCGATCTTCAACAAAGCGAGGGTTGGAGTTATGACCAGAGGATCGAAAAATCCAACGGCCGCATTGTCACCCGAAGTGTCACGGTCAACCACCGACTCGACTGGATGGATAACGGGATCCGAGGAAAATGGCGCGATCTCCGCAGCCTCATTCACGTGGAAACCCACACGACCCAACTCGACAGCGACGAAGTCCGTCGAGAAGTACGCTACTATCTCAGTAGCCTCGACGAACCCGCCTCAGCATTTCAAAGCTACATCCGACAGCATTGGAGCATCGAGAATAGCTGCCACTGGGTTCTGGACACCACATTTCGCGAAGATCACAACCAAACCTACATCGGCCATGCCGCCAAAAACCTCGGAGCCCTGCGTCGGATCGTCCTCAATCTCCTCAAAATCGACCTAACCGACACCCGCAGCCTGCCGAAGAAACGCCGTCGCGCCATGCTCGACCTCACCTACCGCAATTCGTTGCTCTCCCTAGCTTGATCGCCGTGGGGCATGCGGGGCGTGCTGGTGATTGCATTGATCGCCGCCGCGCTTTCCACCTTTGGCAGTTGGGTGAATTTGGCGACCGGACAGTTTGTGAATGACTTCTATCAGATATGGGTCCGCCCGCAGGCCTAGACTCGCGAGTTGATCTTCGCCAGTTGGGGGACAGTGGTGGGGATTGTGACATGCAGTTTCCTGTTTTCGCTCACCCTGGACAGCATCAATGACATCTGGGGATGGATGATGATGGGCTTCGGCGCGGGCTTTCTCGTGCCGGCATTCCTGCGTCTCTACTGGTGGCGATTCAATGGCACCGCCAGTGCGATCGGCACACTGATTGGCATCGTGGCGGCCATCGTCCAGCGCTTGCTCTGGCCCGATCTCAACGAGGTCTGGCAGTTTGTGTTTGTATTGACTGTTGGTTTCGTTAGTTCGGTCACCGTGGCGCTGCTCACGGCACCCACCGACCCCGAGGTGCTGCGCAAGATGTATCTGGAAACCCGCCCCTTCGGCGTGTGGGGACATTTGAAGAATACGCTTTCTCCGGAACAGCGCGCCAAAACCTCGCGCGAACACCGCCAGGACCTCATCGCGTTGCCCTTCGCGCTGGTTTGGCAGACGACGCTTTTTCTCGCGCCCATGCTTTTCATCATTCACAACTGGCAGGGCTTTGCCGCTGCGTCCGCAATCTGTATTGGGTCCTTCGCTGCGATTTGGTTTCTCTGGTTCCGTCACCAACCCAAGGGGAATTTTTATGAGTCATCCCATGAAACAAACATCGACCAAAGTCATTGAAGGATTGATTGCTCTCATCTGTGTCCTTGCAATGGCTTCCTGCCAAAAGGCATCATCTGAACCCGCGGGGAATGAAGTGGTGCGCGTCGATGCTTCGACGCTTGGCGGCAAAGTGATGTGTGGTTACCAGGGATGGTTCCGCTCGCCCGATGATGGCGAGGGGATGAACTGGAAACATTACCGCAATCAAACGAGCGGTGAATTCAAGCCCGGCGAGGCGGGGATCGAGTTCTGGCCGGAGATGTCGGAATTTGCCGAGCATGAGCGCTTCGACACCGCGTTCCGCCATGCCGATGGAAGTGTCGCTCAGGTCTTCAGCTCGGCAGTTCGCGATACGGTCGTCCGCCATTTCCAATGGATGAGGGAATACGGCATCGATGGTGTGTTTGTGCAGCGTTTCGCCACCGAGGTGACTGCTCACGGTGGCGGCCGGGCCGACAACAAGGAGTCCCGCTCCGTCAACCGCGTGCTGGAGCATTGCCGCGCCGGTGCCGAAAAGCATGGCAGGACCTACGCGGTGATGTATGACCTCACGAGCATGTCCGCCGCCCGCATCGCAGCCGTGAAAGATGACTGGCGTTTCCTTGTGAAGGAAATGGGCATTCTCAAGGACGCCGCCTATCAGAAACATGCGGGCCGCCCCGTGCTCGCACTCTGGGGTGTGGGGTTCAACCGGCGCGACTATGGTCCGGACCAGATCGGGCCTTTGTTGGATTTCCTCAAGAATGATCCCGAATGCGGTGGCATGACCGTCATGCTCGGCACGCCCACACACTGGCGGGCTGGCGAGCGCGATGCGGGACCGTTTTCGGATTGGGAAAAGATTTATCTTGCCGCTGATATCATCTCGCCATGGACGGTCGGACGCTTCGGTGGAATCGATGCCGCGCGGCGATACGCCGCTGAGATCGCCAAGCCCGACCACGAGTGGTGTGTGGCCAACAAGAAAGAACACATGCCGGTGGTTTTTCCTGGCTTTTCATGGTCGAATCTGAAGAAGGGCACCAAGGAAAATCCCGATGCCTTCATCGATCGGATGGGCGCCCGCTTCCTCTGGTCACAATACGATGCGCTCGTCCGGACCGCCGGCGCGACGATGGTCTATCAGGCGATGTTTGATGAACTCGACGAAGGAACCCATATCTTCAAATCCACCAATAATCCACCTGTCGGCGCAAGCCGCTTCCTGACTTACGACGACCTTCCCACGGACCACTATCTGTGGTTGGTCGGCGAGGCGACGCGTCGGGTGAGGGGAGAGACACCATTCCCAAGCGAACTACCCAAGCGATGAAACCATTTCTCATT
This sequence comes from Luteolibacter sp., assembly GCA_040399845.1. Classification (GTDB taxonomy): domain Bacteria; phylum Verrucomicrobiota; class Verrucomicrobiia; order Verrucomicrobiales; family Akkermansiaceae; genus Luteolibacter. The sequence continues at coordinate 103,954 of JBBARN010000004.1, read as the reverse complement.
TTACTGTGTTTCGCCCTACACGCGCTTGCTGCAGAGCGCCCGAACATCGTCCTCATTTTCCTCGACGACGCAGCCTACTCGGATTTCCGCCCCTTCGGAAAACCGCCCTACGCCACCCCGAATGTGGAGCGCCTCGCCGCCGAGGGAGTGCAATACACCCGCTTTCATGTGCCACAGGCCGTTTGTTCGGCGTCCCGCGCGGCTTTGCTGACTGGTCGCTACCCGCACCGCAACCGCGTCGTCAATGCGATCTCTCCGGGAAGTGCTGGACTGAGCCCCAAGCACCCTATCATCGCGGAAACGCTCAAACAGCACGGTTATGCCACCGCTCATTTCGGCAAATGGCATCTGGGCGACATCCCCGCCACGCGCCCCATGGCCCGCGGCTTTGACCAATACGCGGGTCTCCTCGTTTCCAATGACATGTGGCGCCACAATCCCGCGTGGAGTAAACGGGTCGGTGACGACCCACTTCCATACTGGGAAAACGGCGCGATCAAGATTCCGGACATCAGCCCCGATGACCAAAAGCATCTCACCGCCTGGGCCACCGAAGGCGCCACACGCTTCATCCGCTCACAGGCAGGAAAACAACCGTTTTTCCTCTACGTCGCCCACTCGATGCCGCACGTCCCGCTCTATTGTCGTGATGAATTCAAAGGCAAGTCTGGTGCGGGTCTTTATGGCGATGTCATCACGGAGATCGATTGGTCGGTGGGTGAAATCATGACCGCCCTTCGCAAGACCGGAGTGGAAAAAGATACGATCGTTCTTCTCACCTCGGACAACGGCCCCTGGGAGGAATTCGGCAATCACGCGGGTAAAACACCGTTTCGCGAACACAAGGGCACCAGCTTCGAAGGAGGCGTCCGCTCCGCCCTGACTGTTAGATTTTCGCGCGAACTCAAGCCTGGCACGGTGAACGATCGCGCCTTTGGTTCCATCGATCTCTATCCAACCCTAGCCGCGCTTGCCGGAGTCCCTTTGCAGGAGAAAGACACCGATGGGAGAGATGTCTGGCCGCTCATGCGCGGCGATGAAGGGGCGAAGAATCCGCATCATCATTACTTCATCTCGACCGGTTGGGACCTCGAAGCCGTGATCACATCAGACGGAAAATGGAAACTCCACCTACCTCACGGATACCGCGATGTCATCCGCCCCGGCCATGACGGCGGACGGGGTGAAACCAAAACCTCCATGATCGAGGAATCGCTGTTCAATCTGATCGATGATCCTCTCGAGCAAGAGAACCTCATCACAAAGCATCCCGACATCGCAGATGAACTCCGTGAGGCGGGCGCCGCTTACTTGAAACGATTTGCATCATCAGCCAAATGAAGCAGGAGAGATCAAGCTATCCATTCACCCGTGCATCAGCCCTGTTGCACCGCCCACCGCTTTGCGTTGCGATGTTGCCGCTCTTGTTCGGCTGAATAACTTCCGAACTCTCATGTTTCATCAACTTGCCATATTAGTCGGACTGTCGGTCATCTCCGGTTCTTTCGGCCATGCCGCCGCGTCGCCGGAGCGCGCGCATCCGCATGTGGTTGTGATCGTGGTGGATGATATGGGCTATGGCGACCCGGGTTGTTATAATCCCGATTCGAAAATCCCAACGCCTCATATCGACAGTCTTGCTGCGGAGGGCATGAGGTTCACTGATGCACACGCACCAGGTCCCCTCTGCCATCCATCGCGCTACGGACTGATGACTGGCCGTTATCCGTTCCGGACGGATGTCTCGAAGTGGCCCACCCAGCCGCTGATTGATGAAGGCCAAGTCACGATCGCCTCGCTGTTGCGTGAGGCGGGTTATGCCACGGCCATGGTTGGCAAATGGCATATTGGTTTTGCGGAAAGCGGCTACGACAAGCCCCTGCCCGGCGGACCTGTGAATCGTGGATTCGATCATTTCTTCGGCATCCGCGCCTCGACCGACATTCCGCCCTATTTTTACATCCGCGGCGACCGCGCCGTGAGCCCGCCGAGCAAACATATCGCAGCTAACAGGAGCGATGGTTGGTCGCCCATTCAGGGTGGGTTTTGGCGCGCAGGCGGCATCGCTCCGGATTTGGAACTCGACGAGGTCCTGCCGCGTTTTACCGACGAGGCCATTGAGGTGATCAAACGCCACCAAACGGCAAAACCCTTGATGCTCTATCTCGCCTATCCCGCTCCACACACTCCTTGGCTTCCTGCCCCCGGCTTTCGGGGCAAAAGCGGAGCCGGGATGTATGGTGATTTCGTGATGATGGTGGACCACGAAATCGGTCGTGTTTGTGCCGCATTGGAGGCAGCTGGCATGGCCCGCAACACGCTGCTTGTTTTCACCTCGGACAATGGCCCGGTTTGGTATCCTCGTGATGTCAAACGACTTGGCCATGATGCCGTCGGCGGTTTGCGCGGGATGAAAGGCGACGCATGGGAGGGTGGGCATCGCATGCCGTTCGTGGTGCGCTGGCCGGCACGCGTTGCAGCCGGCGCCCGCAGCGACCAGACGGTTTGCTTTACGGATCTCATGGCGACCTTCGCGGATGTGGTAGGTATGAAATTGCCAGCATCCGCAGGTCCTGACAGTTTCAGTCTGCTACCCGTTCTCGAAGGCCGCCAAGCTGCGGACAAGCCCGTGCGTGGTCCGCTAGTCATGCAGTCCGGCAGCGGCGGTGCCATGGTCATCCGATCGGGCGACTGGAAATTGATCGACCGTCCTGGTTCCGGCGGATTCTCCCAGTCCCAGAAACCTCAGCCCGGTGATCCGCCCGGGCAGCTCTACAATTTGCGGGATGATCCGGCAGAACTGAATAATCTCTATCAGAAGCAACCTGAACGCGTTGCTGAACTCAGCCGGCTGATGAAACAGGTCGTCGATTCACCTTTGAGTCGCCCTCATTGAAGCCTCATTCAATCTTATTGAATTCCCATGAAACACCTTCTGAAACTTTTTTGGATTCTTGCTCCGTCTGCGTTGTCAGCCGTGACCCCGATGCCTGAAAAGGTGCTGCCAGTGCCCATTTCCGGCGCGAAACCCCGCAACGTGGTATTCATCCTCTCCGATGACCATCGCTACGATGCGATAAGCTTCCTCGGCCACCAGTTCGCGAAGACACCCGTGATGGATTCGCTGGCGAAAAACGGAGCTTATATCAAGAACGCGCTTGTCACCACCGCGCTCTGCTCACCAAGCCGCGCATCCATTCTAACAGGTCTCTACACCTTCCGCCACCGCGTCATCGACAACAACCGCCCGATCCCTCCCGGTACGGTCTATTTTCCGCAGTATCTGCAGAAGGCGGGTTACGCGACCTGCTTCATCGGCAAGTGGCACATGGGCGGGGAAAGCGACCGCCCGCAGCCCGGTTGGGATCACTGGGTGAGCTTCGCCGGACAAGGGGAATACCTCCCACCTACACCCGATTACACACTGAACGTGGATGGCAAACGGGTGAAACAGAAGGGCTATATTACCAACGAACTCACCGACTACGCGATCGACTGGCTCAAGCAGCAGAAGCCTGCGGAAAAACCATTCTTTCTCTACCTCTCGCACAAGGCGGTGCATGCGAATTTCACGCCCGAGGACAAGTATGAGGACAGCCTCAAGGACCAGCCTTTCCAGCGCCCCGCATCCGAGCAGGAAACCGCGCGCGATCTCCAGAAACCGCGCTGGCTGCGTGATCAGCGCAATTCCTGGCACGGCGTGGATTTCCCCTATCACAGCGAGTTGGACATCGAGCGTTACTACAAGCGCTACTGTGAAACACTGCGTTCGGTGGACGACAGCATTGGCCGTGTGCTCCAGCAACTCAAGGATATGGGAATCCATGATGAGACACTTGTGATCTACATGGGAGACAACGGTTTCATGTTTGGGGAGCACGGTCTCATCGACAAGCGCGTGGCCTATGACACCTCCATGCGCGTGCCGATGCTGGCACAGTGCCCGGCACTCATCAAACAGGGCACGGTGCTTGATCAAATGATTGCCAACATCGACGTCGGCCCCACGGTGATGGAGGTGATGGGCTTGCAAACGCCGCCGCACATGGATGGCAAGAGTTTCCTGCCGCTGCTCAAGGGCGATAACATCCCGTGGCGTGATCGTTTCCTCTATGTTTACTATTGGGAAAAGAACTTCCCGCAAACGCCCACTACCTTCGCCCTGCGCACCCCGAAGGCGAAATACATCACTTATTACGGCCTTTGGGACTCGGATGAGTATTATGATCTCGCCACCGATCCGGAAGAGTCGCGTAACCTCATCAACGACCCATCACGCCTTGCCGAGGTCCGCCGCATGGAAAATGAACTCTACCAAATGATGGGCGAGCTAGGCGGCATGGAAATTCCTCTCAATCAGCCAAAAGGCGGCATCAACGACAAACGCCTCCGCAGCCGTGGCGGTGACAAGTCTGCTGATTTCCCGCCATCCAAAGTCGTGGAAGAACCCATCCATCAGAACGCCAACTGAGCTTTTGGCCATCGGTTTTTTACGCAAACCTTGTAGGCGGACGAAAGATGAGAGTGAATCACCTCTTTTCGCGCAGGGCAGATCAACTTGATTTACGCATTCCCATGATCGTTGGAACATGATTGAAGCATGGATGATCGCAGGCATTGAATTAGGCGGCACCAAGACGGTTGTCGCCATCGGGCATCGGGACGGGAGACTCATTGAGGAATTCCGTTATCCTACCACCCATCCGGAGGAAACTCTGGCGGTGGCCATCGAGTGGATCCTCCATCGTGGCATCCCGGAGGCGCTGGGAGTGGCCGCCTTTGGCCCGGTCATGTTGCTGGACCAGGGCGAGGGCTACGGTCGCATTCTGGCGACGCCGAAAGCCGGCTGGGCGGGATTTTCGCTTTCCTCCAGCCTGCGAACCGCCTTTCCGGGTGCCCGTTTGGTCATCGAGACGGATGTCAATGCGGCTGCACTTGCAGAGAGTCATTCAGGCGCTGCGCGCGGGATGGCGGACGTCGTTTATATCACCATTGGCACCGGTATCGGTGCCGGTATTCTTTCAGGCGGTCGGCTGGTCCACGGGGCTCTCCACCCAGAGGTCGGTCACTTCAAGGTCCCGATGTTCCCCGGAGATGAGTTTGCCGGTGCCTGTTCGTTTCACGGGAATTGCCTTGAGGGCCTTGCGAGTGGTCCGGCGATTGCCGCCCGTTGGGGCATGGAGGCGTCGGCGCTGCCTCCCGGGCATAAGGCATGGGAAATGCAGGCGTGGTATCTCGCCCATGGAGTGCTTGCACTCACGGCCATCGTAGCCCCCTCAAGGATTGTAATCGGTGGCGGTGTTTCTCAGGTAGAGGGATTCCATTCACGGGTCGAGGCCATCTTCAGGAAATTGTCAGCTGGCTATTTCATCCATGGAGAGGGCGAAGATTTCATCGTCCCGCCAGCTCTCGGCCAGCAGGCAGGCATCTGCGGGGCACTGCTCCTCGCTGCTCCCCAGTGACCCGAGAAGTTCACAGTGTTTCATTGGTTTCTGGTATGTAATCCGATTCAACTTCGGAATCTGGGTTGAAGTGGAATGGGCAGTGGGGGCTGCCTGCCACACTGCGTTTGTCTGGATCTTCATCCCGCACTTCCGCCATCAGCACTCCATTGGTGTAGTGCTGAAGCAGATTGCCACGAGCGACGATGTGCACCTCGTTCCAATCCTCCTTGCGCACCCTTTTCTGTAACTCCGCACGGTCTCCCAGCACCTTGACGATTTCCGGTCCGACACCCGGTTTCATGATCACACTTTGGGCGCGATACGCGAGGAAAGTCCGGCCGCGTTCTTCATCGTTCTGGCCACTCCATTGATCCTTGCCATCGATATCCGCCTGATAACCACGCATCGCCCATTTGATTTCAGGCACCTCGCTGCTGCGGTAGTTGATGCCGCTGTTGCCCTCGGCCGACACCTGGTATTGAAGTTTCAATTCAAAGTCAGGCACCTCGCCGCCGCGCCAAATGATGAAAGTGTTACGCTTCAGCAAAGTGTCCGGGCGCACCTCGCCGACCAGCGACCCGTTTTCCGCCCGCCAGTAAACCGGATCACCATCCCAGTCCTTCAAAGTGCCGTCAAAGATCGGGACAAAACCATCATCCAGTCCTTGAGCGGGCAGGATGGAGGCAGGCAGGATCATAACGGCGAAGAGGCGGATGAAACGGATCATGGCGGCAGGATGGGGTATCCTCACGGCGAGTGCGAGGCAGTTATTCGGCTCGCTTTCAGAATTGGATGTGGAGCTCGGGAAACGATCGGCAAGAACTCTTTCAATACATTGCCAATCCCGCGGAAAAAATCTTGTGCCGTTTCCCACTACTTTCGTTCTTATTGAGGACGCGCAATTCGATATCATCGAGGCCCCGCTGTCGTGGAGGCTTTATCGCATCATGTTGAATTCTTGAAGTTGATCGTCAGAGACGTCCGTCGATACCCGGCCTACCCGCACATTTTAACGGGTGTGAAAGGTGAAATTCGCCCCGTATCTAGGCCGCTGGTTTTTCCGAAGACCCGCCGGCAAGGCATCATTTTCATTGAACACATCCTTATGATATTTCGCACCCATCCATTTCCAGTTCTCATTGCTTTCCTTGGGCTGGTGATCACTCATGGACGCACCGCACCTGTGGATCCGGAACAAGTCTTCCGCAATCCACCCGAGGAAGCGAGACCCGGCGTGTGGTGGCATTGGATGGGCAGCAACGTGAGCCGCGACGGCATCACCCGCGATCTGGAGGGTTTCAAGGAGGCGGGCATCGCCTCCGCAACGATTTTCGGGATGGCCGATGTCTGCACGCCTTGGGCCGGGCATATCGAGAATTCGCCGAGCGACGGCCTGCTCGCCTTCACCGATCCCTGGTGGAAATTGGTTCGTCACGCCGCAGAGGAAGGCAAGCGACTTGGAGTGGACGTCGGTATTCACAATTGTCCCGGCTACACCAGCACCGGTGGACCGTGGATCACGCCGGAACTGGCGATGCAGCAGATCTTCCACTCCCGTGTCGATGTCGAGGGCGGCAAGCCGTTCTCGGATGTTTTGCCCAAACCGGAAATCGATCCGCGCGGCGACATGCTGTTTCCGATGATCAACAAGGACACCGGAGTGCTTGAAAAGCCGATCATCGAAGGCCGCAAGACCTACTGGCGCGACATCGCCGTGCTGGCCGTTCCCGCGGAGGGCACGATCGCCAAGGACCGCATCCTCGATCTAACAAACAAGGTGGATCCCTCGGGCCGCCTGCGTTGGACGCCGCCGGATGCCGCCAAGTGGTCGATCTACCGGTTCGGTCACACCACCATGGGCGCACTCACCCAGCCGAACCAATGGGAAATCATGGGCCTCGAATGCGACAAAATGAGCGAAAAGGCCGTGACCTTCCACCTCCAGCACGTGCTCGGTGAATTGAAAAAACACCTCGGTCCGCTGGTCGGCACCGGCTTGCAACACATGCTGCTAGACAGCTATGAGGCTGGCACGCCGTCATGGACGCCACTGATGCCGCAGGAATTCCAACAGCGCCGCGGCTACGGGATCACAGAGTTTCTCCCGGTCTTCGCCGGGCGTGTGGTGGCGGGCGACGCGGAAACCGCGAAGTTCCGCGCCGATTTCGACCGCACCATTGCCGATCTCTATCGCGATGTGCTTTTCAAGGTCATGGAGCGCATGCTCAAGAAGGCGAACCTGAGCTTTGTCTGCGAGCCTTACGGTGGACCCTTCCATACCGGCGAGGTCTCACCGTATGTTCACCGCGTGATGACCGAGTTTTGGGCAGCAGACACGTTCAAAGCGGAAGTCCAGGATGGTATCATGAATGCGGGCGATGGAAAATTTCACAACATCCTCGAAGCCGAGGCCTTCACCGGTGCGCCCGATCAGGTATCTTGGAGCGAAACTCCCGGCTGGCTGAAGACAGTCGGCGATGGTGCCTATCTCGCGGGTATCAACCGCTTCATCCTCCACACGAATCCGCACCAACCCTGGGACGAGCGCTTCAAGCCCGGCATGACCATGGGCCAATGGGGGTCGCACTTCGGACGCACCCAAACATGGTGGGAGCCCGGCAAGGCATGGCTCGCCTACCTCGCCCGCTGCCAGTCCCTGCTCCAGTGGGGACATCGCTCTCCAAACAACAGCTCTTCGTTTGTTCTCTTGGATGGAAATGCCAATCCCGGCAGCGTTCATCGCACCGATGGCAAGAGCCACCTGTTTTTCATCGCCGTGCCCGCGTCCGAGCAAGGCAAGGTGCTCGCGTCGTTCCGTGTCGGCAGCATGCAGCCCGAGCTTTGGGACCCGGTTACGGGAAAGATGGCTTATCTAACAGACTTCCGGGTGGATGGCGAGAGTCTCCGCGTCCCGCTCGATTTCGCCCCCGGCCAAAGCCATTTCGTGGTGTTCCGCAAACCGGCCGACAAGCCGGAAACCAAGACCCGCAATTTCCCACAAGCTGCTGCTGCGGCGATCGTTTCCGGCCCATGGCAGGTGAAGTTCGATCCCGAGTGGGGCGGACCGAAACAGGCGGTCACATTCAACGAGTTGGTCGATTGGACCACGCATTCCGATCCGGGCATTCGTTACTACAGCGGCACGGCTGTCTATCGGACGAAGTTGAACCTTACCGACCTTACGGGCGACGCCTCATTCCTTGATCTCGGCACGGTCAAGCACCTGGCACGTGTCCGCATCAACGATCGCGATCTCGGAGTCGTCTGGTGCGCCCCATGGCGGGTAGAGATTCCGGCGGGACTTCTGAAGCAGACCGACAACCGCCTTGAAATCGCCATCACCAATGTTTGGGCCAACCGCATTATCGGCGACGAGCAAGAACCCGACGACTGCGAGTGGTTGAACGGTCATTTCAACACCGGAAGATACCTCAAGCGCTTTCCCGATTGGTTTGTCAAAGGCCAGTCCCGCCCATCGCCCGGACGTTTCACATTCTGCACCTGGAACTATTTCAACAAGGATTCGAAATTGATATCATCAGGACTGTTAGGTCCGGTGCGTGTTTTGTACACCGATTGGAAACAAGCGGCATCGGAAGTGCCCGAAGGCGTGATCGCTGAATCATCAGTCAACCCGGCATCCGAATCCGCATTTGAGGCGGAGTTGCCTGCTGCCGACAAGCTTGTGCCGGCGGCCGCTGTGTCGGAGTCTGGAGATTCCCAAGGTGCATCCGATGCGACTCCGATTCGCAACGGCACCACCCGCAATGGCAGCGGCACTGCCGAGACGCTTGACGATGCGAAGACCTTCCGCCCGTATGGCCAAAGACAAAGCCTCTTGTTCAAACTCGGTGAAGGTGGCCAAGCGATTGGTGAAATCCAATCCTTCGCCGGTCACCGCGACGCCCGCGCCAGCCAAGCCTACAGCGTTTGGATCGCAAAAAGCAACGCGCCGGACCAATTCATCAAAGTGGCCGATGCCAGAGTGGTCAGCCAAGGCGGCGCGACCCGCTTGCGGGTGCCGGTGAATCAAAGCGATGTCATCGCCATCCGGTTCGATTTCGCCGATGGCCCGCTCGGCTTCAACGTCTATCGGGAGATCTGCATCGTGCGTTGAGAATCGCGGACCTTTTTCTAATAATATCATTTCATGAAAATATTATCATCTTTCCTGTTAGCCCTCGCGCTTGTTTCAGTCTCTCCTGCATCGTCCATCGGGAATCTCGATGCTTGCAACGTCGTCTGGGAAGGACCGAGCAAACAGGAATCGTTCGATTCGATGCCTCTCGGCAATGGTGACGTCGGCATCAACGTCTGGTTCGAGTCCAACGGCGACATCCTATTTTATGTCTCCAAGGTCGATGCCTACGACTCCCAGCACCTGCTTTCCAAGCTCGGCCGGGTCCGCTTGCGCACCGAGCCTGCACTCGATGTCACCAAGGTCAAAACCACACTGCTGCTGGAGCAGGCCGCCGTGGAGATCCTGGCGGGCGACACGAAGTTCCGCATCTGGGTGGACGCGAACGCGCCGGTGATCCGCGTGCAGGGGCACTGCCCGACGCCACGGAAGGTGAGCATCGCGGCCGAATCGCTTCGACAGTGGCAAAACGCTGCGGATCCCCTGCCTGGCTCCGGCACGGCGGCACTCTTGTTTCATGATAACTCCGACCACGTCGCCTGGTGTTACCGCAACCAGTCGTCCACCTGGGCAGGAAATTTCGCCAATCAGAACTCCCCGGAGATCGTGGCGAAGACCAAGGATCCCATCCTCCACCGCACTTCCGGCTGTGTGCTCACCGCCAAGGGCTTCAAGCGGCTCAACCCGACAACGATCGTGTCCCCAGAGCCGGTGACCGGCATCGATGTCAGTGTGCAAGTTCTAACAAACCAAGCAGAGACTCCGGATGATTGGAAATCCGAAGTGATACGTCCGGTGAAGTCCGATTGGAACGCGCACCTCGCCTGGTGGAAGGCATTCTGGAACCGCAGCCACATCTTCATTCCGAAAGCGGGTGATGGTATCTACAATCTGGATCAATACCGTTTCACGCAGTTCCCCCAAGCGCGGGATGTCTATGAAGGCCAGAAGGAAATCCCCGCCACACAGAACGCCTATCAGATCACGCAACGCTATGCGCTGGAGCGCTTCTGCCAAGCCATCGCCAGCCGCGGTGCTGTGCCTCCACCTTACAACGGCTCGATCTTCACCATGGACATGCCGGCCGGGGTGATGGGCTTTGACAAACCGAAGGACAGCCCGATTTCACCGGACGGCCGCGACTGGGCCATGCTTTCGTTCATGTGGCAAAACACGCGCCACCCCTATTGGTCGATGCCCACTCGTGGCGACTACGAGACGATCCTTCCCGGTATGCAGTTCGTGCGCAACGGACTCGATATCGCCAAGGACCGCTGCAAGAAGCTCTACGGCGTGGATGGCATGGTAATCTTCGAGGCCAGTTGGTATCACAACGTCGGCGTGTTTCCTTTCGAAGGCATGCCCGGCCACCTGCGTTTCCACCAACTCGCCACCATCGAACTGCCAGCCATCATGGCGGAAACTTACTCGCACAACCGCGATGACAAGTTTCTCCGTGAAACCCTGCTGCCCTGCGCCGAGGAAGGACTGAAGTTTTATTTCAATCGCTTCACCAAAACCGACGCAAACGGGAAAGTGCTCATGGAGGGTGTCGGCTGCGCGGAGACCTATCAAGGCGTCACCAACCCTGCCACCGAGATGGGTTGCATGAAATATCTGCTCGATCTGCTGCTTTCGTTTCCCATCGATTCACAACGCCGCGCGACCTTCACCAAATGGCGCGCGATGCTGCCGGAAGTCCCCACACGGCGCATCCGTGGCATGGACCTGCTCGCCGTCGGCGAGGTCTATGATCCCGGCCGCACCGATTGCGAGACGCCCGAACTCTACTCGATCTATCCCTTCCGCCAGGCATGGCTCGGCTCGCCGGAAAAACTCGCCATGGCCCGACAATCGTTCCACGTCCGCAATTCCAGTCTCGACGGCACTGTCGATTGGCAGCCGGTCGAAACCGGCGGTTGGCAGTCGGCCCCCGTGCAAGCCGCCCACCTCGGTCTCGCCCGCGAGGCCGCGCGTCTGGCCAGCATCAACTTTCATGACCGCTACGTCCAATGGTCCGGCAACATCGCCAAGGGCCCGAATGGCGAGCTGATGCGCGGAGCTTGCGATACGCCCGGCTTTGTCGTTGGCGATCCGAAGTCCGGCCTTCCCTTTCCCTACCGTCCGCGTCCGAAGTTCCCTGCCTTCTGGGAATGCAAAATGGACGGCACGCCGGACAACGACCACGGCGCGAATTCCGTCAACACCTTGCAAGCGATGCTGCTGCAAGGGGACGGCAACAAGATCCATCTGCTCCCCGCCTGGCCCGAGGATTGGGATGTATCCTTCAAACTCGCCGCCCCGGAGAACACCACTGTCGAGGGCGTCTATCAGAATGGCCGCATCACCTCGCTCAAGGTGACGCCCGAATCCCGACGCAAAGACATCATCGATCACAGCACGCCGGAAGCCCGCATCCAGACAATGATCGACATTGCCTGCATCGACCGCAACTGGCTCTTCAACCTGCCTCCGATGCTCGACGGCCTACCGACGCCCGGTCCCGTCACCGGACCTTGGATCGAGAAGTTCGGCGAAAGCCTGACCAACACCCGCGGCACCTTCTGGCCCGGCTGCACCTTCCGCGACAACGTGCTCTATTTGCACGGCAAAAACCCGTTGCCACAAATCAACGCCAAGGTAGTGAAGGAAACCAAACTCTCCGATACTCTGATCAAAGTCGAATACGACCAAGCGCTCGAAGCCATCGTGCGCGCCGGGGCTTCTGACGGTTCGCTTGCTATCAGCCGATCCGATACCACCATTGATCTCGGCGGAGCCAAAACCTTCGACCGCCTCGAGTTCACCATCGACAACCCGAACTACCTTCGCGGCCAAGCGAAGTCATTCCGACTCGAAGTCCTGCAAGCCGACGGCCAATGGCACGTCGCCCATCAGGGAGTCCTCTACGGGATGATCTACTCAAAACGCCTCCCGGCAATCACCGCATCCCAGGTCCGCCTCGTCATCGACGCGCCCGTCACCCAGTTCGACGTCTTCCCGGCAGGGAAATGAGATCCCACCGTTCCCATGCGTCCTATCAAGAACTCCGCCGTCCCATTCGCCTTGGCCCTTGCCCTCACAGGCTTCTGCCGGGCGGAATCTCCCGCGCAGGCATCCTCCGGCCTGATCTATCATCCGAACGGCGATGCCATCGCCATCCAAAACGGCACGCGCTGGGAGAACCGCCCGCTCTATTGCCACGAGCGCTATTCCTTCGTTTGGGCCGGCGAAATGCCGGGTCTGCGCGGCGAATCGGGTATCCTTCGTTTTGGCTTCGAACGCGACGGAAAGCGCCTGATGCTCGACCGGTTTTCCGAGCGGGTGATGCGCTATCGTCCGGGCTGGATCGAGTGGGAATGCCGGGACGAGGCCTTTCCCGGTCTGTCCGTCTCGGTCGCGTCCACCACGCTGGCGGATGCCAATGGTGTGACCGCTCGTGTCGCGTCGAAGGGCGGACGACCGGGCGACAAGGCTTTGTGGGTCGCCTTCACCCCCGATGCCGACAAAGGGACATCCTACCGCGTGAAGCCGACCACCGGAGGCTATACACTCGAACCCGAACCGGGCCGTGAGCTGGGAAAACTGGTCGCCCGATTTGGTCCCGCCGCTCCCGCCTTCGGGGCGCTGGCCTTCGCCGATCATGCAAACCCGGAGAAGGCATCAGGCTCGTTACCGGACATTCTGGGTGGAGCGGGTGTGGTGGTTTCGGTCCCCTTGTCGGACAACGCGCCGCAGTCGATGGCGGTGGTCGCCGATGAAGATGATCCCCCCTCGTATGCGAAACTGGTGTTGCGGAGAACCCCGCTGGATCCGGCGGCGGTTGCGGATCCAGTGATAGCATTCGATCGCGGCATGGAACGTGCCGGGGATTTCAGCAAACGGCTGGTGATCCAGACGCCGGATCCGTATCTCAACGCGGGCGCGCCGATGGTGGTGGCCGCCGCCGCAGGAATCTTCGTGCATCCGACCTTCGTGCATGGCGGATCGCATTGGCGGCAGCAGCAACCGGGCTGGCGCACGATGGGCGGCGCGATCCATTTCGGTTGGCCGGACCAGATCCAACGCGCGGTCGAATTCTGGGGCAATCTTCAGGTGAAAGAAGATGATGGAACCAAAAAGCATGCGGAATACTCGCCCAACGGCTGCCAGCAAGCGGGCAATTCGCGGTTCTTCGGCAAGGGGTTCATCGACTACAAACAACCTCCGCACTACGAGTTCCAGACGCAGTTCTTCGATGAGGCGGTGCGCGCCTGGCGCGCGAGTGCGGACCCGAAGCTGGAGAAGGTGCTGCGACCGATGCTCGAACTGCATCTGGAACGCGCCAAGGATTGTTACGATCCCGATGGAGATGGCATTTACGAAAGTTATAACAATACCTGGCCGAATGATTCCATCTGGTTCAACGGTGGCGGCACGCCGGAGCAATCCGGCTACATCTACTACGGCCACCTCGCGGCGGCGGACATGGCACGCCGGGCGGGAGACAACACCACCGCGGCTCGTCACGATCAAACGGCCGCGAAAATCAAGAAGGCGGTGAATGATCTGTTGTGGATGCCGGAGCCCGGGCAATATGCCTCCTATGTCGAGCCCTGGGGCCACAAACGCCAGATGCCGGATGCATGGATCTACGCCCAGCACGTGCCGATCGAATCCGGCCTTTCCACTCCCGAACAGGCGTGGAAGGCGATGTTCTACACCGAGTGGGCGATGGAGCGGTTCAAATTCCCCTACGGCGGCGAGATGCGGCAGACGTCGAATTTTGTCCCGGGCCAGTGGTCGATCCGCGAGCTCTATCACGCCGACAACTTCGGCATGGCGCTCGGCTATTTCCTCGGCGGCCAAGGCAACGAAGGCTGGAACCTGCTGCGCGGCACGATGCTCGAATCGATGTATGGGGACGGCGTCCCGAAATCCGGATACAGCAACGAATCCGGCGGCTTTGGCAGCGTGAACCGCATCTCGCCTGGCGGACTCAGCCACCCGAACTGCGCGGTGGATTTCGCCGACATCGTGTCCGCTTGCTCCCGCGCACTCATCGAAGGCTTGTTCGGCTATCGCCCCGATTATCCCAACGGCCTCGTCCGCATGGAGCCGGCCTTTCCCGCCGATTGGAAACACGCGTCGATCCGCACGCCGGACTTCGCCCTGGAATTCAAGGGCAATACTTACAAGCTCGCTCTAACAAAAGAAGCGAAGCTGCGCTTCGGGGTTCCTGTCCGTTCGACCAAGGTCCATGGCGTCACGGTGAATGGAAAGCCCGTGAAGTTCACCATCGAACCTTGGGCCGGCTATGGCATGTTAAGGGTTGATGTCCCGGAAACGAAAGTCGCCGTCATGGTGATCGATACCTCCGCGGACTCGATGGACCTGCCGGTGTTAGAGCGCAAGGACCTCGATGGACCGCCGGGCCACAGGCTCGAGATCGAACCAGTCGCCGGCGAGGTGCCGCGTTTCCAACTCACCAAAGTGCATGTGCCGGCCAAGGAGAATCCAAGCCTGCTGCGTGAAGCTCCTGCCGACGCGGCATGGAAGACGGTGGACATCACCTCCGTTCTCAATGGCGACCTCCGGGAAATTTTCAAACAACGCTACGAATCCCCCCGGCCGGACCGTGTTTCGATGCGCATCGCCTACGACGGTTGGAGCGCCTGGACCTTCACCCATTGGGGTATCAAGACACCCGAAATTTCCATGGAAAACGCGCTGGTGACGGAAAGCCCGGCCTACAATGTGGTCGATCCTTCCCTTGCCAATCCGTCCACGGCGTTGACCGTCGAAGCCTGGCTGACTCCCGATGCCATGCCGCAGGACGGTGGACGCATCCTCGACCGCAGCGTGCCGAACACTTCGGATGGATTCCTGTTAGACACCTTCCCCGGCAACTCGCTGCGCATGATCACCTCGAATGGCGAGGTGAACGCATCTGGCTTTCTTGCTGCGGGGAAATCCGTGCATGTCGCCGGCGTCTATGATTCCGTCGCGAAGGTGATGAAGTTATATGTTGATGGCCGCGAGGTGGCAAAGAGAAACGATGGCGCGTTTCCGCCGATCAAACCGGTCGCGGATCCGCTGCGCATCGGTCACGGCGGACCGGGAGCCAATGGTTTTCTCGGCAAAATCCACCGCGCCGCCGTGCATGATCGCGCGCTGACCGCCGATGAAATCGCCGCGCGGGCCAAACCAGACGCTCCCGCGCTGGGCAAAGCCGATTGGAAGTTAGACGGCACGCCCGCCGGATTGAAGCGGATCGAACGCGTCGCCGATAACAAAACCCCGATGATCCAGGGAGAACATCTCGTCACCCCGCAGCGCGCGCGTTTCCTCAAGCCGCAGCCCGGCAAGAACATCGCCTTCACTTCGCTCTGGGACAACTGGCCGGATTCGGTGTCCGTGCCCGTGCAGGCCAAAGGCGATTCGATCTGGCTGCTGGTCGGCGGCAGCACCACGCCCATGCAGTCGAAGATCGCCAATGCCGTCATCCGCTTCCGCTATGCCGACGGCGTGGAGGAAACGCTCGACCTGGTTCCACCGCAGAATTTCTGGTCGCTGTGCGGCTTCGGCCGCGTGGACTACACCTACGAGCGCGACGGCTTCGCCCTGCCCAAAACCCCGCCTGCCCAGGTCCAACTCGGCACCAACTGCCGCGCCATGGTTTACGGCTGGAAACTCCGCCCCGGTGTCGAACTGAAAGACGTCACCCTGGAAACCCTCTCGCTGGATGTCGTCATCGGCCTGATGGGCGTGAGCATTCAAGAAGACCGCTAATCCCCGGCCAGGCGTTTCGATGTTCTCCAGTGGCCGCGAGAGAGCGGCGGCGGTCCCGATGGTTGACAAGCGCCGCCCTGTAGAATAATTTTTTCATCCCTGCGCGATTGCGGTTGCGGGGATTTTGGCCGCCAAACCAACAAGCAACGATGCCCTCACCCGACAGCTCCCATGATCCGGTTTTCCCAAAACTCGCGCGGCGCGAGCGGGAGATTCTTGAAATCATCCATCGCATCGGGTCTCCGACACTCAGCCAGATCATTGACGAAATGGAAGCCCCTCCGGTGCGGGCCGCCGTGAGAACGCTTTTGAATGTGATGGAGCGGAAAGGCTATGTCACCCATACGAAATCCGGCCGGGAATTTTTGTATCATGCGACTCAAAGCCGCAGCACCGAGGCACGTTCGTTGCTGCGCGGACTGCTCGCGAATTTCTTCGATGGCTCTCTGAAAAACGCGCTGGTGAGCCATTTCAGCGATCCGGCAAGCCGCCTGAACGAGAAGGAACTCGATGAACTCTCGAAACTGGTGGAAGGGCTGAAAAAGTCCGGGAAAAAATCCAATCCCCCGACCTGATTCCTCGCATGTCCGCCGGCTTTCAACTGCTCTGCGAATCCGCGCCGCTGGCAACGATGATGATGGCGTTCGCGCTTTTCTGGCTTGCCCGCCGGAGATCCACCGCCACGCGGTCGCATTTGGTCGTGATGGCGGCATGCATCCTTGCGCTTGCCGCGCCATTGCTGATCACCGCGCTGCCCAAGTGGCGGGTCTTGCCCTCGTTTTCCTCTCCTCGCATTGCGAATGAGACGCGCAATGCGAATGATTCGATTTCCCGGCCTTCATCCAGCCAGCTCGTGGGCGCTGGGATCGCCCAGAGGAAATCGTATCCACTTTGGTTCCGCCTCGCGGGTGGCGTTTGGTTGGCAGGGAGTGCATTTTGTCTGACGGCTTGCGCGTTGCGGCAAGCCGGACTTCGTCGTTTGCTTGCCGAGGGCACGAGCGCGCCTCCTCCGACGCTCACATTGGCCATGCGATTGAAATCCCGCCGTGGCATCCGCCGCGAGGTGCGTCTGATGGTTCATCACGCTGACGGGTCACCCTTCACTTGCGGATTGTGGAATCCTTGCATCGTCCTTCCGGCGTCTCACGAAAAAATGTCCTACGCGGACCTGCGCATGGTGCTCGATCACGAAATGGCCCACATCCAACGCCTTGATGCGTTGCATGGTTGGATCCTGGAAGCGTTCCTGGCAATGTGGTGGTTCCATCCGCTCGCGTGGTTGACCTTCCGGCATGCGGAGGTCATCAAAGAGCGGGCGTGCGATGATCTGGTTTTGTTGTCCGGCGAAGATCCCCGCCGTTATGCAGCCTGTCTCGGCGAGGCCGTGTTGCGCGCGCATCGTCATCCATCGTCCCTGGCGATGGTTTCCAACTTCGTTCGCAAAGCTCCCCAGCTGGCACGGATGCACGCGATTTTGGATCCAACGGTGGACCGCAGCCACCTTACTTCGCGGGAAACCCTGAGCGCTTGCGCACCAATGACCCTGGCGGCGGTCGTGCTTTCCTCGTTAGGTTTCAAGGCGGCCTCAGAACTCCAGCCATTGCCTCCCGCGCTGCTTGCGTCGGAGCCCGGTGCGAGAGTTCCGAGTCTTTGGTCGGATACCTTGGAGCCGCTCGCGCGAAGTGTCGGAATCGCACAGCCTCAACAGCGGGCAGAACATCAGGAAATCCCCGCTACAAGAACGCAGAACCACCGCCACACCGCTTCATCGCCACTCCGTGTCGGACCCTCGCGCGCGAACCACCCCATCCATCGTTTTCAAGCCCAAACCCAACAGGCCACCCGCAGATCAACTCGCAGCGACAAACGGAATCATGCCTTGCCGGAACCTGGCGCGGGACCGGAGCATCCGGAAGTTTTCACCCACTCCCCACCATCATTCGTTAGAAACCAGGCTTCCTCGCCCCGGATCAGCCCAATAGCCGGAAACGCTCCCATCACGGGAAGTCCACTTGCCGCCGCGCCCGTCCCTGTCGGTGCCGCTGAATCATTTGCCTTCGGCGTGGCCGGGCACAACGGGAATTCCCAAGCATACGGATACGTGGCGCTGGATGATGCCGGCGTATTGGTCTATTCCGGCATCCATCAGTCAGCGTCTGCCGGGAATCCCAATGCGGAGGCAGGAGGTGCCATCGTCGCCGACAGCGGCGTCATTTCCAGTGACAGCATTCTCTCCACAACCGCCATCGATTCCCCCGCTTCCTCCACGGAATCCGCTCCGCTCGGCCAGGCCACATCCTCGGCAGATCCAGCGGCATCCCACGACTTGCTGACCCCCGAAGACATGGGAATTCGCAATTTGCAGGCTTCCATTGAAAACTCCACTGACGGCGGCCACCTTTCCGTCTCCTTCGAAGTGCCCGAACAAACCGCCAACTTCTGGACGGCCGAAGCTTCGGCGGATGCCCAATCCTGGACCGATTCAGAAGATGTGATCTCTCACGAATTTTCATCAGGCACCTCTCCAGGCTTTCTTCTTCTCAGGGCCTCTCTGCTTGAGCCTATTCCCTCCGCCCACCACACCCAGCTCCGTTTGAGGGGAAAATGGTGATCCGCCGCTTCCTGGCGTGAAGTCGACTTCCGGCGCGCCCGCTCGACGCCCCAGAAAGAATAATTTTTTATTTTTTCGCTTGAGCCCAATCGGAACACATGAGAATACTTTTTTATTCCTTCGTCAGAAAGGAACCTCCAGAGCGGACACATCTCCAATCCAAGCATGGACGCGCATCGCAATCGTCGAGAATTCAAATTCTTCATCCACCCCTCGATGGTGGCGCCCTTGCATGATGCCATCGCCCGGCATCTTGCGCCGGACCGCGGCCTCGCCTCCGGTTATGGGGTCCTGACGGAGTATTTCGATTCTCCCAGCCTCGTCTGTCACTGGCAAAAGGTCGATGGTTTGCCGAATCGCCGTCGCCTGCGCTCCCGGATTTATGTGGACCCATCCGGATACCGTGAACCGGTCGCATTCATTGAAATCAAGCACAAGCTCGACGGACACACCGTCAAGCGGCGCACATCATCCACACTTGAGGAAATCGCCGCCTTCTCCTGCGGTGCGGAACTGGTCCCGGATACCCTCCATGGTGATAAAGTCCGTCATGAAATCGACCGGTTTTCCGCCAGTCACCAGCTCTCGCCACGCGCGCAAATCCGTTACCACAGGCACGCCTATGACAATGGACCGGAAGGCACGCTGCGCATCACCTTTGATCATGACATCCGCTGTCGTGTGGCAGGACTGAGGCCGCTCTCGATCCACGACAGCGATTTTGAAACACCGCTTACACCCGGCGGCAGCACCCTGATGGAAGTCAAAACCATCGGCCCCGTTCCCACATGGTTTCGCGGACTCTGCGGCAAACTCGCCCTCACCCCCGGCCCGTTCAGCAAGTATTCCGCTGCGCTGGGAACGCTGCCGCAATTTGCCGACATCCCCCGCACACGCCGCCGCTCTTCATGCCCCGCGCCGCATCACTCCCCCATTTGCCACCCCTCCATCTATCACACGATCACCCCATGAACCTCCTTGAGACATTGATTCAATCCCCAGCAAACACCGCACAATCCGGTCCGCTTGAAATGTTTTTCGCCCTCGGTCTCAGCCTGGCGCTCAATCTCATCATCGCCGCCGTCTATCGCGCCACCTATCGGGGCACGCGCTACTCGCAGGACTATGTGCAAACCCTCATCCTGATCGGTGTGGTCACCACCATCCTCATTTCCGTGGTGAATGGAAACGGCCCGGTGGCCTTCGGCATGTTCGCCGCGTTTTCCGTGATCCGGTTCCGGAGAACGCTGGGACAATCGAGGGATCTTGCCTTTGTGTTGTTTGCCATGGCAGTCGGAATGGTCGTCGGTGCCCGGCTCTATCCCATCGCCATCGGCATCACCTTGCTCGTTTGCGCCACAGTCACCGTCATGGTTTGGGTGAATGCCTTCCGCCCTTCCCGCTCCTCTCATTTTCTCACACTCCGTGCTACCAGTGATATCGACTGCGAGCAACTCGCCAAGCCCATCCTCGCCCGTCACACGGAAAGTTCCGAGCTGCTATCCCTGTCCTCCACCCAGGCGGGAATGAGCAATGAAATCCGCTACGGCATCCAAATGAAACCGGGAGCCAGCCTCACCGCCCTCCTCGATGAACTCCTCGTCATCACCGGCAACAACCGCGTCCTCATCCACACCGCAACTGAACAGGAAACCGAAATCTGATATGAAATTGAAATCCACCCCGCATGTCTCAAGCCGGATCTTGCTCCGCGCCTTCACTCCCCTTGCCTTGGCCGCCTCACTCCATGCAGCAGAAAATGATATCACTGGCGACGAAGCCGGCGACATCTGTGATTGGCTCCGGAACCATCCCGGCACGCTCTATAAAAACAAGGAAAACCCGTGGATCCAGTCCTTCAGACTCGGCGGACGCATGCACTATCAGGCCGCCTGGCTCAGTGGCTCCGATGAGTTCGGACACGACTTCAGTGATGTTTACAACGAGCTCCGCCGCCTTCGTCTGGAATCCAAAACGCGCTTTCTGAAATTTCTCACCGCATCCCTCGATATCGATCTCGCCGATGACGAGCGCTTTCGCAGCGGAGCCAGCGATGACCTGCTCAAAGGCTGGGACGACTATGATCTTCACTGGGAATTCCAAGGCTTTGATGAAGCGACGATTGAATTCGATCTCGGCAAAGCAAGCGACATCGACTGGCTGAACAAGACATCCCTCACCTTTGGCAAAATGAAACTTGAAACCGGCTGGGAGCGCCGCCAGTCATCGAACGAAGTTTTCACTGTCGAGCGCTCCGATCTGTCCAACACCCTCGGCGGAGACGACAGCCGCCCGGTCGGAATTCTAACAGAAATCGATCGCAAGCACTGGGGCGCGGAATTCGGCATTTTCACCGGCTCCGATGAAACCAACCTCACCGGTGATTGGGACGAAGGCGTCTTCCTGCTGGCTGGCGCGTCATACCATCCGCTCAAGGATCTGGAACTGCGCGCCCAACACATCCAGGCCGAACCTTCCGCCCAGGACGATGTCCTCGGATACGCATCCGCCACCATTCTTGAGGCGGTCTATCAAAATGACCAATGGGGCATCCTGGTCGATGCCGTTCTCGGCGACAACGGCGACGAGCAGCCCGCCGACCGACAGGGAGCATTCGGAGGCCTCGTGATCATGCCTTGGTATTGGGCCATCGAAGACCGCCTGCAATTCGTCTTCCGCTACCAACTCATGCTTGCCGATGAATCCGAAGGAATCCGCACCTCTCGCCGCTATCTGCGGGCCGGTCATGAAGATCCACTCGTCGATATCAATCACGGCCGAGGCAACGAACTCAACTCGTTCTATGCCGGCGCGAACTATCAGTTCTGTGGCGACAACCTCAAACTCATGACCGGCTTCTCATTCGATCGCCTCAACACCCCGGGTGGAGACGTTTACACCCGAACACTCCTCGTCGGCCTCCACACCTCATTCTGACACACTTACACTCCCATTCCGATGACTCTTCAAAACATTCACCGCTTCTTTTCATCCGCGATCATCCTCGCCTGCACCGCAGTTCTTGCCGAAGGCCAAACCGTCGAAAAAATCACCCCCAAAGGCACCAGGCAGGTCGCCATCACGGCGTCGGCCAAAGGTCGCTCGGTCCTTCAATGGACTTTCGATGATCGTCCGGACGCCATTTGGAACAGCATCTCAGAAACCCGCACAGCCCGGCGTGGAAAAGTCTCGTTCCTCGCCCCCAGACACGCAGGTTTAACACCCAGATACCGGATACTGGACAACCAGCCGGTCACCCCTGGCACCTCACTCTTCGATCCCCATCAGATACGGGTTCTCAAGCTTGAAATCACCGGCAAGGACATGAAGAAAATGCTCGAAAACCTCCCTGTCATATCGGATGGGGGAGATGACGGCGGAGGCGTAGTCGGACCGGGTGACGATGGCGGCGTTGTCATCGGGAAACCTGGCGAAATCATCGGGAACGGAGATAATCCTGCGCCCCCTCCTCCCCCCGGAGGTGAGATCGTGGATCCAGGCGATCCTGGAGATTTCCCGGGCGACCCGCAGCAGTTGGCGGAGCCGGTTTATGAGTATGTCCCGGCGCTCGCAAGCTTTGGTGGCGGGGGCAAAGCACGTCTCGGCATTCGCATCAAAGGCAACGCATCACTTATCTCGGCTGTCATCGACAAGCGCTCGAACTATCCATTCAAGATCGACATGAATTATTACAAAAGCGGGCAAAACCTGGATGGGATCAAAAAGTTCAATCTGCACCCTGTGGTTAGCAACAAAGCCACTGCATCCCTCCCGGGGGAGCCACCAGCGGTCTATCCCGGTGCTTTCGGGCTTGAAGAATTCCTCTCGTATGGGGCGTTCCGCGCATTCGGCGTTCCTGCCAGCCGGACCGGTTGGATGGACGTTTATCTCAATGGCAAATACCTCGGGCTATATACGGTCCTTGAAAATACCGACTCCGCGTTCATGGAGAGAAACTTCGGCTCACCCGGCGGCAGCACTTATAAGCCGGAAGGTGAATACCTCGAATGGAAAGGTGCGAAATACGACAAGTATCCGTTCCTCAACTGGAAAGGCGGTGGCGATGGCACCCACCAATCCATCATTCACCTGATGGATGTAATCAATCACAAGCCCGTCGCACGTTTCACCAAAGTGATCGATGTGCAATCCATCTTCAACTATACAGCCGGAAACGTCGCGCTTGGCAACTGGGATACCTATGAAGCGCTGGGTCACAATTACCTCCTCCACGAAGGATCGCCGGGACGGTTTTACATGTTGCCGTGGGACATGAATCTCTCCCAAGCGAAAGATCCAGGAAGCTCGCTTTACGGAAAAGTCGAACAACACATTGATCCACCTGAAGGATTCGAACTGCCTGTTCCAGCATTGACTCACCGGCTTTATAGGATGCCGGAGAACGATGCCCGCTACCGCGCCACGCTCAAGGCATTCATCGAAGGCCCGGGTTCGCGGACAACCCTCAATGCCCGGATCGACGATGCCGTCGCGCTTCTGGGTTCTCGTCTTGAAGAGAGCGCCATCAAGGTCCTTCGTGACAATATCGAGATCCGGATCGGAAAAATCAAAAAGCTTCTGAACACTCCAGCAGCGCGATAAGCAGGCTCCAATCGAACGCAAGCCGGTGAACACCCGCACATTTTAACGGGTGATCAGTTGATAGAAGCATCCCGAAGTCACGAGTATCCCGTGACCTCCTGCATGCGATCGAAACACCCTCAACGACTCCTTCCGCTCCTCGCCTCCGTGGCGACTCTCATCAGTCCGATCACACTCGCCAGCCCTTCGCTCGACGAGGTATTCGCCGATCCACCCCAAGAAGCGAAGCCCCGCGTCATGTGGATGTGGATGGGCCGCAATGTGACGAATGAAGGAATCACGCACGATCTTGAATCGTTGAAAGACGCCGGCTTCGGCGGAGCGATGATGTTTGCCTTGGCGGATGTTTGCACACCGTGGCAGGCCGAGATTGGCAACAGTCCGGAACCGGATGTCGTGGCCTTCACCGATCCATGGTGGAAACTTGTGCGCCATGCTGCGGCGGAGTCAAAGCGGCTCGGGCTCGATTTTGGCATGGGCAATTGCCCGGGCTACGAAACCAGCGGCGGCAAATGGATCCCGGCGGAGCTTTCCATGCAGGAGATCATTTCTTCGAAGTCCCGCGTCGATGGTGGAAACAAAGTGAAACTCGCATTGCCACGCCCCACGGTCGATCCCCGTGCCAACCAGATGTTTCCGGTGATCATCCCGGACACCGGCGAGGTCGCTCCGCCGATCATCGAGGACCGCAAAACCTTCTATCGTGACATCGCAGTCGTCGCGGTTCCGGCTGAAGGCATGGTGGGCAAGGATCAGGCGATCGATCTAACAAACAAGATGGACGCTGCGGGAAATCTTGATTGGGACGCTCCGGCGGGTGCGTGGGAAATCATCCGCTTCGGCCACACGACCATGGGCAAGCAGATCCAGCCCGCGCAATGGGCCGCTATGGGCCACGAGTGCGACAAGATGAATCCGGAAGCGGTCGAGTTCCACATGAACCATGTGATCGGGAAAATCCGCGAGCACCTCGGTGATCTCGTCGGATATCCGGGTCTAACGAATTTGCATTTCGACAGCTATGAAGCAGGCGAACCAAGTTGGACGCCGCGCATGCGTGACGAGTTCAAGGCGCGCCGCGGCTATGATCTGCTCACCTGGCTCCCGGTGCTCGCCGGGCGCGAGGTCGTGTCCGCTGCCGACTCCGCGAAGTTCCGCGCGGATTTCAAGCAAACCATCGCCGATCTCTATCGCGACGTCTATTACCCGACCCTCAAGCGCATGTGCAACGCCGCGGGCATCGATCTTTCCTCGGAGCCCTACGGCGGCCCATGGCATATCCCGGAAATTGTGCCGCAGCTCGATCGCGTGATCACGGAATTCTGGGCCTCGGGCAAGGAAGTCACCCTTTACCTCGGCGAGCAATTGGTCGGCACCGCCTGGGAAATCCACACCCCGGTCATCGAGGCAGAAGCCTTCACCGGATCGCCAGAGGTGAGCCAATGGACCGAAACCCCGTTCGCTCTCAAGCCCATGGGCGACGCCGCCTTCTGCCTTGGCGTGAACCGCATGATGCTGCACAAATTCCCGCACCAACCGTGGCCCGGCGTGAAACCCGGCGTGGTGATGGGCCAGTGGGGCACGCATTTTTCCCAGAACCAAACGTGGTGGGAACCCGGCAAGGCATGGGTCGCCTACCTCGCCCGCACCCAGGCCGCCCTGCAATGGGGGAAAATCAAACCGCTCCAAGAGGGCGATTTCAAAGGCCCGGCAGGCATCAAGTCGATCCGCCGCGCTGCCGAGGACACCGATGTGTTCTTCGTTTCCAATATCACCACAAGCGGCGTGAATGGCGATGTCACCTTCGCTGTGGCCGGACGCCAGCCCGAACTCTGGGATCCGGTGCGCTCCATCAAGCGGGATCTAACAAATTTTACCATATCTAACGGAGAAACCACCATCCCGATCGAGTTTGCGCCCGCAGAGAGTTTTCTGGTGGTGTTCCGCAAGCCGCTTGCAGGGTCGCCGGCCAAGGGCACGCCGAATTTTCCGTCCTTCGATACGCAGATCCAGATCACCGGATCCTGGAACGTGCGCTTCGATCCCAAGCTCGGTGGCCCACGCGAACCGCAGGTGTTCCCGACCTTGCAGGATTGGATCACTCACAGCGATCCCGCCATCCGCTATTACAGCGGCACCGCGAGTTATTACAAACGATTCGATATTCCCTCGGCAGCATTGAAAGCGCCGGAACTCGACCTCGGCGCCGTCAATCATCTTGCCCGTGTGAAACTCAACGGCAAGGACCTCGGAGTCGTTTGGACGGCACCCTGGCGCGCTGCAGTTCCAGCCGGATTGCTGAAGGAGAAAGGCAACGAGCTGGTGATCGAAGTCACCAATGTCTGGGCCAACCGCTTGATCGGTGACGAACAGCATCCCGATGATTGCGAGTGGACGCCTGGCCCGCGTGGCAATGGAAAATTTCTCAAATCCTTCCCCGATTGGTTCGTGAAAAAACAATCTCGTCCGTCGTCCGGTCGCATCGGATTCACCACTTGGAACTATTTCAACAAGGACTCGCAACCCGTTTCCTCCGGCCTGCTCGGACCCGTGCGCCTGATGATGGCGGGCAAGGGAAGTCCCGTTTCGGTGAAAGCCGACGCGACCGTGGCGGCTGGCGCTCAGGATGCCTTCGAAGCGGATGTTCCCCGCGGACAACGCATCGTGCCCACCGCCGTGATCGAGACCGGTTCCTTCCCCGACCACTCCGGACCTGCCGATGCCGCGCCGCTTTTCAACGGCACTACCCGCAACGGCAGCGGGGGAGGGGAGACCGCCAGGGATGAAAAGACCTATCGCCCCAACGGCTTCGGCAACACCTTGATCATGAAGCTGCCGGGAGCAAACGGCGCCGACCTCGCCGAAATCCAAACCTTCGCCGGCCACGGCGACGCCCGCGCCAGCCAAGCCTACAGCGTATGGATTGCCAGGGCGGACGCCCCGGAACTCTTCATCAAGGTCGCCGACGCTCGCGCCACCAGCAGCGGCGGATCGTCCCGCCTCAAGGTTCCCATCAACGCCAACGGAGTCGCCACCGTCTGCCTCCAATTCGCCGACGGACCGATCGGTGTGAATGTGTACCGCGAGGTGGTGCTACTGGGAAATCCATGATCGAAAACGAGGAAAGCAAAGCTTCGACAATGGACGCAGCTCAGCTATCTTTCGACCCGGCACCGGATAAGGTAACGGGGCCCAGCAGGCCTGAGGTCTGGAGGGGGGCCTTTTGATTCCACAGCGGAAAGGTGGCAAAGGATCGGCGGCCGGTGGGGCTGCTTTTTCCTTCAAGCACCCAGTGCGGCCACTTGACAAGGATCCCTTTGACATCGCGGTCTCCGGGACAGTCATCCGCTAGGGAGGCATCCCCGATCATGCGGTTCGCCCACAGATTTACGACATCGATTTCAATCTCATTGCGGCCCGATTTGACGGCGGATGAGATATCAATCCGATAGGGATTTCTCCAAAGGATACCCAGATCGACGCCATTGATTTTCACTCTAGCCATCACTTCCACGCGCCCTAGGTCGAGGACCAAAGGAGGTTTTGCATGGGGCAAATCAAAAGTCCGGGAATAAGTCGCCGTGCCTGAAAAGTGCCGCACTGCGGGATCAGGGTGTTTGCTCCAACAGATGAGTTTTCCGAGTTCAATGGACTTCGGGATTCCTGAATCAGTTGGAAAATCGAGTTTCCATGGTCCATCGAGTTGCAAGGAATCACCACTGCGGTTTGTTAGAGAATCCTCGACAGACGCAGCTGCCGCCACCGCAGCGCCTTCATCAAGAAACACCACGAACATCGAACCTTCCGGCGCGAATGGAATGGTGGCGCGAGACATGTTTCCAGATGCTTCAATAGGGAGCTGAAGGATTTTCCCGGTTTCAGGATCCCATCGTTGCGCCTGCTTTCCAGCGATCCGAAATTCGCAGGTCGCGTTGACGGGCTGCTTGCTAGATGAGGCGAGGAAATAGATATCCGCGCCCTTGGAACGCCGATGAATCCACGAAATCCCCTTCGGCCCGGCGAAGTCCGCTTGGATGCCGAGGCGGGCAAGCGCCTGCTCTGGCTTGATTCCCCGGAAGACCCGACCTTTGCCGAAACGGCGATCCGATTCGCCTTGGTCACCCCAGATTTCCCTCGCGAGTTCCTTGAGTTCCAAATCCGCCTGAGGCATGCCTTCCAAGCCCGGTGTGACCTTTGGGGGCTCGCCTAACAGCACGGCCCCTGCTTTGACAAGATCCCGGAGTTTACTCAGGCGTCCAGTCGTCATGGTTCCGAGGTGGTCCACGGTGATCAATGAATAGACCGGCCCACCCGGGATTCCCGGTTTGCCATCAATCATTTGAATCTTCCGAAACGTATCGGGGCCGCACGCATCGAAATCATAACCTGAGATTGCTTTGGGATCGAAGCGATGCAGTGGTTCCTCCGGCAGCAGCGCAAGCACGTCGGTGACCACGGGGCCCTGACGAAGCATGAACTGGCAACGGGCCAGATAATCGTGCCAGGGTTTGGTCCATTCCCACCATGTCTGCGTGCTGTCGTAATGCTGGCCCCACTTGCCCATGGTCATGCCGGGCTTGAGTTGCGGGAATTTCTGCATCGCAAAACGATGGATCTGGAAGCGGTTTCCTCCGAGGCAGAACATTTGATCGCCGAGCGCTTTGAGCGATGCCGGATGGGAAAGCCAGCGCTCTGTTTCGCTAGCGGTGAAAGCCTCCACACCCACAATCCGGTGGCCATTCAAATTGGCTGCGGACGAGGCGGCCTTGATGGTGAGGCGGTAATCGTTGGGTTGGAAGGGGTGGCTCCAGAACTCGCCCATGGGTTCATCCGCGAAGTTTGCGGCATCCATGTCATTGCCGGTGGTGATATAAGGTTGGACAGCGAGGCGCATGCCTGCGGAGTGGCAGAGACGGCGTATTTCCGCCCAGAAATTCTCCACCACCAGCTCCGACACTGTTTGACGGAGATCATACAGGAACCGTTCGGTGGTTTGAAGATCGCCAATCACCCGGCCTGCGAGGATGGGCAGGAAGGGAATGATATCATATCCGCGGCGGTGCTTGAACTCTTCCGGCATGCGTTCCGTCCAATTTTGTCCACCCGCCTCCCAGCTATCCAGGAAGAAGGTATGGAACGTCTTGCCTGCCTCGGGACCGGCAAGCTCAACCATGCGCTTCATCACATGATCGAAGTGGCTGCGAATTCCCCGTTTATCGAGCTTGTCGCATTCCGGCCCCTCGCCCTCCGGGGTGGCGGGCAAGGTTTTCTGGCCGGTCCAAGTATGCCCGAAGCGAAACAAAGTCCACTCGCCCTCTGGCGCATTCCATGAAATCGATCCATCGTCCGCCATGGCGCTTGTGAGATCCAACACATGCTCGCGGGGAATGCATAACTCAGCGGGCAACGAGGCATCGAGTGGCGCGCTGCGAGTTCCCTTCCAGCGAATGTAGTTGAGCCAGACCAAGCGCTTCATATCGAAGTCCTCGATCCGCAGTTTGGCTTGGGCGGGAGATTCGCTCACCGCCAGCACAGCCACATCCCGATAGAAGCCACCGTTTGCCTGGGGCTGCGGGAGTTTGCCTGAAAACTTGCGCCCGCCCTTGAGTCGGAGCGAGCTTTCCACCAGTTTCTGCGAGCCCAGTTCCGGAGTGATCCAGGGGCCGCCATTGCCACTGTATCCCGGTCCATTCTGGGTCATGACCTCAAGCCCGATTCGTTTTGCCTCGGCAATTTCGAAGGCGAACATTTTTTGCCATTCGGCATCGAGATACTTGCAGGGACCGGCGGGGATACCGGGTTGGGCAACATCGAACATCGTCACACCACCCAGCCCCACGCGCTTGATGGCTTCGAGTTGATGAGTGATCGCCGCTTCATCCACATTGCCATGGAGCCAATGGGCCCAAACCCATGGGCGAGCCGAATCGGGAGGATGCGTGAAACCCTGCTCCAATTCCAAAGGGGACGCAGCGCACGCGGCACTCGCCATCATCACCAAGCCTGAGAGAACGCCGCGGCGAATACCGGCACTTATTGAAATCAAACGGATTTTTTCAGGCATGAATCAAATGCAATTGCCCAGATAGACTAAGCCCTCGCCACCCCCAAGCAATGCGGCCCGCCTCATCCTTTTGGTGGATGAACCAAGGGTTTATGGAGCCACCACCGGTAGCCCATTCCTCCAAACAATCCGCACTTTGGAAAGATACCAGGTTTTCCCGCGGTCGTTGTTTCCCTGATAGAACAGATGGGTGGTGCCATCCTCGTCATTGAAGACCCCGGGATGACCAGACTCCGAGCTATTCCATGATCCGGGCGCGCCATTGGGCACCAGCGGTTCCTTGGAAACACGGGTCCACTTGATGCCATCGTCGGAGGTCGCGACGCCGATCTGCTGGGGCTCGTTGTTGTAGCCGCCCGCATAAAACATCCATAGCTTGCCATCACGCTTCATCACCGAAGCGGCTTCGATGCATTTCGTCTCCCATGGAAGCTCTGGCTTCAGGATTGGTCCATCCACGAGTTGCTTCCAATCGTTTCGGCCAAAATCGGAATCGAGCGGAGCCGCCGCCACGCCTTGCATCTGCACTTCCATCTTCGGATCCCGTGTCGCGAACCACAGGAACAAACGATCCCCGACCGGAAAAACCTCCGCGTCGATCGCCCGGCCCACCGTCCAGTCGCCGCTTGGCGCGAAGATCGGATTCTCCGGGTTGCGGGTAAAATTCAGCCCATCCTCGCTCCAAGCGTGACAAATGGCATCTTTGGGGCCGTTGCCATAGGTCTGATAGAACAAATGCACCTTGCCCTTGTGCACCCAAGCGGCGGGAGCGGCGAGGCCCTTGCTGTCGCATTCCTGCGCCGGCTTGACCTGCCCCGCGCGATCCCATTTCACGAGATCATTGCTTTTCGCAATGCCGACCGACCAGCCGCCCATTCCGGCAGCGGCAGGACCCGGGAGCGAATAATACATGAGATATTGGTCCTTGAAGCGGATCACAGAGGGGTCTTTGGAAAAGGGGCGACCGCTCGATTCATCCGCCCAGTGCATTTCCGGCAACGCATTCGCAGTTTCGGCAGCAAGCGGCAGGCTGCCAATAGTCACCATGAACAATATCAGAGGCATCAAGGGTTTCATAAGGACGGATACCAAGCCTCAAGCCCCAACCTTGCAACTGGAAAACCCGCGACAAGGATCATCCAAAAGATGGAGGCCGTTTGATCATCAACCGCGCCTCTAACAGAATCAATGCCGCCATCACAGCCTCAACAGTCCCCGCTCCATCGCGAGGGTGGCGGCGCGGGTCCGGTCTGGCGCGCCGAGTTTTTCCAGAATATGGCGCACATGGGTCTTCACGGTTGCCTCGCCCAGCGCGAGTTCCCCGGCGATCTGCTTGTTTGCCAATCCTTGGGCGATGAGCCGCAGGACATCGGTTTCCCGCGGGCTGAGCAAGGGCATGAGATCCCTCTCGGCAAGCCGTTTGGCAAATTCCGGCGACAGGAAACGACCACCGGCCGCCACCTTGCGAATGGCCATCACGATGGCATCTTTCTCGGAAGACTTGGGCATGTAGCCGCGCGCACCGGCGTCCATCGCACGATGGATGTCCTCCGCCGTTTCATTGATCGATACCATGATCACCCGCGCCTCCGGGGCGATCATCAGAATCCGCCGGATGACCTCCACGCCGTGGATGTCAGGTAGGATTCCATCCATCAAGGTGATGTCCGGGCGCAATCGTTGAAAACATTCCAAAGCATCCGCTCCATTGGACGCCTCACCCACGATTTCAATATCCGGCTCCGTGGAAATGGCACCGATCAATCCGAGACGAACCATGAAATGATCGTCCACAACCAGAATGCGAATGGCGGATGAGCTCATGGGGTGTTGGGGCGTAGGGGATGATGGGGCATGATCAGTTTGACACGGCAGCCCTGCCCCGGTTGGGAATCGATGTCTAGGGATGCACCAATTTTCGCAGCTCTCTCGCGCATTCCCAACAATCCGAAATGAGGTCCGCGCGAGGGAGCGGTGCCGGAATCGAAACCACTGCCATCGTCAGACACCATCAGGCTGGTGGCATCCGGGAGATAAGAGAGGGAAATCAGGATGGATTGGGCTTGTCCATGTTTGATTGCATTGGTCACGGCCTCTTGGGCGATCCGCAGAATGTGGAAATCAACACCTGGAGGATGCACTCGCTCCTCCCCGCTGACCTCGACAGTGATGGCGGAACCCGCGGAATCCCCGCTCGTTTCCTGGATCGTTTGCAATGCCGCATACAGCCCTTCCCGTTCAAGAACCTTGGAGCGCAGATCCCAAACCGAACGGCGGGCCTCCAGGCGGGTGTAACGCAACATCCGCCGGGCCAACAGCAACACGGAAGAAACCGCCGCTGGATTCTGATGCACAGCATGATCCAAGCCGTCGAGTTGCAGCGCGACTCCTGATAGCTGCTGCTCCAGCGTATCGTGGAGTTCGCGGGCCATCCGGTCGCGTTCTTCGTTCACCGCCTCAGCCCGCAACTTGTCACTGATCACCGCCATCTGGCGTTTGACCTGTCTGCGCATGGTCCATGCCCCGAGAATCCCGATCGCTGCCATGCCACTCATCACTCCCAACGCCACCAACAAGCGCCGGGGATTCCACCACGGCGCATGGCGGATGACCACGATGCCACCGCTCTCCGGCAAATGAACGCGGAAGCCATCTACCCAGTCGCGCCGAGCCAAGGCATGGGTCGTCGTCAATTCACAAATCCCGGTAAGGCGCACTCGGTCGAGGCTGGTCATGGGAGGAATCAAACTTCCATTGCCATGCGGCTGGAGCGCCTCGAAAAACACATCGCCTGCGCGAAATTGCAGAATCGTATCCACGGGGCCGTCCCTGCGGCCGAGAAAATCAGCTTCGAGAGTGACCAATTCGGAATGCAGCCGCGACATCGCCGGAAGATCGAAAGCAAAATCCACGGCCAGCACCGATTCATTTCCGCCCAGTTTCCGCACCTGCGCAGCCCTCAAGACCGGCCGATAGGGAGCGACCGCACCAAAGCCCTCTGCTTCCACCAGAGTCCCCGGTTTCATTCCATCATCCACCACCCCTTCGACCAAGGTGCTTCCGGTCGAATCGCGGAGGTAGAAACCCTTGGGGTCAATTTGGGTTACCACTCCCTGCAAACGCACCGGCATGTTCGGACCGAAACCACTGATCAACAATTGGGAAACCGTCACCAAATGTGTTTCACCGCCATCCAGCCGGGGCACTGCGGGCCGAATCGCATCGAAGGATGGGACAAAAAAATGTCGATCCGTCATCTGCCGTTGATAATTGAAAATCGTCCCCATCACTCCGACGAGCTTCACCGGCCGCTGCATCAATCCCGCCGCCCGTTGCTCGGCATCGGCGCTCATGGGCAGTTCGGCTTTGAAAGGCAGACCATTGACCTCCACCGCCAAGGTCACCCGATCATCACCGATTTCGAATCCTGTGATCACAGCTGGCACCTCCACCCACTGGGAATCCAGCTCCGGCGAAAACATTTCGCCTGCGGCCGGTTCCACGGGATGTGGCATTTCCCCTTTGCCGAGAATCGTCACGCTCCCTTCCCTCACGCTCGGGTAATACCCCAAAGGATCCGAAATGCCTTCGACCCGCACCCGATCACCCGGAGCCAATTGATCCGGGCGACCGGAGCGTCTTGTTTTGATAAAACATCCGGCCGTGCCGTCGTGCATGAAAAAGTGGAACGGAGCTGCGGGATTGAGTCCCACAACGGTCCCTTCCACCCGAACCGGCATCCCCAACTCGGCAGCTTCCACCGAAAGCGCCCGCAGATCGGAAAACCGAGTCAAGGGCTCAGCGGCCCATCCACCGAGGCAGAGCAACAGGGATAACCATACCAATCTCAACACGTGCATGCGCTCACGACGATGAACTCCCATGATCACGATTGGAAGTCCGGAAACGGTTTTACAAAACCATTAACAGGGCACCGATCGATTGACCGCATTCGGGAAAAGTCATCCACAAGCAACGCAATCATTTCTCCCGCGCAAACCGACAAACGACTTCAATCATTGCGCCCGGTATACCAATCCTTCCATTGACTGGCAGTCGTCCCGATGTGGCGGACCGAGCCATCGCGGAACAACGCATCATAAGTCTCGCCATAGCGGGGTTTTGCAAATGGCAGCGCCGGATCGAAGTTATTGCCCATGATCACATTGCCCGCAGCTTCACGACCAATTGTGCCATTGTTGAATCCACCCATCGCATCCCTTTGCCGCGGAGTGATCGTGGACGTGCTGGGATACAACCAAACGAAGTTTCCCCATGGCAGAGCGCCACTTGCAGCGGCTGGATTATAATTCTTCATGGCCGGGACTTTGAAGGTGGAAAGCGGCGTGAAAAATACTTCATGATCCGGCAAATAGGAACTTCCCGGATCTTCGCGGTTGTAGAGCAACTTGGCCGGATTTCCCGGAGACAAAAGCGGATTCTTGCCACTCAACGCGCCTTCATGACCAAAGTCGCCGGAACCATTGGCAAAATACATCGGCTCGCCATTGTTGTGCTCGGATGCCCACATCGCCACCGCAGCACCGATTTCACGCATTTGCCCCACATTGCGGGACATGGCCGCCCCTTTCATGGCTCTCCTTGTTCCGAGAAACACAATCGCTGCAAGCGATGCGATGATGACAATGACCACCAACAACTCGATCAAGGTGAATCCTCGTGAATGGGTTGGCTTGCGGAGACAAGACATGTGGGCAGGAATAGCGCCGGCTGGAGACGGCCACAAGGCAGCCGCGATCATCATTTCGGTGGATGAGCGGATGGAATGTCCGTCGGATCGCAGGTGAAGCACCACGAAAGCCTCTCCACGCCCATTCATCATGAGCCCATCCTGCGGAAACGACGACCTGATTGGGAGGCCTCAAGAAGCCTCTGCCCCGAGCGGCGGACTGCCTGAATCGTTGCCACCGTCAGCATGGTGAAACCCTCGCAGAAATCCCCATTTTTGTCCTCGCAAGTCTTTCATTTCGCTCGCCCTTGGCGCGGTGCCTGCTCAGTCTATCCATGCCCAACAGCAAGCTTTTCCATCATGCCGAAACTCAAAGACCAAATCGGATTCACCCCGCAAGGACCCGCGATCGCCTCTCCCGATGAGGAGAACCGGCTGCGCGAATTTGTGAACCTCAAACTCGCCGCCCGGGGATACTCGATCGTCGGGAATGAAGAAGATTATCCCTTTCTCGAACTGGGTCGCTCGCTCATCGCCAATTTCCAGGAAAAAACCCGTTTGCTCTCGGATTACCTCTGCCCGGTGGATGCCTCTCTGGATCAATATCTCCAGGACTATCTGGGCCCACAAATCGTCGCAGAGGTATTCGACAATCAAAAGCACCTCGTTCCCGTTGGAGCCCTTGTGGCTGAGCGTCATGGCATTGCACGAATGTTGTCGCTGCCGCCGGATCAGGATGAATTCAAGTCATCGATCCTCAGTTCCTACCGCGTTCATCAAGGCGTTTGCCACAACCCGGCCAGCGACCGCCGGACGACCGAAGGGGTCTTTCACGTCACCGAAGGCGGTCTGCCGATCCCGGCCGACAAAAAATCTGTTCCCAAGCTGACCTTTGCGCACCTGCTCAAGCATGCGCTCCATCCGCCGGAAGACCTGATGACGTTGCCCTTCACGGGCACCTCACCTTCCCCGGCTAAGGTATTTGTCTCGCTCCTTCTCCGCCCGGTGATTGCCCCGGAAGTCCCTGGTGTTTCACTCGAAAAATCGATGGAAATCCGGTTTTTTGCGCCGGGAAATCTCGTCAGCAACCTCGATTTCGTGGAGAGCATTTTCGGCAACGCCGGCGATCCTTACCTCCCGGACAACGACGCCCGCCTCGATTCCGACCACTGGTCCGGTCACAGCGGCTGCGTGATCCTCGCCCCCCATCTCACCACCCTGACCAAAAAGGAAGTCGGCCTTCCCCATATCTCCGAAGCGACCGAACGCCAGAAGCGCGATGGCATGTGCTGGAACAAGGAAACGGAACTCTACAATGACGGCAGTGCATTCAAAATCACCTGTCGTGACAAACGCGGCATCGTGGTCACTGTGATTGCTGATAACTATTACGGATATTGCAAAAAAGAGGTCAAAACCCAGATCAGTTATGCCACCAACCTGTTTGGCAACTCGGAAGAGGAACACGCCGGAGGAGCCATCGCATTTCCCAGCTTCGACCTAGGCGAGGACTTCTCACTCAGCGACTTCTCACGCACCGTGGACCATCGTTTCGGCGGTATGATTTCGAGATATGCTAAACTCTTCGACTTGCAGGCGGAAGGATATGGAATCGATAAACGCTTCCGTGATATCTATTATGTTCCGGAAGATGTGAAAATCGATCTTCACAGCCAATCGGTCACTTGGGAGAATTCCGAAGGGCCGCAACAAATCCCGCTTCAGCCCGGCATCACCTATGTCCTGCCATCCGGCTACAAGGTGGAAATGGTCAAGCCTTCAGCCGGCATGCGCTGGCGCTTGATCGGCACCACGGCGGAAGGCACTTACTGCCATAAACCGTGCACGGTCTCCGGCGGAGGAAAATCGGAAATTTCAAAGTCCATTTCCGATGCCATGATCACCGCCTCCCTGTTGGTGAGCAATCTCAAACAGGACCTTGATGCGGCATGGGAAATCATCAATCGCGATTTCTCGGATCGCTACGAAGGCCCGCCTGATCCTGAAAAGCCGAGCCGCCGACTGCTGAGTTCGCGGCGTTCGTTGGGTTCGGTGATCCGCCTGCTTTCCCCCAGCCCGACCTACACTCCAGCCTACAACGCCTGGGTATCCACGATCAGCACCCCGGTGCGCGATCTCGTTTTGCTCATCAAGCGCTTCTACAAGGACGATTGGGGGGATGACTGGCGTGAGCGCTTCAGTGTGGATCTGATCAATGGCCAACCGGGGCGGCAGCTCATCTACCGCCGGCAACGCCTGATGGCACAGTACCTGCGGGTGGGCTTCACCGAAGAAGGTACTTGGCGGACATTCAGTGTGCGCAAGGACTTTGCCCCGGCGAAAAAAATCCAAACCGAAGATGATATCAGCGCCTCCATGGTGGTGCCGCGCTCGCAGGTCGAGGGCCTCCACCCTGGCGTTACCAACCCCTCACTCAAGTTCATCAAAAACTGCGAATACCGACTCTTCCAACGTCCGGATGATGCCATCACCCGCGGCTATGACAAAAAGACCGAAAGCGATTTCAGCCAAAGCGGATTGTTTTTCTCCAATTACGAACCCATCACGAAACATGGTGCCAAGGCGATGGTGATGGATTCCATCCGCTTCGAGCAATTCACCGCTCCCATGCGAGAGATGCTCGGCAAGTTCGTGCAAGCCGGCAAACCCGACTATGTGATCAGCTCGAATCAACCGCGGATCGTCAATGGCAAACCAACCAAGAACCCGCGCTATCTCCAGAATCGCCCTGATCTGGAGGATCCCCGCTCGGTTTATCTCGGCATTCTCGGCAAGCGCCTTTTCCGCAGGATTCCGCTCGATTGCGAAGTGCCGATGCCGGTGAATTCCGTGCTCGCAGGCCGCCGCAACAATCCGCCCGACGAAAAGGCCGGCATTCGGGCCCTCGCGGTTTACAATCCGATCCACTATCAGGAACTGCCGGAGTTGTTCATGGACTTCATCGCTTCCCTCACCGGGAAAAGCCCCTCCACCACCGGAGCAGGCAGCGAGGGAGCCCTCACCAAAGGCCCGTTCAACGCCCTGTTGCCGGTCCACGACCTCAACGCCGCACTCGTCTCCAGCCTCGTCACCAACTATCATGGTTTCACCAGCGCCGCCGGCCACATCGGCAGGAAGTATCGGGTCGATCATGATATCAGTTTGCTCGTGCCGGAAGTCTGGTCGCGCATGTTCATCCCGGAGCGCGAACCTGATTATCTGATCAAAAACGGTTATCTGGAAAAAATGGAGGACTTTGATTTCAATGGACGCACCATTGAAGCCAGCCGACTCGGCTACCGCATCACCAATGCGTTCGTCACCACCTTCTTCGGTCGCATTTTCTCCGCAGCGGAGACGGTTTTCACCGAGGAAATGCTGAAGCCCGAACTTCAGTCGATGGATGATTTCATCGACGGATTGGATAACATTATCACCACCCAGAAGAGTGTGGCGCTCAACTACTTCGAAGATGGAGGAATCGATGCCGCGTGCCCACCGCTCAAGGCGCTGTTGCACATCATGGCTTATGGTCAATACGAGGGCAAAGGCCTGAATGCACCGGAAATCCGCGCCTTGTTCACACGCGAGGCGATGATTGAATCGGATTGGTATCAGGCCCGCCTCGATGCCAAGGTGCAGGTGGACAAGGCATTGTGGGAACGCCATATCTCCTATCTCCAGGGGTTCCTCGCCAAACCGAATTACCAAAGCGAACTCCGCCGCCTGCGGATCCAGGAACGCCTTGCGAAAGCCAAGGCCGTCCGCGACCATGTCCACTCCGCCGCCTACCGTGAGAGCCTGGTTGGCATGATCGGCACCGATCCCGCACTGGTATGACCGCACTTGATTCATGACATCGGGGCGCCCTGTCGGCTGAGACAGCTCATCCGGCAGGGCACCATGGCAGTTGACGGAGTGAGGCGGATTGTCAATGCTGTGGCCATGACAGGAAAACGCGGGCTCACGCTGGATCACGCTGCCGGAATCATGGGCGGAGCAACGCCGGAGCAGCTTGTGGAGCGATTGAAGCCGGATTTCCACCAACTCCCGCAAGTTCCACCTGGAAGCGCCAAGGTGACACCGGCACGGGCCGCAGCTTGGTGGGATGAAAGCGGGGCGGATCCCGGTCTTCGCCAGGTTCTGTTAGATAGCACATCGGATGACCCGTCGACCTATCAGGGTAATATTGAGAATTTCATCGGTGTCATGCGCATGCCCATCGGTGTGGCCGGTCCCTTGAGGGTGAACGGACTTGCGGCAAAAGGGGACTATCTCATCCCGCTCGCAACCACCGAGGCGGCGCTGGTGGCAAGTTATCATCGGGGTTGCCGCCTGCTCACCGCTGCTGGCGGATGCACGGCGATGGTTTTGTATGAAAGCGTGAGCCGTGCGCCCGCATTTGTGTTTGGCTCGGCGGCGCAGGCGTGCCAGTTCGTGGTTTGGGCGGTGGGATGTTTCGATGCGTTCCAATCCGTAGCCGCCACGACGACTTCCCATGGACGCCTGATCGATGTCGGCTGCACGGTGGAGGGAAATCATGTTTATTTGAACTTCGAGTTCACCACCGGGGATGCATCCGGCCAGAACATGGTGACCCTCGCGACGGATGCGATTTGCAGTTATATCATTGAACACACGCCCGTGGCACCGCTCCGGCACTATGTGGAGTCCAACTTATCCGGGGACAAAAAAGCCAGTGCGAAAGCCTTCACTTCCGCACGAGGCAGGAAGGTGACAGCGGAGGCACAGATCTCAGCGGAGTTGATCGCGCAGCACCTGCACACCACGCCGCAGGAAATGGCGGACTACTGGCGGATGTCGGCCATTGGAGGAGTGCTGAGCGGGACGGTCGGTGTGCACGGACATTTTGCCAACGGGCTCGCGGCGCTGTATCTGGCAACAGGTCAGGATGCCGCTTGCGTGGCGGAGTCGGCCACCGGAGTCACGCGCTTCGAGGTGACGGAAGATGGAGGTCTCTATGCGGCCGTGACGCTTCCAGGAATCATGGTCGGAACCGTCGGTGGTGGAACCGGTCTGCCGACACAGCGGGCCTGCCTGGAATTGATGGGGCTCGCCGGGACCGGCAAGGCTCGCGCACTGGCCGAAGTTTGCGCGGGATTGTTGCTGGCAGGTGAGTTGTCGATCATCGCCGCACTCGGAGCGGGACATTTCTCACGTGCCCACCGGAAACTGGCACGCACCCGCAAAAGCCCATGAAGCGTTGGTGGATCTATCAGAAGGAGCGATTCCCGCTGCTGGCGCACGGTCCGCTGATCGCGGCATTCAGCGCTTGCGCGGTTTCGTTTTCCTCCCTGCTGCGCGGTGCCCCTTCGCCGGATGTCCGGATGTTTCTAACAGCATTCGGGGTCTGTTTGCTGATGTTCCTGCAACTCCGCATCGCGGACGAGTTCAAGGATGCGGAAGAGGATGCACGATGGCGGCCCTACCGCCCGGTGCCACGAGGCTTGGTGACTTTGCCAGAGTTGAGACGATTGTTCATTCTTGCTGGCTTGCTTCAATCGCTGCTGGTCGTTTTCCTGGATCCGCGCTTGTTCATCGTTCTCGGCATCGCGTGGCTCTATCTCGGCTTGATGTGCGTGGAATTTTTCGCGCGGGACTGGTTGAAACAACGGCCGATGATTTATCTCCTGTCCCACATGGGGATCATGCCGCTGGTGGACTTCTTTGGAACCGCCTGTGAGTGGCTTCCTCGGAGTGGCACCGCACCTGCGGGGCTTGGGTGGTTTCTCGCCGCGAGTTTCGCCAACGGCATCGTGATCGAGATCGGCCGCAAGCTGCGCCAACCCGCCGATGAAGAAGAAGGCGTGGAAACCTACAGCCGCTTGTGGGGGAAACCCGGAGCTGCACTGGCATGGGCCGCATCCATGATCGCCACGATGATCTGTGCAGTGATGGCTGGATCGGCGATTGGATATATGACTCCGATTGCTATCGCTCTCGGTGGGATGTTAGTGGTTTCATTTTCGATGCTACCTGCCTACGTCCGTGGAACGCTTCATGGCAAACGCTTGGAAACCATCTCCGCACTTTGGACGCTGATGCTCTATCTGATGCTGGGGCTGGTGCCCTTGTTCACCCATTGATTCAAAGCCATGCCATTTCTCCATCCGGATTCCACTGATCTCTCCCGCCTTGGTGGCAAGGGAGCCGCTCTGGCACGCCTCGGCTCCATTGGTTTCGAGGTGCCACGGTGGTTTGCCATCACGCCGGATGAGTCATGGCATGCAACTGATCTGGCAGAAGCTCTAACAGGAATCGGTCCGGGGCCATTTGCCGTTCGTTCTTCGGGTGCCCTTGAAGACGGTGGTGGGCATTCGTTTGCAGGTCAGTTCGAAAGTCATCTCGATATTTCCGCCGAACAGGTTCCGGAGAAGATCGACGCAGTGAGGAGGTCGGCACGGACGGACGGGATTCTGAGCTATTGCCACGAACACGGACTGGCGGAACCGGGAGTGCCAACGGTTCTGGTGCAACAAATGATCGCTCCCCGCTGCGCAGGCGTGGCCTTCAGCGCGGACCCCGTTGGAGGGAGACGAGGCATCGCGGTGATCTCGGCTGTTCCCGGAACCGGCGAGAAATTGGTCTCGGGTGAAGTTGATGGCGAGGACTGGCAAGTGAATCGAATGGGCGGAATCATGGTTTCACCGAACAAGCCCGATGTTCTCACCGAACCGGATGCGCGTGCGGTTGCTGAACTGGCAAGAAAATGCGAGGACGCCAGTGGCAGGCCGCAGGACATCGAGTGGGCCATCGATCCATCCGGCAAGTTATGGTTATTGCAATCCCGGCCCATCACCACCTTGGCAAAATCTCCGGACCCGGATGATCTGCCCCGGGTTTGGGACAATAGCAATATTGCGGAGAGTTATGGTGGAGTCACCACACCGCTGACCTTTTCGTTTGCCCGGCGGATCTATGAGTCGGTTTATCGCGAGTTTTGCAAATTGATGTCTGTGCCTGCGTCCCGGATCGAGAAGTCCGAGGAGGTTTTTCCCCGCATGTTAGGGCTGATCCGCGGGCGAGTCTATTATAACCTGGTCAGTTGGTATCAGGTATTGGCACTGCTGCCGGGATTCCAGCTCAACCGGGGTTTCATGGAGCAGATGATGGGCGTGCGCGAACCGCTTCCGGATGAGATTGTGGAAAGGATCGTCGCCGAAAACCGCGGAGGAAGAATGGCGGACATGTTTCACCTGGTGGTCACGGGAACCGGCTTGATCCGGCGTTTGATCGGGGTGGAGAAACAAATTGCCGTTTTCCAAGTTCGCCTCGATCAGGCCCTGGCGGCTCCTCCGGTGCCGATTGCGCGGATGACCGGCGAAGAGTTGTGCACCCACTACCGGGACCTTGAAAAAAAATTGCTCAAGAAGTGGGACGCACCGCTGGTGAATGATTTTTTCGCGATGATTTTCTATGGGCTCCTGCGAGGGCTTTGTGCGAAGTGGGCGGGAGACGGGGCTGGAACCCTGCAAAACGAGTTGTTGCTGGATTGCGGTGAAATCATCAGCGCCGAACCGCCAAGGCGAATCATCGCCATGGCGGCGATTGCGGCCCGCGAACCGGATCTTGCCAACCAACTTGCAGATCCAGATCTGCCGATTTCGAAGAAACTGGCGGCAGTGAGAAAATGCCCAGAACTAACGGTGGCTCTGGAAACATATCTAACCGATTTTGGCGATCGCTGTTTGGAAGAACTCAAATTGGAAAGCCCGACCGTGCGGGATGATCCGGGCAGCCTGTTGATTTCAATCGGAGCCATGGCCTTGCGGGGAGTCCCCTCTCCTATCGGGAATGAAGCAAGACCCGCGATTGTCATGCCCTCTTTGCCATGGCCAAAAAATATGGTATTCCAGTGGGTCCTGAAACAGGCGCAGGCACGTGTCAGGTCGCGTGAGAATCTGCGCTTCGAACGCACCCGTCTGTTCGGGCGTGTCCGCGCCATCCTGCGCGAGTTGGGTCACCGCTTGCATGCCGATGGATTGCTGGATGATCCCCAGGATGTTTTCTATTTGGAACTGGGGGAGATTCTCTCGTTGTGGGATGCCACGGGAACGATCGCAAATCCTGCTTCATTGGCCAAGCTGCGGCGGGAGGAATTCATGATCTATCAGAACACGGCCGAACCTCCGGATCGATTCCAAACCCGAGGGCCTGCTCATCGATATGATCGTTTCGTGCAAAGTCGCAAGGCCGACCCTGAAGTGGAAGGATCATTGTCCGGAACCGGAGCCTGCCCCGGCCGGGTGATCGGGCGGGTGCGGGTGGTGACCGATCCCCGGGGCGCGCGCTTGGAGTCGGGCGAAATCCTTGTGGCAAGGCAGACAGATCCGGGATGGGTGGTGCTTTTCCCCGCAGCAGCCGGTCTGCTCGTCGAACGCGGCAGTTTGTTGTCCCATTCGGCAATCGTGTCCCGCGAGTTGCGGCTCCCTTGCATCGTTTCGCTGCCAGGCATCACCCAATTGCTGAAAACCGGGGATCGGGTGGAAATGGATGGCGCGGCGGGAACCGTAAGGATTCTAAGCGACTCAGAAGAATCATGAGCCGATCCGAGATCCAACATCGTGCCGATTTCTCGGAAGTGCGATATGCCCAGTGTTGGGAGGACTCGCGATTGTTGACGGCAGCCTTGGAGCCACAGGGGCGTGACTGCCTCAGCATCGGCTCCGCCGGTGACAATAGTTTCGCGTTGCTTGCAGCCGGAGCATCCGCCGTGACGGCGGTGGAAATGAACCCTGCCCAGGTGGCTTGCATTGATCTGCGGCGTGCTTCTTACCTCACCTTGCAGCATCAGGAGTTTCTGGAGTTGATGGGATCGCGGGCATCGCAACGGCGGCTGGATTGGTATCGGGCGTGTCGAGAATTGCTGACCGATGATGCGCGGCGTTTCTGGGATGATCGGCAAGACGCGATCGAAAATGGCATCGGCGACGCCGGGAAATTCGAGCGTTATTTCAAACTGTTCCGCAGCCGGGTGCTGCCAATCGCTCATTCAAAACGACGGGTGATGGCATTGTTGGAAAAGCGGGATCCCGAGGGACGCAGGCGTTTCTACGAGGAAACATGGAACCTGCGGCGGTGGCGGTGGATCTTTCAGCTGTTCTTTTCGCGGAAAGTGATGGGCGCACTGGGCCGGGATCCGGAGTTTTTCAAGTATGTAGAAGGTTCGGTGGCAGATCGGATTCTTGATCGGACGCGACACGCGCTGGTAGAACTGGATCCTGCGGACAATCC
Organism: Luteolibacter sp.; assembly: GCA_040399845.1. GTDB lineage: Bacteria > Verrucomicrobiota > Verrucomicrobiia > Verrucomicrobiales > Akkermansiaceae > Luteolibacter. The sequence goes on along the minus strand of JBBARN010000004.1, from coordinate 60,379 downwards.
GTATCTGCATTGGATTCTCACCGGGACCCATGGCGCGTGCCTGCCGGATGCGCTGCGGGAAGACCATTTCGAAGCAATCTGCCGGGCGCTGGAAGCAGGACGATTCGAGGTGGCGGAGATGCCGCTTGAAGGCTGGCTGGAGCAGCATCCGGAACGGAAATACGGAGCATTCAACCTGAGTGATATCTTCGAATACATGAGCGAGGCCAACACCGCTGCATTGCTGCGGCGGATCGCGGAATCGTCCACTCCAGGCGGGCGACTGGCATACTGGAACATGCTCGCTCCACGATCGCGGCCGACTGAGTTATCACATATTCTGTTAGAAAGATCCGAACTTGCGGACGAGTTGTTTGCTGCCGACCGGGCGTTTTTCTACAGCCGATTCGTGGTTGAGGAGGTCTTGCCATGAGTCAGGCCGAGTGGGCGGCGATTGCCGCAGTGCTCGTGGTTCTGGGTGGCGGGCTGCCAGTGGTGAGGATTCTGACAAGGCGGAGCGGCACTTCGGCTGAGGTATCGCGGAAGGCCATTCACATCATGATGGGCATGGTTTGCATGACGCTGCCATGGTGCTTTGCAAGGCCGGAGCCGGTCTGGGCATTGGCGGCTGTGGCGACTATTCCCCTGATGCTGTTGCGTTTGGTGCCAGCACTGCGCGAAGGACTAGGATCGACCTTGCACGGAGTGAAGCGTCCCTCGTATGGCGAAGTCCTGTTTGCTCCTGCAGTCGCTCTGGTATTCGATCTGGCTGCGGGGGATACTTTCCTGTTTTGCATTCCGGTCGCCGTCCTGACCCTCGCCGATGCCGCAGGAGCCTTGGGCGGAACTCGATGGGGGCGGCATCGATATGGAGCCGGCGAGGGTTTCAAGTCACTCGAAGGTTCAGCGGTGTTTTTTCTAACCGCATTCGCCTGCGTCTGGCTGCCCTTGTGGTTGGGAGGACGGGTGGACATGGGCATGGCATTGTGGATCGGGCTGATCGTTGGCTTGTTGGCGATGATGGCGGAAGGACTTGCCGACCGCGGATTCGACAATCTGTTGATTCCGATCGGGTGTTATTTCGTTTTGTATCGCCTGCTGGATCTAGACCATTCCGCTTTGGTATGGAGGTTCGGGGTCGCAGTGTTTTTTCTGGGATTGGTGCTGAGTGGTTCCAAATGGTCCACACTGAGCGGAGGAGCGCTCTTAGGATGTGCCTTGTTAGGCTATAGCTGCGCGATTCTCGCGGATCCACGATTCATTCTGCCGCCCGTGGCAGTCTTCGTGTGCCATGTATTTGCGACGCGGCGGCATGGATTGGTGGGAAAGTTCGATCACCGGTTGGATGCGGTGCTTTCACATGCAATCGGTTGCCTGCCATGGGTTCTTGCGGTGGAGCGCGGGGTGCTGGCGGCGGAAACGGGCCTGGCGGGCATTTCCTTTGCGATGGCAAACCAGCTGGGAATGATGACTGTGGCGACCCATGCTTCGGTTCATGATCGCCAAGCCTATATCACAAGAACGATGTTGAAGGCATGGGGTTGTGGTGCGTTGCCGGGCTTGTTGTGGTTGTGGAGAGATTGGAATGGATTGGCAATTCCGTTTGTCATTGCAGTGGCGATCTCGTGGATTGCAATCATGGTTTTTCGAAAGATGAGCCCTCAGCCGGGTTCGAATGCAACCCGCCTTTGGGTGATACAGGGACTTGTTGCCTTGCTCTGTTCTTTGCCGGGGATATGGTTTGCGCCATGAGATTGGATCAATGCGAATGGCTGGATGGTCCCGGACTGCCAGCGGAGCTCGGCGACCTGCCAGGCATGGCTGCACCGGGCGAACAGATGGATGCACGGGTGATTTTTCGGAATGATGGCGTGCCAGCGGGCTGGGCATCGCTGTGGTGGCGGGAGACGCCGATACTGGATGGGCGCAGGGTGGGAGCTATTGGCGGATTCGGTGCATTGGATGGAGAAGCTGCACAAGGTTTGTTAGATGTATGTTGCTGGAGATTGCGGGAAGAAGGCTGTTCTCAGGTGGTGGGACCCATGAATGGTAACACCTGGCGTTCCTATCGCCACGTTGTGGAAAGCAACGGACGTGGTGGCTTTCTATTGGAACCCCGCAATCCCCCCGAATATCCCGAATGGTGGCGTGCGGCGGGTTTTTCGGAAATTGGCGGATACTCGTCATCGGCGATTCCCTTGAGCGGGCAATCAACGGTGCCCGATGCCTTGGCATCAAAACTTGCGGCGAACGGCGTGGTGATCCGGGACCTGGATATGGCAAATTATGAGAACGAGCTCGGAGTCATTCATGATGTGACTCTCGCAGGGTTTTCCGGGAATTTTCTCTACACCCCATTGCCAAGAGACGCCTTTCTGGCGGCCTATCAAAAGGTCAGGGACAAGGTCGATCCCAGGTTTGTTAGAATTGCTGAGAAAGATGGCAAGGCTGTGGCTTACGTGTTTGCGATTGCGGACCTTGAGGCGACCGCTCGGGGCGAGCGCCCGGCGCTGATCATCAAGACCCTGACGGTGGACCCGGCGGCCAAGTGTGCGGGGCTTGGCAGTTTGCTGGTCGATGAAGTGCAGCGCCGGGGATTCGAGGCTGGCTTTCGCGAGGCGCTGCATGTCTTGCAATATGATGACAACCAGGTCTTAAGAATCACCCGACGGCATGGGGGTGAGCGATTCCGGCGATATTCACTGTTTTCAAAAACCCCATGAATCTGGTTCAACTGTTGGAAGAAAGAGCGGCGATTCATCCGGATCGACCTGCACTCGTGGATTGGCATCGCGGGCGGGATAGGATCCTGAGTTATGCCGAGCTGTCAAGACGGGTCGCGGCGGGATCGCGGCGCTTGAGAGAGCTGGGTTTGCAACGTGGACAAACGGTCTTGGTGTTTCAGCCGGTTTCCCTGGAGTTATATGAATTTCTATTGGCTGCGTTTCATGGTGGCTTGCGGGTGATGTTGGCGGATCCTTCGGCAGGTAGAGGATTTCTGGCATTGTGTTGTCGAAGGTTGGCACCGGATGCATTCTTCGGTTCATGGAAAGCACAACTTCTGCGCCTGTCCGTTGCGGAGATGAGGCGAATTCCACTGGCACTTGGAACCGGGCCATTTTTTCCCGGAGTGACATCGTGGCGAACCGACGGCGAGATAGATACAATGGTAGAAGTGCCTGCGGATGAACCGGCGCTTGTGACGTTCACCAGCGGCAGCACCGGCCTTCCCAAAGCGGCCGTGAGATCCCACGGATTCCTGCTTGCACAACATGCGGTCTTGTCAAAGGCGCTGACCTTTGAAGAGGGCGAGGTGGATTTGATCACGCTTCCGGTATTCGTCTTGGCGAATCTGGCGTCTGGCATGACCAGCGTGCTGGCAGCTACGGATTTGTCCAAGCCGGGTTCGCCGGATGTGGAGAGTGTGAGAGCCCAGTGCCAGAGACACAAGGTCGGGCGTTGCGCGGCGTCTCCCGCATTTTTCGAGGCATTTCTCGCTTCGAACGAAGGCATGTTTCCATTGAATAAACTCTATACTGGAGGAGCGCCGGTTTTTCCAGATTTGCTGGACCGATTGCATAACTCCTTGCCAACCGCGCTGGTGCATTCGGTTTATGGATCGACCGAAGCAGAACCCATCGCCCACTTCCCTGCCGATTCCTTGGATGCGGAAACACGGTCCACGACCCTCAGCGGAGGCGGTTTGTGTGCAGGGCATCCCGTGCCGGAAATCGAATTGCGAGTGATTCGGAATCATTGGGGCACAGCGCTCGGGTCATTGACTGAAACAGAGTTCGATGCACTCGAAATGCCAGCAGTAGCAGCCGGTGAAATCATCGTTGCCGGCGATCATGTGTTGTCTGGCTATCTCGATGGACTCGGCAATGAGGAAACCAAGATTCTTGTGGAAGACCGGCGGATCTGGCACCGGACGGGCGACGCCGGGTGGATCGATCATGATGGGAAACTTTGGTTGCTGGGGCGTTGCGCGGAAAAGCTAACGGATCACCCATCAGCGGACGGCCTGCCAACTGAAGCCGCACGATTTCCTTTCGCCATCGAATGTGCGATGCGAGCCCATTTTCCCGATGTAAGAATGGCTGCCCTCGACTGGCGGGGCGAACGGATGCTCGCATGTGAACAGACAATCAATGGAGTGAACGAAACGAGGATCCGCAACATAGCTGCCGAGATGGGTATGACACGGGTGGTATTTCTGAAGATCCTGCCGCTCGATCGCAGACACAATGCCAAGATCGATTATCCTGCTTTGAGGATGATCCTGGCAACCCTGACCGAACAGAATTCAATTTGAACCAATCATGCTTCTCCACCATCGCAGTTATCCTTCAAGCCATCCGGTATCAACTGCGGGCGAGGCCATCTCTTCAACGTTGACTGCGGGGCAGCAGCTACTTTCCGGCAAGAGTAAGAAGCCGAATCACCCAACGCCGATCAATTTTGATTGAAGTCAAACGTCTATCATTCAGCTCACGAGGATGTCAGTGGAGATATGACTAAATCAGTGGCAGGGTCAAACGGGCGATGGTGCCTCCGCCAATGGCCGCGCTGAGATGGATCTCTCCGCCATGGAGTTCGGCCGCTTCTTTGACGAGTGGGAGCCCGAGTCCGGTGCCTTTGCGGTCGGCGTTGTGGTGGCGCAGTGAATAGAATCGTTCAAAAATCTTGTCCTTGGCATAGTCCGGAATGCCCGGTCCATGATCGCGGATGACCAACTCGATGTGTCCGCTGTTGAGAGTCAGGAAGATGTCAACGGATTCGCCGCGCGGTGAGAAATCGATGGCATTTTCGAGGAGATTCGTGACGGCTGCCCGTAGGATGAAGGAATCTCCTCGGACAGCGGCTGAGGATTCCATGGTGGGGGGATGGAGTTCAATGCCAGCGAGATCGGCAAGCGGGCGTGCCTGATCGATGGCGAGGGTGACGATGTGCCGGAAGTCGATTTCCCCGGCGTTCGCATCATCCAAGCGAGAGCGGCTTTCGATCGCGGAGAGTTCTAGCAGGCGATTGATCAATCGTTCGCTGCGAGCGGTTTCCGCACGGATGTTGGCGAGGAACCGGCGGCGGGTTGCAGGTGGCATTTCCTCATCCAACAACTCGGCCGCACCGCGAATGGCAGCCAGCGGACTTTTTATTTCATGGGTGAGGGTTTGCACATAGCGTTCGACGTATTTGCGGTCTTCGAGAGCATCCTTCATCGAGTCCAAGGCATGAGCCAGTGTGTTGACTTCGCGGCCGATTCCGATGCGGGGTTTGGCAGGGCGCTCCCCTCGTTCGATGGCCCGGGCGTAGTCGGTGATCTTGCCGATCGGTTGAAACAACCAGAGGAAAACAACGCCGATGAGAAATAGAATCCCGCCACCAATCAAACCACACGCAATATAAATGATGCGCCGCCGTTCCCTCACTAGCGGCATGACATCGAGTTGGGGTTTGTAAACTGTTAGGACTCCTGAGGGGGATTCTGGGTTGCCGATGGGGGCGGCGACATAGAGAATGGAGGTAGAGCTGTCACTTGCCAGATCGCGTGTACTGCGCGCACCGTATTTCCCGGCAAGGGTTCGTGCGACATCGCGACTGCGTGACAAGTCTTGGCCTTCTCGCCTGCCATCGTCCGAGTCAAAGATCACGATTCCTTTTGCATCGGTGATATAGACGTTGATGCCCACCTTGCGTTTGAGGTGATCGAAGATTTTTGCTTCGAAGCGCCGGTCATGGGCGCTGGTGAAGGCCTTGCGGAGTTTTGTGGTATCCAGGTCCCCGCCATCCGGGTTGTGATGAACGATCTCCGCCAGCACATGGGCGGCATCCACCATCACTTCCTCGGTTGCCTGGAATGTCTGCGGTTCCACCTCGGCGAGGAAGTGGCGCGCGAGTTGATAGAATCCGAGGGTGATGATGAATGCGATGAAGAAGAGTGTGACCCGGGTAAAACGCATCGTTTGGTTGAAAGCTGAATTGCGGAAAGTCCGAAATACTCGGTTCAGGGATTCGATGCGAGCGAGTAACCGAGCCCGCGGCGGGTCTCGATGAGATTTTCCGCGCCGGCGCTGGTCTGGCGGAGTTTTGCGCGGATGGATTTGATATGGGCGTCCACGGTCCGGTCGGTAACAGAGCCCGGGTCGTGCCAGGCATGATCGAGCAATTGATCGCGGGTGAAGACGCGGCCGGGCCGTTCCATGAGCACCAGCAGGAGCTTGTATTCGTGGGCTGTTAGATCCAGCGGGCTGCCATCATAATGGATGCGCATGGACGATGTTTCATGATGAAGTCCGGGGCTGGCGCTGGCGACCACGGAGGTCTCTTGTGCGGGGGCTTGGTGGTTGCCCCGACGGAGGATGGCCCGGACTCGGGCAACCACCTCGCGAGGCGAGAAGGGTTTCGTGACGTAGTCGTCGCCACCGAGTTCAAGGCCGAGGATGCGATCGACCTCGCTGTTGCGGGCTGTTAGGAAAAGGATCGGGATGGGCGAGAATTCACGGAGTTTCTTGCACACATCGAGCCCCGTCATGTCAGGCAGACCTATGTCCAGAATGGCGAAATCATGGGCTTCTCTGGCGGCAGCCCGCAGTGCGTCGGACCCGGTGAGGGCGTGGGTGACGGTGAAACACTCGGTCTCCAGCGCATACACCAGAATATCCGCGATCGCGGGTTCATCTTCGACCAGCAGGACTTTTGACATGCGGGCATTTCAACCCGTCCGCATGAAATGCCAATGAAGAAAGCATGAAGAATCCGCGGGATGGCAGATCAAAGCGTGCCGCGGTCTGAGAGGCCATTGATGAGAGCGCTGCGGGTATCGATGGCTGTCACCCTGCGCTTGGCGGATGGCTGGAGCGTGATTTCGCGAAGGCGCATCATTGATTTTCCGCCGGATTGGGCGTCATAACTGTTGAAGGCGATGGTATAACGCGAACCAGCTGGTACTGGTTTGCCTTGGTGTTCGAACAAGGTGACGTTCTTTTCCCGATCCATTTTCAACTCGAATCCCCAAAGGATGCGGTCGGAACGGTAAGTGCTTCGTTCCTCCTTGATGACATCAATGATTTCCTCGGCGCTCAGCTCGGCGGTCATGAGGAGGTTTTCGTAGGGCAGGAGTTTCCAGCAATCGGCCACGGTGAGATCGCCTGCGGGAATGTCGCCAGTTCCGAACGTGCCGTGGAAAACACCATCAACCGGCGTTTGATTGCGCTCGAGCGCTTTGGCGAAGATTTCACAAAACAGCTTTACAAGAGGGCTGTTGGAGCCAGTGCCTCCAATCGGGCGGGTGACGGTGGCGACCTTTCTGGAAAGCTGTTCGGCGCTGTTTTTCAAATCCGGATCCGCCAATTGCATCACGCCGGGGTCGAGGGCGTATGTATCATCCATGAGCCGGGTGGTTACCTTGCGATCCACGAGTTTGCGGGTTTGAGGATCAAAGCTCAGATCCACCCGTCCGCAATGGATGCCGTGATAACTGGCCTGCGAGCAGAGCACTTTGCCGGTCTCCCAACTGGCTTTGTCCTGGTGGGTATGGCCAGCCAGGAAGATATCGACGCCGGGTGTTTGCTTGAGGATTTCGCGGATAGGATTGGCGAAATCGTCCTCACGACGCCAGCCCATGTGGCCCATGACCACGATCGCATCCGCCTTCGCAGCCTGGGCTTCGGCGACGGACTTTTTCAAGGATTCGAGTGGGTGCTCCACATTGACTCCGCCGAGGGTCTCCGGTGTCAGCCAGTAGGGCAATCCGGGGGTGACCAAGCCGATGAGTGCGATGCGAAAACCGCCGACTTCCTTCATGATCCAGGGCACGACCGACTTCCACGCGCCCTCCAGATTTCCCGGAGTTTTGCCGTTTAACCGGATGTTGCCCGTTAGAATCGGGGACTTTGACAGGGTGAGATTCTTTTCCAGAGCCTCGGGCCCCCAATCAAAGTCGTGGTTGCCAAGCGTCCATGCATCGTAGCCTAGCAGATTGAACAAGCCGATCATCAAGTTGCCGCCATTGATGAGACTTTCCGCAGTGCCTTGATAGACATCGCCGATATCGACGAGGAGTGAATCGGGAGCATCGAGCCGCCATTTGCGGATACAGGAGGCGCAGCGTGCGAATCCACCCACATTTTCAACACCGTCGTAGGTCCGGGTGGGAAGGATGTGGCCGTGAAGGTCGGTGGTGTGGAAAATGGAGATGGTTTTAACCGGGCTGGATTCGGCGCTCCGACCCATGGTTGCTGCACCCAGCCATGCTCCACCACCCGCAAGAAAACCGCGCCTTGAAATCGAATATCCGTTCACGGTTTGAACTGTGGCAGGAATATCGATTTGCGCAAGCAGCCCGCTCACTCGAAGCCAAATGACCGGCGACGGGGCTCCCGCAGCGGAAAACGGCCACCTTTTGCCTGGCGCAGCGGATCGAACACGGCGTCCATGCCGACCTCCTTGATCTCACACACTTGGGCCATCAACTCACCAAGGCGGCCCTTCGGGAATCCGCGCTCTTTGAACCAAACCAGATATTCCACCGGGAGATCCATGATCGGCACGCCTGCCGGTGGATGGGCTTTGATGCCGAATTTTCCGAATGGAATGTGAGTGGCACCGATTTCTGCCAACAGATTGCGAAAGTCTTCGCGGTCGATTTCGGTGAAGTCATGCATGGCTGCGGCAATCTGTAGGCGAATCGATGGGGGACTGTGAATGATTCGTTTGGGAAAAATGATCTGATAATCAAGATTTCCAGACGTTTCGCTTTGACGAACTACGGCATGCTTCGTAAGAAATCCCGAATTCAGATGATGAAGTGTCCGCGATGTGTCCAGAAAATCCACCGAGCTGCGGGATCGTGCCCGCATTGTGGGTTTTCGATGGTGGATGCGGATGCGAGATTTGGTGGTGATGACGTGAGTTTGCGTTGCCTGACGGACAGCGCTGGCATCCTTCGGCGGGGAGACCGCGAGCGGGTGGAAGCGGCGATGGAGCGGATTTCCAGGCGTTTTCCCCAAGTGTTCGTGGCCATTTACACCGGATCCTTGGGGGAGGTCGCCAACTTGCGTCAATTCGGGGTCTGGTTGCTCAACCGATCGGCGTTTGAGGACTTGCCGGCAGATAAGCCGAATGAGGCGGGCGTGCTCATCACCATTGATCCGGAGTCGAAGGCGGCAGGCATTGTGTTTGGATATCTGCTCGATCCATTTCTGGATGAGGCCGATACTTTCGAGTGCTTGTGCCGCGCCCATGCCTACTGGCTTGAGGGCCGCTATGCAGATGGCATCATCCGCGCCTTGGATCACTTGGACACCATTCTCCGCAAGCGCAGCCGTCAGGCGAAGCGGGATCCGGAGCCGTTTCAGCGCAAAGTTCTCCCTGTGCAGCAGATGGGCGATCTTGTGAAACGAATCCGTGCCGGGCATCGAAGCGGCGGCAAGTCCCAGGAAACAGCGGAGGTGCGGAAATGATGCTTCGTTGTTTCCTCGTCATCTCTCTTCTCGCAGGCGTGGCTGGTGCACGGTCTCAGTCCAGCCTTGGAGAGGACCCTCTGCCTGTCTGGAATGAAGGAGAACGCTCCCAGCTGGAGGCCGATGGATGGGTCGCTGGAGACCGACTGCTCACAGATGAATCGAACGAAGATTCGATTGAGTCCAAGGTCATTGAACCGCTGGAGCTGCCACTGCCGAATGCCGCGGACGTGGGCGAAACACAGGTGCAGGAAAATCCTGTGCCCGAGCCATTTTGGGAGTCTTACTTTGCTGTCAGGCCCGAGGTGTTTCTGGTGGATCCACAAAAGTTGCTTTCCCCGAATGATGAACGGGAACGTCTCGAGTTTCTCAAATATCACGCCGGAGATTCTTCCATCGACCTTTACGTTTATGTTTTCAATGAAGATCAGGATATCCCGGGCGAGGTGCGGGATGAGGAATTGATGGAACGATTTTTTTCCGAAGGTCGTCCTGCGGCGGTGTTGTTTTATTACATGGGAGCGCCACAGCGTTCGACCCTTTCCCTGAGTCCATCCCTGACGGATGTTGTGTCTGCTGCTGAGCAGCGCAGGGCCTTGGAGAGTTCTGTCATGCAGGCATTCAAGGATGTTGAACCAGCCAGGCAGTTTGAGGCGTTTCTGGTTCAGATGTCCATCCGCATCTACTGGATGGAACGCATGATTCACGGTGATGAGGATGCTCCCGTTGTCCAAATGGTCCCTGAAGTTTCGCACATCCCGGAGAAAGGCAAGTCATCGCTTGCTCGTCATCTTGCGCCCTTGAAGGAAATGGCCATGCCCTATGCATTGCCTGCGGGGGCTGTGGTCGGTGCGCTTTTCGTGGGGGCAATCTTGATCTCGGTGCTTCGCATGAAGCGGCGTTATCTGTTTCCTGAGTTCGACGTGGAACCCCGCTTGGGTGCTGCGCATGCGGCCGGGGTGGGTGCGGTGATCTCATTCGCAAGCGCTGCCGTTCCTCCGGCGGCTCAACGCGATCAGATGCCGGATTATCTGCGGCGCGCTTGATGCGGTCGGACGGGGCTGATGCCGTCTGCTTGCATGACTGGCATGTCGCATGCTAAAGGTGAGGTATGAATCACCGAATTGCCTCAGCAAAAGCGGGAATCACTCCCGCGGATATGGCCTTCATCGAAGCGCTGTTGGCCAAGGGTTCATCCACTCCCATATTGGCCGGACTGTGTGAGGATCCCGACTCCCTCCAAACCATTCTGGACCTCAAGGAGATTCATCAAGGCTTGCTGGAAAGTCCGGTCGCCTTGCCGGTTTCCGCCTCTCTCTATTTCTATGTGTTGGTGCGCCATGCGTTCCTGGACGGTGGCATCGACCATGTGGGATTGGCGGATTATGTGGCAGGAGTTTTGGTTGAAAAACTCGATGCGCGGCCTGATTCCCGCCCGGGAGCGATGCCTGGATGGGTCACCCATGCGGTGGATTTTGTCTCCGTGATCCAGTCCGCGCATGGGGCGCTCCGGTTCCGATTGCAAGTTGCCGCTGGCAATCAGTTTCTGATCCTTGCGGGTCTGTATCCCGGTTTTCTCGAACATCGGGCCGAGCGCCGCGGTGCGCCCAATGTGGAGTTTTATGAAACATTTGCCCGCAATGCCTATCGCTGCGCGGCCGATCATCCCGGAATCGGCAGTTCCACCCGCGAGTTGCTGGGCTTATTGTCCGAGACGTTCCCGGTGGCGTGTCGCTCGCTTAATCGTATCAGTGACCGGAATTTTTTCTAACAGAATTTTCCGTTCTCATCAATCGGCGAATCCCCCTTCACGGTATTCGACCCGCCAGAAACGCTTTGTTCCGGCGCTGTTTGCAGCCTGAGTGAAAACCAGTGGCGCGCCGGTTCCACTGCGGGTTTCTACCATAGTCCAGTCGTCCAAGTTATCACTTGTCCAGAGACGATAGCTCCAACTCGGTTGTGATGGACAGGTGATGGTGATCTGACTGCCATCGGAGCTGAAATGGACCGATGCTTGCGGGTTGTGGGCGAAATAGGATGCCGTATCCCATTCGAGGACGGAGAAACGCGATGCAAGATTCGCAGGAGCCACATAACCTTGTCCTTCGGCTGCCTGATACAGGAAATGAAGCTGCCGGTCGCGATCCCACAATTCGTTGTCGATGATCGGTTCGTAGTTACCGAGATTTTCATCGGTGAGATCGAACTGGATCCATACCAAGCGATGCGGATCGACTGATTTGGGAAGGCTGTGGACGATGGTGAGTCCGTTCGTGGTTCCGGTGTTGAGGCTGTTATCTGCGTTGGTTAGATTGGATGTCTGGTTGTCGCGGTAAGATACGATGATGCGATCCTCATCATCATTCACGACCACCGGGCGGCCGAGGTCGCGCACATGGTTCTCCGCATAGCGGACATTGGTGGGATCATTCAGACGATTGGAAATGCTGCGTGTTTGCCATGAATCATCACCCGGTTCCGGAGTTCCATTGTCATCGCGGAACACAACGCGATACTGCCGCCGTTGATTGCCAGAGCTCGCATCCGGTGCCCACCAAGTGCAGGTGATCGGATGATCGTTGCGATCCAGGCACATGCTTGCCTGATTGATCAGGGAAGAGTTTTCCGCGATGGGGACGATGATTTCCGCGCGGTTGGCAGCGGAGATTTCCAGATCGCGGGTGATCGGGAGGCTGTAGGGAGTGCCATCGAAGCGCTGCCAGGTGATCCCAGCGTCCGGCGAGCGTGCGAAGTTGAGATGATTGTTGGTTTGATAACCGGTGGCCGTGCTTCCCGGGTTGTCCGAGGCTCCACTGGAGAATCGCCAACACCAGGTCATGATCAGGTCATCGCCATCCGGTCCGCCGAGTTGGGGCATGTTGACGTAGGCATTGTAGTTGGGCGTCCATCCCGTGCCTTTGATCAATGGGGTTTGCAAGGTCGGGCTTCCCTGCACGTTGGTCCATGTTTTCGTGCCGATCGAGTAGCGGTTGATATATACATCCCCATTTCCGGATGCGACTTCGCGGAAAATGAACAAGAGGTCGCCGTTCGGAAGTTTGAGGAATTGCGGATAGGTGACGGTGTTCTCCATGCCGGTCATCAACCCATCCGGTCCAAGCGCGATCGGGCCGCTGCCAGTGACGGGGGTGGTGGATTTGGCATAATGAAATGCGTCTCCGTGCATTCCCCATGAGACGTGCATATAATTGTCTCCATCGATTCCATAGGAAATCACATCATGCCCGTCCGTGATGGTATTGGCGGTGAAGGTGGGGTGGCGGAATACCTCCCATTCGGAACTCCCAAGCGTCCGGCGGCCAATCCAGATGGTGTTGTTATAGGCTGCATTCGCATCGAACTGGTGGCGACCATACCAGGTGATGAATTGCTGATTGCCGATGGTTTTGATGGATGACCGGACAAAGGCCACCGAGTTGATGGCGGAAGCCCCGGCGTAGCCAAATTCGCTCGTCGAGTGGTCGCCATCATCGAGTGGCACCAGGCGGACCGCAACGCCCGGCGGGCGGGAGCTGCTGTCGGCCGGGAGGGTGGTGGCTTGGTGTTCCTGGAGATTTCCGAATCCGTCCTGATCGGGATCGGTGCCTGCATTGTGGATGAGTGTGCCGAAGTGCGCCTGTTCCCATGCGTCGGGGAGAGAATCGGCATCCGTATCCGAGGATGTGGAGGCACGGTTGTTCGGAGCGGAACGGTTGTTTTGTTCCGTGGCATTGGTTTCTCCGTCTCCGTCCGGATCACCCGACAGAGTGGCGGAGGTGTTGCCAAAGAATTGGATCTCCCAGGTGTCCAGCAAGGTGTCACCATCTACATCAACCGGAGTGGAGGCGGTCAATGCGGGATCGCTCAAGCCTGAGAGCTCATTGATGTTTGTATATTGATCCCCGTCCGGATCATCAAGCGGACCGTAGTTGATATGATTGAAATAATGAATTTCCCATTCATCGGGAAGGCCGTCCCCATCGGTGTCGGTTGTGCTGGTTTGGTCCGGGCCGAGGAGATGTTGCATCTCAAGGGTCGATTGGTTTGGCACGCCGTTCCAGATTCTGAACTCGTCGTAACGGGCATTTGCCGTGTTGTCCGCCGTGTATTGGGACCTACCCAGATAACAGAGCGCATCGTTGAGGTTGACGAGCGTATTGGGCGTTTCAAAGCTGCCTTTGGCGAAACCAATCGATGAATTGCCAGCAGGGGCCGCATGCCAACGTACAAGGGTCGTCCCTGCCGTGCCGCTGCGTGGTTCGATGATCATGACGATGTGCCAAGGCACACCGGTGGAGTAGGGGGCGATGCTTTCATTCACCGCGCTTGTCGTTCCATCTTTCCATTCGACCCGATCCTGACCGGACGCGGTTCCTCTCGACCAACTCATGAACAGATATCGGTTGGAGTTTGTTCCGAAGTCAAAGATGCGGCTCCAGTTTTGGATGGAAATCTGGGTCGCCCACAATTCGATGGTCACCGGAGTGCGAAGTCCGCCGAGCAGCGGGCCATTGCCCAGCCTGATGTAGGAAGCGGTTGCGTAAGAGCCTCCGGACAATAGCACATTCTGGGCTCCCAATGTGGCGGCTCCAGTGCTTGGATTGGAATCCGGATCCGGCAAGCTTGCCGTGATGCCACCCACCGAGTCCGCCAGGTTCCCGTTGAAGCTCCATCGATGTCTGAGTTGGGCTCTCGTCGGACTCCACTGGGAATTCACGGGGTGGCTGTTTGCTAAATACTCCTGGTTGTCGGTCGCTCCATCTCCGTCGCTGTCTTCGCTTCCGTCCTTCGCAAGATTCGTAAAGTAATGGACTTCCCAGCCATCATTGATGCCGTCGGAATCCACGTCGGGGAATGACAATGGATCCGTCGGTGACTTGCCTGCATTGTATTCCTGGACATTGGACGCGAAGTCACCATCGGGATCGCCACTGCCGTTCTGCGATGTGAGATTGCCGAAGCGGGTGATTTCCCAGGTGTCCGGCAATCCATCCTGATCGGTATCGCCCGGATTGGATGCTGCGTTGTCAGGTGCGGTGCCTGCATTGTATTCCTGCAGATTGGTATAACTGTCATTGTCGAAATCCCCTCCGGCATTCTGAGCGAGGTTTTGAAAATAAAGCATTTCCCATGAGTCTGGCAGCGAGTCGCCATCGGCATCATCCAATGCAAAGAGAAATTGTCCGGCGGTCCTCGCGACGCGACTGATGCGGACCTCATCAATCAATCCGCGCAAGCCCTCACCCGACGCGCCTCTGCCTTCATTGCCGATCACCAAAGGGCCGAAGTTGGTGGCCACCGGAGTTTTTCCGCCTGATGTGGGGAGTGCATTTGCCGTGCTTGGCGAAGCGTCCATGCGCGTCCAGTAGAAGGTGGATGCTCCACTTGGTCCGTGGTAGGAGTAAGCGGCATGAAACCATTGGTTGGCGGCGAATGCGTGGGCTCCGGTAGTGGGAATCGGGGCGGATGCAAGGGTTCCAGTTCGCCCGACGAAATCAAACTTTAGCGAACCATCGGGGTCGGTGTAAAACTGAAAGCAGCGGTTGTTGAGACTGCTGTCAGTCGAGATGATTTCCCGTTTCACCGTCAGATCGGGAATGTTGATCAAAGCTTCCAGAGTGAAGGATCCGTCGGTGCCAGCGAGATTGGAATGTTGAAAGGAATCAGCCGATGCCGTGGTGGTTGAGTTTCCGGGTTGAAAACCACCGGAACCATTCCAATCCAAGCCGATGCCGTGAGCGATATTGGAGAGGCTTGCGGCATTGCCAAAACCAACGAAGCCACTGCTTCCAAGGTGGTTGTTGAGAGTCGGTTGTGCGGTGGTGCCAGTTACTGCATTGACACCGTTGAATGAAATCAGCGCTCTGCCGGACGGAACGGCATTGGAGGCAACACTATTGTTCGGTGACTCATCGAGGTGGAACAGGTGGACGGTATCCCCATCCACAGCATAGGGTCCGGTGACGATGCCGCAGACCACCTGAGTGAGGCAGGAGAGGGTGATTGGAATTCGAATCAGTGAGCCCATTGAGGTGAGTAAACACGAATCTTGCCATTTCCAAACCAAGAACTCCCCATTCCCCATAAAGGGGGGCGAGTCGACACCGGGAAACAAAAAAGCCGCATCCGGTGAAGGATGCGGCTTTCTTGGAAATAATCGGAAGGCTGATCAGCGCTTGGAGAACTGGAAGCGCTTGCGTGCACCCGGTTGACCGGACTTCTTGCGTTCCTTCATCCGTGGATCACGGGTCAGGAAACCAAGAGGTTTGATGAGCTTGCGGTTTTCCGGATCCACCTGCGTGAGAGAGCGTGACACCGCGTGGCGGATGGCAACTGCCTGCGCGTGGGTTCCACCGCCTTTGACGACGACATTGACGTCGAACTTGTTCATCAATGAGGCAGCTTGAAACGGAGCGAGAATCGCATTTTGCAACTCGATGGTTGGAAGATACTCTTCGAAGGTGCGGCCATTGATGGTGATCTGGCCGGTGCCTTCAGTCATCCAGACGCGGGCGACTGCGGTTTTGCGGCGGCCGGTGGCGCTTTTAGTGGTAGTGGCGGACATGGGAGAAATCGTTGGTTTGGATAAACGGAATGGAAATTCGCAGAAGCGGATCAGCTGACAGCGTATTCCACAGGTTGTTGGGCTTCATGCGGATGCTCGGCACCGGCATACACCTTGAGCTTGGAATACTGGGCTTTCCCAAGACGGGTTTTCGGAAGCATGCCATACACCGCGCGCTCAACGAGCAGGATCGGACGGCGCTCGCGAACAATGCGCGGGGTCTCCACCTTCTGGCCACCGACGTAGCCGGAGAAACGGGTGTAGATCTTGGCATTTTCCTTGGCTCCGGTCAGGACGACCTGATCCGCGTTGATGACCACGACAAAGTCGCCGGTGTCAACGTGATTGGTGAAAATGGGTTTGTGCTTGCCACGCAGGAGGCGGGCAGCCTCCACGGCGACTTGGCCCAGGACCTTGCCCTTGGCGTCGATCACATACCACTTGCGCTCGACTTCGTGAGGCTTGGCGGAAAACGTCTTCATGTGCTTGTAATAAAATGGCTCCGGGCACCTGGCGTGCGCGAAGGGGGACGCAAACTAGGGAGCCGGTTTCAGGGTGTCAACCGGGAAATCTCCGGATTTATCATTTCCTTGGAACGGATTTCCGGCACCGTTGACCACGGTTTCACTCCGCCGCATCCGTGGGGCGGCTGGGTGGTTCATACAGCGGCCGGGGAAGGGGACCTGTGCCGGAATCTCCTGTTGCGGCTTGGGTTCGAATGGCAGATGCAATCGCCGAGGCCATTTTCTGGCGATATCCAGGATCGGCAACCAACTGGCTCTCGGCCGCGTTGCTGAGATAGCCACCTTCCAAGAGGACGCACGGAATTTCAGGATTCCGGGTCAGTCGCAGCCGCCTCCGGACCAAACCACGGTTGGAGCTTTCCACCGGACTCACCGTGGCCATGGCTCTCTGCAAGCGGGTGGCGAGGCCGTGGCTGTCTACTCGCCAGTAGTAGGTCTCCGGACCGCGGACGTGGGCGGGACCGGAATTGAAATGCATGCTGATCAGGATGGCATCGCCATATCGATTGGCCGCTGTCACGCGATCATCCAACTCAACAAACGTATCATCGGAGCGCATGAGAACTGTTTTGAAGCCTTTGAGCTCGCTGCGAATCCGTTTGGCCATGTCCAGGGTGAGATCTTTTTCCCGTTGTCCGGTATGGCGGCTGATCGCGCCGGAGTCCTTGCCCCCGTGCCCGGCGTCGATGATCACGGTATCGAATCCCCGCGGTCCGGGGCGGTGACCCCAAGCATCACGCCCGGACGAGCTTGGTGGGCCGCTGGTGCTGGCGCAGGATGAAAAGGCGGCGGCCAGAACAAGGCCAGAGACTGGTTTCCAAATTCGCGATAACGGCGTAGTCATGTCCGCTTTTGGCAGAAAATCGAACAAAGGGAAGTCTTGCCTCGGATCTTCAATCGCGGTGCGGCACTTTTTGGGAATGAAGCTGGTGATCATATTGAGGCCGTCTCCTTTGTGATATGATGAATTCCTTGTGCCATGTTCTGAAAACAGAATGCTGCCATGATGCGAGGTTCTGGCGAGTGGCTATTCCGTGGCGTGAACGCAGAAGCATGGGAACATCATCGCAGTTTGGCTTCGTCTTTGAATGCAAGGAGTGTGCGGTGTGGAGGGATTCAGCGCTTCAATGGGGCGGGGGCGATGATGCCCTCCTGAGTTTCTTGTTTCAGGCGGAGCTGGCCGCAGGCGGCATCGATGTCATGGCCTTTTTCGAGGCGGAGATTGGCGGTGACGCCGGAGTTTTTGAGCACCTCGCGGAAGGCGCGGCAACGGGTATCCGAGGGCCGTTTCCACTCAAGTCCGTCCACGCTGTTGTAGGGGATGAGGTTGACTTTGGCCTGAATGCGCTTGGCTTTGCGGGCTAGGATTTCCGCTTGTTCGAGGGAATCATTGACGCCCTCGATGAGGATGTATTCGAGGGTGAGTTTCTGGTTTTTCCGTGAATTCCAGTATTCCAAGGACTCGAAGAGTTCATCGACCGGCCACTTGCGGTTGATGGGCATGATTTGCTCGCGGACTTGATCGGTTGCTCCGTGGAGCGAGATGGCGAGGCGGATTTGTTGGGGGTGCTCGGCGAGTTGGCGGATTTGCGGGACCAGTCCGGAGGTGGAAATGGTCAGATGCCGTGCGCCGAGGTGCAGGGTCTTCTCGCCGGTGATGAGGGCGATGGCGGAAAGCAGGTTTTCCAGATTGGCGAGCGGTTCACCCATGCCCATGAACACCAGCGAGTCCACGCGTTCGCCGGAGAGTTGTTCTGCGGCAAGGACTTGCCCGGCGATTTCCGAGGCATCGAGGTGGCGGGTGAAGCCGGCGAGCCCGGAGGCACAGAATTTGCAACCGTAGGCGCAGCCGACTTGGGACGAAACGCAGAGCGTGCGGCGATCGGATTTTTCGCCGTAAAGAGCCGGGTTGGCGGGGATGAGGACGCTTTCCACGTAGCGGCCATCGTGCAGTTTGAAGAGAAATTTCCGCGTGGTGTCCGCCGAGCCCTGCGTGTGGGTGTGGGTGAGTGCTGTGATACGGAAAGAGTCGGCCAGTTTTGCCCTGAGTGCGGCCGGGAGGTTGGTCATGGCATCGAAGGAGCTGACCTTTTTTTTCCAAATCCACTCTAGGATCTGGTTGGCGCGGAATGAAGGCTCGGCCGCCTCCTTCAACCATGCGGTCAGGGCTTCAGGATGGAGTCCGGTGAGGGCGGAGAGTGGCATCGGGGTTGATTTTGAGAAAGGAATGATTCAGGAATCCGGCTCAATCCAAGGCGGATCGTAAATCTGCGGCGGCACTGCGGGCACTTCTGGGTGGGCCTGGCACGAATGTGAAATCGTCGTCGCTGGAGGGTTCGAGCAGTGCGGTGGACTTCGCGGAATCCAAGGTGAGTGCGGCAGACTCCTGATGGCGGGATGCGACCTCGCGGGCGCGGGCAAGGGCAGCCAATGCGGCAGGTGGGACAGCTGGAGGTGCAGCTGGAGGTGCAGCTGGAGGTGCAGCTGGAGGCGCAGCTGGAGGCGCGGTTGTAGGCGCGCTGCTCGGTAGTGACCGCGGCGTGGAGTCAATGGGTTCGAGATGAGGGATGCCAGCCGCTTCGGGGGTGGCTTTGAGCTCCTCGAACTTTCTCGCCGTGGTCAACACGCGGGTTTCGAAGGTTCCCACGGCGCTGTTGTAATTTTCCACCGCGCTGCCGAGCGAGCGTCCGAGCTTTGCGAAATGATCGGCGAGTTTTCCCAAGCGTTCGTGCAGAGTGCGGCCGAGGGCGGAAATTTCGCGGGCGTTTTCGGCGATGGATTCCTGCCTCCAGCCGTAGGACACCGCGCGCAACAAGGCAATCAAGGTGGTGGGCGTGGCCAGAATCACGCCTTGATCCACACCCCGTTCGATCAGGCCGGGGTCGCTGTGAAGGGCGGCGGAGAAAAACGATTCGCTGGGGAGAAACAACACAGTGAATTCCGGCGATTGGGCGAATTGGGAGGTGTAGTTTTTGGAGGAAAGCTGCTGGATGTGGGTGCGCACCTGCCGGGCGTGACGCAGCAGGGCCTCTTCACGAACCGTTTCGTCCGGGGCCTCGAGGGCGTCGAGGTAGCCATCCATGGGCGTTTTGGAATCGACCACGATGATTTTTCCTCCCGGCAGGCGGACGATGAGATCGGGGCGGAGTTTTTTCCCTTCGTCGGTCGTGGAAGTGTGCTGTGTTTCGAAATCGCAGTGCTCTTGCATCCCGGCCAGTTCGACGACGCGGCGGAGTTGCATTTCGCCCCATTGGCCGCGGCCGGTGGGTTGGCGGAGCGCCTTGACGAGCGAGGCGGTCTCGCGTTGCAGACCGAGTTGCCCCTCACCCAGGGCCCGGACTTGTTCCTTGAGTTCGGCGTAGGCGCCTTCGCGGATTTTTTCGATTTCGCCGATGCGCAACTCGAATTTCCCGAGGGAATCGGCCACCGGCTTGACGAGGTTTTCGATGGCCGTCTTGCGTTGTTCGATTTCGCCTTTGGCGGCTTCGCTTTGGGTGGCGAGCGAGGATTTGGCGAGGTGGAGAAATTGCTCGGAAGAGGCGCGGAGGGCATCTGCGGAAAGGGCTTTGAAGGTATCGGCCAGCTTGATTTCCGCGCGTTCGAGCAATGCCTGTTTTTCGGCGGCGGCCCTGAGCTCGGTGTCGAGGCGCGAGCGGAGTTCGGTGAGTTGGTTGCGGAAGGTTTGGGCTTCTTTTTCATTCCGATCCGCCTCGACCGTGGCGTGGGCCAGTCTTGCTTCGATGTCCGCCGAGCGGCGTTCCTCCGCCTTGAGGCGTTCGGCGCCTGTGGAAAGCCTTCCGGATAGGGCAAGTCGCGTGATCAAGGAGCCAACAAACAAGGAAATCACCGCGGTGACAATCAAGGGCAGAAAGGGGGCGAGTTCGGGCGGAATCATGTAGGATCTCTGTTTTCTCTTGCGGGTGGAGGAAAGCTCGGTTTCGTAGGGGGCGTCGCCCGTGCCCCGTCCTAACGGAGCCCGGATCGATACGCAAACCAAACTCCCTTAATCACCATGGCCCACACTCTTCCCGAACTCGGTTACGCCTACGACGCCCTCGAGCCCCACCTCGATGCACGCACGATGGAGATCCATCACTCCAAGCACCATCAGGCGTATATCACCAATCTCAACAACGCCATCGCCGGCAAGGCCGACCTTGAGGCCAAATCACTCTGCGAAATCGTGGGTGACCTTGCTTCCGTGCCCGACGACATCCGCGGTGTGGTGCGCAACAATGGCGGCGGTCATGCCAACCATGCGTTTTTCTGGAAAGTCATCGCTCCCGGTGGTGCCAAGGCTCCATCCGGTGATCTCGCCGCAGCCATCGACAAGGCCTTCGGTTCGTTCGATGCGTTCAAGGAAGCTTTCGCCAAGGCAGGTGCAACCCGCTTCGGTTCGGGCTGGGCGTGGTTGGTGAAAAAAGACGACGGCTCACTCGCCGTTTGCTCCACCGCCAATCAAGACTGCCCCTGCATGGGCGAGGCGATCGCCGGTTGCTCCGGCAAGCCGATCCTCGGTCTCGATGTCTGGGAGCATGCCTATTACCTCAACTATCAGAATCGCCGCCCGGACTACATTGGGGCCTTCTGGAGCGTGGTGAACTGGGATGTCGTTGCTGAAAACTTCGCGAAGTAACATCTACTGGCCTTGCCAACTCGATTTACAGCCGCCGGGGCAATCCGGCGGCTGTTTTTTATGGCCACTTCGCCATGCCTCCAAGGGCCATGCTTGGATTTGGGAAACTGCGCGGGATCGTTTTTATAGACGATGATTGAGGACGGAAGAATCAAGAGTCGTTAGGGCCTTGCCCCATGCCGCATTGATATAAAAGGGTTCTTAGGGGGGCGAGATGTCCCTTCTCTCCTTAGGTGGGGGCGCTGCCGCCATGGGTTGGGCTGGGGGGATGACGATGGATTCGGCTTGTCAATCGAAGGAGCCGAAGATGGGTAGGCTGAACGCCTTGAGGCCTAGGGAGGCGTCGGGAATGAGGAACAAGAGGTCGCGGGAATCGGGATTGCTTTGCACGTAGCGATCGTAGCAGGGAACGGGTTTCTTGTTCGCGTCTTCGTAAGCCACCATCAGGCGATACATGCCGTTGTTGTCAGGATTGGGTTGGACGACCGACTGATTGCCCGAAGCGACGGCGATTTTTTTGGTTCCGAGAACCACCATGCCCGGACGCTGGCTGAAGTTGACGATGAGCACGGATCCCTTGGCGAAGTTGAGTTTCTCCGGATCGTAAACCACGGCCTGATAAGTTTTTTTTGCGGGATCCGCGATCAGCACGACCAGGGCACGGCGGGTGGTTTCGGGATAGGTGAATTTGCAAATCGATTGCGGTCCGTTGGCACCGGGAGTGGTCAGGTGGAGTTCGCCTGGTTTTGCCGGGAGCCAATCCGAGACGAAGGACGAGCGGATGCCCGTTTTACCGATTTCCAGCCACTCGCCTTGGTCGTTGCGTGAGGCGATTTTTACTTCGTGTTCCGGTTCGAGGCTGGATACGCAGATGAGGCGCAGTTGCGCTTGGTTCTTCTTTTCTTCCGTGGTTGTTGCCGCAGGCTGGGCACTGGCGGAGAGGATGATAGAACCCAGCAGGGTGAGCAGCAGGAAAGTCCGGAGGATGGCAGGAAAGGATGCGGATGGATGAAACATGAGGAGATGTCTGAAAGGACGTGTCTGGACGTGTCAGGAGCCGATGATTTCACTGCCGGACAGCCAACGGATAGATTGAATTTTCCAAGCTCGGCCGAAGCGGGAATTGACGGGTGAGAGTTTGTCGGTGGGCAGTGGCCAGCCATCCGAGTCCTCCGGGCGATCTGCTGCATCGACATATTCCGGCAGCCGTTGGACGGTGGCTTCGCACCAAGCTTTGGCGAGGATTTTGCCCGAGGCATCGCGCGAGTCGCCATAAGTGCGGATGACGAAGGTGTCCGAGCGCACCGTGATCTGGGTGCCGATGGCAGTCAGAAGTTTGGCTTGGGTGAGATGCCCTGCGCTGCCGAAGGCGCGGGCAGGCGCGGGCTCGGAGCCGACCGAGCCACTGCCTGGCAGCGCTGAAAAGTCGGTGGTGGCCACGAGTCTGCCGGGATCGGTGAAGCGTTTGTTGAGTCCGGATTTGTCGATGGCTGCCTGCAAGGCACCGAGGGCTTGTTGATAGGAATCGGAACTGTCGGGTCGGCGGTTCACGAAGTCGGCGAGGCTAAGGAAGGGCCCGCGGGCCTTGACCTCCTTGACGATCTCATCGGCGAGTGAGGTGATTTCCGAATCGGATAGATCGCGGAGGCCGGTCCAATCGTTGAGCGGGGAGCTGTCATGGGCATAACCAAGAGTACCATAGGGATGACCGAATTTCTGTTTTGCCCCACCGATGACCAGCAGCTCCTGATCGCGGACACTGGTGAGCATGGCTTTCCATGCGTTGGAAGAGGTTGAGTTCACATTGAATGCGCCATCGACCAACAGATACTTCGTCAGGTTGTTCAACGCGGATTTTTTGAGTACCTCGCCATCGAAGAGTTCCTTGGCAGCCTCTTCGGGAGTGCGATGGGCATGGAAGAGGTAGCGGGTGTTGCGCAGGGTGCCGGTGGCCTTGGCGAAGTCTTCGAATTGGGCGCGTTGGGAGCGGTTGTCATTTTGGAAGCGGTTGCTTCCCTTGCCTTGGCCATCGACGATGCTTGAAAGAAACCACGAGTCCCAGAGCGCGTTGTTGGCCATCCATGAGTGATCGGTGGCGGTCTTGGTTTCATTGGATTGGCCTGAGCCGGTCCGATAGACTTGATTGCTGTTCAGGAAGGCGGTGCCGTGTGAATTGCCGATCGCCTTGGAAACTTCCGGCCAGGCGGCGTCGTCTCCGGCGAGAGCCATGGCATTGGCGGGGTAGGGGTCCTCGCTGATGGCAGGGGCGTTTTTGAATCGTTCGGTGAAACCGGTGGCGATCGCATTTTCGAAAGCGCCGAGAGAAATCGGAGGGGCGACCGGGATGCGGCGGCGGATCATATGGAAACTTCCACCCAGATTCGGTTGGCGGCCACCGCCTTGATAGACATGGCGGCCGCCATCGCCTGCGGCGAGGGTTCGGAATTGATAGTTGAGTGGCTCTGCGGTGATGAGTCGCTGTTGGGAATGCAGGGCGGATTCAAGAGTGGAGGGTGAGATGCCGCTCCATCCTCCAGCCGACTCGGCCATTTGAAAGGGGCGGGAGGCGAAGGCGTCCGGAGGCGTGGTTCCTGAATCCCGTTCCACGTTGCGCAGGAAACTGATCATCATGATGGGTTGGGCCTTGCTGACAAAATCGCTCACTGGCCTGAGCTGCGGCGGGCGGATGGGAGAGATCAGCATTTGATTCATCCTTGTGCTGTTGATGTCACCGGAGGAGCCGAGCGAGCAGGAATCGATTTGCCAGCCTTTGGCATTGGCTCCGCCTTTGCGATCACCAATCCATGCATTGTAATAAGTGTAACTTCCCTGGAATCCGACACTGCCTTTGGTGAGCGTGAAGTCGATCCGGTCGGTGGGGTCCAGATTGGTGGCCCTGAGGTCCCAGCCGTTGTTGGCATTGGGGTTGATGCGCACGCCGCCGCTGGGCAGGAAGCCCCGCATGAGGTCGAGGTTCGGGCCGTTTCCGGTGGTGGAACCGAACACGGCCGCCTCACCCGGAGCGAGGGTGAATCCCGCCGCCGACTGCACGGCACCACCGCCGATGCGGCCGATGAAGAGTCCGAAGTCGGAGGTGGATGCGGTGTTGGTATTGGTTGGAGTGCCGGCAGCACTCTGAATGTTCCATTTCAGGCTGTAGGGCACGTTCTGAAGTTGGACGGGGAGGATCAATCCGGCGGGCCAGACCAAAGAGACATCGTTGGGATTTGAGAGGGCGACCATGCCATCGAGCATTGCGACCATGCGATATTTTCCCGCAGCTCCGGAGGGTTCCGCTTTGAGGGAAATGATGAATTGCACGGCGTCGATGACCGGCCGTTTGTAGAGAAAGTAGCGGTCGTTGACGACTTGTTCGCGGGTTCCCCGCATGGTGAGTCGGGGCTCGCTGCTGTTCCAAGTGAGTTCGCGGTGGAGGTTGTGAAAGAGGTGGAGTTCCTCCAGATTGATGCCCCATTCGCCGGGAGTGTTGAGTGCGGCGCGAGGGTTGGTGGGGATGCCCGGGGCGCTGGAGAGACTGCCCGCTTCGGTGATCTGGAAGCGGTTGATACGGCCGTCCGCGGTGTAGAGAGGCTTGTCCTGGAGTTCCTCGACGGGATAGGAGAGCAGATGGGAGAGGTCCCGTTTGAGGCGGCCTCCACGGACGTCGCTGAGCACCCCGATGGAATGCACGGTGATGTGGTGATTGAGATTTCCGATGCCGGAATTACTGAGATTTGCTGCGAGATCGACCGAGCCATTGGTGATGCTCAACGCGCGTTGGCCGGTTTTCCACTCGAAGTCCTTGAGGGTTTCAATCGCCCGATGACCCACATGGGGGGCGGACTGGGCGGCGAACATCGGCTCGGTGGCGAGGGCATCATCCGAGCCTGCATTGATCTTGGCCTTGGCGCTTTCATCGGCTGCCCACCACGCGAAACGCCCTTGGCGGTTCCCGACCTTGATGGTTTGCATCGGGAGGCTGACTTCATCCTCGGGGCGGGCGCTTTTTCCCAGGCTGCCGGGCCCCACGAGCAGGGCGTCCTCGCCGGTGCTGCCGGATGTGCCGGAGACGAGCCATGAGCGGAACTTGGGCTCGCGGGATTGTGGGTTTTCCGGGGTGGCAGGATACTCCGGTCGGCGCCAGGCGTCATACACGGCGGTCCAGTGTGCCTTCCCGCCACTTGCGGAGGATCCGGCGTCGTGAGGTGCGGAGATGCGGGAGTCAGGGCCCATTTCCCGTTGCAGTTCGCCGACGGCCATCATCAATGCGAGTCTGGCGTTCGCACGGGCTTCGGCCACGGCTTGTCCTTGCGAAGAGGTCCGCAGGGATACCGCCGAAAGCGAAAGCAGGCCCACTGCGATGACGGTCAGCAGGATCATCAACGAGAGCGTGACCACCAGTGCGAAGCCATGGTGGGGCTGGCAGATTCTCGGCGGCGGTGGATTGGGTTTCATCGACTTCGAACGGAGGAGAGCCAAATTATAAACATGTCCGTTGGGGCGACGTTTGCTCAGGGACATGGTCCTGATTCCATCACGACATCTTGGCGGATTCCCAAGACCTAGGTCCATCCCATGACCGGGTGATGGCCATCCCCCATACGGGTGAGTAGGTGGGCGCGCTTCGGAAGACATCGTTGTAGTAGGAGACGGACGCCGGGATGGAAGATTCCAACTGCTCCGGCGGACAGATTGCACGCTTGAATTGCAGTTTAGGATGAACGATCCCGAGTATCGATAATGATCCCTTGCATCCGCGCGTGGCCAAGGCTTTTGTCAGTTCACCCGGGCAGGGGATTTTGCGGGTTCCTGGGCCGGCTCCGGCCCGGGTGCATTACGCTCGCAGCCGTCCAAGAAGTGACATGGTGAGAATCACCGGTAGCCATGCCAATCTTCCTCTCACCAAATTGCACTGACTCGGGGCTTGTCAAAGGGGCTGGAAATTTGGCTCACTCTGGCCATGCCAGTGAATGGAGCGTTGGAGCGATATCGGGTGAATCCGGGTGCGAAAATCGATTTGTCCGGAATTGATACTGGAGAGAAGACTCTCTTCAGTGGTTCCAACAAATCCGAGTTCGAGCCGCAGTTCAGGGAACTCCAGCTCCAGCTCCAGAATCTTCAGAAAATCCTCTACGCTCAGAATAAGCACAAGGTGCTTGTGGTCATGCAGGCGATGGACACCGGTGGCAAAGATGGCTGCATCAAGCACGTGTTTTCCCACATCGATCCCCAGGGGATTCACGTCCGGTCTTTCAAGAAGCCGAGCGAGGAGGAATTGTCCTATGATTTTCTGTGGAGGATCCACAACAAGGTCCCTCATCGCGGACAATTGGTGATTTTCAACCGCAGTCATTACGAGGACATCATCGCGGTGCGGGTGAAGAAGCTTTTTCCGGATGAGGTTTGGCAGCGCCGCCAGCAACATGTGGTGGATTTCGAGCGGATGCTGGCCGAGGAGGGGACGACGATTGTGAAAATCTTTCTTCACATTTCAAAGGATGAGCAGAAAGAACGGCTCGAGGCCCGCTTGGAGAATCCCCGGAAGCACTGGAAATTCAACCCCGATGACTTGGCGGACCGGGCCCGTTGGGATGAGTTCATGAAGGCTTACGAGGATGTGATCGGCAAAACATCCACCGACTTCGCGCCGTGGTACATTGTTCCTGCCGACCGGAAATGGTATCGAAACCTGTGTGTCGCCCGGATCATGCTCGACACGCTTGGCAAATTGGACATGCATCTGCCGGAGATCGATTGGGATCCAAAGGCGATCCGAATTGACGATTGATTCGCCAGTGCCGTGCAAAGCGCCGTGCCTGATTTTTTAACTCGATCCCCGCGTTGGGGAAACTAGCTTTTTGCGAGTTCGAATAAATCCAAACATGAAAACACAGACTTTGATCGTATGGGCGGCCTTTTGTGGAGCCGCAGTGGCCGCAGGCGAATGGACGCCGCTTTTCAATGGGAAGGACCTGGATGGCTGGGTCAAACGTGGGGGCAAGGCAAGTTACGCGGTCGAAGGCGACAGCATCGTGGGCACGAGCACCCTCAATACGGAAAATACCTTCCTCTGCACACCACGCGACTATTCGGATTTCATTCTCGAATACGAATTCAAGGTCGATCCCAAGCTGAATTCCGGCGTCCAGATCCGCAGTCAGAGTTTTGATTCTCCGAAGGAAATTGTCTGGGAAGGTGGCAAGGCGAAGGTTCCTGCGAATCGGGTGCACGGCTACCAGATCGAAATCGATCCCGAGCCCGGCAAGGACCGTTGGTGGAGTGCTGGGATTTTCGAAGAGGCCGTTCGCGGCTGGCTCTATCCCGGATTGCGCGGCGGAAATGCCAAGGAATTCACCAATCAAGGGCGGAAAATCTTCAATCAAGGCGGATGGAACAAAGTCCGGGTGGAAGCGATTGGCGATTCCATCAAGACCACACTCAATGGCACACCTTGCGCGGCCATCACCGATTCGCGGACTGCCGCCGGGTTCATCGGCTTGCAGGTGCACGGCATCGGCAAGGACAAGAGCAAGGACGGAACCCGCGTGCAGTGGCGCAACCTGCGCATCCAGGAAGTCGAGTCCACCCCCGTCAACACGCTGACGGCGGAGGAAAAGACGGCGGGTTGGAAACTTCTCTGGGATGGCAAAACCACCGCCGGCTGGCGTAGCGCGAAGTCCAAGGAGTTTCCGAAGGGCGGCTGGGAAGTAAAGGACGGCACGCTCATCATCAATGAAACCGGCGGAGGCGAGGCAGCCGCCGCGGGCGACATCATCACCGTGGACAAGTATTCGGATTTCGAACTCAAGGTGGATTTCAAAATCACCCCGGGCGCCAATAGCGGGATCAAGTTCTTCGTCGATCCGGATCTCAACAAGGGCGCTGGCTCATCCATTGGGCCGGAGTTTCAGATTCTGGACGATGCCAAGCACCCGGACGCCAAGCTCGGCAGCAATGGCAACCGCACGATCGGTTCGCTTTATGACATGATTCCCGCCCCGCTCGACAAGAAGGTGAATCCTCCCGGAAGCTGGAATCACGCGCACATCATCTCCAAGGGCAAGCACGTCGAGTATCGCCTCAACGGAGTGAAGACGGTGGAATTCGAGCGCGGCTCCAAAGAGTGGCGCGCTCTGGTGGCAGGCAGCAAATACAAGGTCTGGCCGGCCTTCGGGGAGAAAGAAGATGGCCACATCCTGCTTCAGGATCACGGCAACCAGGTCTTCTTCCGCAACATCAAGATCCTCGCTCCGGCGAAGTGAATCAAACCGGAAAGCGGCGGCTGGTCACTGCATGAACTGCAAACTGCCGCCGCTGGCCGCACCTTTTTTGGCGATCATTTCAAACACGGGAGCCGGCACATAGCGCCTCACCGTATCTTCCCAACCGCTCGGGCCGATGAGGCCCTTGATCATGTTGGATGAAACCTCGGCAATGTCCCGTGGCGGCATCAGGAAGACGGTGTTGATTTCCGGAGCCATGTCCGCGTTGATTTGCCGCATCACGCGTTCGTATTCGTAATCTCCCGGCGACCGAATGCCGCGCAGCACGTATTTTGCATGCTTCTTGCGGGCATAATCCACGAGATAACGGTTGTCGAAGTGGGCGATGACCAGATTGTCGCAGGCTACGGTGGATGCACGCAGCAATTCGAGCCGCTCCTCCACCGAGAACGAATAGCGCTTCGAGGGATTGTCGCCGATGGCCACGATGAGTTGATCGAACATTTCCAGTCCGCGCTCGATCATCCAAAGGTGACCATTGGTCGGGGGATCGAAGGAACCGGCGTAAACCGCAGTGCGCATGCCGCGAAGCCTATGGGGAAAATCCGGCCGACTGAAACCGCAAATTCATTTTCTTGGAAACAATCCGCTGATTTTCGACGCGGCTTTTGACAGCACCGGAATCGGCTGCTACAGCATCCCCCGCAACGCGCCCGTAGCTCAGTTGGATAGAGCATCCGCCTTCTAAGCGGAATGTCACTGGTTCGAATCCAGTCGGGCGTGCCATTTGTTCCATGGTTCCATCGTTTCATCCGGTCCGTGCGTGCCGATGATGCGTGTCGGCTGGGGCGTTCGATTTTCCTTCTTTTTTCCTCCAGTGACCAAGCTTCAGAACATGCGGACCGATCCGCGGTGGATCTTTTCAGGGCTGTGGCTGGTATTTTTCTTTCATGGCATGTCGCCTGGATTCTGGGTGCCCGCCTTGACGAACATCCTCGGAGCGCGGGGATTGGAGGGATGGGTGGAGGCTGCCTTCGTGATTTCCCCGGTCTGTGCCTTGATTTCTCCACTCATCGGTGGGGCCCTGGCGGACCAGAGTGTGCCCGCCGACCGGCTTTTTGCCTGGGCCTCCATCTTGTGCTCCATCCTGCTTGCAGCGGCATTTGGCAGTTT
Source organism: Luteolibacter sp. (assembly GCA_040399845.1). Classification (GTDB taxonomy): domain Bacteria; phylum Verrucomicrobiota; class Verrucomicrobiia; order Verrucomicrobiales; family Akkermansiaceae; genus Luteolibacter. The sequence continues at coordinate 30,818 of JBBARN010000004.1, read as the reverse complement.
GGATGCGGGATTGCATCCGGTCTGGTTCGTGGGATTTCTGGGAATGTATTCGCTGCTGTCCGGGCCCACTTGGGGCCTGTTAGCGACGATTTCCCTGACGAATCTAACCCACGGGGAGCGCCAGTTTCCGCTTGTCCGGGTGGGGGCGACGCTCGGCTGGGTAGGGGGCGGCTTGATCACGAGTTATATCCTGCATGCCGATACCAGTCCGCTGGCAGGCTACGCCTCAGCCGTGGCGAGGTTGCTGGCCGGGCTGCTGGCCTTTGGTCTGCCTCACACGCCGCCCTTGGGTGGGGGGACTTCATGGAAGAGCAGGCTCGGGCTGGATGCCTTCCGGCTGTTGAAACAACGCGACCACTGCGTGTTTTTTGTGGTGACGGCTCTGTTTTCCATCCCTCTCGCGGCATTTTACATGTATGGGCCGGAGTTTTTGAAATTTCTGGGTGACGGCCATCCGACCGGGACGATGACGATTGCCCAGGTGCTTGAGGTCGGAGGAATGCTGGCGTTGGGGTCGATCATGACTCGATTCCGGGTCAAGACGGTATTGCTGTGGGCACTGGGGCTTTCCGTATTGCGCTTCGCGCTGAGCGCCCATGCCGGGGTGACGGGAGCCATCCAGTGGCACATCGCCGGGGTGGCACTGCATGGAATTTGTTACACCCTCTATTTCATCACCGCGCAGGTCTTCCTTGATCGCCGGGTGGACCCCGGAATGAAAGGTCAGGCGCAAGGATTGCTCGCCATGGTTTCCGGCGGTCTCGGCCCGTTGGTGGGCGCAGTCGTCTGCGGCCGCATGCGGACCCATCTGGTGGGCGATGATGGCCAGGGCTGGACCACATTTTGGGCCATGCTTACCCTGATGATTGCCCTCTGCTTCGTGATCTTCGCGATGTTTTATCAGGGCCGGGCAAGGCAGGAAAACAAAGTGACCATTTAAATCCGAACTCCGATTTTCAAAAGTGAATTTGAGCATTCGAAACCACTGAAACACTCAGCAACCAAGCATGCGTATATCGGGATTCACCATCTGACGATTGCAGTCTCTGTCAATCGGATGGGGTTCCTGCAGCGTGAATGGTCAGTAGCGCCATGAAAGTTTCAACGCCGATGGCTAGATTCGAACGGCGATCAGTCCGATTCTGTGGCCAGTTTGGGTGGGATCAGATAGAGAAGTGTTCCGATGCGGGATGGTGGGTTGATCCGGACGCAGGCGACCGCACCTTTTTTCATGTTTATTCTGCCGCTGGTGGTGCCGAGAAGAAACTGGATGAGTTGAGAAAGATCTGGCTCGTGGCCCACGATGGCGACGCGTTTGAATTCCCGAAAACCGGAAATTTCAGAAAGGGCCGTCTCGGGAGCCATGCCGCAGGCGAGCCATCCTTGGATTACCGCTCCCGGCACTCCGCTTGCTTGGCTGAATTCATCCGCCGTCTGGCGGGCGCGGACGAGCGGACTGGTGAGCACGATCTCCGGAAGATGTCCGGCTTGTTTCAACAGTTTCCCTGCTCGGCGAGATTGCTCGCGGCCGCGTTCAAGGAGTTCCCGGGCATTGTCGCCGCCGGGATTGTAGTCTTCGGCCTTGCCGTGGCGTAGAAGGATCAGGTCCATGTGGTGGTCAATGTGGACACTCAAATTACATCGTCATGCCTCCATCGACTGCAAGGACCTGCCCGGTGATGTAGCGTGCGGCGGGGCTGGCGAGGAAGGCGACGGCTGCCGCGATGTCCTTGGTTTCACCGAAGCTGCCGAGTGGAATTTTGCCGATGACTGCGTCCTTGATGCCTTGCGGTAGTTCATCGGTCATATCAGTGGTGATGAATCCGGGTGCCACCGCATTGCAGGTGACAGCGCGTCCCGCGAGTTCTCTGGCGACCGCTTTGGTGAAACCAATGAGACCGGCCTTGCTGGCGGAGTAGTTCGCTTGGCCGGCGTTGCCGATGAGACCAATGACAGAGGCGATGTTGATGATGCGCGCGTCCTCTGCTTTCATCATGGGGCGCATGAAGGCCTTTACGACGTTGAATGCGCCTTTGAGATTGGTGTCGAGGACGGCATCCCAATCTTCCTCTTTCATCCGCATGATCAGCGTATCGCGGGTAACGCCGGCATTGTTGACAAGGATGTTGACCACGCCTAGCTCGTCGCCAATTTGTTTGGCCAACTGTTGGACCGCTTGGTGATCCGCTACGTCCACAGCGTAAGCGACGGCGGCACCGGGAAACTCCGCATTGATATCGTCCGCTGCCTTACCACAACTCGACGCGCTTCTACTCACGACCGCAACTTTGGCTCCCTCGGCGGCGAAGGTTCTGGCGATTTCCTGGCCGATTCCGCGGCCTCCTCCGGTGACGACGGCGACTTTGTTGGCAAAAAGTGACATGCCGCAAAGCTGTCAATTCGGCCTCTGAGTGTCAATTCCGGGGTGCTGTGGCCGGAAGATGGAACGGCGGAAATTGATCCAGAAATCGACGGTTTGATCAGGCAACGCCCTTCCGAAGATCTCTCAAACTCCAGAATCTCCCGCTTGCCGCAGCTGCGTCGCCTTTCAATTTCCGTGCTCCATCCTTGCGCTTCGGGCCAAAACGTTCCCGTGCCCCCGCAAAGGCCTCATTCACAAATCCTTTGCTGCCGATCACCACGCCGTCCGTGAAATATCGAATCCGGCAAAACAGCATTTTCGCACCGCCCAAGTCTTTGAGCACGGTTTCGTTGTCTTCACTTTCGAGCAACTCGGCGGTGTTCTTGGTGGTTTGCCCCGATCCTTCATCCGTCTTCGAAAGAACGGCGCTTCCTGCTTTCCGTCCAAGGGATAATCCCATCAGGCGGCGATACAATCGCGAAACTTCCTCCCATTTTCCCGCCTGCTCCGCCTCAGAAATCGTTCCCTGATCGCAGAAATACGCCCGAACCAGGCCCTCCCGCGCCTTCTTGCCATTTCCCATCATGCTCGAATGTGTGAGATGATCGCCATTTTCTCCATCCGATCGCGTAAGGCCACCGCCTTTTACGCGGCCTCCGATCGCTTCGCCGTAACTGCTCCATCGGTAATCAGCCGGATCCTTCACGATCCCCGCTCGCACTGGATTGAGATCGATGTAGGCCGCAACCGTCCGCGCGGCCGTTCCACTTTCCACAATCACGCTCTTGAAACGATCCTCCCACAAGGTTCCGGAACGCCCATGCTTGCGATTGAACCACTTGGTGAAGCGCTCCAGCAGTGACTTCATAAACTCGCTCAAATCATGCATCCGGCGAGTGTAGCGGCTGCGGATTTCCTGCAATCGCTGCTGCCCCTGCTCCTCGGCCAGAACAATCTCCTGCTCCGGCGTCAGCGGTACGCCCTCCTCATCCACCGGCGGCAACTCGAACTCCCCGCGGGCCCTGATCGCGGCCGCATCCTTCATTTCCTGGGCAATCTCCGCCACTTGCGCCTCGCCGTAAAACACGCCCAAACGCTGCAACAACTCCTCATCCGGAATACCTCCCTGCGGCATCGGCGGCACCTCAAGGAGAATATGGAAGTGATTGGACATCAGGCAGTAAGAGAGAGCCCGGCATCCCGTGAACTTCTCACACATCCGCATCAAGATGCGGAAATGCTCGCGTTCCGCCGCATTCAACAAAAAGCCCCGACCCACAACGCGGCTGACACAATGGTAAATCGCCGGCTTCGTCGCCGAATCCTTCCAAGGAGCTACCCATCGCCTGCGGTTGTTCGCGCTCATTTTACAAACAGGTTAACCTCCATTCCTCACGCTGCAAGATTTTTCTTATCAAAAGTCTGTCTTTTTATTTTAGCAGGAGTCGCGTAAGCATGTTATGTTAAAAGCCTGGCATTTTATTTTGATTCGCCACGATACAGTCCGCTTTCAAGACCGTGCTTGCCGCGGGGTGGGTTGGCGGTTAGCCATGGGCATGCTTGATGAAGTTCGTGCCTTATTGATTCTCCAGGACCGTGATCGGCGATTGCTGGCGCTTGCCAAAGATCTTGAAAAGCTCCCTCAGGACGAGGCCCGGGCTAAGACCAAGTTGGCGGGCGATGAGACTGCTGTGAAGAAGGCCCACGATGCGGTTCTCGATTGCGAACTTCGCATGAAACGACTCGAACTCGATGTCGGGACGCGCAGGACTTCGATTGCCCGTCTCAAGATCCAGCAGTTCGAAACCCGCAAGAACGAGGAGTATCAGGCACTGGGGCATGAAATTGTCCGCTATGAAAAAGAGGTCGATGATCTTGAGACGCGCGAGCTCGAACTCATGGAGGAAATGGATACCCGGCGCTCCGAACTCAAAGCGACAGAGGCCGCTCTCGTCCATACCCGGACGCTCGTCGATGAGGACCTTGCCTCCATCAAAGAACGCAAGGCCCGCATGGAAGCTGAGCGCGGGGAAGTGGAGGCAGCGCGCGAAAAGTCCGCAGCCGCCGTGCCGCAGGATATCCTGCCGCTGTATGCCCGGCTGATGAAAACCAAGGCCGGTCTCGCCCTTGCTCCGATGCATGAAGGCAAATGCGAAGGCTGCCACATGAAACTCATCGCCTCCACCGTGGTTGCCGTGCAGACAGCAAAGGAGATCGCCCGCTGCGAAGATTGCGGCCGGATCCTTTATGTGGCGGATTGAAGCATCTTCGATGGGCTGCCACTCATCGATTACTCTCCGCTGAAAAAATGCCTCGGCAGGAGAGAGCGGCAGAGTGCTTGCCCGAACGCCTCAACCCTTGATTTCCAGCAGCATTTGCGGATTGTTCGGGAATTTCTTAAGGAAGAACAAAAGCCTTTCCATGGCTTCGACCGGGCGGTGTCCGGAGAGTCCGCGGCGGATGAGATGGATCTTGTGAAGCATGTGGTCCGGGATGAGCAATTCCTCGCGGCGGGTTCCGGATTTGAAGATATCAACTGCCGGATAGATATAATTTTCCGCGATCTTGCGATCGAGCACGAGTTCCATGTTGCCGGTGCCTTTGAAC
>JBBARN010000004.1:0-25839 GCA_040399845.1 Luteolibacter sp. | reverse complement strand
TTGAACTCCATGAAAATGGCTTCATCGGCGCGGGAGTTGGTCTGGATGAGGGCGGTGGCGAGGATGGTGAGGGAGCCTCCTCCGCGGGTGTTGCGGGCTGCGGCGAAGAGACGGCGGGGCACTTCGAGCGCTCCGATGGTGATGCCGCCTGAACCGGTGCCGCGGCCGCGGTTGTTCATGTTGCCATTGTAGGCACGGGCGAGGCGGGTGATGGAATCCATCAGCAAGAACACGTCTTTGCCTGCTTCCACAAGTCGTTTGGCGCGTTCGATGGCGAGTTCGGCAATCCGGCAATGGTTGCGTGCCTGTTCATCATTGGAGCTGGCATAGATTTCCGCACCGGGAAGGGCTCGGCGGAATTCGGTGACTTCTTCCGGGCGTTCATCGACGAGGACCACCATGAGATGGATGGACTCCTCATACTTCTGGCGGATCGCCTCGGCCATGTGGAGCAGCAGGGTGGTTTTTCCCGAGCGGGGTGGGGAAACAATCAGTCCGCGCTGGCCACGACCGACGGGGGCCATGATGTCCACGACGCGGGTGGTGAAGCGTTCGGGGGTGGTCTCGAAGCTAATGCGCCGGGTCGGGTTGATCGCCTTGAGCTCATCAAAGTGAGGGAGCTTGGAGGCTTCCTCGGGAGTCATGCCATTGATCGATGAAATTTCGACCAGTTGGGGACCCCGCGTGCCTTCCTGATAGACGCCGTGGATCCATTGGCCGACTCGCAGGTTGAACTTGCGGATGGATTCCGGAGTGACGAATACATCGTCGCGCGCTTGTTCGAAATTCTTTTGAGGCACGCGGAGGAAGCCGAATCCTTTCGGCGCGAGTTCGAGCATGCCGTTGACTTCGATTTTGGGTCCGCTGGGTAAAACCGACTGCCGCTCTCCGCTGTGGGAGTTGCTGGCTTCGGAGCGGTTTTGTGGGTCCCTGCGATTGCCACCACCTTGGTTGCCCTGGTTGCCTTGGCTGCCAGAGCTACCCTGGCCAGTTTGTTGGGCCTCCCGGAGGCGGCGTTTGCGTTTTTCACGGCGGCGTTTGCTGCGACTTTCGCGTTGTTGCTGGCCATCGTTGTTTTCGCGCTGTGCGTTGGAATGGTGGCCTTGGTGGGAAGCTTGTCCGCCGTCGCGATTTTGTGGATTGCGGACAGAGCCGCCTTGTGGGGGACGATCATTTTCGTCCCGTGAGGCCTGCGGAGAGGCCGCAGTTGCCTCATCGTTTGACTCGCGAGAAACGCGAGGTCCGCCCCCCGGGACGCGGCCAAAGCGTTTTTCATTGGGGGCAGGGGATGAACGTGGAGTCGGGCCATTGCCCCCGCTTTCGACAGGAGGACGGGCAGGTTGGGGACGATCTTGGGCGGGAGCGGAAGATTCAGAGGGGGGGGCTGAAGACGCGCTTGGCGCATCCGCTGATTTGCGGATCCTGGCTACCTTTTTCTTTGGGGCCGGGATGGCAATTTCCGGGGGGGCACTGATCTCAGTCGCTTGGGCTGCTTTTTTCGCGACCTTTTTAGCGGCTGTCTTTTTGACGGCTTTTTTCACAACGGGAGTGGCATCCGTGGCGGTCTCGATGCGGTCGACGACGGCTTTGGCAGCGCTTTTGGTGGTGGCCTTGGTGGCTTTGGCCGCCGTCTTGGTAGCAGCTTTTTTGGCAACACGTTTGCGCGGTGTCGCTTTGCCTTCGGCATCCGTCTTGTTGTCGGATAAGGATTCCTCGTTGGTGTTTTTGCTCATTCGGAGTCAGTGGAAAAGGGTAGGGGAGTGGCGTTTGGCATGAACTGCTCACGCCTGGAGTAGATCGAGAATTTCGTCTGCGACCTCGAAGTTGGTGAAGACGTTCACCGTGTCTTGATAGTCGTCGAGTTGATCGTGAAGTTTGAGGATCTGGCGTGCGATGGCCGGGTCGGTGACCACACTGGAGGTTTGTGAAATGGAAACGAGTTTTTCGGAAGCGAGTGGCAGCCCGGCTGCGCGCAGGGTGTTTGCGATGGTCCCGAGTTCGTTAGGAGCTGTATGGACGATGTGTTCATCTTCATCGGGGATGACATCATCGGCTCCGGCATCAATCGCGGCTTCCATGAGTTTCTCCTCATTGATGGCCGAGGCGGGAATGCGGATTTCGCCTTTGCGATCGAACTGATAGGAGACGCTGCCTTGGGTGGCGACGCTGCCACCGTTTTTGGTGAAAATGGATCGGATATCTGCTGCCGAGCGATTGAGGTTGTCGGTGGCCATTTCCACGATGAACGCGATGCCTGCGGGACCGTAGCCCTCGTAGGCGACTTCCTGAATGGCCTCGCCGCCGAGTTCGCCGGTGCCTTTCTTGATGGCGCGGTCGATGTTGTCTTTGGGCATGGAAACAGCCTTGGCATTGTCTATCGCGGAGCGCAGTCGTGCGTTTGCGGCAGGGTCGCCACCACCGGCACGGGCGGCGAGGGCGATTTCATGGGCGCACTTGCTGAAGACCCTGCCTTTGATGGCATCGACTCTGGCCTTGATGTGTTTGACCTTGGACCACTTGTTGTGACCGGCCATAGGAAATGGATAGAATGGGGATTCGGGTGAGGATGGTATGCGGCCATCACTTGGATGACCGTAGGGCGGAATGGAAGGGTGCGTTCCTGCGCATGTGCCGGCTTGGTGCTGCCAAGCGGCGAGCTAAGCCCGGTAGGGCAGGGTGACATCAACCCGGGAAGTGTTTTCGGGAGTTCAACGCGAAAAACCGCTCCGTCGTTCCAACGGCCGAAGACTGGAACAGCACGGGCGGGTTGGCAATCCCCAAATTTCGACTCATTTATTTCCGCCTTTGCCGTTGCAGATATTCGCTTGGAACGGCAAACTCTGCGCATGCCCGGCGAAAATCTCCGAGACGCCATTCTCGATCACATGCGGTCCCATCCCACCCAGCCGATGACGAAATCATCGTTGGCGCGCAATCTCTCCGTCCCCGTCGAACGCCGCTCGGAACTGCGCAAAGCCATCGAATCGCTCACTGCCGAGGGCATCATCGAGGAAAAAAAGAAGGCCTGCTTCCTCCTGCGTGCCAAGACCGGCAATTCCCTCACCGGTATCCTGAAATTCCATCCCAAGGGCCATGCGTTCTTTTTCCCGGATGCGACCGCTGAGGCCAACCTCGCCACCGGGCTCGATCTGGTGGCGCTCAACCGCGTCCACATCGACCGCCGCGACACGTCCACCGCGCTCGATGGCGACCGCGTCCTGGTTTCCATCAAAAAGCCCAGCCCCAAGCGCCCCTTCCGCACCCGCAGCGAACTCGTCCCCGATGCCCCGGAAGAAGCCCGAGGTAAAGTAGATCGCGTGCTCGGCCGCCGCTCTGGCCGCTTGGCAGGGATTTTCTGCAAAAAAGGCAACTTCGGCTGGATCGAGTGCGACGACAAAGCCGTGGATGGCCGCGTCGAATTGATCGGCGATACCACCGCCGAGCCCGGGCAATTGGTGGTCGTGGATCTCGACAATTGGACCGACGCCAACACCACCCCGCGCGGCCGCATCATCGAAGTGCTCGGTTGGCCCGGCGATCCCGGCGTGGACATGATTGCCGTGATCCATCGCTTTGGCTTGCGGACCTCGTTTCCGGAAAATGTCCTCGCCGAGGCCCGCGCCGTGCCCGAGGAGCCGGAGCCTTCTGAAATCGCCCGCCGCAAAGATTGGCGCGACAAGCTCGTGATCACCATCGACCCCGCCGATGCCAAGGACCACGACGATGCGATCTGGTTGGAAAAAACCCGCCACGGCTGGACGCTCGCCGTGCACATCGCGGATGTTTCCCACTACATCAAGCCCGGCAGCCCGATGGACAAGGAAGCCATCGAACGCGGAAATTCGACTTATCTCGTGGACCGCGTGTTGCCGATGCTGCCAGTCGAGTTGAGCAACGGCATCTGCTCGCTCAAGCCGAACGTGGACCGCCTCACGAAGTGCGCATTGATGGAAATTTCCGAGGAGGGAAAAATCACCAAAGCCACCTTCATCGACGCCGTCATCCACAGCCGCGCCAAGCTGTCCTACGAGCAGGCCCAGGCCATTCTCGATGGCAAGCCCGCTCCGGAAGGATCGGATCCCACCCTCGTCGGCCTGGTCAAGGAAGGCTGGGCGCTGGCCTCCACCATGCGCCGCCGTCGTTTCCAAAACGGTGCCCTTGATCTCGAAATGCCGGAAATCAAAATCCGCCTCGATGACAAAGGCCGCGCCTGCGCTGCGGATCCCGTGATTCACACCGCGAGCCATCAACTCGTCGAGGAATGCATGCTCGCCGCCAACGAAGCCGTCGCGAAAATCCTGCGCGAGCGCATGAAACCCGCCGTCTATCGGATTCACGAAGATCCCGATCCATCGCGTTTGATGGACTACACTGAGACCGCCAAACTCCACGGCTACCGCCCTGGCGACCTCACCAACCGTGCCCACATCCAGCGCCTGCTCGATGATTCCAAAGGCACTCCCGAGGAGCACATCATCAAGCTCGGCCTGCTCAAGAGCCTCAAACGCGCTGCCTATTCTGCGGAACCCATCGGCCACTATGGCTTGGCGAAAACCGATTACTGCCATTTCACCAGCCCCATCCGCCGCTACGCCGATCTCATCGTGCACCGAGCGCTGCAACCGCTGCTCGCTAACCCGCCACCGCGCCACGACACCACCCCGTCCCAAGCCGACCTAAGGGAAATCGCCCGCCACATTTCCGATACCGAACGCACTTCCGCCGAAGCTGAGAGCGAGACGAAGCAGATCAAACTCTTCGATTACCTCCAGCGCGTGGCGGACATGAAGGACCCGCACGAATTCGACGGACTCATCACCGATGTCCGCCCAATGGGACTCATGGTGGAAATTCCCGACATGGGCATCCGCGGCGTGGTGAAACGCGAGGAACTCCCACCCGGTCGCTGGCGGCTTGAAGCGCACCGCATGGCCTGGGTGTCCTCCGACGGAAAGGTCATTCAACTCGGCATGCGCATCCCGTTGCACGTCACCGGGCTGGATCGCGAGAAACGCTTCGTCGATTTCGCCGTCGCCGGACCACCTACTACCGCCGGTACCCAGGTCCACAAAAGCCGCCCGGTTTCCTCGATCGCCCAAACCGCGAAACACGCTGGAAAACCGAAGCCCAAATCCAAGCCCGCCGCCAAAGCAGGCCCCACGATCCACCCGAAAAAAGCCGGAAAATTCAAACCCAAGCGCCGCCGCTAACCCCTGGGAGCGCTGAGCCCCAGCTCGGCGCGGATGATTCCAGCTCACCAAAAAATGAGGCGGTCCGACTGATCATCCTACAGGAAAAACCCATTAACCTGCGGGCATCTCAGTCGAACCGCCTTGTCTTGCGACGCATGTATAACAGCACTGCCGGTGCCATTTGTCTAAGTTTATTAAAAAAACTCGTGTGACGTTTCTGTCAGCTGGACGCCACCAGCCCGAAATCGGCAGGAGAATCCACTGAATCACTGAGAACCACTGATGGAACTGAGGTGGAGAGGCGCCAGCGGTGAAATCATCGAGTTCAACCACAGATTTTAAGGGATTTCTCCATCCCCAGCCATTCACGCAACCACGCAGTTCAGGCAATCATTGAAGCTCAAAAACTCAGTTCTTTCAGTGGTTCTCAGTGCTTAAGTGGTTCCAAAGCCTACCCCTTCCCCCCTCTCCGGAACATCACGGGCGGCACGCCCACCATTTCCCGGAAATTCACGGTCAGCCGTTCATTGCTTTGGAAACCACAGCGCTCTGCAATCAGTGAAACCGGCAGATCGGAGCTGGTGAGAAGTTTCTTCGCCCGTTCGACCCGTTCGTGCAGCATCATCGCATGTGGCGACCTTCCGAGGCTGGATTGGAATTTTCGCTCCAGCACCCGCCGTGACACGCCCACCCGCGCGGCCCATTCTTCCACGGATGCGATGTTGGCAATGCCTTCGACCAGCATTTGCATCGCCCGCCGCACGACTGGATCGCCCACCGCCTCGTAGGAACTCGATCCACGTGCCACGATTTCCAAGGGCTGCTCAAGCAGCGGCCCCGCAGGCGCTTTTCCGGCCCACACGGCTTCTAACAACTGCACCACATCCGCTGCCAGACGCCGCCACGGTAACTTGATGCTCGATAGCGCAGGCCGCGCCATTTCACACACCGTCTCGTCGTCATTTGCGGAAATCACTCCCACCGCAAAAGGCACTTCCAGCCCTGCCTGCGCCGCGGCCTCCAGCACATGGCGCCCCGTCGGATCGTGGGCGGAAAAAATCCCGAGCGGAGTCGTCTGCGCCGCAAGCCAGCCGACCATGTCCTCGTCCGGATCGCGCCAGTATTCGTCGTATTGCCGCCAATCGCGGAATTCCTCCCAATACACCGGAACCTCACCCACCACCGACTGGAATCCCTCCAGCCGCTGCTTGGCATAATGCGCATCCCCCCGGCCCACGAAGGCGAAATTCCGATAACCCCGCGCCACCAGATGTTCCGCCGCAAGTCGCCCGATCGCCTCATCGTCGATGTCCACGTGATAGGCACCGGCCAGCGGTTGATCGGAAGGCACCAGAACCACCGGGCAGCCGAGTTCTAACAGAGCCTCCGTCAATCCGGCCAGATATTCGGTCACGATGGCTCCCGGTTGCCACTCGCGCAGGCTCGCGAGCAAAAGATCCCGCTGGCGGAAAAGATCGATGATCCAGAAATCATAGCCCATCCCCGCAAATGGCGCGAATCCTGGGGTGAGACGACGCACATTCACGGACGATTGCACCACCGCAATCCGGCGGGGTCGTGAGGGATCGGGTGTAGCGTGTCGCATTTCATCAAGAAGCTACCGGATTTTGCGGTAGCAACACCAGCGGAAACTTCCGTAGCTTCAGGACGGTCGCACTCATCGCGACAACCCATCCCACAATCCTAAAACCACACTTCCATCATGAGCACATTCCCTTGCGATGCCGTCACCTACGAAGGTCCGTCCTCGAAAAATCCACTCGCCTTCAAACACTATAACGCCTCTGAAATCGTCGCCGGCAAGTCCATGGCCGATTGGTTCCGCTTCGGTTGTGCCTACTGGCACACCATGCGCGGCACCGGTGCAGACCCCTTCGGTGCAGGCACCGCCGCCCACCCATGGGACGATGGCTCGGACTCGGTCGCCAATGCCCAGAACCGCGCCCGCGTGTTCTTCGACTTCATGCAGAAGGTCGGCCTCGACTATTACTGTTTCCACGACCGCGACGTGGCCCCGGAAGGTGCGACGCTCGCCGAGTCCAACAAAAACCTCGATGCCGTAGTGGATGTGCTCGAAGAGGAGCAAAAGCGCACCGGCAAGAAATTGCTTTGGGGCACCGCATGCCTTTTCGTGCATCCTCGCTATCAACAAGGAGCCGCCACTAGCCCGAACGCCCAAGTTTATGCCTATGCCGCCGCACAGGTGAAAAAAGCCCTTGAAGTGACCCATCGCCTCGGCGGCGAAGGTTATACCTTTTGGGGTGGCCGCGAAGGTTATACCACTTTGCTCAATACCGATATGAAGCGCGAGCTCGACCACCTCGCCCGCTTCCTCCACATGGCGGTGGATTATAAGAAGGAAATCGGTTTCAAGGGCCAGTTCTACATCGAGCCCAAGCCGCAGGAGCCCACCACCCACCAATACGATTCCGACTCCGCCGCATGCCTTAACTTCCTGCGCGAGTATGATTTGTTGGAACACTTCAAACTCAATATCGAGACCAACCACGCCACCCTCGCTGGCCACACCATGGAACACGAACTCACCGTGGCCTATGAAGCAGGCGCGCTGGGAAGCATTGATGCCAACATGGGCACACCCAACGTCGGCTGGGATACCGACCAATTCCCAACCGATCTCTATCTCACCACGCACACCATGCTGGTCCTCATGAAAATGGGCGGCTTCACGACCGGTGGACTCAACTTCGATGCCAAGCGCCGTCGCGAATCCTACGATCCCGTCGATCTCGTGCACGCCCACGTCGTCGGCATGGACGCCTTCGCTCGCGGCCTCAAGACCGCCGCCGCCATCCGCGCGGACGGCCGCATCGGCGAGTTCATCAAACAACGCTATTCCACCTGGGACAGCGGCGTGGGAGCGGACGTCGAAGCCGGCAAAACCACCCTCGCCGACCTCGAAAAATACGCCCTCACCAACCCCGAGCCGATGGTCGCCAGCGGTCGCCAGGAAATGATCGAAGGCCTCATCAACGAGTTCATCTGATCTAACAAAAAGATATCCATCCAGCGCGGAGCTTGAGAAACGGAGCGCGGAATTCATTCCGCCGCGCCACTCAGGTCTCCGCGCTTTTTTGTTACCTCCAATCCTTACATGATCACCAGACCAACAAACAAAACATCCTCGTTGCGGCATTCATAAAACATGAATTCCTCGCTTTTTGTCCGGGCCGTCGAAGACCAACTTTCGAGATTCTTCCTCAAAATCCCTCTTCCGACACGGATTGTTCTCCCAGCCCTCCTGATCTCAGTATCCAGCATCCATGCCGAAACCCATCCATCAGAAAATCCCAAGGAATCGGCCATAACAGAAGATATTGTGGAAGTGAATATTGATGGAAACAAGCTGGCAAAGCTGTTTGAAAGGTTCAGTGGCCACAAAGTGGTCGTGACTCCGGAAGCCGCATCTGCGACTTTCCACTTTGTTCAAGCAGCGAGCAAATGCGACCCCATCAAATATTCAGAAGCACAAGAGCTGGTTCGGACGTCGGCCACCATCGAAAACTTTCGTTTCGTTCAGGAGCCAACTGACTCGAAAACCTTCATTCTTCAACCAGCCAAACCTCCTTATCCGCTTGGAAATGCTCCAATTGTGATTTACAACTCGTCCACCCCTCTTCCCGGAGATGACAAATTCATTTCCTATGTCATGGAATTGAAGAACATCGCTTCTGAAGACGCACTGCATCGTCTGAAGAATGTTACGGGCAAGTGGCGTGACTACGCATCGTTGGCATGCGTCCCCGGTTCCAACGCTATCGTCATCACGGATACCGTTTCAAACGTGAAAAGATGGATTGAGATGCAGAAAGTATTCGATCAGCCTTCCAACCAGTTCTCTCTTCAGACAGGTCCATCCGAAGTCGCAACACCTGAGACTACCGCTTCGCAAGTGGATTCTAGACAGGACGTAGATGCCAAAACCGGAAAGTAGATCGGCGGTTGTGTGCGAAGCCGCATCGTGCAGGACTGAAGTCCGGCACTACGTTTCACCTCACCCCACAACTCACTGCCGCCACCACCGCGTTCCCTCCCCGCAGCCGCTTCACGGCATCTGCCACGATTTCCACGGCTTGGTGGGCTTGGGCGGTGGTGTTGAGCAGGGAGAAGCTGAAACGCAAGCTGCTGCGTCCGCGTGCATCGTCCAGGCCCATGGCGAGTTGCACGTGCGAGGGTCGGATTTTGCCGGACATGCAGGCGGACCCGGCGGAGCATTCGATGCCGGCCTGGTCGAGGAGCTGGATCAACTCCACCGCCTCGCATCCGGCGAAGGCCAGGTGGCTGGTGTTGGGTAGGCGCTGCTCGCGGTTTCCATTGACCATCACTCCGGGCAGTTCTGCGAGCAGTCGACCTTCGAAAAGATCCCTCATTTCCCGCAGCGCCGCGTGCTCGTTGCTCCGCCGCCGCATTGCCACCGCCGCCGCACCCATGCCGACGATGCCCGCGACGTTTTCCGTTCCGGCGCGTCGGCCGTTTTCCTGCGTGCCGCCTTGGAGGTAGGGAAAGAAACGGATGCCGCGGCGCACGTAGAGCGCGCCCACGCCTTTCGGGCCGTGAAACTTGTGGGCGGAAAGGGATAGGAAATCGACCCCCAGTTTTCTCACGTTGAAGTTGGTTTTCCCTGCTGCCTGCACGCCGTCCGAATGCACCGGCAATCCGCGCTCACGGGCCATCACGCAAACTTCGCGCAATGGCTGAATGACGCCGGTTTCGTTGTTTGCAGCCATCACGGAAATCATCGCCGCACCGGGAAGGAGGGCGGTGAATTTCTCCAAATCCAAACGCCCGTCGCTGAGAACCGGGGCGTATTTGACAGGGCGGGAAAGTTCCTCCACGCAGCGGAGCACCGCGTTGTGCTCGATCGATGAAACCACGGCCGCACCATTTCCCACCAATCGGTCGAGAGAATGCAGCGCGGTATTCACACTCTCGGTCCCGCCGCTAGTGAAAATCACCTCGTCGGCTTCTGCGCCGATCCATTCCGCGATTTGACCTCGCGCAGCTTCCATCGCCGCCCGGGCCTTGCGGGCCGATGCATAGGCCCCGGATGGATTCGCATGCCCTTCGCGCAGCCAGGGCAACATCGCCTCCAGCACCTCCGGCAACATCGCCGTGCTCCCGTTCGCGTCCAAGTGGATCATGGCGCGAGTGTTTTCCCATCCCGCCTGACTTTCAATCCATAAAACCCGGTGATCGTGTCGTGGGCATTGCGGCGTCGTTGGAGCTTTGGAATCGGTTAGAGCATCTTTTCACGCGTGATGGAGATCGAGGGGATAAGGCAGAGTTCCATCAACTCGCTCCGTGATGAGAGGCGGAATTGTGAAAATGCTGCCTATTTCCGCTTTTGCCGGAGTTGTTCGAGGCGCGAGAGCGGTTTGACTTCGGCGGGCTTGGCCTCTGCCACAGCGGTGGGCTGGGGGGCGGGGGCGGCGGGTTTTTCCGGCTCCTTGGGTGGAGGATCGATGCGGAGGGTGCCGCCCATCGCGGTTTGGTGGAGGACGGTGGATCCGTTTTCGGGCACGTGCACCACGCAGAAGAGCCCGCTGTGTTTGCCAGTGCGGGCATCGGCGGCGATTTGGAGCGGGAAGGTGATTTCGGTTTTGTCCGAGGTGAAGGTTTGCGGCGGGCAGGATACGCCGTGGGGCAGTCCGGTGAGTTCGACCTTGGCCTCGCCGACAAAAGGGCGGAGGTTTTCAATTTTTCCCAACATCGCAGCGGGTTTGCCAGTCTCGGCGGCGGCGAGATCGAGGGTGAGCGAGACGTAGGGCTCGGATATCTTCAAGGGAACCAGCGCCGACGAGGTGAGCACGGGTCCCTGCGGGGTGTCCGCTTCGGCGAGCACGCAAACCTGCCAATCGCCCACCGCGGCATCGGCCGATGCATGGAGTTCGTAGTCGGCATCGGTCTTGTCCGGGGCGATGTCCACATTCACGGGGCCACTGATCCCAGGAGGACTCCACAGGAAACGGGCGGAAATTTTCCCGGCATAACCTTCCTTGCGGGTGGCGCGCACTTTGAGATGGAGCGTGCCGTTTTTCACAATGGGAACCACCGGCGCATCGAGTTCGATGCGGAAGGGCGCTTCGTTCGTAACTACAGTGGTAATGCGGTCGAACGAAGCGGAATGATAGGGGCCCTGGTTATTGATATCTATATGATGGATGGTATCAACAAGTTTGCCGGTGAGCGGGGGATCGATTCCATCGGATCGCAAACGGAAGCCATGCAAACTTGCCACTGCGGGAGCATCTGCCGCAGCCTCGAACACCACGGGGAATGCTGTGACCGTGCGAGGAACTTTTGCAACATGCATGGTAACACCGGGTGGCAGTGACTCGGCTTCGAACAAAGTATCACCTGCCACATTTTCGCGGGCGATGTTGACCACCGCGGCGTAACGGTTGCCACGGGGAATGGAGAAGACTTTCCATTTCTGGGTATTCACGCGCTCCACAGTGGGAAGCGTGGCGGCGATCGATGGAGCCCGCGGAGCGAGTTCGATGCGATAGGTGAAATCCGGACCCGTGCGCCGGAGTTGATCGCGCACCTGGATGAGATATTCGCCATCCGCAGGACAAGTCCACTGCACCACGCTGTCGGGCGCGCCCTGATCGTCATTGGCGACGAGGAATTTTCCGTCCACTTGATGCACGGAAACCACGGGATCCAGAGGTGAGCGGTGGCTGCGTGCGATGGCCCGGATCACCAAGGCTTGGTCTTTCTTGGCTGCGAACTTGAACCAGTCGGAAATTTTCCCCTCCTCGATCACGCCCATCGCCGCACAGGGCAAGGGAGGCAGCGGGGCAGGGGTTTTGGAGTCATGGGATTGTTCGTGATCGCGGCCGGATTCCATCGGCGAAACGGTGATCCAATGTGGCGATGGTGAGCTGAGTCCATCGTGTTGGGCGAAGATCGGGAAGTCCGCCCGCGCATCCGGGGACAAGGTGATGCTTTGTTTGATGGGACCTGTGGGATCGCCGATGAAAGTGAACTCGAGGGTTTCTCCCGGTTTTCCTCCGGTGGGAAATACGGCCTTGGGTCGCGGGTAGGTGCCGATGTGGAGTCGATAGGCACACTGGTCATTGCCTTCATAGGCCGCCTCGCGCACGACCACCCGATAGTCGCCATCGTCTGGCGCGATGATCGAAACAAAGGCATCCGTCCGCAACAGCGGAGCATCATCGCAAATGGCCAACTCGAATCCACGCGAATCGAGAATGGCGAGAGATACATCAAACATCACGCGCCCCAAACGCATGGCTTCCGCTTCGGCGGAGAGGCGCTGGCCTTTTGTTAGAGTGATTACATAACTATCATCATCCTCATTGCCCGCAATGCCATGCACCGTGCGATTGAGTTCGATGCGTTGCGGGGCATCTGTGGTGCCATTCGGTTCCACTTCCTGCACGGTGGGAAACGCGCCCACCCAGAAAGTTCGGAGGTGGGAGACACCGCCCGGGCCAGCAAGCCGCAGCGAGTGTTCGCCGGGTGCGGCATCCGGCGCGATGGCGAGTTTGGCGGCAATTTGTTTTCCATCCTTCACCTGGATGCCGGAAAGCGTGATGCCGGGTTCGTAAAACAATGCGCTTTGAATCTCTTCGAGGCGTTCGCCATGGAATGTCACATCGACCTCCGTTCCCGCCTGGCCACCCGGTGGATCGATGCGGTTCAACTCCGGCGTGAAGGCCGCCAGTGGCAGCGTGAGCAGGGAAATGATGAGGAGTGTTTTCACGCCTGGGCTTTTTTCGCGAGCAGGGCATCAAGCACTTCTCCGCCATCGACGATTTCAATCGGGCGGCTGCCGGGAGACATGAGTTCCTTGTCGGCATTGATGCCGATTTGGTTGTAGATGGTGGTCGCGAGATCAGCGATGCCCACGCCGTTTTCATCCACCTCGCCGCCGAGTGCATCGGATGCGCCGTGCACATATCCGCGCTTGGTGCCGCCTCCAGCGAGCACGGTGGAAAACACGCGCGGCCAGTGATCGCGACCGGCGGTATTGTTGATTTTCGGGGTCCGGCCGAATTCGGTGGTAATCATCACCAGCGTGGAATCCAGCATGCCGCGGCGCTCCAGATCGCGGATCAGCGCTGCGATGGCCTTGTCGGTGGGTGGCATTTCCTTTTCGATGCCCGCCTTGAGATTGTCGTGATGGTCCCAGCCGCCTGCGGTGAGGGAAACAAAGCGCACGCCGCCCTCAATCAAGCGCCGTGCCAACAACATCCGCTGCCCGGCAGGCGAGCGGCCATACTCGTCCTTGATGGCATCCGGCTCCGCCTTGAGATCGAAGGCCTCGCGAGCTTTTTGTGAGGAGATGAGTTTGTAGGCGTGCTGATAGAATGCATCCATCGAACCAATCGCATCCGAGTCCTCCATCGAGCGGAAATGATGATCCACGGTTTCAAGCAGCGATTTTCTCCGATTGAAACGCGCCTCATCCACGCCACCCGGCAGATTGAGATCCCGCACGCGGAAATCCTTCTGTGCCGGATCCGCACCGAGCGCGAAGGGCCCGAACGCGGAGGAAAGATAACCAGAATTCGCATACTCATTCGGCACCGATGGCACGCACACGTAAGGCGGCAGGTCATTGCGAGAACCGAGTTCGTGGGAAATCACCGAACCGATGGAAGGATATTCCAGCGCCGGCGAAGGACGATAGCCGGTGAACATGTTGTGCGTTCCCCGTTCGTGCGCGGCCTCGCCGTGGGACATCGAGCGGATGATGGTGAGCTTGTCGGCGATTTTCGCCATCTCCTTCATGTGCTCGCCGAATTGGATGCCCGGGATGCTCGTATCGATCGCGCCAAATGGCCCGCGATACTCTGCCGGGGCGAAAGGTTTGGGATCGAAAGACTCCTGATGTGCCAAGCCGCCGGGCAAGAAAATCTGGATGATCCCCTGCGCCACCGGCTCGTGGTTGGCATAGGTTTTTGCCTCCGCCCGCGCTTGGTCCCGGAGGAATTGCGGAAGCGTGAGTCCCAGCCCGCCGAGCAAGCCGACGTAAAGGAACTCGCGGCGGGAGCTGTATCGATCCAATGGATTTCCGGGGCAGATCGGTTTCATGGCGGTGGATTTGGGAAAATGGTGGGTGAGACGGAATTCTTAAAAACGGCGGAATAGCATCAAGCGGACCCATACGGAAGCACGGACTTTTTCATTTCAAACGAAAACAATCCGTTCTTTGATCCATGCGCTGGCCCTGAAACCTCCGGATGAAAACCTCCTTCCATTTCCCCGCTCTCGTATTGAAATTGGCGATCGCCTGCCTCACGGCCGGATCCAGCGCGACCGCTCAGGAGCGACCGAATGTGATTTTCATCCTCGCCGATGACCTCGGCTGGAATGACACCTCGCTCAACGATGGTTCGAAATTCCACCAAACGCCCAATCTCACCCGCCTTGCCGCGCGTGGGATGACATTCTCGCGCGCCTACGCTGCCAGCCCGCTTTGCTCGCCCACCCGCGCCAGCATCATGACCGGGCAGACACCGGCCCGCACCGGCATCACCTCGCCCTCCGGCCATCTTCAGGCGGTTTCGCTCAAACCATCCCTGCGGAAAAATTCGCCACCCGGTTCCAAGGTCATCGAATGCGAGAGCGCCACCCGTCTGGATACCCGCCACGTGACTCTTGCCGAGGCGCTTTCCGGCGCGGGTTATGCCACCGGACATTTCGGAAAATGGCATCTCGGCGCGCCTCCCTACTCGCCCTTGCAACAAGGTTTCGAAGTGGATGTGCCGCATTGGCCAGGTCCAGGCCCTGCGGGGTCCTTTGTGGCACCATGGAAATTCAAGGACTTCAAGGAACGCACACCCGGCGAGCACATCGAGGATCGCATGGCCGACGAGGCAATTTCATGGATGGAAAAACAAAAACAAAGCGGACGTCCTTTTTATCTCAACTATTGGCAGTTCTCAGTGCACGCCCCCTTCGATGCGAAGAAAAAACTCGTCGATAAATACAAGGCGCTCGCCGACCCCAAGAATCCCCAACATTGCCCGACCTATGCGGCCATGGTGGAGTCGCTCGATGACAACGTCGGCCGCATTCTCGATGCCATCGATCGCATGGGGATCGCAGATAATACTTTGATCATCTTCTTCTCCGACAACGGCGGAAACATGTATAGCAAAGTGGACAACACCGTGCCCACCAGCAACGCCCCATTGCGCGGCGGCAAGGCGACAATCTTCGAAGGTGGCGTGCGTGTACCCTGTGTGGTGAGTTGGCCAAGCATGATTCAGGCAGGCAGCAAAAGTGCGGAAGTGATCCAAAGCACCGATTTCTATCCGACTCTGTTAGATATGCTGAAAATCGATGCCGCACCCGGCACCCATTTCGATGGCATCAGCATCGCTCCCGCACTCAAGGGGGGCAGCTTGGAACGCGAGGCTATTTTCACCTATTTCCCCCATGCGCCTCCGGTGCCGGATCATTTGTCGCCCGCTGTTACCGTGACCGCCGGTGACTGGAAACTCATCCGTCTCTTTCATCAGGGCGAAAACGGCGCCCATTCCTATCAACTCTACAATCTCAAGGAAGACATCGGCGAAAAGAACGACCTCGCCGCCAGCCAGCCCGAACGTGTCAAATCCCTCGATGCCCTCATCACCCAATATCTAACAGACTCCAAGGCCCTCGTTCCCGCAGTCAACCCATCCTACAACCCCGCCAAAGCCGGAGCACGTGCACCCCGATCCGCCAAAGCGAGAAAAGCAGCCACTGCCGACGATTGGAAAGCCCGCGCGTGCACCGCTGCCGGACGCGGAGGTTCGCTGGTGGTCACTCCGGCGGGAAAAGATCCCTTCATCGCCATTCGCACAGGAACCCAAGGGGGGCCGGTCGCCTTGCGAGCCAAATCCAAATCGGGCGGCAAGGGTCGCGTCGTCTGGCTACCTGCTCCCACAGCCGTGGATCAGGCGACTTCTGTGGAGTTCACCCTCAAGTCCGGCGAATGGACCGATGTCGCCGCCGCCATGCCCGAAACCGCCAAACCCGGCGTTCTCCGCATTCACCTGCCCGCCACCGGGGGGGAAGTGGAGCTGGATTGGATCGAACTTTCCCCCAAAAAAGGGAGCGCACGGCGCTGGAATTTCTGATAGTTTGGCGAAAGCACTGCGTTTCTATTCATCCTTCACGGTTCCGACCTCAATTTCTTCCATGATTTCCACGTTCGTTCCCATCCGCTCCGCGCTTGTTGGCCTGCTTCCATGGGTCGCCACGGCGGCTTGTGTTGCCGCTCCGGTTAAACTTTTCGACGAGGCCCCGGTGAAAATCACCCAGCCAGCTCCCGGTCTTCATCTCATCGACTTCGGCAGGGTTTCCTTCGCCAATCTCCGCCTGATCGCTCCGGCCGGCGCGGATTCGGAAATCACCGTGCACTTTGGTGAGGCTTCGAAAGAGGGCAGGATCGATCGCAAGCCGCCCGGCAGCGTCCGTTATGCCCAAGCCAAGCTTACCCTCAAAGGTGGCACCACCGTCATCGCCGCACCTCCCGCGGACAAGCGGAACACCCAGCAACCCGCCGCCATCCTCACGCCCAAGGAATGGGGCGTGGTTCTGCCATTCCGCTGGGTGGAAATCGAAGGCTGGTCCGGCGAACTCAAACCACAGCACATCATCCGCCAATCCGCCTTTGCCAGCAACTGGGATGACAACGCCGCTTCCTTCAAGTCGTCCGATCCACTGCTCGACCGCATCTGGGAGTTGTGCCGTTATTCCATCAAGGCCACGACCTTTGCCGGAGTCTATGTCGATGGTGACCGCGAACGCATTCCCTACGAAGCGGATGCCTATCTCAACCAGTTGAGTCATTATGCCTGCGATCCGGATGTGCAGATGGCGCGTGATACCTATGACCGCCTGATGACCCATCCCACCTGGCCCACCGAATGGGCATCCCACATGATTTTCATGGCCCATGCCGACTGGATGCAGACGGGAGATATCAAATGGGTGGGTGAGAGATATGAAAAACTCAAAACCAAGCTTCTGCTCAATCGGACCCGCGCCGATGGATTGGTGGTAAGCAATGGAAAACAAATCAAGCGCGATGACATCGTTGATTGGCCCACTGGTGAGCGTGATGGTTATGTGTTCAAGCCCGTGAACACCGTAGTCAATGCCTTCCACATCCGCACCCTTGCCATGATGTCCGAACTGGCCACGGCCCTTGGCAAAAAAGAGGATGCCGCCGAATACAAGCGACTCGAAAAAGCAGCGCTGGCATCCTTCAACAAAATCCTCCTCATGCCAGATCGTGGAGCATACCGCGATGGTGAGGGCACGGATCACGCGGCGCAGCACGCCAGTTTGTTTCCACTCGCTTTCGGACTCGTTCCTGCGGAGCAGCGGGCGGCTGTGACGAAGTTCACCGCCAGCCGGGGCATGGCCTGCTCGGTTTATGCCGCACAGTATCTGATGGAGGCCTTGTTTGAACATGGTGCCGAAGCCAAAGCCATGGAACTCATCACCGCGCCCAATAACCGCAGCTGGAAACACATGGTCGAGAGCGGCACCACCATCACTTGGGAGGCATGGGATCAGAAATACAAACCCAACCAGGATTGGAACCACGCTTGGGGTGCCGCGCCCGCCAATCTTTTTCCAAGATATGTCATCGGTGCGCGTCCGCTCACACCGGGTTGGAAAACTGTTCTCATCCGCCCGTATCCCACGTCCTTGCAATCCGCCGATGGCAAGATCCCAAGCCCTCAAGGCCCCATTCACGTGAAATGGGAAAACAAAGGCTCCTTCAAACTTTTCACCAAACTTCCTGATGGCGTTACCGCTCGTATCGAACTTCCCGCAACGCCATCCTCGAAGGGCGTAACGCAGGCAGGGAAACCAGTCGCCGCCAAACGTGAAGGCGGACGTTGGATCGTGGAGAATGTTACAGGTGCGGCGGCATTCGAGGTCCGCTGAGCCTCGATCACTATCGCCAGCGCTTGGTGAGCTCGCCATAAGCATCAATCCGGCGGTCGCGGAAAAACGGCCAGATCCGGCGGAAATCTTCGACAAGGTGGTAATCCAGATCCTGATAGAGGATTTCCTCCTTCTCTGTCGAAGCCTTGGCGACGATTTCACCATAGGGATTCGCAACGAACGAGCGGCCCCAGAACTCGGTGCCGTCGTGAGTGCCGGAGCGGTTCACGGCTGCCAGATAACACCCATTGGCAACCGCATGCCCCCGTTGCACGGTCTCCCATGCGCAGTGCTGTGCATCACCCAGTGCGGCTTTCTCGGAAGGGAGCCACCCGATGGCGGTCGGATAGATCAATACCTGTGCCCCGCCGAGCGCCATCAATCGTGCGGCTTCCGGATACCATTGATCCCAACAGATCAAAACTCCCAGTTTCCCGAACATTGTTTCCCACACAGGCCAATCGCTATCGCCGGGGGTGAAATAGAATTTTTCCTCGAATCCCGGATCCTGCGGAATGTGGGACTTGCGGTAAAATCCGAGCAGGCTGCCATCGGCATCGTGGATCGCCGCTGTATTGTGATATAGGCCGGGTCCGCGGTGCTCGAAAAGCGAGGAAACCAGGACAATTCCGAGTTCTCCAGCCAGCGCACCCAGCCGATCCGTCACCGGCCCGGGCAGCGGATCCGCGAGGTCAAACAAGGCTGGATCCTGAACGGTGCAAAAATACGGAGTCAGGAAAAGCTCCTGAGTCACCACAATGTTCGCGCCTTCTGCCGCAGCCGTGCGGATGAGCGATTCATGATGATCCAAGGCTTCCTCCTTGGTCGGGAACGTTTGGGATTGGAGCAATGCAATGCGCGGCATGGCCAACACCCTACTCAACCGCCGCCTCCGCCGCAAGAACTCAAGGAGTCACGCTGCCCCCACCATGTCCATCAACTTGCCGTAGCCGTCCACGACCTCATAGCGGATCTGGTCGTTGGTGATCTTCGCGAAGAACTTCCTCGCGCAGGCGATTTTCGATTTCTCGATGTCTCGCAGCTGGAGGGAGTCCAGCGAGCCTTTGGTCTCGGCGATGAAATAGATGTGTTTCACCGCACCCTGCTTGAAGGCGATGGCCCAGTCCGGGTTGTAGTTGCCGACGGGAGTAGGAATGAAGAAGGTTTTCGGTAGCTTGGCGTAAACCACCACCTCCGTGCTGGCGTCGAGATCATCCACGAATTTTCGCTCCACCTTCGAGTCGGTGAAAACGTAGTCGTAGATGTGATGCCGGGCCTTGAAGCCCTTGCTGAGGTCCTCCTTGCGCTGGGTGAAAATGTCGGGCGTGGCGTGGACCCCGCTGGTGGCGTCGTAGGTGATGTGTTCGACGATGACCGTCGCCTTTTGCTCGTTGATCAGCTTGGCAGCCTTGCGGATGAAATCCTCCGGGTTGCGTTTGTATTGACCGAAGACAGCGACGTTGATGCCGGTGAGAATCCGCGAAACCGTGCGCCGGGTGAGCACGGTGGCTTCGGCGATCTTACCGATGAGATCGTATCTCGCCACGGAATGGGCGGAGGCGGCGAGTTTCTCGGTGCTGTTTTCCTTCACCACGAAGCCCTCGCCTTGTTTGAGTTCGTCGTAAGTCGTCTCGTCCTTCTGTTCGCCTGAGGTGACTTGGTATTGCAGGGGAGCGATATCCAATTCCTTGTCGATGGCTTTGATGCTTTTGGCGATGAGCTCTTCGGAATCGAAGTTCACCGAATACACCGCTTTGTGGTTGATCTGGTTCCACAGGTCCTGGAACTCTTTCCTTTCGAAGTTTGCGTTGAGCTTGTTGTCCTGGAAGGTGAATTCGTTGTCCGGCGCGGGGATGTCAGCCTCACTGAAGACGCTGTCGATCAGCGCGAAGACCTGTTCCCTGTAAGGTTCCAATTCCTTCGGTAGCGGCGCGCGTTCGCCTTTATCCTTGGCCTGATGGTAGGCATCGGTGATGTGGTCGTGGGTATCGGTGTAGTCGTTCTTCACCAGATAGCGCTCGATCAACTTGGCCATTTCCACAGTCACCGGCACTTCGCCCTGCTCCGTCTTGAAGACCTTGCCCTTGAAATATTCGACATTCGCTTCGCGCGGTCGGGAGGTGATGGATTTGCTGATGTCCGATTGCAGCCCGGCGACAAAGTCCTTGTAACTCTCACTCGCCACCACGGTGAGCACATTGACCTGATGGACAATGGCCGGGTCATCGACGCGTTCGCCGTCCGAGTTCACACACAGGCGCATGCCTCGGCCGACTTCCTGGCGACGGGAAACGGTGTTGTCGCTGTGTTTGAGTGTGCAGATGACAAAGACATTCGGATTGTCCCAACCCTCTCGCAGGGCGGAGTGGGAGAAGATGAAACGCACGGGTTCTTCCAAGGAACCAGATACTCGATAAGCCCTGACGGTTTTGGGTAGCTCATCACATCGGATCCGAAGAGAGTCCGAATTTCTTCCGTCGCATCTTCGTTGGTTGGAACTCCATTCGTCCGATACGAAAGAAGGTTTGCCGTCTTTTTAGTCTCTCCGGACCTGTTGATATAGTTCGGCCTGAAGGGGATCTTGCTGATTAGGATTTCGGCATTTCCTTTCACAAATTCGTCCAACTTGTTTTGGGAATAACGCCACTCTCCTTCCAATCGGAATGAATTGCCATTCCGTCCATTTTTCACGTGCACAGCGTTACATGCTGGCGAATGAGCTGGTCGTGGAGACTTGATAGATCGAGCGCGACAGGCAGCGGTAGGCGTGGGGTTTCTGCGGATTGCCAATCGAGGAGTAAGCTGCCTTCGATCACCCATTTTGAAGCATCGGCGTCGCTGGGGCGCTTGTAACTCGCCGCGAATCGAATGCGGTTGCTGTGTTGGATTTCGAACAGCGCGGGAAGGCTGATCTGCACCTTGGAGCCGATGGTGTCGCTGTCGGGCAGGGGCAGCGGTTCGTCCTCGTCCGGTTCGTAATCGGCGAAGGCCGGGGCGATGTCGCCGAAGGTGGTCTCGCGGCCGGTTTTTTGATAGATGGCGATTTTTTCGAGGGTGCGACGGTGGTTTTCTTCCAAGCTGCCGAGGGTGAGGCGGAATGAGTGGACGGAGCTTTCGAGGCGTTTGAGCAGGTTCACCGTCATGAGCGCCTGGATTCCCTTTTCGCGGCCGGACTGGTTGAGATTGCGGGTTTGCCCTTCCGCATCGGGGTCGTAGAGGTCCTGATATTTTCCAAGACGGCTGGGTTGAACGTAGGTCAGAGGGGCGTAAACAGCGAGGGTAAGCGCTGTGAGACGGGCGAAGATATCATTGAATCCGATGACGTCCTCTCGCTGGGTGAGTTTGCAGTGATGGGAGTGAGGTCTGAGGCGCTCGGGGAAATTGCCGATGTCCTTGGTGTCGTAGTAAGTCTGGATATGGCGGCGCGAGCGGGCGATGGTGACGCTGTCGAGGAGTTCGAAAAAGTCGAAGTCGAGCGCGTTGAGGATGGCAGCCGCAGTGCGTTCTTCTGAAGGCAGGGCAGACCATGCATTGAAGGCGGTCTGGGCGCGGCGGAAAATTTCATCAATGGATTTTTCCGAGCGGAGCTTCGACTGGAGCTGGTCGGGATCGCCTTCGTAGGCAAGGGCGAGTTGGTTGCGGAGATCGGTGAAGCGATTGTTGACCGGCGTGGCGGAGAGGTGAAGATGAATTCGACCGATTCCACCTGCTCCAGCTCCGCCTTGAGGGCTTCGTAGGCGTAAATCGAGAAGCAGGAAGCGGCGATCCTGAGCTTCGCACCGGGGGTGAGGGTGCGTTTCAGGTCGTCGCCGAGGAGCTGGGTGATGTTGTCGAGGAGCTGCAACAGCCGAATTCAAGCGGATGAAGACATATCGTAAAACGATAAAAATCATCGGACCCAAAATCGAGGGGATCTCCATAATGTAATGAAATAATCGGATAATGTGAAATTGAATGAAATCGGAATCGGGGTTGTGGATTCACGATTTCACACGAGGCTGCCGAACGCAGGATCGTTCGATATGCTTGCACAGTGATGGAGCATCTGGAAATTCGGCGGCGTTTGGCGGCTATCGGAAAGAATCGCCAATGGCTGGCCAAGCAGCTCAACAAGAGCGAGGAGACGGTAAGGCAGTATCTTCAACCCAAGGGCAAACGGACCAAGGAGTTGATGGATGACATCGACCGCTTGATCGTTCTGGAAGAAGCGCGGCAGCGAGAAGGACAAGCGGATGCGCCGCCTTGGAATGTGCTTTTTACGACGGCAGACGAATTTGATCGTGCGGACCGGGCGAGTCGGGCTGTGGATTCTACCAGTCTGGTGGAGTTTTGCCGGGCGGTGATTCTCAAGCGGGCGGATGAGATTCTGGAAGAAAAGAAGCGGTCCCGGTATCCAGTAGCCATCAAGCCCGCCACCAAAGTGGCGGAGGGCAAGCGAAAGTGATGTGGGCATGGACTGCTGCAGCCTGCTGCCGCTTTGAACAGCCAGCCTGCTGGCAAGGATTCGAAAATCTCCGGTAGCCCTGACTCGCAGCAGGCTGCGAATCTGAAAGCTACAGCAGGCTGTAGCAGTCCAAGTTGGCCAGCCTGCGGTAGCCTCACTCATTCATTGTCATCGTCTTTATCGGCGATTTCGTTGTATTTGAAGCTGGTGATGGTCTTGAGCCATGCGGGGGTAACGGCTTTTTTGAACTCTGCTGCGCTGCACCATTTCCAGTCGGATCCCACCGCGACGAGTCGGTGATGAACGGCGTTCTGGTGGACGTATTGAAGCCGTGCAAGGTAGCTGTGCTGGTGGGTGAGGCAGGTTTCCCTGAAGTTCTGCCAAAGACGGGTGCGGCCCGGTTGCCTGTCCCTGCGGTTGAGTTCTTGGGTTGTCAGGCTGTGGAGCTTTCGAATCATGTCACGAAGCGATTCGGCACCACCTGGCCCTTTCGGGCTGTGGGCGACAAAGTGGTAGTGGTTCGAAAGGATAGCCCAGGCTTCAAGGGTCCAACCCAACTCCTTGGCTACCCTGAACAAGGTCTCCTGAAACCAATCCTTCATGTCATCATCGGCGAGCAAATGACGGCGCTGGGAGCAGCGGGCGGTCACAAAGTAAACCCCACCAAGACACAATCGATGCGGCGGCGCGTGGGGCCAATGTTGGGTGCCTTTGGCGCACTGATCGTCATCAGGAAGGGGTTCCACCATGATCGGAAAAACTACGGCACCGGATACCGAAGTCGATTCCATTTTCCAAATAGGATTGAGATTCCAAGAGATTGGCTTCCCCCGGAAGGTGACAACCCGGACAGTGACAACCCGGACTGCGGCAGCCTGCTGCCGCTTTGAACAGCCAGCCTGCTGGCAAGGATTCGAAACCTCTGGCCGCCCTGACTCGCAGCAGGCTGCGAATCTGAAAGCTACAGCAGGCTGTAGCAGTCCAAGCAGGCTGCGAATCCGAAAGCTACAGCACGCTGTAGCAGTCCAAGTTTGCCAGCTCAGTCGTTGCGTTTGAAGCGGAGCACGCGTTCTCCTTCGCGGGAGTAGTCGAGGCGGTCTCGTGCTTGGATTTCAAGAAATGCGGGGTCTTCTCGCAGGGCGCGGAGTTCGATGCGCCGGTGATCGCGCTCGGCTGTGACGCTGCGCTCGCGTTCGCGGGCGAGTGCGAGTTTTGCCTCGAGCTTGGCCAGTGCCCGGCGTTGGGGAAATGCGGTCGCTACGACAACAAAGCCGAGGGAAAGGCAGCATGCAATGAGCGCGAGCTTGCTGGCACCTTGAATGACCCGCGTGCGGGCCTCCAAGCGCGTCAACTTCGCAGCTGCGATGCGTTTTCTCGACATTTCGTGAAGGAAGGGATGACTACGCACCCCGGAATGTCAAGGTTTCTCAAGGATTCCACTTCAATCTAGCAGGTCCTTGACCACTGCCCGGACCGGGTGAACGCTAACAGCATGTGGCAACTGCTTGGGCTTGCTCTCGGAGTCATTCTCGTCATCGCCATCCTCGCCCTCGCGAGGGTGATCACGAATTGGTTTGTGGATCGGGGGTAGGGGATTTCAACTCACCGATTTGATGCCTTTTGGAGGAGGCGGAGTTTTTCGAGGGCGGCTCCAGATAGGATGACTTCTTTGGCGAGTTGGATGCCATCGCCCATGTCATCGGCGAGGCCGGCACAGGCAAGGGCGGCACCGGCATTCATGAGGACCATGTCGCGTTTGGGGCCGGTTTCTTTGCCGGAAAGGATACCTTCCAGGATGATGGCGTTGGTTTGGGCATCGCCGCCTTGGAGCTCGTGGACTTCTGCGTGGCTGAGGCCGAAGTCGCGAGGGCGCACTTCTTCGTCGTTGATGTCCTGATAGAGCCCAGATTTGCAAATGCGGGTGGAGCCCATGAGCGAAACTTCATCGACCGAACGGCCATCGCCGGTGGTGCCGTGGACGACCCATGCGCTGTCACGGCCGAGGCGTTGCAGGATTTCTGCAAAGGCGGGGCAAAGTTCGCGGCTGAAGACGCCGACCAGTTGGCACTGGGGTTTGGCGGGGTTCAGCAGGGGGCCGATGAGATTGAAGATGGTTTTCACCCCTTTGGCGGCGAGTGCCTTGCGCACACCGACCACGGCCTTGAATGCCGGGTGATAGTGGGGAGCGAACATGAATCCCACTCCCGCTTCGGCGATGCAGCGGCGGAAATCATCGGTGCTCAGATCGATGCGGATGCCGAGGGCTTCGAGCACATCAGCGCCACCGCTTTTGGAGGTGATGCCGCGGTTTCCGTGTTTCACGACGACGGCCCCCGCAGCGGCGGCGACGAACATGGTGGTGGTGGACACATTGAACAGATCGAGCTGGTCCCCGCCGGTGCCACAGACGTCGAGGGTAGGGCCATCGAGTTCGAGCAGCCCGAGGTGGGGTTCCACGGCATGGCCGAGAAAGGCTTCGACGAATCCGGCGATTTCTGCCGGAGTTTCACCTTTGGCGGAGAGCGCTTCGAGCAGTCGGGCCTTTTTTTCATCGGCGGCTGAGGCATCGAGCAGGAGTTCCGCCGCGACTTCGACTTCGCGAGGGGAGAGGTCCTGTTTTTCTTCGAGATGATGAATCAAGGCGTCCATGGGGAAGAGGCTAGCATGGGGGAAAGGGGCATGCCAGAACGATCGTTGGAGGAATGGACTTGTGGGGCATTGCGGTTTGACGAATGGGAGATAAGGCCACAAGCTCCGCCGCGATGTCTGATCCGAAGCACGTGCTCTTTGTTTGCACCGGAAATACCTGTCGCAGCCCGATGGCCGAGGGCTTGTTGCGCAAGGCCTTGGCGGGACGCGGGGATTTTGAAGTCGGTTCCGCCGGTGTGGCGGCTTCCAAGGGGACTCCAGCCAGCCCGGAAACCGCGGCGATCCTGAAAAAAAAGAACGCCTCACTCGATGGATTCCGGAGTCGCCCGGTCAGCGAGGCCCTGCTTGGCAAGGCGTCGCATGTGTTCGCGATGACGGAAGGCCATCTGGCGGTGTTGGAATCAAGATTTCCCCAGTATGCGGACAAATTCTTCCTCGTTCGCGAGTTTTCAGGAATCTCCGACAAGCGCCAAGGGATTGACGTGCCGGACCCTATCGGGATGGGCATGGGAGCCTACGAGGAGGTGGCCAAGGTGTTTGAGGCGGCGATCCCATCGATCATCGCCTACGTGGATGCCACCTGAT
>JBBARN010000003.1:0-118858 GCA_040399845.1 Luteolibacter sp. | reverse complement strand
TTTTCGGCATGGAGGAAAGCCCATGAACCAACTCGTTGAGAAAACCGCCGAGTCCTTTGGAACGTTCCTTCATGGCGCGAAACTTCTCCATGTCCTCGGGTGGATATTCCGGAGTAGTCAGGATGGTGTAAAGCACAGCGATGAAGAGTGCCACCGCGCCAGCGTGGAAGGAAATCATCACGGCTGTGGGAATTTTCCCACCCCCCGAGGTTCCGCTTTCGACACCGAACCAGTGGGTGAGCATCCATGGCATGGCGGAAGCGACCACCGCACCGAGGCCGATGAACAGGCTTTGCACGGAGAATCCGGTGGGTCTTTGCTCTTCCGGAAGTTTGTCCGCCACAAAGGCCCGGAACGGTTCCATGGTGATGTTGATCGAGGCATCGAGGATCCATAACAGGCCGACCGCCATCCATAACATCGAGCTGTGGGGCATCACCAACAGCGCGACTGAGGACAGGATGGCACCGACGAGAAAATAGGGACGGCGGCGGCCGAGCCCGGTCCAGGTGCGGTCACTGAGATAGCCGACAATCGGTTGGATGATCAATCCGGTGAGTGGTGCGGCGATCCATAACAAGGAAAGTTCCTCTTCCTTGGCACCGAGGAATGAATAAATCGAAGACATGTTGGCCATCTGCAGGCCCCAGCCGAACTGGATGCCGAGGAAGCCGAAGGACATGTTCCAAATCTGCCAAAACGAGAGGCGGGGTTTTTCAGTCATGGGTGTAGGTAGGGTGAGTTGATAATCGTATTGGGCAATCAGGGAACCAATACAACGCGGAAGAATTGTTGTTGGGTGGTGGGATGGAGTGCGATGGTGTGTGTCGCCGACAATTGCAGTGGCCCGGCGGTGAAATTGGAATCAGTCACCGTTTCCCACGAGTCCGGGGTGAGCCGATCGCTGGTCTCGATGCGATAGTTGCGCCCCGGAAAGCAATTCCAAGTAATAACGAACTGGTTGCCGGTCTTTCCATGGGAGGTGATCATGAAACCGCGAGTGGATTCGAGGCGATCATAGACGCCGTTGGCATCTTCATCACGCAGCGCTTCAAGGGGCATGGCCAACCATTCACCAGGATCGACATTGCCGTTGTCGATCATCATGGAAGGTGCCTGAGCTGCGAGGATGCCGTTGTTGCTGGTCTGGTAGGCGAGTGCCGCGAGATGGAGGTTGGCAGGCAGGGTTCCAAAGGCTTCAGCCACGTTGATGGTTCCCTCCATGCGTTGGCCGTTGGCGCGTGCTGTCTGGGTGATGGCTCCGTTGGTGTCGAACCAGTGGATATAGGCATTGTCATTTTCCGCGGCGAGAAACGGCGTTCCTGCAGGCACCGCCATGGTGCCCGCCTTGCTCCAAGGGGCCGGGGAGGTAGCCCCTGGCAATGGATTGGCCGCCACGATGACAAAATGATCGTTACCGAAGCCGCCGGGAGCCCATGTCGATACATAGAGAACCGTGCCACGCAATGCGGCGTGAAGGACCATGCCCGGACTCGATAGTTGATACCCTGAAAAGTCCACCGAACCATCCATTACAAAGGGGATGGGTTCCGGTGAAGTGGCCGGCGCGGCGGAAGTGCTGGCCTGAACAACGCTGGTGGGTGCAGAAGTTCCAGATGAGTTGCGAGCGGCCACGGAGTAGGTGTAGCTTGTTTCCGGGAGCAGCCCATTGTCTTGATAGGATGAGGCGGTGGGATTGGCGATTTCCACCGCGCCGCGATAGACAACATAGGAAGTGGCGCCCGGCACAGCATCCCAGCCGAGCAAGATTCCTGTGGGCCCAGTGGCTGATGCGGAGAGATTCGCTGGCGTGGCAGGCTGGGTGCCGCTGGCCGGAGAGACCGTGAAATTCCAGTTTTGTCCGCCATTGTTGTCCCACGGTTGCGAGCTGCTTGATTCATCATTGCCGGTGAAGACAAAGTTGAGTTGGGTTGTCCCCGGCCATGCGGGAATAGTATATGTCCACTTGCCCCCGGACAATGTCATGGCGGGACGCGGGGTGATGCGATTCTGGAATCCATTGCGCCCGACGTGAAGATAGACTTGGGGCGCGGCGGCGAGCGCCCTGCCGGTGGGATTGTAGGTGATCGTGACCGAGTCCGTGTCGCTTGGGAATTGGGGTGAAATCGTCACCACTGGATCGGAACCGACCTCATTTCCCGCATCATCCGCGACAAATACGTGCTGGATCTCGGACTTGTGAAGGTTGCCTCGCGCGTCTGTGGCTTCGATGTAGTAATCCACCAGCTTGCCTCTGAAGTTCGGCAGCTTGGTGTCATCGATTCTGGCGAAATAGTAGTCCGCGACCTCATTGGTGGGCAGGAAGTAATCGATTTGCGAATTGGCGGCAGCGGCGTTGAGTGCTTCGCGGGACTTCGGCAACTCCCGGCGTGTCATGGGAATGGTGGTCCAAGTACCGACCTCAGCATCTCCCGAGTAGGTTTCATTTTGATTGGAAGCGAGCGGATTGACCCCATCGGCATCAACGCGGACCTTGGCGACCACTCCGTTGGCGGGGATTCCTGATAGATCGTAGGCATGCGTCCACAGATAGAACTCGGATGGCATCTTCTTGAGGAAGCGGGTATCGCCGCCAGGGATGCTGTTGAACCACCCGAAAGTGTAAGCTCCGGGATTGTAGGGGAATCGCTGGGGCTTCAGGACAGTGGGAGGGGTGCGGTCGTTGCTGCGGCGGGAGGGAGTCATCCAAGGTTGGAGCTTTTCCACCGCACGGCGGGTGGCGAGGCCGGGTTTGACTTCATCGTCATTGCCGAGTCCTCCATAATAGTTGAAGCCGGAATCGAGGCCGTGGAGGAAAATATGCCATGCGAGCTCCACGTCGTTGGGGTTGGTCCACGAGCCGTCCCAATCGTAAGGAGCCTGGATTTTCCAAGCTTGGACCGAGCCGCCCTCATCGGTGAGGATTTGCTCCGCGGTTTCGCACCAATTGGCACCCGCCATCAGGGGAGCATAACTGTAGAACTTGAGGGCGAAACCAGGGGTTTCCATGTCGATCTGGGTGCCCGGGTAACGGTTGACGGCGCCGATGCCGGAGTTGGCGACCGGTGGTTCGATCCACTTGAGAAAGTTTGGCGAGCCATAGCACATTTCCGGGAAGATCCATGCTCCGTCCTCGATGTGGGCCATCGGTGCAGCCGCGCCGTGCGCGTTCACAAAGTCCTGGGGCGTGCTGCGACGGTAACCGGCAGCGTGAGCGCTGTTGAAGAACTGCGGTGTGGCCTCAAACCATGAGGACGAGCCACCTCCCCAAGCGTTGTCTCCGTCGGTCGCGGGCATCACCATTACCGGGCGGCTAGGGTCATTTGCAAAGGGTGAAATGAACTCCTGGATTTTGCTGATGCCTTCGTTGGCATATCCGAATCGATAACTGAGCACATCGTCCGATGGCACGGCGATCATGCTTTTCTCAGCTCCCGTTTCCGGATTCACATGCTTCACGCGATGGAGCTGATAGGCATATGGCGCGACATTCCAAGCGGCATTGCCGGGATTCGGCATTCCATACCACCAACCGCTTGTCGGGGACGGTCCGATCTGATCCGCCCGGTTCGGAGGGCTTGAGAAAATGTTATAGGATCCTTCGGGGTTTGCCACCTGTTGATAGGTCGGGCAGGTTCTTGATAGGTGGTGGCTGGGTACGATTACCCACTCGTAGCCCTCGTCCACCAGCACATCGATGATATGGCGCGAGTATCCCATTTCGGTGGGGAAGAAGCCTTTGGAGTGATCGGACAGATTGGAGTTTCCTCCCCATGCCTTCCAGTAGGCTTGCTTGAAGGTCTGGATCTCCTTGCGCAGGACCGACTTTGGCAGCAGAGGCGCAAGTGAGTGGTGGTAAGTGAAGCCGACAAGGTCCATGCGGCGAGAGCCTGAAGGGGTGAACCAGTTCCGCGATTCACGGTAGCCGTTCCACCATGTCGAGCCGTAGCCGAGTTGGCCAAGAGCGCCGAGCTGGCGGGCACCGTCGATGAGCGAGCCCGAATAGCTGAGTGCGAAGCCGGCTTCATTGGCAAGTCCAGCGAGGGAATTGCGCGGTCCGCTTTGATAGGAGGTCACGCGGTCCTGAATGCCGAAGATTTCGGTTAGATTGTTCTGCGGGTGCTGGTTTGCGCTGAGACCGCCGTAATTTTGGGAGGGTTTGAGTACGATCGAATCCCAGGCATATTGCACGCGATTGCTCTGGGGCCCATTTGAGTTCCATTCCGGCCAATAGGTCGGCTGATGGTTGTGCCAAAAGCGGGTGACGTGGACCTTGTCATTGGCTGCTGCCGTGGATGGGAAAAGTGCCAATAGGATGCCCGCGATCGACAATCTCCGTCCGGGGCACGCATTGGGATTTCGGCTCATGGGTTTTGATGGCGCGACTAGCACATGTCCCTGGGACGGGTTGCGTTTACTAAATCCGCGAGGTTTGGCGGACGAGCGGGTCGTTCATGGTTCCCCACGCCGGACACTCAATGATTTCACAGCGAGAGATGCGCCCGAAGACGCACCGATACGGACCTCATCGAACTGAGTGCCAAGGGGGATTTTCCCGACGCAGAAGGGCACACGCAAGGGGATGTTGCCTTCATGCAAGCTGACTTCGCCCGTCCGGGCGTCATAGCGCATGGTGACCTGGCGCTCTCCGGTGATTGGCTTTTGTGGGTAGATTACCGGAATCCGCTGTTTGACATCCAGCGACCACGAAGCGGCGCTGCCGAACGAATCGCCGAAGAATAGGACCTCCTTGCCATTGCCGTAGAAGCTCAGCCCGGCCCAGCCATCGGTGTGGAAACTTCCCTCTGCGGCATGGCCAATGTCGATTGTGGCGAGCCAGATCGAGCCACTGGTGGTGGGTGCCGGATCGGGCAGGCGGAGGAATGCGGCGTAGTTGACGCCCTCGATCCGGTTCGGAGAAAACGACGGGGATCCATGAGCGATCCGCCATCGGGACTGATCAAATGTCCCTTCGATCACCGGTGAGAATCGCCCCAGCACCGTGGCGAATGGGGAGAGGTCGGCTGGAAAACTGTGGATCGGGCCTGCGGCGGGTATTCTTGCGGCATCACCTGCGTCGAGGAATGACTCAGCCCCTCCTTTGTTGGAAGACACCTTGACCCGGCCGACGGCGACATGGATCTCATCATCCGTTTCCGGCGAAGACTGGATCCCGAACTCGGTGCCAGCGTCCACGGCGGTCAGTTTGGGAGTGGTGATCGTCAGGGGGCCTCCGCTGCCGCCCCGTTTGAAGTATCCCTTGCCATGTTCGAGGTGAAGCGAGGTTTCGGAAAGGACGGTGAGGATGGCGGGGCCTTCGATGATGGCGGAGACCGACGGGTTGAGGGAAACGTTGGCGCGTCCTTGTTGCAAATGAAGGGATGCACCCTGTGATAGGGCTGTGGCTCCGCCGAGGTTGTGGGATGTGCCCTTGATCTGCCAAACGGCATCCAAGGAAAAAGCCGCCACCGCGATATCATTGTCTCCGTTTGGTGAAACATGCGGACGGATCCACCACGCAGCAGCCAAAAACAGCACGATCAAGGATGCGATCAACAAGCGGCGGGCAATTTTTCTTTCAGCGGGAACCTCATCCACTTCCAAAGGATTGACTGGATGACCGCCCTCGAATTCCTCACTCAGTGAGTGGTGCAGCAACGCGTAGTCACCATAGAGCTTTCCCAGTTCCGGTTCGCCGCGCACGCGCTGCTGGAATTGTTCGAAGGCCGTTTGATCGACTTCTCCATCCAGCACCCGCTGGACCAGTTGATGGTCGGCTTTCTTCATTTCGAATTTCGTGAAGCTGCCTGCAGTTCGCGTTCGATACAGCGTTTCAGAGCCGCACGGAGATTGAAGAGCACCGCTTTGAGCGTGCCCTCGCTGCGGCGGGTCTTGGTTGCGTATTCTTGGAGCGAACCGTCGGTGGCATAGCGGTGATGGAGCAATTCCCGGTCCTGCGGCCGCAGGCGCATGAGGCATTGTCGCAAGGCGAAATGCCGCTCTTCGAGCTCGTCGGGTTCCGATTCGAAGCCCGGGGCCATGCGTTGGATCAGGTCATCGTCGAACACCAGCCACCCTTGGGACACCAGCCGCCGCCGGTGATTCAGCATGTGATAACGGATGGTTTGGAATGCCCAAGCCTTGAAATTCGTGCCGATTTGGAACGATTCCCGTTTTTGCCAGAGCGTGATGTTGACCTCCTGCAAAAGATCGCGGGCTCCGGAATTACCCGGCGACAGGGAGCGGATGTAGGCCAGCATCGAGGTTTGATGATTGGTCAGCTCCTTGACGAATTCTTCCGAGCCGGCATCGTTGTTTGGGTTTTCATTCATGCCTCCGACAGCATCCGAAAATGTCGTCATGGCGGCAAGTGGTTTAAACGCATTCGCGGAAAGCGGCGACTCGCACGAAATATTACCCAACCCCAAGTTGAAGTCCTGACATTTCCCATCTATGATGAAAGCCATGAAACCCAGAAAATCCTCCCGAAAGTCGTTGCCGGCATTCACCTTGGTGGAGCTGTTGGTCGTCATTGCGATCGTGGCTGCTTTGGCCGCCGTGACATTTTTGGGAACCACGCGCCTGATCGAGGGCGGGCGCAAAACCAAGGCGATGGCGCAGTTCAGGGACTTCCAGGTTGGAATCAGCTTGTTTGAAGTGGATTACCAGAAGCCGCCCATTCCCAAGTCCAAGAGGGATACCGGCTGGGACACGATCTATGGGGATCCCGGGGGAAATTACACCACGCAGTTCCTCGTTTCTGCCCTTGCCGGGGAGGACAAGGATTACCCCTACAAGGGCGAGAATTTCTCCTCCAAGGAGGTCAATCCGCGCAATGAGGCCTACATGGTCTTTCCCCTCGCTCCCGACAAAAAATCCGGCGTAGGCCCGGATGGACGGCTCTACGATCCATGGGGCGGCGAGATCATGGTCGCCATCAATGGGTTCAAATCCAACAACCCGGGCGATGCACTGGTCGATTTCAATAGCGGCCGCAATGATCGCCGGCTCCACACCTGGGGGCTTGCCGAATACACCGAAACCAAACCCAAGGATCAATCTTACGTCTTCTGGTCCTACGGCAAGGATCGCAAGAAGGGCAAAAACGCCAAAAGCTACGGCGATGTGGTTTCGCTCAACCGTTCGGATGATGTGATTTCCTGGTAAAACGAAGGGCTTGAGTCCTTCGGATCAAGCATTCCCGACCCATGGCTTGCATCGATTTAAACCAGGCAGTCCGGCGTGACATAATCTCTTGAGGAGTTTTCTGCCAACCCATCGGCAGGTCATTTTCCCGAGTCCCCATGAAACCCATTTTTCTCCGACTGATTGCTGTGCTTCTGCTCCTTGCTCCGGGGGCCAGCGGAGAAGCCATGCTCCAATACTTCGGCACCTCGTGGCGTGAAATTGAGACCAAGATGCCGGAACTTGCCGAGGCGGGATACGAGTCGCTCTGGCTGCCACCGCCCACCAAGGCCAGTGGCGGATTATCGGTGGGATACGATCTCTGGGACCGCTTCGATCTTGGCTCAAAAGACCAGCGCGGGACGCTTGGCACCCGCTATGGCACGGAGGCGGATCTGCTCAGTCTGATGCGCGCCGCCCACCGTTTCGGGATTCGTGTGTATTTCGACAATATCATGAACCACAACGCGTTCGATATTCCCGGATACAATGAATCGACGCCGATCGATGTCTATCCGGGCTTCGTTCCGGAGGACTTTCACCTGCGGGTGACCGAGCAGGGATTCTACCGGAAGTGGGACAATACCCGCAGCTGGGGCGACGCCTGGCAAGTTCAGCACTTGGGGCTTTCCGACCTCATCGACATCGCCACCGAGCCTGGCGACTGGAATAACAACTTCGGCCGCAACGAAGGTGATCGCATCCGCAAGATCCGTTTCCTGAGGCATCCGCAGAATCCGGAGTTATACTGTTACAAACCAAGCGCGCCTGGTCAGAAACACTCGAACAATGAGGGAACCTATGTCGGTTTCGGCCCGAACAATGGGCTCACCCCCGGGTTTCTGGCGGCCAATTCAGATTATTACACGGAGCTGGTTGAAGACATGCTGCATCGTGCCGTGCGCTGGAAAATGGACCGCACAGGGGCGGATGGTCTGCGGCTCGATGCGGTGAAGCACACACCGGAAGATTTTTTCGGTGCCTCCGGTATCGGGGCGGATGCGAGTAACTACGGCTACACCGGCCAAGCCCAGGCCCAGTTCAACCTGACCCGCGGGTTTTCCGATTGGGGCAATCACCGTGATACGCTCTTCGATGCGGAAAAACCCCGCGACGACGCCATGCTCTTCGGTGAACATCTCGGCCAGCCACCGGGCTATGGCGGCTACGTTGCACGGGGCATGCGGCTCGTGGATAACGACCTTCGCAGCAATTTCAACAACCTGCTCGGCAATCCGTCGGCCGGGCTCAATGGCTTCGACGCCCCCGGGTCGGGTGGCTTCGATCCAGCCGTGGCCGTCATGCACGCGCAAAGTCACGACAGCGACTACGCCGCACGCCGTGAGCTTCAGCATGCGTTCTATTTTACGCGAGCCGGACTGCCGTTGGTTTACACCGATGGCAACTACCAAGCGGAGACCCTCAGCCAGAGTGGCGGGGCCTTTCCGCGACATGCCAATACCGCTTTCCTCGGGCAGTTCGGCGATTCCCGGTTGCCGAACCTGATGCAGATTCACCAAAACTTCGCCCGCGGATCCCAGAAGGGAGCTTGGAGCAGCTCCGATCTCATTGCTTACGAACGCATCGACCGTCGTTCCGGGGCCTCCAATGATGCGGCTGGCGCGGTAGCCTTGGTGATGGTCAATGACAACTTCGCGAACGGAGTGGGTCAGAATTTCACCACCAGCTTTCCACCGGGTGCACGCCTTTGGCAGTATGCGCGGGGCGCGGCAGCGAACAGCCAGTCGCTGAACGGCTTTTTCATCACCCTTGGTGACGGTGGCGGCGGGCGCGGCGCGGTTTCAGCCAACATTGCCAACCCGAATGGCGTGATCGTGCCCCCGGGTGGCTATTATGTCTTTTCATGGAAGAACCCGGACCCAGCACCTGTTTGGACCCAAGCTGGTGGTCGTGCGATTGAAATCTATCAGAATGGCGGACAGGCGGTCGGCTCCGTCACGGTGGAGCGGAAAGATGGCCCGGATGGCGATCCGGCCTTCAATCCCAAAGGCTTGCCCGATGAGAATCCGACGGATTTCAAATACCGATATCAGGTCCCGCGGGTTACCCAAGGTTCGGACCTGAAGTTTGTGGTGCGCGCCGATGGATCTGCGGAAAACGTTTTGTTCCGACTCAATGGCGGCATTGATCTCAATGGTGCGGGGACCGATCCTGCCAAACGGGACAATCCGCCCGGGCTGTCGACAGATGTCTTTCATGGCTATGAGCAGCCGACCTTCGTCCAGCGAATGCATGGGGAAAAATTCGCTGCAAAAGACACCACCCGCAACAAACTCGGTTCCGCAGGTGCGGAGACCTATGCCAAAATCATCGGCTCGTCGGGATTCAACATCACCAATGGGCCAGCGGCGGCCAACAACTATGACAATCTCGGTGGTGATATCGCCTCGTTTCTCTATCACGATCCCGAAGACAACGTCGGCGGCACCCCGGCGGGTGGCTGGCCGGGTGGGCTTCCACCCCGCCAATACGCCGAGAATGCCAGCACGATATCGCTTTGGGCAAAACCCAATGGAGTGGGAGTCGGCTTCAGGATGTTCTGCTATTTCACCACCGATGGCAGCAACCCCGAAGGTGCCGGAGGCAGTGGGACAGGCAGCACCCGGGCTGTAGAAATGAACTACAGCCACAACCAGGATTCCAACGACTGGTGGATGGGTGCCACCATCCCCAAACCAACATTCGGCACATTCAAATATAAAATCGGCATCTTCAAGAGTGCGGGTGTCTCATCCTGGTTCCCCGGCAACGCCGCCGCCACTTCGCGCATCGGCAACATGATGACCGAATTCGCAGTGAATGGATTCAACGCGCAAACCATCGAGTATTTCCCTCGCAACGACTATGCTCGCGTGCAGGATGCCTCCAAGCCCTACGGCGAATGGCCGTGGGCCAAACAGACTGGACTCGACGAAGGATTCCATGTGCTGCGGGCACGTGCATTCATCAAGCGCATTGGCAATCTCAATCCGCTTCAGGATGGAGCGCCCATCTACAATACTTATGTGCAGACTTTCTATTACGACGCCGAGCGCCCGGATGGAGAGATTGCATTTCCATCGCAAAACGATACACTTAACTCCCAAAACTACGGTGTGGTGGTGCGGACCGACCGGACCGTGAAGGAAGTCTGGTATCAGGTTGTCGATTCGGAATCCGCCAACGACGATGCCTCCACCGGTGTGCTCAACGGCAATGGAATGGGCTTTGAGCCGTATACGGATGCGAACAACAATGGCATTCGCGATGTCAGCGAGCCATTCGAGGACATCAATGGAAACAACGCTTGGGACGATGATCTCGCCGAGTCATGGGTGCGGGCCACGCAAGTCCAGCCAAGCCCACAAGTTGCGGAGTCAGGTTTGTTCGAATGGCGCTTTGATTACCGCAATATCCCATCTTCCGGAACCGCTCAAATCAAGGTGCGTCTCAAGGAGGTCTCTTCCAGTGCGGACCAATCTCTCAGTGACGCGGATGGCCACTACACGACACTCATCCGCTCGGTGAATACCGCCGGCCCGGAAACACGGCTCTTTGTTGCTTACCCGCAGGCGGATGGCAATACGGTCAATGATGATTATGTCCTTAAAGCCTATTTCACCAAAAATCTCGGTGACGGAGTTTCCGATGCGCAATTGATCAACGAGTTTCTTGTTTCCATCGGCAGCACCCTGAGCGGATCCGCCACCAATGCGCAGCCGCAACCCCGCTCGTCCTACCAGATCATCCGGAATGAGACGGCGCAATATCATGCTCTAGCGTTTCCGATTCCCGCTCTCTACAATGGGGATCCGGAATTTCTTCATCACATCGGCATTACCCACACCCGTTCGAGCGTCACCCTCGGGGCCACCCGCATCGTCCGCGCGGCCGTCAGTGAGAAACCTTACATTGCCATCACCAATCCGCCCGCAGTCGGCAGCGATGGACGCATCTACGAAGTCGTTCTGCCAGCTCTTGCGAATCCGACTCCAGATGATCGCTCCTACACCGTGCGGGTCGATACCGATACACGAGTCGAGGAAGTCAATCTGGTGCCTGAAATCGGCGGTGGCGTGGTCACGTTCATCGGCATGCAGGAATCCGGCACCACGAAAATCTGGGAGTTCCGCTGGTCGGGACTCGATGCGGGAAGCTATCGTTTGCGTGCAGATGCCATCCTCGTTCCCAGTGGTCCTGTCGCCGCCACGGTCCGCCGGGATGTCACGGTTGTGATCCGCCAGTTTGTTGCGGAAAATCCATTGGACAATGATGATGATGACGATGGCGTCCCGGATTCGGATGAGCTTACCCGCAAGGAACTGCCGACTTCCAATTCGGAGACATGGACGAATGGCGACGTGCATTTCTGGCGCATTGCCGGCATGAGCAACCCGGTCTCTCCGGACACGGATGACGACCTGCTGCCCGACGGTCTCGAAGCTGGCATCGCCGCCGCGTTCATTGCAGATACCAACGTCGCCAGCGATACGGATGGCGATGGATTTCCGAACTTCGTCGCCGACGTTGATCCGCCGATTTTCAATACCACCGACAACTCCGGACATCCACGTTATGATTTCAATCGTTCGCGCACCGATCAGATCGGTGGTTCGATGACGGACCCCGGCAAACCCGACACGGATGACGATGGTCAGCGCGACTTGTTAGAAGATATCAATCGGAACGGCCGCGTGGATATCGCTTTGGTCGATGGAAGTGGTGTTGCGACTTCCGTGATCCCATCTCCTGCCACAGTTCGAAATTCATCCCGCGTGGATCGAAGTGCACTTTCAATTCAGGCTCGGTTCCTCGAAACCGACCCGAATTCCGCGGATACCGATGCCGATGGCAGTCCTGATGGCATTGAGGACGGCAATCGCAACGGCCGCATCGATCTGCAACTCATTGCATCGGCCGGTTCACCACCAGAAGAGTTCGATCTATCCGCTCCAGCGAACTCGGCTTATCTCATCGGTTCCAATCTGGCAGGTGTTCGATCACGGGCCGTCAACCGCGCTGCGCTCGATGCGGCATTTCCTGCGGGGGCGTATCCACGTGTGATCTGGCTGGAGACCGATCCCCTCGATGCGGATACCGATCGTGACGGGCTGCCCGACGCATGGGAGACCACCACCGGTCTCGATCCGCTTGATAATGGGATCATCAACTTGCGAACCGGCGACCCGGGAGCCGCTGGTCAAGGTGCGGGCGGCGATCCGGATTCGGATGGTTTTACCAATCTTCAGGAACTCCAGAACAGCACGAAGCCGCTTGTCTTCGATGGCAGCGAGCCACCACCCGCCAATTCCATCGTCATCGGTCCTGGTGAATCCGTCACTCGCGGGCAGGCTGTCAATGATCATGATTTCACCGATTGGACGGTGGATGATATCATTTCCTTTGATGAGTTCCAGGGCGAGGGGAGCAACAACCAAGGTGGTGATGTCTATCGGGCCTGGGATGGTTTCGATACCTCGCGTGACATGGTGGCCTTCTATGCCCGCGATGGCGGTGCGGATGGCAATTTCTATTTCCGCCTCGACATGCAGGACCTCCGTCCGCAAGCCGAGGTCGGCAATCTCGACATCTATGTCGTCATCGACACCGGCAACCCTGCCAGCGGTGAGGCCAGTCCGCCGGACGATGTGGATCTCCTCACGGAAATGAAATGGGAGGCGGTCGTTGCATGTTATCACACAGACAACGGGCGCGTTTATATCGATGGCAATCCGGCGGTAAACTCCACCTCAGTCAACGAGTCGCTCACCGGGGCGAATGGCGTCATTGTCCGGGATCAGAACTCTCCGAACGGCTTCGGCAGGGCTTATTTCAACCACGAACTCGATGCAGTGGAATTTTCCATTAGCCGGCAGGCACTGATTGATGCGGGATGGAATGGTCTGTCGAAGTTGAACTATCAGGTTTTCACCACCCGCGACGGGACCAACAACAGCGGTCCCGGTGGCCCCGGTGCCGGCGACCTTGGCGGGCGCAATGATATTCGGGATACTATCACAGACGATTGGCTTGCGGAGGACAATTGGAGCGCTCAGGCCAACATCGCTGCCAATGGACGCCTTTACAATTGGATCGGTGCCGCCGGCAACGGATTGTATCCCGACCAGCGGAAGGCCGCCAAAATGGTCTTTCTCACCCACGGCCACCAACCGGTGCTGCCGGGCGCGGAAACCCAGCGATTGATCAATTCCGGTTTTGCCACAGGGTATCACCGCCTCATCGATGCCCACGAGGCATTTGACCGTCCGCTCACGCTCCACCTGACCCCCACTCTCGCCACTGCCATGCAATGGGCGGCTGTGGACCCCGCTGCGAACAAATCGTGGCGGGATGGTCCCGCGTTCAATCAGCGCCTTGGCGATCGCATGGCCGCTGGCAACATCGAGTTGCTTGGCACGACCTTCAGCGATCACATGATCGGTTATTTCTCGAATGCCTATAACCAGGACAACAAGGCGCTCGCGGCTGATATGATGCAACGCATCTATCAGCAAACGCCGTCCGCACAGGTCTTTTGGAATCCGGAACGCGTCGCGGATGCCACGGTTTTCCCGCGCATTTCCGCGATGGGTTACACCCACACCTTCATCGATCAGATGCGCCATCTCTTTGTGTGGCAGGGCCGCAACACCGCGCTTTCTGACGATGGTTACCGGCTCAACCGTTATCATGGTGTCACTTGTTTTGTCATCAACGATCAGGCCTCATCCTACCGTTATCAAAACCTGGACAATGGTTTCCCGGATCCTTGGCGGAATCTTTTCCATCGCAAAGCCCGCAGTGGGACTCAGGATCAAGTGGTGGTCATCCAGAACTGGTGGGAGGAACTTGGCACCTCCGCCAGTGCTGCCGCCTATGACCGCAACCTGCGCTGGGCCGCCAACAGGCCATGGATCCGCATCGTCACACC
This sequence comes from Luteolibacter sp., assembly GCA_040399845.1. Classification (GTDB taxonomy): domain Bacteria; phylum Verrucomicrobiota; class Verrucomicrobiia; order Verrucomicrobiales; family Akkermansiaceae; genus Luteolibacter. The sequence continues at coordinate 104,742 of JBBARN010000003.1, read as the reverse complement.
TGAACAAATCGCCAACGCTGAAATTGATATCAACCGCGATGGCAATGGCGACGCCTGGTATGTCATTGAACGAGGCTCTCCCACCCTGACGAAGGTTTCGCAGGATTGGATCCATCACGCGACGCAGGAAAACTATGATCACTGGTATCTCGGACAGCCAGGACGCGAAGAAGGTTTGTTAGATAAGATTTTCGCCATCCGCCCCGGCGTGCCCCTGTCTCCATCCCGCAGCTTTGGAATGCAAACGCTCTCCGATGGGAAACTCGCGGATCTATCATGGACGGCGGTCTCCACCCTTACCGGAAACCATGGCACCACATCGCCTCGATTCCTCGCCCGCGCCACCGCTCATGCCGCCACCTTGCTCACCGCCTTCCATAATCAGCAAAATAGTGACCTCAGCAAATACAGCACCGGTGCCTACACCAATCCCGATGGCGATTTCAATGCGCTCGCCGAAGTCGCTGCCCGCAGCCAGTCCCAACTCCGCTTCGCTGCGATTTATGCCGCTGTCGAGGCATGGGCGGCCAACCCTCCAACGACGGCCGCAGCCCTTGCCTCCGACGTTGATCTCGATGGTGAAAACGAGTTTATCCTCAAAAACGACCGGGTTTTCGCCTTGTTCGAAGCCCTTGGTGGAAGGATGACCGCCTCGTGGGTGCGCAACCCGGTGAATGGAACGGTCCATCAGGTTTCCGGAAACTTCCTCGCCTACAATGACCGTGAGACCGAGGAGGAAGGCACCCGCCATGACAACGGCATCGGCGGAACCGGGGCACGCCGCACATCGGGCTTTAAGGACTGGTTCGCGGTCGGGCCGAATGCCGGTTATGTCAATGACCTCTATAGTGTCGGTGCTGCCGGATCCAACGGCTGGACCTTCATTTCCCCGGATGGAAAAATCAGCAAGACCATCGTGCTTGATGATCTCTCCAACCGGCTCCGTGCAAGCTATCAACTGGGTGGTGATGCAAGTGCGCTCTACGTCCGATTCGGATTCTCCCCGGACCTTGAGGATCTTCTTGTTAGCGGTCAGTCCCACCTTGTCTCCCTGCCTCCCGTAGATGGAGCGAAGTCGATCCGGAACCAAAGCATCACCACTGCGGTGCGCTGTGTGGGGCCCGGACTCGGCGGATCTCAGATCAATGCAGCAGCCATCGACAAGGCTCCAACCGCGACCCAGACCTTTGCTCCGGACACCATCAACATGCGCAACCAGGCCCACACCGAGCAGATCGAGGTTCATGGCGTGACGACTTCCTTCACCCTCGATGTCGAATTGAGTGCTGGCCTCTCCAACAACGATGCCGACAATGATGGGCTGCCGGACGATTGGGAGGATCTCTACGGCCTCAGCACGACGGACGATGGGTCCGCCAACGTCAACAATGGTCCCCAGGGCGACCCCGATGGCGACGGCATCAACACCTCCAGCGAGTGGCTCGTCGGTCTCAATCCCGTCATCGACGATCGCAACCTGTTTCCGCAGCTCAGGGCGGAACGCCAGCCCGATGGATCAGTGCGATTGGAGTTCCCCGTCATTCCAGACCGCCGTTACCGCATTTTGCTGAGCGATAATCTGGAGGATTGGACCTCGTTGCCGCCCGACACCAACACCACTGGAATGGTGGCGGATCCCTCCTTCGAGCGCTTTGATCCAGCGCCCGCAGCCAACCGGCAGAAACGCTTCTACCGCTTGGAAATCGGCCTTCCAGTCCCTTGATTGCCGAAAATCAAGCGCCAGGGACCGACTTCGGAAAAAATCACAAAAATTTTAAACCATTCTCCGTCCCCGCACATTTCCCATTTTGAAATCCCTTTGAAACCGAATGATCGGGTTCAAAAAAGAGCGTCATTTAAAAAGCAGAAGCCCATCTTGTAAAACCATGAAACTCAAACACCTCATCCTCGTCGCCACGATGATCCCCTCCGGTGCAGCCTTCGGAGCGACCGGTATTTTCGGAAGTTACCTCCAGATCACCACCTCCACGTCCACGGTCTACAAGGGGGAGAACTTCGGCAGCGTTGCCAACATTCAGGGAGCCAATTTCGGCACCTTCGAACTCACGGACACCCTCAGCCTCACGCAGTCCCAGATCAATACCTTCAAGAACTTAGGAGGGGATGTGACTGGCGGGCAGATGCAATACCGCGTTTACTTCTCCTCGGATACTCCAGGAAGCTTCACGACCGTAGGCTATGGTTTCCAGTCCAATGCCACCTTCACCAACCTCGCCGGCTCCTCGGTGACAGGGTTCGGCGATCAGGCATGGGGCAACACGACCCCCATCAACCTTCTCGGGCTCACTTACGGCAACGGGGATTACACCTTGGAGGTGTTCTTCCGTGCTTTCACGAATCAGGGTGATCCCTACTCGAACAATGGCGGCTCGAATTTCAAGGCTAACTTTTCCGTCGTTCCCGAGCCATCCAGTGCTGCGCTCGGGCTGTTGGGAGCCGTTTTCATGCTCCGTCGGCGCCGCTGATTTGATTGGATAATTGTTGTTTCTTAAAGAGCCTGTTGGGATTGTTTCCGACAGGCTCTTTTTTGGTGTTTGGGAAGCGATTGACGGGCCCTTCTACAATCGATTTAAACCCATCTTGAATCGCAAACATTTGAGGGATGGGATTGGATGCAACCCGTTTCCGATTCATCCCCGGCAGATTTGTTATGAAACCCATATTCCTCAGAAACCTGTTGGCAGCCCTCTGCTTGATGGGATGGCTCGTGCTTGGAACCCCCGTCATTGCCGCACCAGGGCCGGTATGGCATTTGCCCGCCACCCTCGAGAATCAGATCGGCACCCGGATGCGCACGCCACTTTACGAGGTAAAGGATAGTGACGTGATCATTTATCAGGGATTCTACAAGAACAACGGTGCCAGCGGAGACCAGAATGGCGGTACGGTCGTCTATCGCACCACTCCTCGCGGTGGCGCGCCCGGTGCATGGCAGTCGGTGAATCTTGGATTCCATCTCAATTGGCCAAGTAACGGCAATGTCCTCAATCAATACTGGAAGGCCACCTTGCCAAGTGCCGCCATCGCCGCCACGGACGTGATTGAATACTATGTGCGGGTTACCTTCAGCGGTTCCAATCCGGAAACCACTTATCTCTTCGGCAATGATGTCGGCGGCAGCAGCACCACTACCAACGAAACCATCGCCAGGTCCGGCCCATTTTCGATCCGTAATCGGCCAGGTTGGATTCTTCATGAAAACAACCGCATCCTCGCGGGTGATGATTTGCAGGTGAGGGTGAAAACCGGCTATATCGGCGAAGATAACTCCACCACCAGCCGCTGGGCGACGCAAGGGGCGGTTTATTACACCTTGGACGCCACCCCTCCGGTCGGCGCCCTCGGAGTTGCCGGAAATGCCTCAACCACCGCCGTCCCGCTGGTTTTCGACGGCACGGAAGGCGACCCCTCGGGCAATGGCAACGCCGCCTGGTGGCGCGGAACGCTAAGCAATGTGCTCGCCACCCTCGATTTGGGGGATGAAATCCGCTACCGCATCGGACTTTGGAATCCGGAAACCAACGAGGAGAAATTCGCGGATCATTCGGCGGGAACTGACAACCAGACATTCATCTATCAAAATGGAAATGTGGGGGACCCGGTGCTTACCATCACTTCCGACAGTTCAGGCGCGCTGAATGCGAACTATACCACCACCAAATTGTTTGTGGATGAAATCGCGGGTGAAAGTCACAACCTTCGGGTTGCCTTCGAACCCGGAGAGCCAAATATCACGGTTGCCGAAGTTTATACCAATCTCAATCGCCGGGACCGAGCCGGAATGGATGCCAACAATGATGGATATCCGGATGGGATCTCCGGCCCCGATGGCAATTCGATCGTGGCGGGAGACGATGGCCACTATTACAAGGCCCACGCGATGACGCTTGATGGTCCCGGTCGCTATGTGGTCGATCTCCCTGCCAATCGCACCGGTGCCTACCGCCTCACCGCCCGCTGGAAAGTCAGCGGAGATCCCAATTGGCGCTGGTATTCAAACACGGCTGCCAACCGCCGTGACCACGCGATCACCATTTCCCCTCAGGATGCTCGCGACATGGTGCTCTATGAAATCAATGTGCTCAACATCGAGGCAGTTGATGATACATTCGCCGGGCGCTCGACCATCGAGGACATGCACAATGCTTTCGGAGCACCCCACAACCTCAACAACCGCTGGGATCTCGATTATCTGAAATCACTCGGGGCCAACTGGTTGTGGTTTCAGCCAATCCATCCGCCGGCCCGCGACGGCCGCGAACCGTTTGGTGGCTGGGGTAGTGGCAACCCTCCCTATGAACCGGGCAGCCCTTATGCCGTCAAAAACTTCTTCGAAGTCAGCCCGATCATGACGAAGAATTTCTCCGGCAGTCCCTTCAACAATGCCGACCTGCTCAGTCAGACCAATCGCGATGCGGCCATGAGCGCCTGGCAGAATTTTGTGGTTTCCGCGGATACGAAGGATGTCGGTATCATGCTCGATGCGCCAATCAATCACACGGCATTTGATATCGAAGTCCACGACGTCGGCGTCGAGTTATTCCAACCCCATGGAGCTTCATGGTCGAAAACCGATGAGATTCGCAGCCGAGATGCCCGTTTCTTCTCGCGCACAAACAACTATGATCAACGGGCATTCGATGCGAACTCGATTGCTCCCGGGCCGGATCGTTTCGATTTCGGCAAATGGAACGACGTGAAAGATGTCTTCTTCGGCGTTTACTCTGCATTGGTTCCCAACACGGCACAGAGTGGCAACTATCTGAATGAGTCTGATGTCTTTGATGCCACGCATCCGACGTGGACTGCGGTGGATTTTCATCAGGGCCCGGGCACCACAATACCCCGCAATGTCACCCGGCAGGTTTGGCAATACTTCGCACGCTACGGCGTGCACTGGTTGGATAAGACCCGTCCGCCCGGCGAGAATCGCAATTCATCAACGGAATCCGGCCTCACCGCAGCCCAGCGCTACGCCTGGGATGCCCGCGGGATCGACGGCCTGCGCTGTGATTTCGGCCAGGGACTGCCACCCCAAGCATGGGAATACATCATCAATGTCGCCCGCTCTCACAAGTGGAACTTCGTGATGATGTCGGAGTCGCTCGATGGTGGTGCCGTCACCTATCGTTCGAACCGCCATTTCGACATCCTCAATGAGAACATCGTTTTCCCGCTCGCATCCGCCAGTAGCGCCAGCGACTACCGCAACATCTTCGAGCAACGCCGCAATGCCTACGGTCAGGGACTGGTCCTCATCAACAATGTTTCCCATGACGAAAAGAATTACTCGGATCCTTGGGAGGCACTCATTCGTTTCAGCGTTGCTGGCTCCATCGACGGCGTGCCGATGCTTTTCCCAGGGCAGGAATTGGGCATCTCGGAAACCTTTGGTTACAACCACTATGAGTTGAACTTCGGAAAAATGATTCCCCACTTCAAACGATTCAACTCGATGCAACCGGCATGGCTGGACTCGAATTTCGGCAATGATCAATTGTTCCCGGTCTATGCAGGAATCGGAGCGGCGCGCCAGTTTTCCCCGTCCCTGCGTTCATCCAACCGCTGGTTCCTCAGCGGCGATGGCGCGAATCCGAAAATCCATGCCGTGGCAAAATATCAAAGTCCGGGAGCATCTCCAGGAGTCTCGGATGTGGTGATCGCCTTCGCCAACCTCGATCGCAGCAACAACCAGCAGGACAACTTCAAGATTCCCGGCTCGCTTGCTCCGCTGATCGGTGTGCAGGACTCCCGTCAATACAACGTTCGCAACATTGCCGCCTACGAGAACCCGTCACTCGGCATGACCGGTCGCCGCGATGCATGGATTTGGCCAAGTGCCGGCTATTCGGGTGCCCAGCTCAAAAACAATGGTTTCCTCGTCGCTCTCAAAAAGGTTCCGACCGTGGGCAGTTCTGCCAATCCAGCGGATCCCGCATGGAACCAGCAACCCTTCGAGGCCCAGTATCTCAAGTTGTATGATGTCACACCGCCGCCAGCGCCCGGTATTCCGAACGTGGCCAACCTTTATGGCTACGCCATCGGCGATTCGGTAACCTTCACATGGTCTCCCGCCAGCGATCCTCTCGGTGGGGTCTCCGGTTTCCACCTTCAAGTCGGAACCACTCCCGGAGCGTCGGATTTGTTCAACGCCGCCACCGCCAACACCAGCGCCACCCTCTCCGGATTGGCATTCGGGACCCTGGTGCATGCGCGCGTCCGGCAGACCAACAATGCCGGCATCTCCGGTCCCTACAGCAGTTCAAGCGTGGCAATCGAAGTGCTCGACCCCGCGGCCGACCGTGATGGCGATGGCCAGGACAATGCCTCCGAGCAACTTGCTGCCACCAATCCCTTGGACCCGACGTCCCTGTTCAAGGCGATTTCCACCGGCATCGACGGCAATGACGTCACCGTTACGGTGGCCACCGTGCCAGGAAAGACCTACCAACTGGAAACCAGCACGACACTGCTTCCCGACTCGTGGCAGGACATCGGAGCGCCAGTTTTGGCAGAAGAAAGCACTACGGTGTTCATCCATTCTGGTGCCGGTGGTGGCAATCATCGATTCTACCGGGTGAAAGTGGCACCTTGAATTCGGGGCGAGCCCTCAATCCGCATGCAGTTCTGCATTGATCCTGCCAGAAACGCCGCAGTCATTTTTCATCTGACGACAAGCCAGAAGGGGTTGAAGAGTCTGGAACTTGCGCTGAATACTTCGGTGCCGATGAGGCGGGAGGGTGGATGCAGGAGTGGAGGACATCAATCTGGAGTTTTGGTGCCTGAGGCAATGCGGTGGAAGTGCCAACGGATCTCCTTTTCATAACTCTGAAGGTTTGGATAAATTCTGGCGACTGACGGATCCCGCATGCAGACATTCAGACGCTCGCTCGGAAGCAGAGGTGAGAGGGAGGTCAATAGCGACTTGAGCGCCGCGTCGTTCTTGAGGCGCAACGGCAGGCCCTCATGGAAAATGGCGTTTTCCTTGCCAAGGGCGAGGTGGATTCTGTTCGGCGATGACCAGAAGAAGAAATCGATGCGGAATTCCAATTCGGTTTCCTCAGTGAACTCACGCTCGGTCACAAAGCGTGGCATGCCCCCGTGTCGGTCGCCGCTGCCACCACCGAAGTCGAGATGTTGGTTCCATGTGGTTTTGAATTCGATGCGTTTGAGATGTCCTGCAGCAAGAAACACGAGATCCGCCAAGGGCCGTGATTGGATGCGGCCCATCGAATCGATGAGGACCAGGGTCTCGGTAGTGCGCGAAATCCGCTGAACCTGATAACTTTCGTGGAGCTGTGGCAAACTCTTGTCCGCCACAAGATCGGTGGGAAAATCTTTACCAGCGAGAGCAGCTTGGAAGGCAAGTGCCTCGGTCCTGGAAAGTCCGGAAATGAGAATGCCATTCAGTTCCCGATGCAGCCTTGCGCAATCCGCCCGCGCTACAGAAGGGGCTGCATCCGATGCGTCTTCGAGGGAGAGTCGGTCGATGGTTTGATCGAGCGACTTTTGGAGAAGGCTGAAGGTTTCCATGGCGGCACAAAAAAGGGAGGGGCCTTGCAGCCCGCTCCCTGATGGAAACGTTTGAGATTCGGAGGATCGATCAGCCGGCGAATACTTCGCCATCCTTGAAGAAGCGCTTGAGCTCGGCGGCGGCGGCTTCGGTGGAATCGGAGGCGTGGCAGACGTTGACCATCATGTCCTCGCCAAAGTCGCCGCGGATGGTTCCGGCGGGGGCTGCCTTGGAGTTGGTGGGGCCTAGCAGGTCACGCACCTTGGCAATCACGTCTCCGCCTTCAAGGGCGAGTGCGATGACCGGGGTGCGGCTCATGAAGGTGACGATTTCGGGGAAAAACGGCTTGTCGGCGACGTGGGAGTAGTGCTCGCGGAGGATGGCATCGTCGAGTTGCATCATTTTGATGCCGCGAACGACAAAGCCGGCATCCTCGAAGCGGGCAAGCACCTTGCCGGTCAGGTTTTTTTCAACAGCGTCGGGTTTGAACAGAATGAGTGTGGTTTCGGAAGCCATGGCGCGGGGGAATTAGGCAGGGGCGGAGCGTTGTGCAAGCATGAAGTGGCTCGCAAAATGGGTTGGAATCCCGGTCTGTCCGCCGCTCAAGGGCTTGGCGATCCGGGGGCGGGGGCGAGTTGGGAACATTTCCAAAGCGCCCGCGGGTGATGGAAAAAGGATTTCCACAACGATCCTTTGAGGGTATTGGCCGGAGTCCCGTCGCGGCGCAGGTATCCATACCACTCGCCGTGTTGTGGGTCTGCAAAATGGGTGAACGCCCATTCGCGGAGTTCGAGGTGCTTGATCAGGTAGTCCGGATTTCCCGTCATCCGGTGGGCCATGAGCGTGGCGATGAGAGCCTCGTCTTGTGGCCACCAGAATTTCATGTCGTGCCAATATTCCTGCACGGGCTTGTGGTGGACATCGCGGAAATAAAACAAGCCGCCGAATTCCTCATCCCAGCCGCGTTTCCACATCCAGTCGAGCATGTCGCAGCCAAGTTTGCAGAGGGAGTCGTCTTTGCGATGGGATGCTTCTTCCAAGATGAACCAAGCGGCCTCGATGGCATGGCCGGGATTGAGCATGCGGCCGTCGAAGTGATCGGAAATCGAGCCATCGGGAGTCACGGATTCCATCACCACCTGAAGCTCGGGTTTGACGAAGAGGCGGATGATATCATCCAGACAGCGGTCGATCCAACGATTGAGTTTTTCGTCCTCACCCAAGTGTTTTCTCAATTCCTGAGCCGTGACGAGAGTGATCATGCGGGTGCCGATGCCTTCCATGGGGCGGGCTCCGGTGAATTTGGGCGGAATGCGTCCCGGCGTGAAATTCCAATCCGTGAAGCGGTCAAACCAATGGCGGGCCTTGTCCGCAGATGCATTGCTGCCGGTGGCGGCGGCATGCGCGGCAAAGGCGATGGCGGCGAAACTTTCACTATAAGCATATCTGCGTTTGCGGATGGGTGTGCCATCCCTCGCCACATGGAAAAACATGCGCCCATCGGCGGGATCCACGCATTTCCCTTCGAGAAACCGCAAGCCGCTTTCCGCCCAAGCGAGCCATTCGGGACGTTGCTCATGTTCCAGATAGAGCGTGAGCAACATCCAGCTCATGCGCCCTTGTGCCCACACGGATTTGTCATCATCCACCAGCGATCCATCGCCATCGAAGCAATGGAGGAAACCGCCATGCTGCTCATCGACCGCCCGCGGAAACCAGAAGGGAAGGCAGTCCCTGAAAAGCTGTTTTTCGTAAAAATGCCGGAGATTCATCGAGCTATGCCTGCACGAGTTCGGCGGATTTTTCCACTGCGGCTTTGGCTCCCCATGAATCGAAACCAAGTGCCTTGAGTCGGGCGATGAGAGTTTCGATCTGGTTTTCATCCGGATTGCCCAATGGCAATCGCGCAGGGCCGACGGGCACTCCGAGATGGCTCATCAGCGCCTTGGCGGTGCCGAGAAATCCAGTGGCGGCGATGGCATCGATCATGGCAATGGAAACCGACTGCAAACGGGCGGCTTCCGACATATCGCCGCTATGGAATGCGGCGATGAGATCAAGATAGAGTCGGGGCGCCCAATTGTAAGTGGAGCCCACGCCGCCCTGTGCGCCGGTGGCCAGCGCGGCGAGCAAGGTTTCATCCACACCCCAGGGGAGGTCGAAGCGGTTGCCGGCGGCATCGAGTGAACGACGGTAGGAGACGAGGTCGGGGTTGGTGAACTTGATGCCGGCGAGATTGGGGATCCGGGCCGGTGCCTGACGAAGGAATTCCTCCATGGGGAAATTCACGCCTGTCAATGCAGGGATGTCATAATAATAGAAAGGCGTGCCCGGCGCTTCCGCAGCGATGGCGGCGCAGCAATCGATCAGGCTGCGCAGACTGCCGGGTTTGTAATAGGAAGGAGCCAGCGCGCTGATGGCGGTGAAATCCAGTTCGCCCGCCCGTTTTGCCAGTTGCTTGCAGTCTTCCAGGCAATTTCCACCGACATGGGCGATGACGGAGAGTCGGTGGGTGGGAGCGGCCTTGGACCAGGCATCATACATCACCAGCTTTTCCTCGCAAGTGACCGAATGGGACTCGCCGGTCGAACCGGTGATGAACACCGTGCGAATGCCATTCGCGGCAAGGAAGCGCGCTTGCAGTGGAACCACTTCCGGAGCGAGTGATCCATCGGGGTGGAAGGGCGTGTGGGTGGCAGTTACGAGTTCGTGGAACGGGGGCTGGAATTTCATGACAAAATAAGGACAAAGGGAAAACATTCAATGGCCGATCGGAGCTGGTCCGGCCTCCGTGTGCTTGGGTTGGATCATCAGGACGATGACGACGGAGGCGACGGCGGCGGCGGAGAAAATGCCGAAAATGGTGAAAATCGAAACATGCATGTCACGCAGAGCACCGAATCCCCAGTCCGCGATGCCGCCGCAGCTGATGCTGATCATGTTCATGATGCCATAGCCGGTGGCGCGCAATTCAGGGCGGGCGATTTGACACAGGATGGGCATGTTGTTGGAGTCAAACATGCCATAACCAACTCCGAAGAGGATCAGAAAAGCGATGGCAAGCCACAGCATCCCGGTGTGGGGGGCATAGCCGAATCCTAGCATGGCGGGAACCACGAGCCCCATGCCGATGGCGCTGGTGTGAATGCGTCCCCGTTGGCTTTTGCGCATCCAGCGGTCGGCCAGCCAGCCGCCAAGGAGGGCGCCGATGATGGCTGCAACCTGCCAATAGAGCGTGGCGGAGACGCCGGCTTTGCCTTGGCTGATGGAGAACTCGGATTTGAGAATGGAAGGGCCCCAATCGCGAATCACCCAGCCGGCGAGGGCAGGCAGGGTGAAATACAGCACCATCAGAATGAACGAGCGGTTGGTTAACAATTCCTTCACTGCGCCTCCGGGAGAAGCCTTGGGTGCATTGTCTAACAAGGGTGCCGGATTCTTCAACAAATAGAACAAGGGCAGCGAGTAGAGAATGCCCACAATACCTGCGGTATCGAAGGCCCAGCGCCAGCCCAGTGATGGGTGGTCCGCCACGTGCCCGCTGAAGCCACCGATGATCACGCCCACGTAGATGCCCATCTGGTGGAATCCAACGGCCCTCGAGCGGGTGTTGCCACGGTGGAAATCCGCGATGAGTGCGAGCGCGGCGGGGATGTAAAATGCCTCGCTGATCCCCATCAATGCCCGCGTGAGGAGCAGTTGATCATACGTTTGCACATGGCCGGTGCTCCAGGTGACGATGGACCAGACGAGCAGGCTTCCCGCCACGATGTGACGGCGGCTGAAGCGATCCGCGAGATAGCCGCCGATGGGACTGAGAAAGGCATAGGTCCATTTGAAAACCGCCAGAATCTTGCCCCATGCCGCCTCATTGTCGATGCCGGGAACATCCGCCATCACTGAGAATTTCATGGATGCCAGCATCTGCCGGTCCAGATAGTTGAGCAGCGCCACCGGCACCAGCAGTGCCACGACGAGCCATGCACGGCTGGATAATGAGGATTGCCGCGTGTCAGTCATTTTGGCTTGGGGTGAAAAGAAATACCTGAGGGGTGCGAACGCCGGGTTTCACTTCGCCGTTGAAAAAAATGCTTCCTTGTTGCCAGGGTGCGGTCGGCAAGGTGACCGGAGGCGGCACACTGAGATTGCCAGCAGGAATCCATTCGTTCTTGAGTAGATTCAAACACAAGACTTCCGAAGTGAAGCCTTTGTGAAGAGACGGTGACGGAAGCCCCGCTTGTTTCCCATCATCTCCAGAGACCATGAAAAACGAATCTCCCATGACGGGGGCTGGGGAAGCGGCTGCGACGGAAGCACGTGGCATTTCAGCCAGTCGCGACCACTTGCCGTCGGCGAATTTCCATGCGTCTGTTAGATAAGTGCGTGTCGCCTTGCCGGCTGCGTCCGGTGCGAGCGAGCAGCCTCCGGCGATGATGAACTGATGATTGACGGCAGCGGCTGTGGCAAGGATGCGCCCGGCGGCGGGGAGTGGCGGGGCCTTCAACCATCCGCTTTCCGTCGCATCAAGATCGAGGATCCAGTGTTGATTCGATGCACTGGTGGAGGATGGCGACGGAATGCCGCCACAAAGATGGATTCGGCGTCCCACGGCGGCTCCACACATCTGGGCAAGTGGTTCGGGCAGCGCGGGCAGCGGGCGGAAAACGGCTTGCTGGTTTTCGCCGAGAGTCATCAGGTGGACCTCGGCGAGGTGGCCCGCATCGTCACTGCCACCGATGATGAGAATGCCTTCCTCCACGGTGAGCGAGACGCCGTAGCCATTGCGCGAGGGAAGTTTGCCACCGGGATTCCAGGAAGAGCCGGGTTTTGTTAGATCGAGAACGAAGATCCTCTCGTGCCAGACTTTTTTACCGCCATCCCACGGCATCACTCCATCGGGAAAATTGGCACCACCGCCTGCGATCAAGTGACCGCGATGAACTCCCGCGAAGGCCCCGGCGAAACCGATCGGATCGTCCACAGAGGGCAACGGGGCGGTTTGGAAGCTGCCGGATTGCGCGAGAGGAGCCAGCGCGAATGCAGCGGCAAAAGGTAAGGTCAATGCTGGGGTCACGGTGTGCATTCCGACAGGTCAGGCCCGCCATCGGCAAGCAGGATGATTCACCCATGATTCTGCCTCTGCAAGCGAGTCAGTCGGATTGGTTTTAGAAACCAACCAGTCGTTCCTGCGCAATGTATGAAAACCCGCTTCCGCAGCGTTTCACACACATGCGCCGTTTGCTCCTATCGCTGTTGTTTTTCCTGCCACTGGCTGCCTTTGCGGGCGATGCTGTATTCGTGGCTTCTCCGGCGGCCATGGAGTTGGTGAATACTCCCCGCCGTGCACCCGCCGATTGGCGCGAACGCAGCGGGGCGGTTTCGCTCAATCATGATTGGGAGAAAAACGGCGGCGGAAAATGGTATGTCGAACTTCAGCGGGATGGCGGGCGCTGGGTGGAGGCCGGTGTGGCGCATCGGAACCGCGATGCCATCGAGTGGGGGCTCAAACAACTCCAGTGGGGATTCGCGCAGATGAAGCCGGATGGCTCGTTTGACTGTGATGATGCATTCCACAGTGCGAGTTTTCTGATAGAGGCGACATCCCGCTCCATCCTTCTCATCGAGTCGTCAGTCTTTGCGGAGGAATTGAAAACACAGGTCGCCACCCTCAAGCAGCCCTTGCTGAAAGGAGCCTTGTGGATGATTTCCCCGGCAAATTTCAAGGCTGCGGAAAACCAGCGGATTTACGGGCACCGGCGTTTTCTTGTGGGATGCGGCTTGCTGCAAACCGGCATCATCCACGGTCATGCGGAGTTGATGCAGGTGGCGCGCTATTTCATCGAGGACGGAATTCGGCTGCAGCGTGCTGATGGTGCATTCCCGGAAATGGGGGGACATGACAGCAGCTATCACGCTGTGTCCTTGATCTATCTTCAACGCATCCTGCTCACTGCTCCTGATGATCTGCGAAAGCTCGCATGGAACCAAGCGGCGGAGAGCGGGATCAAGTGGCTGGTGGAGAGGATTGAAAAGGACGGGCGCGTCCGGGTGGATGGCAATACCCGCACCGGTTCCGGCCAGGAAACCGGGCGCACTGGGGCCATCAAAAACGTGAATCTTCCGGAGGTGGCGACTGCCTTGCTTTATCACGACTTCATCACTGGCGATGCGGCCGCATCGGGTCTCGCGCGCAAGGTTCTGAAGGAGCGCTGAATTCGGACCGGTGGGGCGAGCCGACCAGTTCGCGCTTGCATCGGTGCTGCGTCTGGCGAGATTGACGCCATGTCCCAAATGCCCATGCCTGCCCGGAACAGCCTCGTGCTCGAATGCGTTCGGGTCATGCAGGTCCGCATCGAATCCGGCGAATGGCCCCAGGCATTGCCAGGCGAGCGGCGGCTTGCAGAGATGTTGCAGGTTGGGCGCGATACCATCCGCCTCGCCCTCCAGCAACTCGAACGCGAAGGAGTGCTCGCTCCTGCCGATGCTGGAAGTCGGCGGCGGATCGTGGGCAAGGTTTCCAAACGAATCACGACGGAAAAGACATTGAAGATCGGGCTGCTGGCCCATCGACGTTTGGAACAACTGCCGCAACCGATGCTGTTGGAGATCGATCGCATCCGCGATGCGCTTGCCGACAAAGGTGGATCGCTGGAAGTCTTCGCGCCTGGATGGTATGAACAACGCAATCCGGAAAAGCGGCTCGCGGGTTTGATCCACGAGGAACAGTGTGCGTCATGGATCCTCCTGCGCTCCAGCGCGGCGGTGCAAGGATGGTTCATGAAACATCGCATCTCCGGATTGATTCGCGGCTATCCTCACCCGGGAATTGATATGCCACATCTGGACGTCGATTGGGAAGCCACCGCCCGCCATGCGGCAGGGCAACTGTGGCGCATGGGCCACCGCCGGGTGATCGTATTAACTCCATCCGAATCGTTGATGGGTGTGCAGGCCGCAGTGCGCGGAGTGATGAGTCTCGGTGAGCCGGACTTCGAAGCGACGGTGGTGGTGGAGGATGGCACGACGGCGAGTGTTTGCCGGATGTTGGGAAGGGCTTTGAATTTCAAACACAAACCCACCGCAGTCATCGCAACCCGCCCGCGTCAGGCAGCCACCGCCTTGAGCTGGCTGGCGAGCGAGGGGGTGCGGGTTCCGGATGATCTGAGCCTCATCACTCTCGCCTGGGAACCTTTTCTCGATCACCTGGTGCCGGAAATTTCCGGCTACCGTGTCGATCCAGAAGCAGTCGCGAAGATGGTCGTGCGCCGCCTTGAACGCCTCGCCCACGGCGACCCCAGCCCCGGCGGCAATGCATGGATCACGCCGGTGGTGGTGAAAGGGAAGTCCGTGGGCAGGGTGATTGTTAGATAAGTCTCCGCGATTTCACGGCGTTCCAACAACTTTGAGGCGGGCAAAGAACTCTGTGGCCCCGAATGTGGGGATGGTAACCGTGACAGTGTCCGGACCGGAGTCGCCGTCATTGGTGATGAGCACCGTGCCGCTGGAAGTTTCCGTATCCACACCGATGGTGTGGACGGACGGCCAAGCGGCGAGGTTTGAACCGGCCTCGACGGTGACCGTGATACCGGCCGTCTTGGCGCGGTCGTCGCGCTGGAAGGTGAAGATCAGGTCGTTGCCGGATTTGATGGCAGTGGGAAGCTGCGGGCCGCCGGGAACTTCGGGGTTTCCGCCTGCGAGTACGAATTCAACGCCGTTGCCGATCCCGTCGTTGTCCGGGTCCTCGTCGATGCCGGTTTGACCTCCAAGATCGAAACCTCCGATCCATGATGCATAACCGGCCTCCGGTGCGGAAATGACATCCACCACGCCGGTGCCGGAGAAGCGGGCGTCATCCTTATGGGTGGCCGATGAGGCGGTGGAGCCCCAAGTGCCGGATGCCTGCTGGACTCCGCCGAAAAAGAGGGTGTCCACGATCTCCGTGCCGACTGGCTGGACCTTGCCGCCATTGATCACAAGCTTGTTGGTATCGGCAATGGACGAGCCGTTGACGACGAGGATGCCACCGTTGACTTGTGTATCGCCGGTGTAGGTATTGTTCCCGGTGAGTGACCATGTTCCGGCGCCCGCTTTGAAAATCCCGGCAGATGGATCCCAAGTGCCGTGGGCTCCGATGGCGTCCTGGATTTCTCCATCGCCAGCGCCTGTCAGCGTCAACGATCCGCCGGAAACTCCTGCCAGAAGATTATCATCAATGACGGTGCCGGCGAGTTTGGTATAACTTGTTCCGAAGCTGGCTTCGAGTGTGGCTCCACTTGCGCCGACCTGGAATCCGCGCAAGGCGGAGGTGGTCTCGGTGAAGCGAACCGCTCCACCATTGATGCGGATGGCATAACTGTTGTTGCGCATTTGGTTGAATGCGAATCCGTCGCCATATTGCCAGTTGCGGGTTTCGAGGGTGCCGCCGGTGTTGATGAAGAGATTCGTTGTTGCAGCGGTACCGAAGAAGGCACCGGTGCTGTAGAGGCTGTCGCCCGCTCCGATCACCAGTGTGCCACCGTCGATGGTGGTGGTTCCCGTGTAGGTGTTGATCGCATCGAGAGTGAGGATGCCCGCGCCGCTCTTGACGAGCCTGCCAGCTCCGGAAACGACGCCTGTTAGAAACTGGTCGGCGGAGGTGTTGAAGGTGATCGTGTTTGCGCCTCCGATGGCGATGCCGCCGCTGTAAAGTCCGCTGCCAAGGCGGCCGGCTCCACCGATTTCAAGGGTGCCACCACCGGTGATGCTGATGGCTCCGGTAAAGTCGTTGTCCGGGTTTGTTAGGATAGCGCGCTCACCGCTGACTTTGTTGAGATTTCCCACACCGGTGAATTTGGCGGCGAAGGTGTTGGTGTTGCTGGTGGCTCCATTGAGGAAACCGCCGGAAGCCCCGAGCGTGATGGTGCGGGTGGCGGCGAGGGTGTTGCCGGTTGCGGTGAAATAAATGCCGCCGCCATTCCAAGTCATGCCGAGGGCGGGCACGCCGATGCTGGCGTCCGATGCGAAACCGAGATAATCGCCGGTGATTTCCCAAGAGCCATTGAAGCTGCTGTTGTCACCGCTGAAGACGGCGTTGTTGGCGCTGGAGTCTGAGCGAAGGACCTTTCCGGTTCCGGTCAAAGTGCCTGCGAAGGTGGCATTGTTGAGCGTGGGAGCCCACTCGAACACGGCTCCTCCCGCGATGGAGATCCCGGGCGTCAGGAGGTTTGCACCACTGGTGATGCGGAGTGTGCCTGCGCTGATCGCGGTGGTGCCGGAATAGCTGTTGGATCCGCTGAGGCTGAGGGTTCCCGCACCGGCCTTGGTGATGCCGAACGAGCCGCCGATCGCCCCACCGACCGTCAAGGTTCCGGCGTTGACTGTGATCTGGCGATCCGCGCCCAAGGTGACAGCTCCTGTTCCCAAGTTGAGATCGTTGCTGCCGATGAAGGTGAAATCGGCATTCCAAGCCTGCGGGTTGTTGGGGGTGAGCGTGACCGGGGCGCCGCTTGTATTGTCGAGCGTGCTGGTTCCGGCGATCGTGAAGAGGCTGGCGGTCGCACCAAGTGCCGATGCACTGTTGATGTTGAGCTGGCCAGCTTGAAGGACCGTGCCGCCGGTGTGGCTGTTGGCTGTTGCAAGGGTCAGCACCCCGGGTCCGGATTTGGTCAATGTCATGGGTCCGGACAATGAGCCGGTCCCGGAGAAGGTATAGGCGTTGGTGTTGTTGATGGTGACCGAGTCAGGCACCAGGATCCCGTTGAGAGTCACGGTGCTGTCAGCAGCGGGGTTGTTGAAAAACACGGTATCGCCACCATAGAAGAGATTGTCACCTTCGGCGAAGTTCGCCCCGATTCCCTGCTCCCATGCTCCATCGGTGGTGTTCCAGGTGCGATCTCCCGCTGCTCCTGCCGTGAAGATGAACTTTTTGTTGATCGTATCGTCTGTCAGTGTCCCCCGCCATGCGACATTGAGACTTTCGGCTCCGGTAACCAATCCATCCTCATAGGTCAGGACATCATAAACGGTGCTGGCAATCGGGTCGGAATCGAAGGTGATGGTTGTGATGCCACTGAAATCGGCGCCATCCAAGGCTGTGAGTCCACTGGTGGTGGCGCCGCCGGCAAGGATCAGGCCGGACCCATTTGCCATGGTCAGGAAGCTGGTGGTCTCGCCATTGCCGGAGAGTTTTGCGGAGCCTGCCACGATGATGTTGGATGTGAGATCACCCGTCAGATGAAGCCGCCCGCTGTTGACGGAAGTGACACCGGTGTAGGTGCTGCTGGCGGAAAGCGTGACCATCTGGGTCGATGTTTCCGGC
Source organism: Luteolibacter sp. (assembly GCA_040399845.1). Classification (GTDB taxonomy): domain Bacteria; phylum Verrucomicrobiota; class Verrucomicrobiia; order Verrucomicrobiales; family Akkermansiaceae; genus Luteolibacter. Next base: position 86,911 of record JBBARN010000003.1, on the reverse strand, counting down.
AGGCCGGCGCTGCCGATATGCACCGTTCCGTCCCCGGATATGATGTTTGACACCACAAGGCTGTCGGTGCGGGTGAAGGTAAGGCGTTTGCCGCTGTTGATGACCACGGAAGCGCTGCCCAAGGTTCCGCCGGTGCCCCCTGACGTCGTGACATCATTGCCGGATACTCCACCGACACGGACGAAGGTATCTACGGTCAGGGTGCCGTTCGTCGTATTGGTGCCGGTAAGGATGAACCCGCGGTCGCCGTTGTTCATGAATCCGGTGCTGTCCTTGAACGTCACGCCGCCGTTGCCGGAAATCACACCCTGAAGCTTGTTAGAGCGGCCACCGGTGACAGTGCCGGAGTTGTTGATGATCTCGTTGGCGGATCCGACCAGTTGGATATTGTTGGTCCAAGTCCAACTCCCTTCGATTTGCGAGAGTTTGCCGCTGGTGGAGGCATCGCCGAGCACGATCTGGGCGGTGCCCATGGCCGTCGCACCATTGCGGATGGTCTGGAATTCGGAGCCGCCCTTGATGGTCAGGGTGCCGGAGAAGTTGTTCCAGGAGTTGGCATCCGCGAATCCGCTGCCGGCACCGGTGTAGTTGAAAAACTTCACGCCGCCGTCGAGAACGATGCTGCCAGCGCCGGACACGTTGCGCATTCTTGCGCTCGTTTTGTAATCCAACAGGTTGCTGCGGTTGAATTCAAGGGTGGCTCCGCTCGCAATGCTCACACTGCCGACGCCGATGTTGCCGGTGGTTCCGCCAGTGCCGATCCGCAGGGTCCCCGCTCCGACGATGGTATTCTGATAGTTGTTCTCGCCGCTGAGGCTCAAGGTGCCAGAGCCGAGTTTTTCAAGATGAATGCTGCGGGTCGTGGTGTTGTTCTGGACGATTCTTCCCTGAAACTCGTGATTCGAAATTGAATTGAGTGAGATCGTGCGGTTGCCAGTGCCGCCCCAGTCACTGCGGAAGTCGCCGAAGCCGGTGAGCGAGGAAAGCGCCATTTTCGGTTTGGTGGTCCCGTCGCCCCAAGCGTCAGTGACGATGAATTCCCCGCGGTTGGTGAGGGATTCGCCGGTGTCCAATCCGAAACTGCCGGTTTGGGCGAAGGTGGGGTTTCCGAAGGCGACCCAGTTGTTCGAGTTGGCTCCCAGCGCAGCGGTCCCACCACGCAGGATGAGGTTTCCGGTGAAACTGGTGGAGGTCATGCCGGCGCCGGTCCAGTTCTTGGATGCGCTTTGATTGAGCGTGAGGTTTGCCGATCCGGAAAGGGGGCCGTTGAGGGTGATGGTCCCGCTCGAGTTATAGGCAAGTCCTGCCGATCCACCGGTGTTGAAACCCGAGGCTCCGAGAGTGAGCGTGTTGGTTCCGCCGATGGTGACCGCTCCACTCGCAGCGGACACATCGAGTCCGCCCCACGACAGGTTGGCTCCAAGCGTGTTGCCGAGTGTGGAGGCAGCACCCCACGTGGCGGTATCCCCCGTGCCTGGAGCTGCTCCGCCGTCCCAGGCTCCCGCGAGATTGAGGTTGTCGGCGGTGTTGCTGCGGGTGATGGAAGCGGCATTGGCCGCGGCCAGCGCCGAGAGAACGATGGGAAGATAGGCGGATACGGACTTGAGCTTCATGGGAATCGGGATTGGAGTTGTGGAGAGCTAAGCTTGCCGGTGATCAACGGCAAGGGAGGTGAGCTGGTCGGTCTGGCAAACCGGTTTTCAGGGCAGAACCCGGATGCGGAAGAATCGCTGGGTGGATCCATCGGCGGCGATGCTGGCGCTCGTGGTTTGTGAAACTGCAATATGAACGATGCTACCAGTGGTCGTGGTCCACGTGTTGAGATCGGCGCTTTCCTCGATAAGGTAGCTCTTCCCCGGCACACTGGCCCACAACAGTTGGATATTCGGGCCGTTGGTGATCTGCTTCACCGCCAACCAAGACGATGGGTCCAAGGGATCGGTGCCGGCGGGATATTCTTTGAGGTTCGAAACACCATCGCCGTCCGCGTCTGAAGCCGCGTCATTCAGGGATGGGTTGAGCCCATGAAGGATTTCCCAAGCATCGGGCATGCCGTCGTTATCCGCATCGATGGCCGGATTCATCAACCAGGCCTCTTCAACCCGGGCGAAGGTGATTTTGGTGTAGTTGTCTTTTTCAAACAAAACACCGATGGATTTGTCAGGCAGGATGCAGATCGACGAATAGGCACCCGGCCCAGCGTAGAGCAAACGCGAGACGGGCCATGTGTCGCCACCATCCGGTGAGACCCGCAATGTGAAGTTGGTGCGCGATGACGAACTGGCAGGATTGCCGAAGACGATGAATTCCTTGGGATCGCCCCGATGCGTGCTGGTCCACTGGATCACGCTGCCTTGGCAGACTGGGTCCGGCACGCTGGGCAAGCGGAAGAGGTTTTCCCAAGTTCCATTGCGCATCGGTTCGGTGCCGCCGGGTGCATAGCGGATCCATGCGCGTTGGCCGTTGGAGCCGCCGGGTGTGCGCATGGAAAACAGCAGGCGGCCGTCATCGAGTTCGCACACGGTGTTTTCATTGGTCTGCGGCGATGCCGTGGGCACTCCGGAACCAAAGTCCCAGGTGGCACCATGGTCATTGCTGAAGACCGAGCAAACGCGCACCGTCCCGGTGCTGTCGCGGTATTGGGAAGGAAATACCAAGGTGCCATTTCGCATCGCCAGACCATGGCCGGGGCCTTGGAAGATGAGCCGCCAATTGATATCATCTTTGACTGCAGTGGTGATATTGATGGGAGGCGACCAGGTGAGTCCGCCATCGGTGGATTTGGTCAGAACGTACTGGCCGGTATCCGCAGGATCGGTGCCCGCGCCGGAGCCATTGTAGCCGTTGTTTCCGAAGGACCAAAGCGCCGCCACCCACAAGGTGTCGGTCACCGGATCATGCAGGATGCAGGGATCGCCCACGCCGTTTCCGGAGGAGTTGGGAACGGCGACATCGAAGTCGAGGATGACTTGCGAGCTGCTCCACGTCGCCCCGCCATCGGTGCTGCGGGAATAGCCGACATCGACATTCGCTGGTAGGTCGCTGCCACCGGTGTAGCGGTGATCATAGACCGAATGAAGAATACCATCCGTATCGCACACGATGCCCGGGATGCGGTAAGTGGTCACGCCCCCTTCGCCGCTGGTGCGGACATCGGAAAACAGCGGCATGAGGGCGAGAGTGAGAGCGCCCGCCGGATCGTTGTTGTTGGGAATGATGTCGCCGGTTTGTGCTCCGGAGAAGTTGAGTGTCTGCACCGCGGCATCGATGGAGGAACCCAAGGTCGCATGGCGCGCGGGAATGGCTGTGAGATAAATGCGGGTGGTGTCTTCCGGCAGTGAAAGGTTCAAGCTGGGTGACCATTCGGTGATCCCACCGGAAGTCTCCGCTAGCGGTGCGGATGATGGATTGTAACTCGTCCCCGCATGGATTCGCCAAGTGCTGACACTGCCCGGCTGGCTCTCCCGAAGATCGAGCGTGAGACTTGCCAAGGTGATGGTGCCGCTCGCTTCCGTGGTGATCGGAATTTCCAAAACCGCATGTGCCCCGAAGCGCGGGATCTCGCGCGGATTCTGCGTGACCTGTGCGGAAAATGGTGGGCCAGTGGGGCTTCCCCAGGTGGCGGACCAGCGGTTGTTGAGTTCGGTGATTTCCGTGCCATCGAGCGATTTTGAATAAACGGCAATTTCAGCAATCTCCACCGGGAGCTTGCTAAATGGCGATCCCCCATTGGAGCCGAGGATCAAGCCACCGAGGCTGGTGACTTCGTTTTCACTGATGGTGGCGGCGAGGGTGCCGTTGATCCAGTGAGCTACGGTGGTTGTCGTATTTCCGGCATTGGGCGTGTAGGTGAACACATGGCGTTGCCAACCGGAGGTGGCTGTCGTGGTGACGGGGTCGGCGAGGTTCCATGCGATGCTTGCGCCGCTTGGCGTTACACCAGCCTGCCAAGAGCCGCTGCGCACCTGGGCGCGGGTGCGGCCTGCGTTGGTGGAACCATCGAAGAGATATCCATCGGCGGTGCCGATGAGACGGCATAGGACTGCGATGCTGCGCGCTCCGGTCAGGGTGCCGAATTCAGTGGAGTTGTTCGCCCACAGGTCATTGCTGCCATCGAAGCGCATGACCTGACGTGGGAATCCATTGGTCATGACAGTTCTGTGAAACACCTGCCCGGAAACACGGCGGGTGAGGTCGCGCGTGGCGCTGGCATCATGGACAGCTCCCCAGCGGGTCACGGCGAGCGATGAATCCAAACCACAAGCATGATCGCCCACATACCAAGCGTGGAGATTGGTCCATGCCGGGAGCGGGCGGGTGGCGTGGAGATTCATCTGGAAGGTGGTGGCGGCAAGACGTGCGCCTAACAGATAGAGGCTGTCTGCATCGAAATGGATCCCAAGTCCATCGAGGTTGTGGGTGCTGAGTCCTGCTCCGGAAGCGAGGTCGATATCGCTTCGCGAAGAAGCAAGCGTGGCGTAGCGGGCGCGGGTGGTATCGCGGTCCGTGCCGGTGCCGCCGATGTCGCCGAGGATTCCCTTGAGGTTGCTGGCACCGGGGAGATCGGCTTTGAGGTTGTCCAACAATTCGGGAAACCGTGTCCCGGCCGCATCCGCTTCGACGCTGTTGTTGGTTTCTCCCTGAATATAGATCAGGGCACTGAAACTGACTGCATCGAAATCGCCGGGCGGGCTGGCAGCGGCGCTGGTGGCGCTGGCGACGAGATTCTGATAGGCGCTGTCGTTCCCGCTGTTTTTCTGCCATAGCGTGTTGCCACCGATGGCAGTCGTGGATTTGACGATGGCGAAGTCGCGATGGCCGCTGTCCCAAAGCAGCCGCGCAAATGCGAGTTCCGGTCCATAGTTGCTGGCAGAGGAAAGGGTGGTCCAAGCGCTGCCATTGTGAAACCAAACACCACCGGATAACTCCGCCGGATGCGTGCCCGGGGCAGGGGAGTTGAGCGGGGTGGTGGCGGAAGTTCCCTGCGCATTGCCTGCACCCGTTAGAAGAAAGACTGGCAGGCTGTTGATGGCGGTGGCTCCATCTGCCATGAGGGGATTGGTTCCGTTTTGGAATTCCTGAAGATTGGTGAAGGCATCCTCATCGGGATTGCCGTTAGCCGCCGCGCCGGTGAGAGTGGCAAAGTATTGATATTCCCATGCATCGGGCATCGCATCGCCATCGCTGTCGGTTCCCGGTGGCAGCAGGGCGCTGTTGGTGAAGCGGACGTGATCGATGGTGACATCGAAATTGTTTCCGAAAGCGCCCGAAGTGTAATCACCGAGAATCAGGCGGCTCTCGGTGCCAGTCTGGTCATAGGGTGTTCCGTCGAGAGGGCTCAGCCGGACGCCGTTGCGGAAGACATGATATTTGCTGTTCGGAGCATCGTGGACCACGCGGAAGGTGTGGAAATTGCCGTCAAGATTGTTATGAGGCACATTGAACGATTGGCCACCATCGGCGTGATCCTGCGTGCGACCGCCGTGGACTTCCACCAGAATGCGGCGCGCGCCCACACCGTGCCAGAGAACGAATCCATTGGCATTCACATTGCATTTCAAGCGGGTTTCAAAGGTCCATGAGCCGCTGGCAATGCTGTTCCAACCTGTTGCAGTGCCTTCCATCCAGCGACCACCGGTGGAGGGATGGATGACACGGAGGTCGGTGGCCTCCGGAAGACTCTTGGTGAGAGCACCGCCAGCTTCGACCCAACTGTTGACATAACTCGTGCCATTCCAGATCTGATTGCCTTCAAAGCGGCTGTTAAAAGTATCCGATCCACCTTCGAGATAGGGTGGTGGACTGGTGGCGGCGGGCATGGGCTCCTCGATGATTCCCAGCGCGGCGGCGATGCGATCTCCCACATGAAGTTCACCCGCAGCATTCGGGTGAACGTTGTCATAGGTCATCGTCACCGCGTTGAATCCGGTATTGGCATCCGCAATCCAGACGGGCGAGGTAGCGGAGGCCGCATTCTTGGTGATTGCCAGTGCGGGCAACTGGGCATTCACCGCATCCACAGCATTGCGCATGGCCGTGGTTTGGTTGGTATAAAGCAGATGATTGATGAAAATCCGCACCGATGGATTGGCAGCGCGGAGTTGATCGATGAGCGTGGCAAGGTCGGCGACCACCTGGTTGGCGGAATTGTTGTTATCTCCGAGATCGTTGATGCCGATCATGATGGAAACCGTGTCCGGGATATAAGTGGCGCCCGTGTTTCCCGTATCCGTGGCCCCTGGATCGGGATAGGTGACCTTGTTTCCGAGTGTGTCGAGATCATACAACTGCGGATTGGCCTGGGCGGTCCAGTTGAGCAAGGTGCCCTCACCGCGATTCAGACTGCGGCGGTTGGCAGGGAGTGCAAGACGCGCATTGATCCACGAAGCGCGCCAACCGTAGTGGCCCTCGTGAACATTTTCGAAAGTCTGCCCGTTGATGTCGGGAGTGGTGAGAACGGGAGTGGTTTGCGGGCCGGTGACCGTGCCAGTGAACTTGTATCCGGCGGCCGGGTTGATAGGTATGTTGGCCTCCGCAAGGCGTTTGAATATCTGATAGCGGTAGCTGGGCCTGTCGCCATTGCCACCTTGCGTGATGGAGTCGCCGATGAAGGTGAGTTTCCCATAGTGACGGGCGACGGTGCCCGCGTTGAAAAATGCCTGGGCGAAGCGGCTGCCGATGCGGAGCTTGGCAGCACGATTGAAATGAAGGCCATCGGTGACCTGCGATTGCAGATCGAGGTTGGGGAAATAATCGATATATGAAGTCGAGGCCGCGATGGCAGAGTGGTTGCTGCGCGCCGTGTCACGAGCCGTGCCGGTAGCGGCGATGCCTCCGATGATGGCATGGAGGTTGGTGGCGTTGGGAAAATCGGCGCGAAGGTTATCCACCAGTTCCTTGATGCGGGTGCCGGCGACGGCGGCTTCGGCGGTGGTGTCGCTTTCACCTTGGAGATAGAGCAGTCCCGCGATTTCGAAGGTATCGCCGTTGTTCGTCAATGTCGTGGTGGCCGTCTGCACGGTGGATAGAAGATGGGCATACATGTGGCCGCCAGCGGACTTTGACCAGTTGGTGTTTCCCCCTCCGCCGCGCGAGGCTTTGATGATCGCGATGTTTCCCACTCCTGCGCGGGTGAGGCTGCGGGCAAATCCGATCTCGGGGCCCCAATGAGTGGTACTGCCCGGGTAGTAGTTTCCCTGTTGGGCTTGGAGAGTGGTGAAGACTCCGCCCGAGTTGCCCAGCGAGGTGCTGGCATCCGCGACGTTGTGCCAGAAGAATTTCACCCGCGCATCCGCCGCATCGATTCCGGGCGAGAGATCGGTTTCCGTGCCATTGGTCGTGCCGAGCGAGTTCGATTGGCCGGTGAGCACAAAAACTTTGAAATGCGCCGCAGGTGCGGACATCAACGAGAATGCCAGCAGGAGAATAATGCGCGAAAAAATAGGATTTCGGCGGCTTGGCGAATTGATTTCTGGCATGAGCAGGGTGAAGCTTTGCCCCGATTCCACTATTTCTCAAAAGGATCCCAGTGGTTGGTAAATCAAACCAATCCGCGTGGAAGCGTCCGCGATGCAGAGCGAGCGGATTGGAATGGATCAACTTCCAGTTAGCCTAATGCCGTTGGGGCATTGGTGCCCTCCACCGAGCTGCCAAAAACGAAATCGTAGCGCTCCATGGGGAGAAGTTGATGAGACTGGTGCGCTTGTTTCCGCAAGTCGCCGCTTACTCCTCTTTGCCGCAGCAGTTCTTGAACTTCTTGCCGGAGCCACAGGGGCAGCTTGCATTGCGGCCGGAGTTTTCGATGGAGAAGCTGGGCTTGCGTTTGGGCAGGTTGAGCTTGAGTTGGGTTCCTTCCGGGGATGGAGCCACGGATGGATCCATGTCGCCGATGCTGCCGGAAATGGCCACATTGTCGCGGGTGAGCGATTCCTCACCGCCTTGGAGTTGTTGCGGTGCGCTGTGGAGTTGTTTGAGGAAGGCTTCGAGATTGGCCGCAGAGCGGAAGAGGTTTTGCAAGGCCTCCTGCTTGATGGAGTCCATCAGGGTGACGAACAAGTTATAGGCCTCGTTTTTATACTCGACGAGCGGATCCTTCTGGCCCTGCGCGCGGAGTCCCACGCCTTCGCGGAGAGCATCCATGTTATACAAATGTTCCTGCCATAGTTTGTCGATGGCGACGAGTACCATGCGGCGTTCTTCCTGGTCGAGCACTTCCATGGGCAGACTGCCGACCCGGTTTTCGTAGGCTTCCTTGACCTTGCCGACGAGAATTGCAGAAATGGGTTCCTCTTCGCTCAGACCGGCAAATTCATCCGCTGTGGCACGCACCGGCAGGGTGGAAGTGACCCAGTGGAGCAATTCGGTGAAATCGGGTTTGTCGGTGTCCTGGGAGATGACAAATTCGCGAACCTTGGATGGAATGGTTTCCTCGATGATTTCCGTGACGAGATTGCGGGTCACTTCGGTGGTGAGCACCTCGTTGCGGTAGCCGTAAACCACTTCGCGCTGCATGTTCATCACATCGTCGAAATCCAGCACGCGCTTGCGCCAGGTGTAGTTCCGTTGTTCGACGCGTTTTTGGGCGGTTTCCACGGACTTGTTGAGCCATGAATGCTCGAGTGCCTCGCCTTCCTTCATGCCGAAGCGTTCCATCATGGCGGTCATGCGGTCCGCTGCGGCGAAGTTGCGCATGAGGTCATCTTCGAAGGAAATGAAGAACTGGGAACGGCCGGGGTCGCCTTGGCGGGCGCAACGACCGCGCAGCTGGCGGTCTGTGCGGCGGGATTCGTGACGTTCGGTGCCGATGACGAACAATCCACCGAGTTCCGGCACGCCGGTGGCGAGTTTGATGTCCGTGCCCCGACCTGCCATGTTGGTCGAAACGGTGACGGCTCCGAGTTGGCCGGCTTGGGAAACAATTTCCGCTTCCTGTTCGTGGAACTTCGCATTCAGCACCGAGTGCGGGATCTTGGCGCGCTTGAGCATGCGGGAAAGCGTTTCCGAGGACTCGACGGATGCGGTGCCGACGAGGCAGGGTTGGCCTTTGCCGTGGGCTTCCTCGATCTTGGCGATGACAGCATTGAACTTCTCGCGGCGGGTCTTGAAAACCTGGTCGTTTTCATCCACCCGCTTGTTCGATTGGTTGGTGGGAATGGGCAGCACGTCTAACCGATAGATATCATGAAACTCCGCAGCCTCGGTTTCCGCAGTGCCGGTCATGCCCGCAAGTTTCTGATAGAGGCGGAAATAGTTCTGAATCGTGATGGTGGCGAAAGTCTGGGTTTCCTTTTCGATGGACACCCCTTCCTTGGCTTCCACAGCCTGGTGAAGTCCATCTGACCAACGGCGGCCTGGCATTTCGCGGCCGGTGTTTTCATCCACGATGATCACCTTGTCGTCCTTGACCACATACTGGACGTCCTTTTCAAACACACAGTAGGCTTTGAGGAGTTGGGAAATGTTATGGATTTTCTCCGCTTGGGAATCCATTCGCACCTGCAGGGCGTCCTTGTCGGCGATCTTTTGTTCTTCGGTCAGATCGCGGTTGGTTTCGATGTCGGCGTAGAGTGTGCCGAGGTCGGGCAGGGTGAAGGATTCGGGATCGCCGGGGGAGAGGAACTCGCGGCCCATCTCCATGAGGTCGGAGTCATGGCCTTTTTCGTCGATGATGAAATAGAGTTCTTCTTTGAGTTCGAAGAGTTCCTTTTTCTGCGCATCCTGGTGGAAGGAAAGTTCGGCTTTCTCCAGCAGCTTGCGCATTTCCGGATCTTCCATGAAGCGCATCAACTGGCGGTTGCGCGGCTGGCCGAGCTTGAGCTTGTAGAGCAGGCGTCCTGCGGCGTCCTTGTCGCCGGCATCCAACCGTTGTTTTGCCTCGCCTGCGATCTCATTGCAGAGCTGGGTCTGGCGTTTGACGAGTTGCTCCACCAGCGGCTTGTACTTGTCGTATTGGTGGGTGCTGTGGGAGGAGGGTCCGGAAATGATGAGTGGCGTGCGGGCTTCATCGATCAGGATCGAGTCCACTTCGTCGATGATGGCGATGTAGTGGCCGCGCTGGACTTGCTCGTCCTTGGTGGAGGCCATGCCGTTGTCGCGAAGGTAATCGAATCCGAACTCGGCGTTGGTGCCGTAGGTGATATCGCACGAATATTCAGCGCGGCGTTCCCACGGGGGCATCTGGTTTTGGATGCAGCCAACGGTGAGGCCGAGGAATTTGTAAAGCGAACCCATCCACTCCGAGTCGCGGCGGGCGAGGTAATCGTTGACGGTAACGATGTGGACGCCGAGGCCGGTGAGCGCGTTGAGGTAAACGGGCAGGGTGGCAACCAGGGTTTTTCCTTCACCGGTCTGCATTTCCGCAATCATGCCACGGTGCAGGGCGACGCCGCCGATGAGCTGGACGTCGAAGTGCACCATTTCCCAAAGAATCGGGTGATCATTGACGGTGATGGTCTGGCCACACATCCGGCGGGCTCCATTTTTGACAACGGCGTAGGCCTCCGGTAGGATTTTTTCCAAGTGCTTTGAGCGTGATCTCGGGAAATCAATTTCCGCCTCATGAAACGCGGCTTTGGCGGCTTCGATAGACTCGGCATTGGCCTCCACTTTTGATGGAAGCGATGGAAACTCTTCACGGAGTGGGGCAAGCCTTGCTTCAATCAACTCCGCCGTGGCGCTGAGTTCATCAGGACCCATGCGCTCGACCAAAGGCCTGGCGGGGGCGTTCAGGGAATGGTAGCGGGCGAAGTATGCCTGCCAATTGCGGGTCATTTCCCGCAGTTTTTCCTCTGGTTCCCGTTGCAGGGCCTCTTCAATTTCGCAAATACGGGCGACCGTCGGGCGAATGCGGCGCACTTCGCGCTGGTTCTTGCTGCCGACGATTTTCTGAAGAATCCACTTGATCATGAGTAAGCTGGGGTAGGGCGGGGAACCCGCCGGGAGGGAGGCAATACACTGGCAAATCGGCGGGTGCAAGCGCTAGGGTGAGCCATCCGGAGGATTGATTGGGGGGGGCGGCGCTCCGCAACCCGCCATTCCATCACGGTGTGACACCCAAGGCTGGCCGCGATCGATCCACTCGCTTGCTGCGGACGTGGTCGATCATTTTTGCCAAGACCGCCTTGCGCGTCTTCACAGACCTCGGGATCTCTCCTAGACGAACTATGGGTCACAGAAACCGCAAACGAAACAAGGGTTCGGACGGAAATCAGATCGACATCGCCTGGAAGCCGCCGTCCACGATCATTTCCATGCCGGTGATGAAGGAACCGGCCTTGGCGGATGCGAGGAGCAGGGTGGCACCGATCAGTTCGTCCGCATTGCCGAATCGCGAGGCGGGGGTTTGGCGGAGGATGTCGAGCACGCGGGATTCATCGAGCACCTTGCGGTTTTGCTCTGCCGGGAAGAAGCCGGGAACCAGTGTGTTCACCCGGATGTCCTTGTCCGCCCACTCGCGGGCGAGGTTGCGGGTGAGGTTGTGCACTGCCGCCTTGGAGAGTGAGTAGGTGAAGACGCGGGAAAGTGGATTGAGCCCGGAAATCGAGCCGAGATTGATGATCGAGGCGGCGCGGGATTCCTCGATGAAATATTTCCCGAAGACCTGGCAGGCACGGAATACTGCGGACAGGTTGGTATCGATGATCCGCTGGTATTCCTCCTCCGGAATGTCGAGAAACGGGGTGGGGGAATTGGTGCCAGCTCCATTGATCAGGATGTCCACTTGGCCGGAGCGATCGATCACGGTGTCGAGCAGGTGTTGGAGCGATTCGCGGGAGGTCACGTCGACGGGCACGAAGTAGCCTTTGCCGCCGTAGCCTTCGATTTCCTCAAGGCGTTTCTCCGCTTTCTCCGGGATGCGGCCACCGAGGACCACTTCAGCCCCAGCGCGGGCCAGTCCCACGGCCATCGTGCCGCAGAGTTCGCCAGTGCCGCCAATGACGACAGCGGTTTTGCCAGAGAGGTCGAAAAGGTCTTTGAGGAAGGATGCGGTCTGCATGGATTGGATGGTTGTCGGGAATGCGGTTGCTGCCAAGTGCGGAATTCCGCGCGGAAATTACGTGGAACACTGCCGGATTTATCAAAATGGTGAGGTTCCGAAATCCCCACCGAGCGCCAGATGGAGATCGATGCGGTTTTGCAGGCGTTGGTTGCGCAGGCGGATCATGCTGCCGCGGGCGTTGTTGGCGCGTCGCTGGGCTTCCAGGACGGAGAGGATGTTGGGGTTGATGCCCTCCGAGTAATCGCGCTCCGCTTGTTTTTCCGCGAGGGCTGCTTGTTCGAGTTCGGATGAGAGAAAGGTTTCCTGACGGGCGAGCGAGCGGTCGGCGGCCAGGGTGGCTTCCACTTCGCGGAATGCCTCCAATGCGGCTTGGGTATAGTCATGCAAGCGGGCCTCATTGCGGGCGAGCGCGGCACGGGCGTCGGCGGAGAGCGCGCCACCCTGGGTGATGACTTGGGTGAATCGCGCGGCGATCGTCGTGGCCAGTCCATCCGCATCCAACAACTCACCGAGGCGGGTGGTGGAGCTGCCGCCATTGCCGGTGATAGAAAACGAAGGCAGCAGCGCCTTGCGCGCGGCATCTGCACGCTCGGCACTTGCAAACAGCCGCGCCCGCGCCACGGCAAGATCCGGTCGGCGATCCACCAAATCCGCTGGCAACCCGGCAGGCACCGAGGTCTTCATGTGGGGCAGTTCACGCGGGTTGCGGCTTGTGCCGGAGGGGTAGCTTCCAAGAAGAACCTCCAGCGCTCTTGCGGACTCTTCCCGATCCAACTTGCGGGATTCCAGCGCACGGCGGGCAGACGAAACGTTGGTGCGTCCAAATTGGATATCCAGCGCGCCCTCTCCCGTGCCCTTGTAGTTTCTCTCGATGATCCGGAGGTTTTTCTCGAAGGATTCCAAGGTGACGCTGGCAAGGGCGACTTCCTGTTCCGAGGAAATCAGGTTGCACCACGCCTTGGCGGCATTGGCGGCAAGTGAGAGCCGCGCCCCGCGGTAGTCTTCCAAGGCTGCCCGTTCGTCGGCCTCGGCGGCTGTGGTGAGATTTCGCAGCCGTCCCCAAAGATCGGGCTCCCATGATGCTGCCAGATTGAGACTGTGGCTTTGCGTGCTGTCCGAGTCGGATCGTTCCGTATCCGCCACGCTGCCAGACACACCGATGGATGGCAGCATCGAGGCGCGGGCGACGATGGTGGTTTCCTGGGCTTCCCGCAACCGGGCTGCCGCCGCCTTCAGACTGCGGTTGTGGGCAAGCGTCTGGTTCACTGTGCGGGTCATATCGGCATCCCCGAAGTCGGCGAGCCAACCGGTGGAAATCCTGCCTTCACTGCCAGCAGAGGCCGCCGCCCAACTGCCGGGCGTGCGGATGGTGACATCATCGACCGGAGCCGCGAAGCGCCAGGATTCGCACGATGGATGCACCATCGCGATGCCAACGAGAAGGATGGTATGAAAACGCATGGCGACGGACAATCGATGGCTTAGGAGAGAAATGCTTCCACCAGTTCTTCGATGACGTCATTGCCCATCGGATTTACCTCTCCGAGCGAGCGACTGAGAATCACCGCTTCGGCAGTGGACTCCAGCACCTCGAGACGGTCGAATGCATCGAGGATGGTTTTTCCGAGCACGAGGGCGCAATCGTTTTCGATAAGCGCGATGGGAAATTCCGGGGTCATGGTTTCCGCAATCTTTTCCGGCGCATCATAGACCCAGAAAAACGGCAGGACCGCCACGTCGCGGAGAAAGATATAACTTTCCGGGATCGTTCGCGTGTCGAGGCGGGTGGCGGATGCGGAAAAGGCGGTGGCGTTCACCGGTGTGGCGTTGACGATGGCGTGGATCTCAGGGTGTTGCCGATAGATCAACTCATGCAATCGCCAGGCCCGGCTGGGTTGGGAGCCGGGTTCCCTTTTGCCTTGGCGAACCAGCGCGAGCTGATCCGGGGAAATGGTCGCGCGATCCACGAGGCGGGTGCTGATCAGGAATGAATCCTCATCCACCCGCACCGAGAAACTGCCTGCATTGGCAGTCAGGAGCCGCTGGTGATAGCCGCGGCGGATGAAGTCGCAAAGATCGCGACGAAGGGCCCGCTCATGGCTGGTGGCTGGTCCGGGTGTGAACTCCTCCTGCTCCTCATCCTCCCGCGAGCCGATGGCGAGTTGTGATTCTGTTAGATAAGCAATCTCTCCGAGGGCGCGGGCCTTGACGACCGTCTTGGCGACGAATTCCAGCGTCTCAAAGCGTCGGAATGCATCCGCGAAATCCCGGCCTGCGACGACCACGCCGTGGTTTTCCAGCATCACGCAATCGTGCCCCGCCTCAAACACCGTGGCGATGCGTTCGCCGAGCAAGGCGCTCCCGGGCAAGGCATACGGTGCGAATCCCACTTGGCCGCATACCGCGTGAGCCTTGGTGAAAAGCCGTGTGTCCGGCGTCTGGCCGCAGATGCTGAAGGCCACCAAGGCCACCGGATGGGCATGCACGATCGCGTGGAGATCCGGACGTTTCTGATAGATTCCGAGGTGGAAGGGAAATTCGGATGATGGCTTGTGCCTGCCTTCCACGCTGCCATCCGGCAGCACGCGCACAATGTCCTCCACGCGCAGCGCTCCCTTGTCCACCCGGGCCGGGGTGATCCAGATCGATCCGTCCTCATCGCGGATCGACAGATTCCCGCCGGAAGTGGTGGTCATCCGGTATTGATAGATCCGCGCCATCGCTTGGACGAGGCGTTCGGCAGGGTGGGTGATGTCGCGCATAAGTGAGCTCATTGTGCGCAGGGGGATTCCGGTGGTCAAGTGGCCCCATGGAAAACAAAACCCGGGGGCGTATTCTCATTCCCTCGAATGATTCCGAGTGAAATCCCGGGACTGGCGGGGCGGTATGAGGGATGGTGATGGTGGATCGAATGATGTTATCTTTGATGGGCCTTGGTGTCGCTGCGGCACAGCCCTGCCGGGTTGAGATTGTGGACAAGGCCAATGGCTGGCCGGTTCCCTTGGTGGAGTTGGTTGAGGGAACCTACACCACGGAGTTTGCCGATCATGCCCGGCCAACGCCGAGATATAACTATAACCAAATCCTTTACCGTCTCGACTTCGCCGACTTGCCGGTGAAATGAAATCCGCAAGCGGAAGTTACTTCACCAGATGCGCTCCTTGAGACGGGCGGGACGCGAAGATCTGCGGTTTGATGCCTGTGGCGGCTTCGTATTCGCTTGCGAGGGTCGCGGCAATTTCGGTGGCCAGGCGCGATTCGCAGAGAGTGACGGTCGAACCCCCGAAACCGCCACCGGTCATGCGGGCACCGATCACACCGCCGTTGCGGCCGATCTTGCGGGCGATGTCCACCATGATATCGAGTTCCTTGCAGGAAACCTCGAAATCATCGCGCAGAGAATCATGACTTGCCGCCATCAGCGGGCCGAGGGTTTCGAAATCATTGCGTGCCAGCGCAGCGGCGGCGGCGATGGTGCGGGAAATTTCGCCCACGACGTGGCGGGAGCGGCGGTTGATGGGTTCGCCGAGTTGGTCCCAGTTGGCTTGCACGTCGGCGTCCGTAACATCGCGCCATGAGGTTTTGCCGAGGATGGCGAGTCCTTCTTCCGTGTGCTTGCGCCGAGCTGCGTAGCCGCCATCCGAGAGCTCATGGTGGACCATGGTATTGGAGATGAGCACGGTGAGGTCCGGGTTTTCAAACGGAACCAACTCGGGCTCACCGCTGCGGCAATCGATCAGGATCAGGCGGTTGGGTTTGCCGAAAGCAGAGGCGTATTGGTCCATGATGCCGCAGGGGACATGGGCGAAATCGTGTTCCGCTTTTTGGCAGAGCAATGCTTTTTCACGGGTTTGGAGGCGGGTATCGAGCAGGCCTTCCAAAAATGTCGCGGTGGCACATTCCAGTGCGGCTGAGGAGGAAAGACCTGCGCCGCCGGGGACGGAGGAAAGGATGTAAGCATCAAATCCCGGGATACTGTGACCACGGTTTTGAAACCCGCGAACGACTCCGCGGATGTAGTTGGACCACTTCGGCGAACCTTCTTCAAGCGGGGCGGAAAGGTCGAAGGTGGCAATTTCCTCACCGAGCGCCGTGGCGATGCGGGCTTGGGAAGTGCCGTTGGCGCATCCGGAAATGACGATGTAGCGATCAATCGCAAACGGCATCACAAACCCGTCGCAGTAATCGATGTGCTCGCCAATCAGGTTGACGCGGCCCGGAGCGGCTGCGGTTGTGGTGGCTTTGGCCTCGAAACGGCTGAGCAAGCCGGCGGAGGCATCGGAAACGAGGTCGGCAAGATTTGGGTTAATCTGGAGCATTGGAGGATACGGGTTATGATTCGGCTGCCGGGTGCTGGTCAAGGCGTCTGCGGTAGCTTTCGACCGCCTGCGTCCAGACCGAGTGGATGCCCTCCGCGGAACGTAGCCAGACCGCGCGGTGCATCAAGAGCATTGCTGGGGCGAGATAGAGAAGTTCGGAAAGTTCGTTTTTGGTGAGCCCTCCCGGACCTTCGGCAAGGCAGCGCTCCGCGAGTGCTTCACCGGCATCGGTGATTTCGGCATTTTCCAACAAGGAAACGTGCACACCATTGACGTAGGGATCCACCACGGCGGCCACGAGCCCACGGCGGGAATCTGCATTGGCGTCCAGCGCGGGATCGACTGCAGACGTGGCCTGATCCGCTAGGAGGATGACCTCGGGAGTGTTGAGTTCTTCCGGGGTGGCGAGGACTTTATGGCGTTGCAGAGCGCGACCATAGCGGACCCGGCTCGTGAACACCGACACAGGCGCGGCAAGGACCAATCCGAGAAGAATGGGAGCCATCCAAGCGGCGAAAGTGAAGCTGATCTTGAATGCCAACACCGTCCAGGCGATGCCAAGGCAGGTGGGAAACGCATGAAACCGGATTGCATCTCCCCACGATGTGCCATCGGTTTCGCGGTTCTGATTTCCCCAGCCGACCGCGCGGCCGAGCACGATGCTCAGGACCATCAGGGTGTGGGTGGCCATGATGCTGGGCGCGAGCAGCATGGAAATGAAGGTTTCCATCAAAGCACCGGTCACGATCGGGAAAAATCCACCAAACGAGCGTCGGCGCGATGTGGAAAGGATGGCTCCCAGAACGGCCAGGATCTTGGGCAGGAACAGCAAGGCGAAGATCGCGCCCGTGAGGATGATGCTTTGCTCAACGCCATTGATGCCGAACCAGCGGTCCACATAGGTTTCAAAAGGCAATTGGCTCAGTTCACTGTCATAGCGGTCGTAAGCTATCCAGGTGCCGAGAATGAGGAACAGGAACCACAGCGGGCTGCCGAGGTAGGCCATGATCCCCATGAAGAGGTGCATGCGGGTGGGAAACGGAAGTTTCCGTGCAAAGATCAGCCAGAGGTGCTGGAGGTTTCCTTGCATCCAGCGACGGTCGCGGATGAGGTGGTCCACAAGGGTCGGCGGGGCTTCCTCGTAGGTGCCCTCGATGTCCCACGCCAGCCAGACTTCCCAACCCTCCGCCACCATCAGCGCGGCTTCCACGAAGTCGTGACTCAGGATGCGGCCGCCGAACGGTTCGCGACCGGGCAAGGCGGGGAGTTCACAGAACTCGGAGAAGGGCTTGAGACGGATGAGTGCGTTGTGGCCCCAGTAACTGCCGCCGGCGAGCTGCCAGAAATTGAGACCGCGGATGAAAAGCGGCCCATACAGGCGCATGGCGAACTGCTGGAGGCGGGTGAAAACCGAAGAACCGCGGATCAATTTCGGCGGTGTCTGGAGAATCCCGAGGCGTGGGTAATCCTCCATCACCCGGGTCATCGTGACGATGTCCGCGCCATCCATCAGGCTGTCCGCATCGAGCACGAGCATCGACTCGTAACCACCGCCCCAGGTGCGGACGAAGTCGCCGATATTGCCGGCTTTGCGGTTTTCATTGGTCTTGCGGCGACGGTAGTAGATGCGGCCGAATCCCCCGAGGCGGCGGCAGAGGTTCGTCCACGACGTTTCCTCCATCACCCAAAGGTCGAGGTCGCGGGTGTCGCTGAGGATGAAGAAATCGAAGGATTCCAAGTGCCC
The DNA here is from genome assembly GCA_040399845.1 of Luteolibacter sp. Lineage (GTDB taxonomy): Bacteria > Verrucomicrobiota > Verrucomicrobiia > Verrucomicrobiales > Akkermansiaceae > Luteolibacter. Next base: position 68,850 of record JBBARN010000003.1, on the reverse strand, counting down.
GGTGGCCTCGATGGAGCGGTAGATCGCCTCGATGCGGGCGCAGGTTTTCACGCTGTCCTCGTTGTAAACGGGCATGACCACCGCGTGGCGTTTTTGGAGAGGGCCGGTTTTGCCTCGGGCCAACTGGGTGATGCGCACCGAGCGCTTGCGGCCCATCAACATGTCAAAGGCACCGAAAATCGCATGGAAGGACCCCAGTGTGAGCAGGCCGTTGAGCAGGATGAAGATGGCCAGCAGCGGGTAGTGCGCTTTTTGGAAACCCATTCGCCAGAACAGGTCGGTGAGCCACAGGCTGGCCACCAGATTGACGATGACCACGCTGCCAAAAAACACCGTGCGCCTCAGAACGGTCCGGAAACGGCTGAAGAAGGGCTTGCCCAAGTCTCGGGGCGATAATTCGGGCGTATCCATCAGTCGAGGAAGAAGTACCAAGCGGCTAGGACCCCGGTGAGCACGAGGACGCCGGTGAACATGATGCGGACGATGGGCTTGCGATCCATGGTTTCCCACCACTGCGCGGCTCCGCTGCCGAGGGCATTGAGTTCCAATGGCTTGGGAACCATGGTCAGGGCTGCAAAGCGGGGACCTGCGGCGAGGTAGGACCGGCGCATGGCATCGACGAACTCGGGTGGCCACGGCGCTGGAGTCAGGAAAACCCCCTGCCACTTGTCCGGCATGCCGGCGAGCAACAAGGCGAGGCGACCGCGGGCGGCCAGGCGGCGGTTTTCCAGGGGTACATCGAGCACATCCTGGGTCCACTCGGCGATCTCGCTGAGCGCTTCTTCCATGGCCAGCAGACGGGCGGGTTTTTGCGGTTCATCCATGCGCCTTGCCGAGGCACGCCAGAGGATGCCTCGGACGAGTTCGGCGACGAGCAGCCGATTCCGCAGGCGCAATGCCTGCAGGTAGGCCTCGACAGCGGCGTATGCCTCTTCCCACTCGGTGAGTTCCTCCTCGCTGAGCGGCCGGAGGGTTTCTAGGGAGTGACGCGGTGGACCCATGTTTCAGTGAGGAAATTGTCACCCCGTTTGAGGCAGCAGCGGAGTTCGATCGGACCCACGTCCGCAAGCTTGCCGCCTTCTGCTGACGGAGCGATTTGAAAGGAAACCCGCAAGCGCTCATCCGGAATTTCCTGAACGGTGACACCCTGGATCTTGATTTTGGATGCCATGTCTCCGATGACTTCGACGACCGGGGTAACGGGGATTTCGCGGTTCTGTTGGAGCGGGGTTCCGGTGAATTCCACGATGACGGTCCGTTGCTCCGGTTGCCAATCGTGCACGCCGGAGCGGGTGGCGATGACGTGGCCACCAGCTTGGGAAGGATCGGGGTCCATGGTCCAATGTTGCCGATAGGAGAACTCGATGCGGTCTCCCGGTTGGGGCTTTTTGGCGGGCTCCCAGAGTGCCACGGTGTTGTCGGAAAGTTCGTTGGTGGTCGGAATTTCCATCAACATCACCCGGCCGGGACCCCAGTCGGAGGATGGCTCGATCCAAAGCGATGGACGCAAGTGGTAGGATGCTTCGCCGTCTTCATAGGCATTGAATCGGCGGTCACGCTGGAGCAGACCGAAGCCATCGCATTTTTCCATGTCGAAGAAACTGAATTCCAATTTTCCCGAATCATTGCAGATCGGCCGCCACAAGCGTTCGCCCGATCCCATGCGGATGGCCAGTCCATCGGAATCGTGAACCTCAGGCCGGAAGTCATCGAAGCGGCGGCGGGAGTTTTCACCAAACCAGAACATGCTCGACATCGGGGCGATGCCCAGGCGTTTGACCTCCCGGCGGGCGAAAATCACAGCCTTGACCTCGACGATGGTCTCGTTGCCCGGTAGCACCTTGAAGGCGTAGGCCCCGGCGTAGGAGGGACCGTCGAGCAAAGCATAGAACCGCGCCTGGGTGTCCTTTTCATCGGGTTTGCGCAGCCAGAACTCGCGGAATGCAGGAAATTCTTCCGTCGTGCCATCGACCCCGGTGTCCACGGCGATGCCGCGCGAGGAAATTCCGTAGCGCTGGTTTTTTCCAAGCGCCCGCCAATAGCTGGCACCTTGAAAGGTGATCAATTCGTCGAAGATTTCCGGATTGTTGAGCTGCGAATGCAGGCGGAACCCCGCAAATCCACCATCGGGGGGTAGTTCGCCATGTTTTTCAACCAAGGGACCGTAGTTGAAATACGCTTCAGCCAGCCGGATTTGCTGTTGGTGGCTGCTGGTGAATTCATTGAGCACCACCGGCTCCCGGTAGAGGTAGCCCGGGTGGAAAAACATTGCCCGGAATGGCAGCTTGTCCGCCGCCCACAAGGCCTGGTTGGGGTTGAAACGGATGTCGCGGTATTGATCGTAGCTCAGATTGCTCATCCATGCCGGAAGAGTATCTTTGTTAGGCGCGACGTAGGGTTTGTTGGCGAGATCCCGGGCTCGGCTTTGGATGCTGTCGAAGCCCACATCCTCACGCTCCCAGGTCTGACAAAATGCGGAGGATGAAATGGCGACGATCGCAAATAGGGTTGTGGTCCTTGGCACAGCAAGCGTCATAGGGCCGTTCCACCCTCCCCGTCAAGATTGGCAATTTGGATTTCTTTCATGGAAAATCAGTGATTTCCGGCAATCGACGTTGCGTGATAGGTGAGGATCCCATCAAAATCCGCGCAGTCCGGGTTGGCCGGGCGATTGCGCGGGTCGAAGTCCAGAAACCACTTCTCCACCCGGAAGCCACATTCCTCCAGCATGGCCAGCATTTCCCGGTGCTCGATCCAGCGGATGCGTTGGGTGGATTCATGCACGGCGGGACGGGTGCCGGTGACGGTGTAGCGATGCTGTCGGTGAACAATGCGGGCTTCGCGGTCGATGCGGTGGCAGGTATCGAGACGTCCTTTTCCGCCATCGGCTAGATTCACCTCGTGGTCCACATACCAGACATCCTGCGGGAGGTCGCCGAGCAGTTCGGCGTATGGCATGAAGACGGTCAGATACAAACCGCCGCCCCGGATGATCAACTGGTGCCAATGCCGCAGGGTGGCCGCGGGATCATCCGCAAGCTGGAGTGTGAAGGCGGGGGCGAGCAGGGAAGAGTAACGCTGCGATCCCTGCCAGGTCGTCATGTCGCCGCGATGCACGGGGGCGCTGACTCCGAGAGCGGCGGCCCGTTTGTTGCCAAGGGCGATCATGTCTTCCGAGAGTTCCAACCCTTCGATTTCATATCCCTGTTTCACCAACGGAAACATCAGGCGCCCGGAGCCCGATCCCATCTCGATGGCTGGTCCCGAGTGAGTTTTTAAAAATGCCGCCATGAGTTTGACCTCCGACGCATCGTCTTCCGCCTCCCAGAACAGGTCGTGAAGCTCGGCCTCGAGCGAGAAATAAGGTTGTGCCATGGATCAGCGGGTATTGGAAACGGCGCTGGACTTGAATGGCAGCGCGAGCAGGAAAAACAACAGCACGGCGATGGCTTGCATGGAAACCAAATACCACGGCCACGGACCGAGGTGATCGATCAGGCTCGGGTTGTCTGGCGGGCGCGTGGCAAAGCCGAAATTGGTGCCAAGCAGATGATTCACTCCCATGACCAGGCTGAGATAGATCACCGACCATTTATATACTTCCAGCGGCCCTTTCCAAAGCGGGCGGAGCGGTCGCCAGCCCTCGACCAATGGCAGATAGAGGGCGGCAGCGACGATGGCGAAGTGCTGGATGAAAAACGTGAGAAACGGCCACGCCGGAAAGCCCATGGTGATCGCTGGCGTGAGCAGGGCCTGGAAGGTGGCTGCGAGCCCCCAGAAATAAGTCAGTGCGCACAGGATGGGCCGCCGTGTAAGTAATGCAAAGCCGGCGATGATCGCGGCAATATCACATAAATGCAGCGGTAGAATGTTATCCAATGCCACCTTGCCGCCAAGTGACAACCACGCCGCCTGGTTGAATGGATAGGAAGCGAGATTGATGAACGCGAGGAATCCGGTGGCCAGTTGGCGGCTGTTTCCTCCGCGTTTCCCTGCAAGGAGCAAGCCTGCGATGATCACCGCACCGATGGCGACCGTCACATAGTGTTCCCGACTGAATGGATGGAACGGCGACATGATTTCAAAGAATACTTATCTAACCATCCAACGGGCCGATCTCCGCCACGGCCGGTTTCTGATGGGCGAAAACTTCCTTAGCGATGGCCTGAACTTCCGCGTCCGTCACGGCAAGGATGCTCTCCCTCCACTCTTCGGTCGACGGAATGCGGTCGAAGTCCAGCATGCCCTCACCCGCCCAGGTGGCATGGGCGGAGGTGGATTCGAAGGCGAGCTTGCTTTGTGCAATGGCGAGACGTTTTGCCCGTGCCAATTCGCCGGGTCGCGGACCGTGAGTGACGAGGTCGTTGATTTCCCGGTAGATGCACTCCAGAGCTTCTTCGCGTGATTCCGGATCGAGCCCGGCGTTGATCTCGAAGGCTCCCGTTTCGTGAAACAAGGTGACATCACTGCCGATCTGATAGCACAACCCGCGGTCTTCCCGCAGTTCGAGAAACAAGCGCGAACTGGACGATTCACCCAACATCGTGCTCAGCAAGCGCAAGGCATGGCGCACCGGCGAATGGCGGCCGGGCGTGTGCCAGGCGAGCGAAAGCTGGAGTTGGTCGGTTTCCCGCCGATCTTCGACCGAGCGGGCAGGGGAGTCGTCGCGGAGAAATGGGGGTGATGTCTCCGCCGCGTGAAAGCTGCTTGGCAAATGCGGCCGAAGTGCACGCAAGACCTCATCCGCCGTAAAAGGCCCGGCAGCGGCAATCACCAGATCGTCGCGGAAGTGGTGGCGATTGCGGAAATCGAGCAAGGTCGCGCGGTCGATCTGGGCAATGCTCTCCATGGTCCCGGAAATGGGATTGCCCAGCGGGTGATCGTGCCACAAGGCGGCAGAAATCAAGTCGCCGATGTGATCGGAGGGAGCCTCGCGATACATCGTGATTTCCTCGCCGATGACCTCGCGTTCCAGCGCGATCTCCGCCTCTGGAAAGGTGGCATGCCAAACCATGTCTGCGAGCACATCGGCAAGGATCGGCAGCATTTCCGCCTCGCCGCGACCTTCGTAAACCGTTTGGTCTTCCGAGGTGCAGGCGTTGATCTGGCCGCCGGCGTTTTCGATTTCGAAACTCAGGTCCCGCGCGGTTCGACGGCTTGTGCCCTTGAAAACCATGTGCTCCACAAAATGCGCGAGCCCCGCAGGCAGGCCTGCCTCATCCCGGCTGCCCGCCGGAACATGGATGGTCAGTGCGGCGCACTCGGAATCCATCAGGGTGGCCACCGCCAGTCGCGGGCCGTTGGGTATGCGCTGCCAGTGGTAGGTCGCTTTGCTCATGAACGCGGTTTCAGTAATGCCTCGGCCAACTCGATGTCGGCCGGGGTCGTGATTTTAAGATTGGGACTCAGCGATTCCACGAATTTCACCGCCACACCGATTCCGCTGACGGCGGACACCTCGTCGGTGACCACCAGTCCCTCCGCCGCGACGCGTTCGCAAGCCCGGATCAGCAGAACTTTGGAAAACACCTGCGGGGTTTCCATGCACCACAGGTTTTCGCGGCTGACCGCTTCCAGGCAGAAATCCTCTGCATCCGAGCGTTTCATCGTCTCCGTCGCCCGCCGCGCCAGAGAGGCGGCTTGGAAAAACCGGGCTGCCTCCACACAGCGATCGATATCCGCCGGAGAAACCAACGGCCGCGCGCCATCGTGCACTGCCACATGGGTGAAGCCCGTGCCCACAGCGTTCAATCCTGCGGCGACGGAGTCCTGACGATCCTTCCCGCCGTCCACGCGCCGCAGGGGTTTCGACATTTCCAGCCCCTGCAAAAGCTCCCAGCGCTCCTCAGGACACACCACCACCACCTCGGCAATGCTCGTGGCTTTCAGAAATGCCTCCACGGTCCGTTTCAGCACCGGCGTTCCACCCAAGGGGCAGGACAATTTGTCAAAACCCATGCGTCGGCTCGATCCTGCCGCCACCACGATGGCGGAACAGGTTGGAGGCGGAATGAGATTGGACATGGGTGGGCGCGGGCTGCGTGGGGGTTCTTACAGGCCGCCCCGCCATCCGCAAAGCGGCAAGTTTCACGAAGCTTCACGGCTCGGAAATACTAAGCATGTCCAAAGAATTGCCAGCTATTGACCTTGACGGGGCGGGTTCCGGAAACCCTTTATAGCGGCATCCTTTCAAACCGCATGCGCTTCCCCATTGCTTCCAACCCTCTCATGCCACGTGGCCTGGGCCAGTTCGCCGCCCTCACCTCCATCGCGGTGGTCACTCTCGCAGGCTCGCTCCACGCCCAGGATTTCGAGGGCAAAAACATCTCGCAAGTCACCATCCGCTACCGCGGAGTGGCCACGGTGAATGAGGATTTGCTGCGCAACCGCATGACCTCCAAGGCAGGATCTCCCTATCGCGCGGAGAATCTCGACAAGGACATCACCGCTCTTTTCGAATCCGGCCTCGTGGACGATGTCCGTTTCCTTGCGGAACCGGTCGGCGACAATGTGAACCTCATCGCAGAGGTGACGACACGCCCGCTTCGCACTGGCGTGGGCTTCATCGGCAACACGGTGTTCTCCGACCAGAAACTGGCCAAGGAAACGAAACTCAAGGCCAGCGGCGTGATGAGCGATGCGGAAATCCTCGAAGCTCGGCGCAATATTGAGAAATATTACCTCGGTTACGGTTATCCGGACATCACCGTGTCCCACCGCATTCAGGCGACCGGCCAGGAGGGCCAGGCGGATTTGATCTTCGTGATCGATGAAGGCAGCAAGAATGAGATCCGCAAGATCCGCTTCGAGGGCAACACGGTGTTTACCGATCCCGAACTCCGCAAGGAGATGAAGACCAAGGAAAAGGGCTGGTTTTCATGGCTCACCAAGTCCGGCCGCATCGAGTCGGATCAATTGGATACCGATCTCGACGCAGTGCTCGATTACTATCGCAGCAAAGGCTATCTCCGCGCCAGCAGCCCGGGGATCCGCCGCGAGCCCGTCAAGGATGGTCGGGTGGATCTGGTTATCCCCATCGTCGAGGGCGAGAAATACACGGTGGATGCCGTTGGTTTCGGCAAGATGACGGTTTTCAAACAGGAGGAACTCTATCCCGCTCTCACGCTCACCGGGAACTCCGCCTACTCGTCCAAGAAAATGCGGGACGATATCACCATGATCCGCAGCTACTACGGCTCCCGCGGATATGCTGACGCTGCCGTCACTCCTGACATCCGCGATGCAGGTCCCAACCGCGTCAACATCATCTACCGCATTTCGGAAGGCTCCCGCTACCGTGTGGGCCGCGTGAACATCGCCGGCAACACCAAGACCCAGGACAAGGTGATCCGTCGTGAAATCCCGCTCAAGCCCGGCGATATGTTCAATTCCGTGGAATTGGATACCACCAAATCCCGCCTCGAAGGTCTGCAATACTTCAGCGATGTCCAGGCGACCGGCTCACCGGGTGGTTCCGGCTATCGCGATGTGAACGTGCTGGTTGAGGAAAAGGCGACCGGCTCGGTCGGCGTTGGCCTTGGTTTCAGCTCGATCGATAGCATCGTCGGTTTCCTCACTCTCGAGCAGGCAAACTTCGATCTCTTCAATCCAGGAAACTTCACCGGTGGCGGTCAGCGCTTCGCGATGAACCTTCGCCTCGGTGCCGAGCGCTCGGAAGCCAGCATCTCCCTCACCGAACCATGGTTCCTCGATCAGCAATTGGCCCTCGGTGGTGAGTTGTTCTACAAACAATCCGACTACTTCAGCGACTATTTCGAGCAAACCAACGTCGGATTTGCCCTTTCCCTGCGCAAGCCACTCGGTGCAAAGAGCTCGATCCGCGGTGAATACCGCATCGAAAATGTGGAAATCGACTCGGAGATCGACTCGACCGATCGCTTCCCCAACGGAACCGGCGGCACCGGCCTGAGCCCGAACCCGCGCAACGGGGCAAACTCGGAACTCTCGCAGGAACGCATCGGCGGCGACTATCTTCGCAGTGCGCTCGGCGTGAATTATATCTACGATACCCGCGACAGCAGCATTCAGCCACGCGCCGGTCACAAGGTGGATATCGGAGCGACCTATGCCGGTCTCGGTGGTGATGTGGATACCTTCACTCTCTCGCTCCAGGGCCAGAAATACTGGAACCTCAAGTGGGATTCGATTCTCTCGGTGAACGGTGAGTTCGCCTTCGTGGACAGCATTGGCGGAGATGATATTCCAATCTTCGAACGCATGTTCCTCGGCGGTGGCCGCACCTTGCGCGGCTTCGAGTTCCGCGATGTCGGACCGCGCGATACCGGTTATACGGAAGATGTTTACGGTGGAAATTCGCTCGGTTACATGACCCTCGAATACACCGTGCCCATCATCGAAACGGTTCGCGCTGCGGTCTTTTATGATACCGGCTTCATCAATGCGGACAGCTGGGATCCAAGCCCGAGCGATCTTTACAGCGACGTCGGTTTTGGTATCCGTCTGAAGCTCCCCATCAGCCCGCTGCCGCTGGCACTTGACTATGCCTTCCCCGTCTCGTCTGCGGACGATGAGGCCGATAACGGCGGTCAGTTTAACTTCTATCTGAATTATCAGTATTGAGTTCGCGTTCCCCATCCTCCGGTTGGCAACAACCGGGGGATGGGTTGTTTTTTATATCATCATTGCTGATACCGTGGGCAGGGGATCTGCCTGAGGGTTTGATGGGAATCAAACGCAGGCGGCATCCGCCACGCGCATGCCGTCCATCGCGGCGCTCACGATTCCTCCGGCGTATCCAGCTCCTTCGCCGCAGGGAAACAATCCGGAAATTTCCGGGTGTTCCAGCGTGTCGTCCCGACGTGGGATTCTTACCGGAGAACTGGTCCGCGTTTCAAATCCCAACAACAGCGCCTCGCGTGAGGCATAACCGTGGATTTGCCGGTCAAATAATTGCAAACCTTCCCGCATCCGGCTGGTGATCCATTTTGGCATGAGTTCATGCAATGGAGCGGAGCGGATGCCCGGGAAATAACTGGTCTCCGGCAGGTCGGAGGACACCTTGCCGGTTAGATAATCGGCCACCCGTTGACCAGGGGCCACCTGACCGCCACCGCCGGCTTGTTTGGCGATGCGTTCGAGGTTTTTCTGAAATACCAGACCGGCAAGGACTCCGTGCTCCGGCATCAGGTCTTTCAAATCCTCCGGTTCCACCGTGGAAACCATGCCGGAGTTGGCAAATGGCGAGTCGCGCCGCGAGAGGCTCATGCCATTGACCACCACCTCGTCGTTCTCGGTGGATGCAGGGACGATCCAGCCGCCCGGACACATGCAGAATGAATGCACCCCGCGGTCGCGGATCTTGGTGGCCAGTCGATATCGTGCCGCCGGCAGAAGGCGAGGCCGCTCTTGTCCGCGATCGAGGTGATACTGGCTGCGATCAATGAAAGGTTGGGCGTGCTCTATCCGGAAGCCGACGGCGAAGGGCTTGGGTTCTAACAAGATCTTCTGTTGCGCCAATAACCGATAGATATCACGCGCCGAGTGTCCACTGGCTAGAATCACCGCATCCGCAACGATCTCGCTGCCGCCAGCGGTGATGACGCCTTGGATGCGCCCACCGCTCACCATGAAATCCACGACCTTGGTCTGGAAATGCACTTCTCCGCCCGCCGCGATGATGGAGGCGCGGATGGCTTTGACGACGTTGGGAAGCAAATTGGAACCGATATGCGGGTGGGCGTCGGTGAGAATCCGGTCGGGTGCGCCATGGGCAGCAAGGATTTCATAAATCCGTGCCACCGGCCCGCGTTTGGTGGCACGGGTGTAGAGTTTCCCATCGGAGAAAGTGCCCGCTCCGCCTTCGCCGAAACAATAGTTCGACTCTTCGATCACACGGCCTTCCCGCAACAGCGGAGCCAGATCGAAACGTCTCGCGCTGGCATCCTTGCCGCGTTCGACAATCACCGGCTTCCATCCGTTTTCCAAGCACCGCAAGGCCGCAAACATGCCCGCCGGCCCGCATCCCACGATCACGACTCGCCGCGCATGGCCCGGCAGGGGAGGGCAGGTCCACTCGGGACGAATCTCCGGCTGGGGCGGTCCATCGATCGACACTTCCAGGCGCAACTGCACCTTCACCTGCCGCTGGCGGGCATCGATCGAATGCTTTCTGAGAACCACTCCGCCGATCCTGGATGCCGAGATTTCCAACTTCCGGGCAGCGGCATCGCGGCGAGCGGCTTCATCCTCGGACTTCTCCAAGGGCAATACGACATCAACGGTCTCGATCAAAGGTTGCACAATAGGTGAATGGTTTCAGCCCCGGATGGCCCGTTTCACTCCCGTGTCGTCCACACTGACGAAGGTCACACGGGTGGAAAAAATAGGATGGGGGCCCGAGCGTTCATCGATGACTTTGACTGAATAGGTCACGCTTGTCTTGCCCTCGCGTTCCCGCGTGCAGCTGATGCGCAGGATGGTGCCATCTCTCACGCTATGATGAAACTCCACAGTATCCATCGCCACCGTCACAAATTGGCAATGCGGATACTCCAGGCTGGCCGCGATCCACGAGGCCTCATCGACCCAAGCCAGAAGCCGTCCCCCGAAAAGGAAGCCATAATGATTCAAATCCCCGGGAAGGACCAGTCGGTGCGTTTCCATGAGCGGAAGAATTCACCAACGACGGCGCTTGCTTTCCCGATAAAGCCCGGCGTCGCAGGAAAAGGATCCGGCACCGGTCAGGATCAGTGCGATCATCGGAATCAGATACAAAATCGCGAGTTCCTTCGCTTCCACGATCGTCGGAGGTTTCACAAACCAAGGCGCCGCCTCATGGAAATCAAATGCCGCCACCACCATCGTCATGCCCAGAAAAAATGCCGCCGGGCGGGTGGCCAGTCCCAGAATGATCAACGCCGCAGCCCCCACTTCCGCACCGATGGAAACCATCAGGCTCAATGGCGGCGAAATATACTTCAGCGGGAAAAAATCCGGCACGAAGAAGAGGTCCTTGCGTGCTCCGTATTCCTGGAGTTTTGGCAAACCGTGCCCGATCATCATCATGAGCCCGATCATCACGCGCAGCGCGGCGATGCCAATGGACGCGGTGGCATCCCTCGTGCCGCAATCAAATAGGAACTTTTTCATCAGGAAGGGGTGGACGCGGATTTGAGGGCGATCGTGATGCGTTTCAAGCGATCGTCGCCCTCCGGGGAATGGCATTCCACCCCGGGATCGTCCACCAGAATGTTGTAAACCATGCGCCGGTAATACGCATTGAGCGGGCGCATGAGGTAGGACTTGCCACTGCTTTTCACCCGCTCCGCGATGCTGCGGATTTCGTCCGCCATCTGATCCTCACGAATGGTGCGGAAGTGCTCGCAATCCACCTTGATCCGCTCAGCCTTGGGATTTTGGCGGCGGAGGATGCGATTGACGAGATATTGGATGTCGTCAAGCCGATCGCCATCCCGGCCGATGATGACCTGGCTCTCCGTCGAGTGAATCTGGAGACAGGGGCCGTCGTGAGTCTCCTGCACCTCGATCGTCCCCGCCAAACCGAGGTGCCCAAGCATGGTGTCGAGGATCTTTGTTGCTGATTCCACCGTGGTCATGGGGCGCAGTCTAATCGCATCGCGCTCCGGGTCAATCATCGCCACTGCCCAGACCCTCAAAAAGTCCGGCCATGTCCCGCGCATGGGCGACGAGCCTCGCCTCCTCTTCGCTGGAAAAATCGTAGGGTTCCACCTTGCCGATTCCCAAGGTGCCGATCACCTGTCCGTTTTCTGAGGAGAAAACCGGCACCGCCAGTGAGCCGGAGACCTCGGTCTTGCGGGCATCCGGCTTGGCCACGCCGCCGAGATTTTCCTGCAAATTGCAAAGCCGAACCGCCGTTCCGCTCTCTGCTGCAGCGCCTGCAATGCCCTTGCCGAAGGGAATCTGCGCGATTTTATCGATCAGGAATTCCGGCACTCCAAGTTGGGCTACCAACTCCAAAGTCCTGCCATCTTCCGCCGTCCGATGGACCGTTCCCGTCTGGCATCCGAATTCCTGCAGAATTCCGCCCAACCGTGTTATCGCTTCGCTCTTTGTTTCCATGCGTGTGCCCTTACCACCATTTCTCCCCCGCGTCATCCCCCTCTTTCCACAAAATCCGCGCTTGGCAGGTCGGCCCGGAAAATGGAATCTAACGCCGCATGAAGAAACCCTACTTGATGATTTCCGCGCTGGTCATCGCTTTGGCATCTTGCCAAAAGAACCCCGGCATGAACAATGAATCCGCAGTGAAAGAGGAGGTCTTCGGCAAGATGCCCGATGGCCGTGAGGCGAAAATTTTCACTCTCACCAACAAGAACGGTCTCAAGGCCCGCGTGACCGAGTATGGGGCGATCCTCGTGTCGATGGAGACCCCGGACAAGGCAGGCAAATCCGCCGATATCACCCACGGCTACGACACGCTTGAAGGCTGGCTAACCAATACTTCCTATTTCGGAGCGACCGTCGGACGTTTTGGCAACCGCATTGCAAACGGCAAATTCACGCTCGATGGCAAGGAATACAAGCTCGCCACCAACAATGATCCCGGCGGCATTCCCTGCCACCTCCACGGAGGCGTCAAGGGCTTCGACAAGGTACTCTGGTCCGGCAAGCCCACCGCCTCCAACGGGGTCGAGTTCACCTACGTTTCCAAGGATGGCGAAGAAGGCTATCCCGGCAACCTGACCGTCAAAGTCACCTACTCGCTCAACGACGACAATGAATTGAAATGGGAAGCCTCCGCCACGACGGATGCTCCGACCATCTTGAACGTCGTTCACCATACCTATTGGAACCTTTCCGGTGACCCCACCAAGTCGATCAACAATCACGAGTTGATGCTCGCGGCAAAAGAATATCTCCCCACGGACATCGGCCTCATCCCGACCGGTGTGATTGCTCCTGTGGCTGGAACTCCAATGGATTTCACCCAAGCCAAAGTCATCGGCGAGCGTGTGGATGCGGATTTCGAGGCACTCAAGTTCGGTGGTGGCTATGACCATTGCTGGGTCTTGGAAAAAGGCACGGGTGTCCGCCTCGCTGCCCGTCTCAAGGATCCATCCACTGGACGTGTGATGGAAGTTTCGACCGACCAACCTGCCATCCAATTCTACGGCGGCAATTTCCTCGATGGCACCGTGGCCGGCAAGGGTGGCGTCAAGTATCCACACCGCAGCGCTCTCTGCCTCGAAACCGAGGGTTTCCCGGATTCTCCCAACAAGCCGAGTTTTCCCTCACCCGTGCTGCGCCCCGGCGAGACCTACAAGCACGTCATGATCCACAAGTTCTCGGCTGAGTGATTCAACTTTGCCTGCCTCCAACACGCTCTAACCAACTCACGCCCACCCACCCAACCCATGATCTCATCCCTGATGCTCCTCGCCCAAACTCCGGCCCCTACGGGGGCCATGGGCACTCTCGATATGGTGCTGTTCTTTGTCGCCGTCATCGGCGTCATCGCCTTCGGTATCTGGCAAGGCAATAAGGAAAACAAAGGTGAAGCAGAGTCCGGCGGCGCTGCCGGATACTTCCTTGCCGGACGTGGCCTCACTTGGTGGCTGGTCGGGTTTTCATTGATCGCTGCCAACATCTCCACCGAGCAATTCGTGGGAATGTCCGGCCAGGCTGCAGACTGGCTTGGCATGGCAATCGCCAGTTATGAATGGATGGCGGCCATCACTCTGGTGGTGGTGGCCTTTGTGTTCCTTCCCAAGCTCCTCCGCTGCGGGATCTACACGATTCCCGAGTTCTTGGAATACCGATACGGAGTGGTTTCTCGAACGGTCATGGCCATCTCTACCCTGGTCATCCTCGTGGGTGTGCCTACCGCATCGGTGATTTACTCGGGTGCCAAGGTGGTGTCCGTCTTCTTCGCCGGAACCAGTGTGTTTGGTCTCGATCTGGGTTCGATCACCGTCGGGTGCTGGATCATCGGGCTTTCCGCTGCGATTTATGTATTCGTCGGGGGACTCAAGGCCTGTGCCTGGACGGACCTCATTTGGGGGGCTGCCCTCATCGCCGGTGGTGCTGTCGTGATGTGGCTCGCCCTCGGAGCCATGAAGGACGCGGATCCGAATGAATTGATCACTACCAAGGTGACCAATTCCACCGCGACCGTCAGCGACCTCGAAAATGCCAGTGGCTGGGAACGATTCATCCTCCTCAATGACGGGCGGGATGGCGAAGCCGTGGCTGTGGAAGGGGAAAACATGGCAGGCGGCAAACTTCACATGATCCGTCCCAAGTCCGATCCGGCCATCCCTTGGACGGCATTGATTCTCGGCCTCTGGATTCCGAATTTCTTCTATTGGGGACTCAATCAATACATAGTCCAACGCACGCTCGGATCCAAGTCCCTCGCCGAGGGCCAGAAGGGGATCGTGTTTGCTGCTGCATTGAAGTTGATCATTCCCTTTGTCGTCGTGATTCCCGGCATCCTTTGCTTCAACCTTTACAGCAAGGACCTGCGCCAAGAGGCGGTGAAAAAGAATGAGGTAACGCTGCGCGAAATGGGAACGGATGCCGCCATCGTGTATCCTCTCACGGAGAATTTCGCTCTCACCAATCCGGACAAAGCCCGCGAAGTGCTCGCTCACAACGCCCGCATCGCCAAATCGCCGGTGGAAGTAAAACCCGATGCCACTCCGGCCGATATCCTGAAGCTCAATTCCGACGTGCTCGCTGCAGCAAGTGCTGCGAAGATCAAGGTGGGAACCAAGCTGATCGGCTATGATTACGATGCTGCATTCCCCTTGCTTCTCCGCAAGTTGATGCAGCCCGGCATCACATGGTTTGTGCTCGCGGCTATTTTCGGCGCGGTGGTTTCATCCCTTGCTTCCATGCTGAATTCGGCATCGACGATTGCAACGATTGATATCTTCCAGAAGCTCAAGCCTTCCAGTTCGCAGGATACCTTGGTTTCTGTCGGGAAAGGATTCACCATTCTCTTCGTGCTGATTTCCTGCCTGATCGCACCCAACCTCGGCAACCCGGCCTTCGGTGGCATCTTCACCTTCATTCAGGAGTTCCAAGGCTTCATCAGCCCCGGTGTGTTGATGGTGTTCCTGTTCGGATTCCTGGTTCCACGTGCACCAAGATTCCTTGGTTGGCTGGGAATTCTTGTGAATGTCCTGCTCTATGGTTACCTCTATCTCTTCCAATCGGGCATTCCATTCCTGAATCGCATGGCGATCTGTTTTGGAGTCGTCTTTGTGGTGATGATGGGAGTTACGCTCATCAAGCCGCTCGCGAAGCCTGTCATCATGCCCACCACCGATCTCATCGCCTTGGAATCTTCCAAGTCCGCCAAGATCTGGGGAATCGGCGTCGTGATCTGCACCCTCATCCTCTATGTGATCTTCTGGTGATTCCGGCAGGAAGATCGTAAAACCATTCAAGCGCCCTGGCCCATGCGGCCAGGGAGTTTTTTTGTTGGAACGCCTCGATTGACCGCGAGGATCCAACTTCTCATGCTCAGGCCATGGTCGAAGTCGTCTGTGGTATCATCGGGGATGGGAAGGGGAGTTATCTTGCTTGCCAGCGTCCGGAAGGAAAACACCTCGGAGGACTCTGGGAGTTTCCTGGGGGCAAAGTGGACCCGGGCGAGACCCCACAGGCGGCTCTTGTTCGCGAACTCATGGAGGAACTCGGCGTTCTTGTAGAGGTCGGAGAAGCACTTGAACCCGTCATTTGGTCCTACGAGCGCACCACCATCCGGCTCAGCCCGTTCCACTGCCAGATCACTGAAGGCGAGCCTCGGGCCATCGAACACCAGCAACTCCGCTGGTGCGTTCCCGCCGAATTCAGCTCCCTTCACTGGGCTGATGCCGACTTGCCAATCCTTGAGCAACTCCGGCCAATGCCAAGTTAGTCCACTGGAAAGGATCGTGATGATCACTGATGATAAACGCGTTGCTCTCTGTCGGGGCTTGAGGTCGTGTCCCAAATCTTAGGGACATGACACAGTGCCGGATTTCTGACATGTTCTCATCCGTCGAGGGGAGAGGTCCCCGGTTTCAACAAGTTTCCTGACAGAAAACAGAGAAGGCCGCACGAGTGTGCGGCCTTTTTTGTTGGGTCGTGGTGTCCAACATGGGGGGCAGAATTGTCGTTCAATCTCTCCCAGGAGTGGCAAGTCCGCTCGGTCACCCGCTCTGTTTCCGCCTTGGGGACATCGAGCCCGTCGTGATGTGAGTCCTTCGCGCTCGCCCCAATTTCCTTCGAGATAAGCGACATCTCCGTCTTTCGGGGATTCAATTGGGGCCATGAGGGCTGGATTCCGGGAGATAAAAAAGCCCGTTCCTCCAGGCGGAGGAACGGACTTGGGGTTGGGAGTTGGAGCTCAATCCTCGTCGCCTTTGACAACGCGGTAGAGGACGGCGCCGATGACGGCTCCGACGATGGGAGCGAGCCAGAAGAGCCACAATTGGGCGATGGCCCAATCGCCGACGAACACGGCCACGCCGGTGCTGCGGGCGGGGTTGACGGAGGTGTTGGTCACCGGGATGCTGATCAGGTGAATGAGGGTGAGTCCCAGGCCGATGGCGACGGGCGCAAAGCCTTGCGGGGCGCGCTTGGCGGTGGCACCGAGGATGATGAAGAGAAACATCATGGTCATCACCACTTCCGTCACGAGGCATGCCACCAGCGAATACTTGCCTGGCGAGTGCTCACCGAAACCGTTAGATGCAAATCCGGCGTCAAGTTTGAATCCCTCCTGCCCACTGGCGATGAGATAGAGGATGCCGGCACCGGCGATGGCACCGAGCACTTGCGAGATGATATAAGGGCCGAGGTCCTTGGCCGCGAAGCGTCCACCGGCCCAAAGACCGATGGAAACAGCGGGATTGAGGTGGCAGCCCGAGACATGGCCGATCGAATAGGCCATGGTGAGCACGGTGAGGCCGAAGGCGAGGGAAACGCCTGCGAGACCGATGCCGACATCTGGAAATGCCGCAGCGAGCACGGCACTGCCGCAGCCGCCGAGAACGAGCCAGAAGGTGCCGATGAACTCAGCGATGTATTTTTTCATGTAGTTATGTTTGGTTATGGATGGGGAGAATCCCGTTCATTTCTTGGCAAACACCAATCCGGTATCTCCGGGTGGCCCTCCCGCGAGCACGAATTTCAGTTCGCTGTCTTGGGGAAGGGTCACTGCGGCCACCATTTGGCTTTCTTCGGCGTCGAGCACGAGCAGTCCATTGTCGTTCATGCTGAAGTCGCCGCCGAATTCGTTGGATTTGTCGTCCTTTTTGAAGGTCCAGATGAATTTTCCGTCATCCTTGAAGGCGAGAGTCACGGTGCCTTGGTCTCCCTTGTCGGATACCCAGGTGCCGGTGAGTTTCTCCAATGGAACCGGAGCGGGTGGCGGCGGGAGAGCTTCGGCAGGGGCTTCCGCTTCCTTCGCGGCATCGCTCTCGCCATTGTTGGAGGATGCGGCGGTGAGATCCCGGAGTTGGCTGGAGACGGAGTCGGCCGGTTGCAATTTCGCTGCTGCTGCAAACTCCGCGGACGCCTGTTCGAGGTGGCCACAAACCATGTAGTGGTAACCGAGCAGGAATCGGGCATCGGCGGCATCCGGTTTTGCCTTCGCATAGGATTCGAGGGCGGTGAGCTGCTTCATGTAGGTTTCCTGGGCGTTGTAGAGCGAGATCATCGTGGTCCAGTCCCAGCCGGGGCCACCGGCGAGCACGGGATTGAGAACCCCGGCGGCTTCGGAGAACTTGCCGAGGGAGAAGAGCACCAGCGCGCGGTATTCGTGGAGGGCTCCATCGCCCGGAGCCTCGCCGACGGCCTTGTTGGCACTATCGAGGGCCTTGAGGTAATCGCCTTGTTTGAAGGCGTCCTGGGACTCGGCGATGTGGGATTCCGAAGCTTCGGTCATCTTGGCGGCATCGGCATCCGCCGGAGCCGTCTGGGCGGCGACAACGGTGATCGGTTGGGTATAGGTCACCGGGGACCCTTTGGCGCTTGGCACCGGTTGGGCGGGATAGGGGTTGGAATACGAATGATAACCGCTGTCAAAGATCAGTTTGCCAAGGCTCCATCCCACCAAGCCCCAGCCGATGGCTTCCGCGACGTCGTTGTCATCCTCATAAACCACATAACCCGGCAGTGGACGGTAGCCGCCGTAGTAAACATGGCTGTGGTAGTGGGTGGTGCGGTGATAATAGCTGCTGCTCCATCCGCAGTTCCATGAACCGCCATACCATGGGCGGGTGGCCGGGCGGTTCCACCATGGGTTGTAGCCCCAGTTGTTGCGGTTGGTGGACCAGTTGACGTTGTTCTGGAAGTTGTTGTTGATTTGGATGTTGGTATTCCCGTTGTGGATATTGTTGCCCCAATGGTTGTTGTTATTGTTATAACCGGGGCGATTGTTGTTCGGGCGTTGGCCCGGGCGGCCGGAGTCCCACCAATTGTTGTTCGGCCGATTGTTGATCTGGGTGTTGTTGTGAATGTTGTTCACGTTCACATTGTTGATATTGTTCACTGTGTTGTTCGGCCGATTGAGATTCGGTTTCTTGATGGGCCGGCTGTTTTGGCCCGGACGTTGAACCGACGGTTGGTTCGGGCGGTTCGGGTTGTTGGGGCGGTTGATGTTTTGGCCCGGGCGGTTTGGATTGCCAACGGGGCGGTTTGCATTTTCGCCAGGGCGGTTCGGATTAACACCAGGGCGATTGGCATTTTCACCGGGGCGGTTCGGATTCACACCGGGGCGGTTGGCATTTTCGCCGGGACGGTTCGGATTAACACCGGGGCGATTTGTATTTTCGCCGGGACGACTGACCGTTCCGGGCAGGGTGGTGGGACGGTTTGGTTGCGGATAGGTGACGTTGCCGGGGCGGGTGCTGGGACGTGTTTCCGGGCGATTGGGCAGTTCGGGGCGCTGGCCGGGTTCAGTGGGACGGGTGCCGGGACGTTGTTCGGCACCGGGGTGGTTCGGGTGGCCAGGAGCCGGGCGCGTGGTGGGCGTGTTCGGTTGGGGTGCCGGGCGGGTCGCCGGGCGCTCGCCTTTGCCATTGTCCAAGGCAGGGCGGGTAGTGGGTCCTCCGGCATCGGGGCGATCCGGCCGTGTGGGCGCGGGCCGGGTCGTTGGGCGCTCGGGGATGTTCGGGCGAGTTGCGGGCTTGGACGTCGGGCGCGTCACCTGAGCAGGACGTGTTGTCGGGCGCTGGGGCGATGCCTGTGGCCGTGGGGCAGGGCGGCTGACCTTGGAGTGGGTGATCGGGTTTCGTTTGGCAGAAGAAGACGCAGGGCGCACGTTGGGTCGAGCGGAGGCCCGTCCGCCGTTGCCGCGGTTGACCTCGCGGGCCATGGCGTCGGTCACGAGAAGAGGCAGGCAGCACAGCTGCGCGAGGATGAAACGGATGAGAGTTTTCATGAGATCCTGGGTAATGGTTTATTCCTCAGTGGTGGTGGAAAGGGCGGCAGGGGAGGGCGGGCGTTTTACAACGGTGACCGTGCGTTCAGGCATCAATTCGCCGCCGATGGTTTGATCGCGGGTGGCCCAGATATAACTTTGAGCCGAGGGGCCGGGGGCCAGGCTTTGGGTGGATTGATTGATTTCGCCATCGGAGGTGACACCGACGGTCCGCAGGAGCCAGCCGTTTGCGGCGGTGGTCCACTCGGATTTGGTATAACCGCCCGTCGCATCGAAGGCCCAGGAAACGAAGTTATCGCGGTTGCTATTCCAGCCGATCCGGTAGGTGGAAGAGGTGCTTTGTGATCCGGCGATTTCCGTGAGGGCCTTGCCATCGATGAATGGACCATCCTCGCTCCATGAAAATGACAGGAACGTGCGGGTGCCATCCTTTTCGATCAACCAGTCACCGACCATCCATTCGAGGGCGAGGAGCTTTTCGCTGGCGGGGGCATGATCCTCGATTTCGTCCCGGATGCTGGCAGTCAACCAGCCGCCGTCTTCCTGTTTGACCTGCACGGCGGTATAATAGTGGGAAATGACTTCGCCGGAGGGGCGGGTCACGTGGAGCGTTCCATCTTCGACGGCGATTCCCGGTGTGACAAAGCGAACGGAGCCTGCTTCGAGCGCGGCCTGGGGTCTGGTGTCTCCGGTGAGGACTTCCGAGTAAAAGCGGCTGATTTCCTCGCGGCCTGCGACCACCTCGCCATTTGCCAAAACGATCTCACCCGATGGCAGGAACAAGTTTGCCAGGGCGGCCGCATCCCCTTTGTTGTAGGCCTCCACAAAGGAGGCGGCATTGGCGGCGAGAAGGTCCAGATTGGCTTGGTTGGGATCTTCATCCTGGGCATGGAGACCCGTGATGGCAAAGAGGGCCAGCGAGAGGCGGGCGATGATGTTTTTCATGGCTTCTTAGGTAGTGCGACGGAATTTCAAAATCCGCAATGCCACGGATCTATCCGATTCAAACGAAAAATCAAGACGTCCTTCGATGAGGTTGAAAATCCATGTTTCAACTGGAAACCTGCGGTGAGCATGCTATTGCCTATTGGCCGAAATGGACTTGCCGGGTGCCGATCCACTTGCGGATTCCGCGCATGGCCAGACCGAGCAGTGGAAATTGTCCGTAGACGGGAAACGATGCGTCCCAGAAGTCGCTTTGAACCGCAACCCGTCCGTCGGGAGCGAATTTCAGGTGGCTCGTGCCGGTGATCGTGTGATCGGCCCCGCGGAACCGGTATTTCATTTTCCACAGGAGAAATCCGGTGCTTTCGTCGCCGTGAGTGTCCACGACTTGGATTGAGATGTCGGCCAGTTGCTGGAACAACTGCTCATAGACCCGCCGGAGCGCCGCGATGCCGCGGGTGTGGTGGAGGGGATCCTGGTATTCGATTCCCGGAGAATAGACATCGCCGAGCATTTCGAGTTTTTCCAAGGACAAGCCGTCGAAAAAGCGAGCCATGGTCGCAAGCGATTCCGCGCAGTGAAGAGGCATGGCGGAGAGAAACAGGATGGAGGAGCGAATGGAATCGTGATTTCAGGAAATCCGGAAAAGGCATCGGAATGCCCGGGCAAGCCATGGGATTCACCAACCGAAAATCAAGGGCGGCACGACGATCCGGACATTGCCTTCTTTTTTGTCCTCGCTCTCTTCGATGGCCGTCACCACGTCATCCTCGAACTCCACGGAGAGCCGGCTTTTTTCCGTCTGGGTGACATGTGAGAACTGGCGATAAGCGGCTCCGGTGACGGGATCGAGGCGGGTGATGTAGTGTTTCACCTCTTCATACTCGACGAAGTCCCAGCTGCCGCTCTGTCCCTTTTCCGTTTTACGGACCGTGGTCTTGGTCGGTTTGCCCCGCGAACGGGTGACTTCGCTGAGGGTCATGCCGACGGCCACCTGTTTGGCGGCAATCAGGGCCTGCACCTGGATTTGGCGGTCGTAGAGTTCCTTGAGGTGGAAGACGAACTGCGGGTCTTTCGAAGTGAAGGCCCATGGGGCCACCCATCCGGCGATGCCATCGCGAGTTCCCTGGCCGCGAACCCGGTAGATTTTGTCGGTGATGGCTTCCAACTCGACGATTTGCTCCGCCTTGAGAGTGCCGAGGCGGTGCTTGCCGGATTTGTCTGAAAACACCGGAGCCTCCTTGATGACCGTCAGTTTCACCGGTTTTTCCACCGCTTGGGCGAGATAAACCACGTCCGGTTCCGAATCCAGCAACGATTTCCGCTCCGGTTTTTTCACCTCGCCGAGCGCCGGTAGGCACAGCAGAAAGGCAGCGACGACACTCCATCCGGACTTCATGGGTCGTAAGATAGCGGATTTTTCAGAAAACGGAACCCTCATTCTCCTCAGACTTCCGAGCCCGGGGGGATTATTCAAAGGAAATCATTCTTCGCGATTGGCCGGAGGCGGTTCATCATCCAAAATCCCGCCATGCAGCAGACCGGTCCGCTTTCAGAGAAACTATTCGCAGTCGCCAAACAATACATCCCCGGTGGGGTGAATTCCCCGGTGCGCGCCTTCCGCAATGTGGGTGGGGATCCGTTTTTCGTCCGCAAGGCGCACGGCAGCCGGATCGAGGACATCGATGGCAAAACCTACATCGACTACATCGGCTCATGGGGACCCAACATTCTGGGGCATGCGCCAGTGGTGATCACCAACACCATTCACGAAGTGGCGAAGAGTGGCATTTCGTTCGGCATTCCCAATCCATTCGAGGTCGAAATGGCCCGCACGATTTGCGAGTGGGTGCCATCGGTGGAGAAAGTGCGCATGTGCAATTCCGGCACGGAGGCGACGATGTCGGCCATCCGCTTGGCTCGGGGCTTCACGCGGCGCGACCTGATCGTCAAGTTCGACGGCTGTTATCATGGCCACAGTGATTCCTTGTTGGTTGCCGCCGGTTCCGGGGCACTGACGCATGGCGAGCCGGATTCAGCCGGAGTGCCCAAGGCATTTGCGGAGAAAACCATCGTATTGCCCTACAATGATGTGGAGGCCTTGGAGACCCTTTTTGCCTCGAGGGGAGAGGAAATCGCCGCCATCATCGTCGAGTCCTACCCGGCAAATGCGGGTTTGGTGTTTCCGCTTCCGGGTTATCTCCAACTTCTATCCTCGATCACCAAAAAGTATGGGGCCCTGTTGATTTTCGATGAAGTCATGACCGGCTTCCGGCTTGGCAAAGCGGGCGTGCAGGGATTGGAAAACCTGACACCGGATCTCAGTTGTTTTGGCAAGGTCATCGGTGGCGGGCTTCCGGTGGGAGCCTTCGGCGGTCGGGCCGATGTCATGGATATGCTGGCTCCGATCGGGCCTGTCTATCAGGCGGGAACGCTGTCCGGCAATCCGCTCGCCATGGCGGCCGGTCTCGCGCAACTCCGCGAGCTTTCCAAACCGTCGGGTTTTCCCCGCCTCGATCAACTCGGGGCGCATTTCGAACGGGGCCTGCGTGCGCTGCTTTATGAAAAAGGAGTGCCGCACCGCATCCATCGGGTGGGATCGATGTTCTGCATCTTCTTCGTCGATCGAGACATCATCAACGTCTCCGATGTCATGAAGCAGGATCTCGCGTTTTTCCGCAAATTCTTCTGGGGCTGCCTGGACAAGGGCATCTACCTGGCTCCTTCGCCGTATGAGACGGGTTTCCTGTCGCTGGCCCACACCGAAGCGGATCTGGATGACACCCTCAGCGTCTTCCGCGAGGTGCTCAGCATGATCTAACGGCCGGCTTCGGCAGCATCCTTGATGAGGGCAAGCAGCGGGCGGTGGTCCGATGCCTTGTTCCAGTCCGGATCATCGACGATGTGCGATCCGCGGAAGTCCACTTCCGGACGCAGGGCGCGTGAGACCAGCACGAAGTCGATGCGGGAGTAGATGTCGTGCGGAGCCCAGTGGTGGGTCCAAGCATCGCCCTGGCGATCCTTGAACGGGATGGCCGTTAGGTAACCGGGATCGTTGTAGCTTCCCGTGACCGCCTTGAATGCCTTGGTGGGGCGGGTGTCGTTGAAATCCCCATAGACCACCAAACGCGATTGCGGATCCGCAGCGAGAATGGAATCCACATGGCGGCGAAGCAGGCGAGCCTCGTGGATCCGCATTTCCTCTTGGTCGAAATCGTCCACGGTCCGCTTCGACTTCAAATGAACGCCGAGAAAGCGGTAGGTTTTTCCTTGGGCTGAAATGGTGGCATCGAGGATGCCGCGATTGATGGCGTAGGACTGTCCGCGCATTTGAAACTCGACTTCGGCGGGTTTCGCGGTGGAAACGATGGGAAAACGGGAAAGCAATCCAAGGTGGCGGACCGGGTCCGAGCCGCCAGTGTAGTGCGAGTGGGGAAGGTCCAGCCCGGCGGCCTTGAGTGCGGCCTGGATTTCCGCAAGGTCGCTAGCCTCGCCGATTTCACACACGCCGAGGATGTCGGGCGGGTTTTTTGTGATCATTTCAATCACTGCCTTTTTCTCGGAATCCGGCTTGGGAGAGTTTTTCAGCGGCTTGTTATCGACGAAGCGATCCATCGTCAGCCAGTTTTCCACATTGTAGGCCATGAAACCCAGTGGCTGCCCGGAAGCAGCGGCGACCGGGCGATCCTTAGAGTCTGGATTGGTGGCGACAGCAGTGGGGGCTGTCTTCTGGGTGAGAGTCGCAGGGACGGCAGGAGCGGTGACCGGAGTCGGAGCCGTAGCGGTAGCGGACTCGTTGGCGGCAGCGGTGGTTTCGTTTCCGGGAGTGTCCCAATCCGGAGTGCCTCCCTTTTTTTCACACGAGAGTGAGGAAAACGAGAGGACTGCACAAAAAACGGCCCCGGTTAGCACCGGGGCACGCTCGAGCAACCATTTTGCGGCTGCAATGGATTTCATGAGGGGCGGGTTTCCTGAGCTTCCTTGCCGGGAGCATCTTTGACGCGCACATCGGCTTCCGATCGGGTGATTTCACGCTCGAAATCATCCCTGGCCTTCTTGAACTCTCCCATGCTTTTGCCAATGCCACGGGCGAGTTCCGGCAATTTCTTTGCTCCGAAGAGCAGCAGGATCACGACGAAAATCATGATCATTTCTGGCATTCCAATGGGTCCCATAAATTTGATTGGTGGTGTTGAGAAGAAACTAGGCCCGATCCGGGGCTCTTGCAACGCAATTACCTTCGAAGCCTGCGGCGTCTTTCACGTGGACCGTGGATCCCCGATGAAAGCCGCCCTTCGATTCCGAAAATTTAATCCTTCCCAAGCCTCAAGCGCGGCCGAGGTAGGAGTTGTCCTCGGTCTTGACGTTGATCTTTTCGCCCACGTTGATGAACAGAGGCACTTGGACCACGAGGCCGGTTTCCATGATGGCTGGCTTGTAAACGTTGTTGGCGGAATCGCCCTTCACGCCTTCCGAAGACTCGGTGACGGTCATGGTCATCGTGAGCGGCAGGTCCACGGAAACGACAATGCCATCGGCGACGAGGAGGTTGTAAAGCTGGCCTTCGATGAGGTAGTTCTTCACGCTCTCGATGAGGTCCTCATAAACCACCGCATCTTCGTAGGTGTTGGGGTCGAGGAAGTGATAGCCGCTGCTGTCCTTGTAGGAATATTCGTGCGGCGTGCGCTCCAAAACGACGCCTTCGATGGAGTCGTTCGAGGTCATCCGCAGGTTGAAAACCTTCTTGGTGGCCACACTGCGGATCGACATCTGGACGTAGGACGCCATCCGTGGAGGAGTCTTGAGTTCGTGATCGATCACGAGGCAGACTTCGTTGTTGTGGCGGACGGCGTGTCCCTTGCGGAGGTTGATGATCGGTGTGCTGGCCATGGTTTTGGTGGCGCGGGGATAGGCTGCGGGATGAGGTGAGGCAAGCCCGGAATTGATGCAGTTCTGACGGAAACGGAAGAATCCACAGAAATCAGGCGCACTGCCCGGCGACCCAGGCGGCGATTTTGGTGTCATCATCGCTAGCGGCCCAAACGCGCCGCAGGAAGTCGGCCGGATGAATGTCGCCGTGTTTGCTCAGGAAATTCCGGTCGCCACCGCAACCATACATCAGGTCAGGATCCAGTTCGCCCCGCAGCTTGGCACGGGCTTTGACAATGATCCGGGGAAGATAGGTGAAACCGCCGAGTTCTTCCCCAAACGATGGAACATCGTCGCGGGTGAGGCGTTTTCCTTGCGACGGCTGGCGATACTGGACTGCCAGAAAATAATCCCGTCGCACGGCGGCCACCAGCAGGGCGGTGGAAATTTCCGGCACCCCGGAATCGCAGTAATCTTCGACGAAATCGAAAAACTCCCGTGGTTGATGGCCGATTTCACCCAGGAATTGGAGATCCTGCGGACTGTAGTAAGTTTCGAAATCCTTGTTTCCTGCCCGGTATTGGGCGGCACAGCGGTCGAACAGGGCGAGAAAAGTTTCGTTCCAAGTCATGAAGCGTTCCTAAGCGAGGTCAGCGGACTTGGCAAGCAAGGGGTCAACTGAAGGCGGCACCCACCCAGCTGGATAACTGTGAAAAACTGCCTTCCGCCACGGGGCAGGGGAGACCAAGGGCCATGAGCGGCACCTGCTCCCGGGTGTGGTCGGTGCCCGGATGATAGGGATCATTTCCGTGGTCGGCCGTGAGGATCACCAGATCTTCCGGGCCAACCTGGGAGATGAACCCACCGAGCCATGCGTCGAATTCCCTCAGGCATGCCGCATAACCTTCTGGATCGCGGCGATGACCATACAGGGAATCAAAATCCACCAGGTTGGCGAAAATGAAATCATCCTGCTCCCGCCGTTCCGCCCACAGCCGCTCGATCGTCTGCATGCCCTCGTGATTGCTTTTGGTGGGATGGGATTCGCTGATACCGCGATCGGCGAAGATATCGGAAATCTTGCCCACGCCGATGGTCTGCACGCCACGGTCTTGCAGGCGGTTGAGCAGGTTTTCACCGGGAATCATCGAATAGTCGTGGCGATTTCCCGTCCGTTTGAAGGTTGCCTTGGTGTTTCCCACAAAGGGTCTTGCGATGACACGACCGATCCGGATGCCGTCTTCATCCAGCAAGGCGCGTGCGGTTTTGCATAAGTCCCAAAGTCGTTGCAGCCCGAAGATTTCCTCATGCGCGGCGATCTGCAACACGCTGTCCGCACTGGTATAGAGAATGGGCAGTCCGCTTCTCAGGTGCTCCTCGCCGAGGGCGGTTAGAATTTCAGTGCCGGATGCCGCGTAGTTGCCGATGAAGCCGGTGCCGCCACGACGGGAGAGTTCTGCAACCCAGTCCGCCGGAAACTCCTTGAAAGTGGCAAACGGTTCATCAAGCGCGCAGCCCATCAACTCCCAGTGGCCGGTGGTGGTGTCCTTGCCGGCGGACAACTCGGTCAAGCGGGTGAACGATGCTCCCTCAACAATCGTTGCCGGCAAATCCAAACCAAGAATCTGATAGAGTCCGAGCGAACCCAGATGAGGCAGTTCGAATCCGGGAATCCTCTCAAACAAATGCCCGAGCGTGTCCGCCCCGGCATCACCGAAGGCCGCTGCATCCGGCGCATTCCCGCAGCCGACTGAATCCAACACGATCACCAAGGCACGCTTCATGAAGCGCAGCCTCCATCATTCCATCGCCAAGCGGAATGAAAAAAGTGCGGTGAAACCCATCCTGCGCCCATCACGCGTCGAGCTTCTCGATGGTGACGTGATGACGCTCGCCATCGATTTGAAGCACCATTTCCTGCCGCTCCTTGACGTGGATGTCAGCAGAATTCGCAACCGTTGCGGCGACTGGTTTTGTTGAAACAGCCGGTGCTTTCTCAACAGCGGGCGTGCCTTTGATAAGAGCTTCGACCTGTTGGGGAAACATGGCGAACAACACGGCGATTTCATCCGTGGCGGGCAGTCCTTTGGCGATGCATTGATTGCGATAAGCTTCAAGTCCCGGTTCTAACAAATCAGCGGGACGACAGGTGATCGCCGATTTTCCAGTCTGCTTTTCAACCATGGATAGAATGTCAGGATGAATCGGGCCGGGAGCCTTGCCATATTTTCCAAGGGCGATGTCCTGTGCCGGTTGGCTGATCATTTTCCAACGGCCGAACTTCACATTCATCATCGCCTGCGTGCCGACAATCTGGGATGTGGGTGTCACCAACGGGATCCAACCGAGGGCCTCGCGCACCACGGGAATCTCCCGCACGACTTCATCGAACTTGTCCGCCATGTTTTGTTCGGCGAGCTGATTGCGGAAATTGGACAACATGCCTCCCGGAACTTGGAAAACCAGAATATCGGAGTCTACCCGTTCATTGGCCGGACTGGTGAATTTTGATAACTGTTGATAGACGTCCTCAAAGTGAATGCGGAGTTCTTGCAGCTTGCCCGTATCATAATCCGGCTTGCGCGGGTGACCATCGAGCAGGGCGAGCATTCTCACGGTGTCCGGTTGCCCCGTGCCATTCGCAAATGGCACAATCGATGTTTCTACCGTATCAACACCCGCATCGATGGCTGCTAGATAAGCGGCCGCGCCGAGACCCGCAGTATCATGGGTGTGCAGGATGATGGGGATTCCCACTTTGGCCTTGAGCTCCTTCACCAAATCATAAACCACCTTGGGCGTCATGATGCCGGACATGTCCTTGATGCCAATCGAGTGACAGCCCATTTTCTCCAACTCCACTCCCATTCGGACAAAGGCATCAATGGTATGCACCGGGCTGGTGGTATAACATATCTCCCCGCGTGCGTGTTTGCCGCAAGCAAGCACGGTGTTGATCGCCGTGGCGAGATTCCGCGTGTCGTTGAGTGCATCGAAGATCCGGAACACATCCTGGCCTGCTGCAGCATCCGCGCGAACGAAGGCCTCCACCACATCATCGGGGAAACTGGTGTATTGCACGATGTTCTGCCCACGCAACAACATGATCTGCGGCGTGACCGGCGCTGCCTTCTTCAAGGCCCGCAAGCGGTCGAACGGGTTCTCGTTGAGATATCGCAAACACGAATCAATCGTCGCTCCGCCCCAGGTTTCGAGCCCGCTGAAGCCCATCCCGTCAAGAATGGCGGCGGCGGGCAGCATCTGAGCCGTCGTCATGCGGGTGGCCGCAAGCGATTGATGGCCATCTCGGAGAACGGTGTTGTTGAACGTCACTGGCTTCATGCGCACAAGGAATAGTCGCGGAAGACCGCCTTGGCCAGACCCAAGGTCCCCCAGCCTGCGCGGAAATTGCTATTCTAGTGCCATATTCTGCACTTTGTGGACCTGACTGTCTTAAAAGTGTTTAGAAGCGGATGTGAATGCTTCAACCCACCCCGCCATGGGGACGCTCGATGCCAATGAAGCGGTTGCTTCCGTCGCTTACCGCTTGAATGAATTTTTCGCCATTTACCCCATCACGCCCTCTTCACCCATGGCGGAGTTTGCGGATGAATGGTCCGCTGCCGGACGGAAAAACCTTTGGGGGGCAGTGCCGAGCGTGGTGGAGATGCAATCCGAAGGCGGGGCTGCCGGTGCCCTTCACGGAGCCCTGATGGCCGGGTCCCTGAGTGCCTCATTCACCGCATCGCAAGGCCTGTTGCTGATGATTCCCAACATGTATAAGATCGCGGGTGAACTGATACCTTTCTGTCTTCACGTCACCGCCCGTGCCCTTGCGACTCATGCGCTCAGCATTTTCGGCGATCACTCGGACGTGATGGCCTGCCGCCAAACCGGCTTTGCCATGCTCTGCGGCGGATCGGTGCAGGAAGCACAAGACACCGCGGTGATCTCGCAAATGGTCACCTTGCGGTCGAGAATTCCTTTCCTGCACTTCTTCGATGGATTCCGCACCTCGCATGAGGTTTCCAAGATCTCGCTGCTCAGTGATGATGATCTTCAGGCCCTCATCTATCAGGACTGCATCCATGCCAACCGCAACCGGGCCCTCACCCCGGACAAACCGATCATCCGCGGCACGGCCCAGAACCCCGATGCGTTCTTCCAAGCCCGCGAAGGCTGCAACTCGTTCTATGCTGAAGTTCCAAGGCTGGTCAAAGAAGCCATGGCGGCGTTTGAGGCCCGCACTGGTCGCGCTTACAAACCTTTTGACTACGAAGGACATCCAGAAGCGGACCGCGTGATCGTCATCATGGGCTCCGGTGCGGAAGCTGTTGGCGAAACCGTTGGTTGGCTCAATCAGCAGGGCGAAAAGACCGGTGTCATCAAAGTGCGCCTCTATCGCCCGTTTTCAGTCGAGGACTTCGCGGCGGCCTTACCGAAAACCGTGAAATCCATCGCCGTGCTCGATCGCACCAAGGAACCGGGCGCACTCGGTGAACCGCTCTATCTCGATGTGGTCGGTGCTCTCCGTCAGGCGGACCAACACGGATGGCTGACCGATTCCCATAAGATCCTGGTCACTGGCGGTCGCTACGGTCTCGGTTCCAAAGAGTTCACTCCGGCCATGATCAAGGCGGTCTTCGATGATCTCGCCAAACCCAATCCGAAACCAGTCTTTACCGTGGGCATCAATGATGATGTCACCGGACTCTCTCTCGACTACGATCCTTCATTCGAAGTGGTTCCCGATGGCATGAAACAGGCGGTCTTCTTCGGGCTAGGTTCGGACGGCACCGTGGGAGCCAATAAAAACAGCATCAAGATTATCGGCGAGGGAACGGATAACTATGCCCAGGGATATTTTGTCTATGACTCCAAGAAAGCCGGAGCCATGACCGTCTCCCACCTTCGCTTCGGTCCATCGCCGATCCGGTCCACCTATTTGATCCGTCAGGCGGAGTTCGTGGCCTGCCATCGCTTTGACCTGCTGCACCAGATCAATGTGCTCGATTATGTGAAGCCCAACGGAATCTTCCTGTTGAATTCCCCGGGCGATCCCAATGATGCATGGAAGAACCTTCCCCGCGAGATTCAGGAACAGATCATTCTCAAAAACCTTTCCTTCTATGCCATCGATGCAAGCACGGTGGCAAGAAACGTCGGCATGGCCGGGCGCATCAACACGATCATGCAGACGTGCTATTTCGCCATCTCCGGAGTGCTTCCGAAAGATGAAGCCATCGCCGCCATCAAATATGCCATCAAGAAAACCTATGGCAAACGTGGCGATGCCGTGGTTCAGCGGAACTATGAGGCGGTGGACGGAACTCTGGCGAATCTCATCAAGGTGGAATACCCGGATGCACCTAACTCCAACATCCATCTCAACCCGATCGTCCCGGCCAATGCTCCGGATTTCGTCCAACGGGTGACCGCCCTGATGCTGGGTGGCAAAGGCGACTTGTTGCCAGTGAGCGCTTTCCCCGTCGATGGCGTCTGGCCCACTGGCACGACCCAATGGGAGAAACGCAACATTGCCGAAGAGATTCCTGTTTGGGAAACCGACCTTTGCATCCAGTGCAACAAGTGCGCCATGGTCTGCCCGCACGCTGCCATCCGGCCGAAGGTGTTCACCCCTGATCATCTCGCGCAGGCACCGGCGACCTTCAAGTCCACCGAGTTCAAGGTGAGGGAATACCCGGGAATGAAATATGCGCTGCAAGTCGCTCCTGAAGATTGCACCGGCTGTCAGCTCTGCGTGCAGGTCTGCCCCGCCAAGGACAAAACCAATCCAAGTCGGAAAGCCCTCAACATGGTGCCACAACTCCCACTGCGGGAGAGCGAGCGGGAAAACTTCGATTTCTTCCTCAAGTTGCCTGATCCCGATCGGGCGATGCTCAGGGATGACGTGAAGACCACACAGTTCATGCGCCCCTTGTTTGAGTTCTCCGGTGCCTGTGCCGGTTGCGGTGAAACTCCTTATCTCAAACTGCTCACCCAACTTTATGGGGATCGCTTGTTGATTGCCAACGCCACCGGTTGTTCCTCGATCTACGGCGGTAACCTGCCCACCACTCCATACACCACCGACGCTTGCGGCCGTGGTCCCGCATGGGCGAATTCTCTCTTCGAGGACAATGCCGAGTTCGGTCTCGGCATGCGCGCCAGCATCGACCAATCCCGCGTCTTTGCCGAAGTGCTCCTGCGTGGGCAGGCATCGCTGCTCGGGGATGATCTGGTTAGCTCGATCCTCACCGCCGATCAGTCTGCGGAAGCAGGCATCGCCGCCCAGCGCGAGCGCGTCATCGCCCTCCGCAAGGCGCTTGCAGGACAGAAATCCCGCGAAGCCCTCACGCTCTCACAAATCGCCGACTATCTGGTTGATAAGAGCGTCTGGATCGTCGGCGGCGACGGCTGGGCCTATGATATCGGATTCGGCGGACTCGATCATGTCATCGCTTCGGGGCGCAACGTGAACATCCTGGTTCTCGATACGGAAGTTTACTCAAACACCGGCGGCCAACAATCCAAGTCCACACCTCTGGGGGCGGTTGCCAAGTTCAGCATGGCCGGCAAAGCTGTCGCCAAGAAGGATCTCGGCCTCATCGCGACGACCTATGGCACTGTCTATGTCGCACGGGTTTCGCTGGGCGCAAAAGATGGCCACACGGTTTCAGTCTTCCGCGAGGCAGAGAGTTATCAAGGTCCCTCCCTGATCATCGCCTACAGTCACTGTGTCGCCCACGGCTACAGCCTGTCCCAAGGTCTGGAACAACAGAAGAAGGCGGTGGCCTGCGGATACTGGCCCTTGTTCCGATTCGACCCGCGCCGCGCCGAACGGGGCGAGAATCCGATGAAACTGGATTCCGCCGCGCCCAAGGGCTCGCTGCGTGACTTCACCGCCAATGAAACGCGCTTCCAAATGCTCGAACGCATCAATCCGGAACGCTCCGCCATGTTGCAGGAAATGGCAGCGGAGTCGGTCAAGGAACGCTTCGCCCTCTATCAACAGATGGCCACCACCAAGGATGCTGCCGCTCCTGCTGAAACCAACAAACCCAACGCCTGATCGCCATGTCACTTGCCACCACTTATCTCGGTCTGAAGTTGAAGAATCCGATCATGCCCGGCGCATCGCCGCTGGTGGATCATCTTGATAACATCCGCCGCCTCGAAGACGCAGGAGCATCCGCGATTGTGATGCATTCGTTGTTCGAGGAACAAATCACCAATGACCAACTCGCTGAGTTTGCCCACACCGAGAATCCGGCCGAATCGTTTTCCGAAGCAACCTCTTATTTCCCAAGGATGGAGGATTATGTGCTCGGGCCGGACCGCTATCTGGAACAAATCTCACGCATCAAGGAGATGGTCGATATCCCGGTCATCGGTTCGCTTAACGGAACCACCCATGGCGGATGGACCGACCATGCGCGGCTCATCGAGGCTGCCGGGGCGGATGCTTTGGAGTTGAATGTCTATTACATTGCCACCGATCCGGATGAGCCCGGGACCGCTGTTGAACAGAGGACGCTGGATATTCTTCAATCGGTGAAGGAAGATGTCACCATCCCGGTTGCGGTGAAGCTCTCGCCGTTTTTCTCATCACCAGGAAACTTTGCGAAACAACTGGACGCCCTTGGGGCTGACGGCGTCATTTTATACAATCGTTTCTATCAACCGGATATCGATATCGAGGAGTTGGAGGCCACCCATCGCCTGGATTTGTCCAATTCAACGGAACTTCGTCTCCGCCTCCGCTGGGCCGCAATCCTTCACGGACATCTCAAGGCTGACATCGCCGTGAGTGGTGGTGTTCACACGGTGGAAGATATCATCAAGGCCATCATGTGCGGAGCGAAAACCGTGCAGACGGTCTCATGCTTGCTCAAATACGGCCCTTCTCACATCGGCAGCCTGATCAAAGGTCTGGCCCAATGGCTGGAGGAACATGAATACGAATCCGTGGATCAGATGCGCGGTTGCATGAGCCTGCAGCACTGCCCGGACCCGAGCGTCTTCGAACGCGCCAACTACCTCCGCGTCCTTCAACTCTGGAAAGTCTGACTCCAATGCCGTGACCACCTACTCGCTCACCACCGGATATGCGATCGAGGCCCTCGCCTGCCTGGCGAGGCATGGCAACGATACGATGCTGGTTCGGGAAATAGCGGAGGCCACGGACATGCCCGCACCTTATCTATCCAAGATTTTCCAACGCCTCGGCGATGCGGGGATCATCGAATCCAAACGCGGCTACAAAGGAGGCGTCAGGCTTTCCAGGTCTCCTGGAAGGATCACGTTGCTCGAAATCGATGCCGCCGTGGAAAACGCCAGAACAGGTGTTCATGGCCCAGCGGAAGATTCTCCACGCCCCAACACATTCTGGGAGGCATTCAATCTGTCATACCGTGAAAAACTCGCGGCCATGACTCTCGCGGAGGTTCTTGCCTACGAAACCCAATACCACCCCGTTCAATGAATCATCCGTATTTACCGGTTCTGGTCTTCTTCGGCGTCGCACTGCTGGTGCCCATCGCTTCGCTCACACTGGCGAGGGTGTGGATGACATTCTTCACTCCCATCAAACGCGGCGCTGACAAAAACGCGCTCTACGAGTGCGGTGTCAATCCCTTGGCGGAACGCCAGACGAGGTTCCATTCGCAATATTATCTCTTTGGGCTGTTGTTCCTTCTGTTTGATGTGGAAACGATTTTCCTGCTCCCGTTCGCAGTGGCATTCCTCAAGCTATCGGTCGCTTCCTTTTTTATCGCCATGCTGTTCCTGCTGCTTCTCGCAGAGGGACTTCTTTGGGCATGGAGCAAGAGACTCCTCAACTGGCGCGGCAACCCGAAACACCATCTCACAGTGTATGGCGATTGATCTCCAACTGGCCGATGAACTCAAGACGCAGGGTGTGCATGTCACATCCTTCGAGCAATTGATCAATTGGGGGCGCTCCAGTTCCCTATGGCCGCTTCAGTTCGGTCTTGCCTGTTGTGCCATCGAGATGATCGCTGCCACCATGGCCAAGTATGACATGGCAAGATTCGGCGCGGAGGTCTTCCGCCCATCACCGCGTCAGGCGGATCTGATGATTGTCGCCGGCACCGTGACCAAGAAGATGGCACCCCAAGTGGTGAGGCTCTACAATCAAATGGCGGAGCCAAAATATGTGATTGCCATGGGCGCCTGCGCCATTTCCGGCGGGCCCTTCAAGGAGGGATACAACGTGTTGAAGGGAATCGATCGATTCATCCCGGTCGATGTGATGATTCCCGGATGCCCGCCACGACCGGAGGCCCTGCTTGAGGGGTTGATGACGCTGCGTTCGAAAATTGCCAAGGAAAAGCTTATGGGGCCGCAGCGTGCACGCCATGCCGATCCCAAGGGAGCGCCCTTCTTCCCGGTGCCTGAATACGGTCCCCACGACCTCGAACCCACGGCCAACCGGGAGATATGGAATCCTCCCGTCATCATTCGCGACCAAGGAGGTGAAGCATGAATGCGGATATGGAAAACATTCTTTCCACGCTGCGCGAGGCAATGCCGTCGGCAAAACTATCACTGCTTCGCAATCCCGGGCCCTCGGGGCAACACTCGCTGCTCGTCGATGGTCCCGATCTCCTAGAAGTTTGCCGATATCTCAGGGATCATCTGTCATTTGACATGCTTTCGAATGTGACGGGCGTGGATTGGCCGGACCCGGCTGCCGCCGATCGGATCACCATCCCCGAAGATGGCAGCCCGCGCCCCGAGGGAGGCTATCTCGAAGCAGTCTATCATTTGTATTCAACCGGCAAGCGCATCGGGCCGCTCGTCCTTCGTGCCCGGACGGTGGATCGGGTTGCCCAAAACCGGATCCCGTCGCTCGTTTCCATCTACCGGAGCGCGGAGTTTCAGGAACGTGAGATCTATGACCTCTACGGCATTGAGTTTGTCAATCATCCCGACCTTCGCCGGATCCTGATGTGGGATGAGTTTGTGGATCATCCAATGCGCAAGGATTACATCGCGCCGGATGATTATGAATACGAGCCCACCCCGCATGACAAGGTCCTGGAAAAGGCCAGAGTGCACTACCCGGGAGTCGTAGGAAGTTGCGAAAGTCTCCTTGAAACCAAGCACGAATGATCACGGATGCCTCCATGCCCTACTCGTCGCCCATCCTGGATCCGGGATCGGATGATGATCAGCTGTTGAAGGTTTCCCTTGGCCCGCAGCACCCGTCCACTCACGGAGTGTTCCGGATGAATGTCGTGCTTGATGGCGAAACCGTGGTGAGCTTGAAGCCGGTGTTTGGTTATCTTCATCGCAATCATGAGAAGATTGCCGAAGGTGTGACTTATCTCAGTTCGATGCCCTACACGGATCGCCTCGATTACATCTGCCCGCTGAGCAACAACTGGGCTTATGCCCATGCCGTGGAGACGCTCGCTGGCATCGAAGTGCCGGAGCGCGCGCAATACATGCGTGTCATTCTCGCGGAACTCACCCGCCTGATCAATCACACGGCGTTTATGGGTTTCATCCTCGGTGATATGGGTGCATGGGGATCTGCACTCATGTATGCATTCCGCGAGCGGGAGAAAATCCTCGATCTGTTCGAAGATCTAACTGGTGCGCGGATGATGGCGAATTTCATGCGCTTTGGCGGATGCCGCAATGATCTCCCGGTCGGTTGGATCGAAAAAGTCCGTGTGCTGGTCGAAAATTACTCTCCATTCCTCGATGAAATGGATCGCCTGCTCACTGGCAATGAAATCCTCCTCGCAAGAACTCAGGATGTGGGATCGTTGCCTGCCTCCACGCTCATCAACGGGGGAATCACCGGCCCGATGTTGCGCGCTGCAGGAGTGAATTATGATATCCGTAAGGTGGAGCCTTATGGGATTTATGAGCGATTTGATTTCCGCATTCCGCTTGGTGACAATGGCGATTGTTACGACCGGATCATGATTCGTTTCCTTGAGATGCACGAATCTTTGAAGATTCTGCGTCAGGCGCTGGATCAGATTCCTGAAGGGGACTTCATCCATCCCAAGGCAAAGATCCGCAATTTCAAGCCTCCTGTCGGAGAAGCCTATGGCCGCATCGAAGGACCGAAGGGAGAATTGGGATTTCATCTGATCAGTGACGGCTCCACGACGCCCTATCGGTATCGGGTGCGCCCCCCGAGTTTTATCAATCTCACGCTGCTCGAAGACATGTGCATGGGGCTGGATCTTGCGGATGTGGTCATCATCCTCGGAAGTGTGGACATCGTGTTGGGGGAGGTGGACCGATGAGCGAGAAGCAAGACATCAAGACGAATCGTTCATCAAGCCGCTGGTTGCCGCCGGGGCTGGGACTGGTCAAGGGGCTGGTGGTCACCGGACAGAACATGGTGCAGAGTTTCTATAAAAAGGAGCGCATGACCACCATCCAGTATCCGGAGGAACGTGCGGTGATCAGTCCGAACTTCCGGAATTTCCCCTTCCTTGTGTATGACGGAGATCCCAATACGGGTCTTCGCTGCACCGCCTGCTCGATATGTGAGAAGGAGTGCCCGCCCCAATGTATCTATATTGTTTTGGATCGCGATGAGAACGGCAAATCGCTCAAGCGACCCAAGGTCTTCGATATCGATCTGACAGTTTGTATGAACTGTGGGATTTGTTCAGAAGTTTGTCCCTTTGATTCGATCTACATGGATGGTCAATATGAAATGAGCGGTGATGATCGTTTTGGCGGCTTGTTGTTCGGTCTGGATCGCTTGTCGAAGTCGGCGGAGTATCACATGCAAATCCGTCCTGTGCAGGCGTCCGAAGTCATGGCCCGTCGGAAGGCGGAAGAGGAGAAAAAGGCTGCTGCCGCTGCTGCCAAGGAAGCCAAAGCGAGGGCGGAAAAGGCGGAGAAGGAAGCCAAACAATTGGCTGAAAGGAAAGGAGATGGCGCATGATGACGGCAATCGTTGATTCCAGCAATCCCTCATGGTGGGCACCCGAGTGGTTGCCACGCCTGCCGCAGCGTTTGGTGGAGTTGTTGCTTCAAACGTTCGGCGCACCAGATTGGGTGGTTTCGTTGGGAGGATTCGCCGTGGCCGCTTCCACCGTGGTGGGCGTCTTTGCCGGGGCCTTTGCCTTGCTTTCATTGATTGAACGCAAAACTCTCGCCCGTGCCCAGAATCGGATCGGCCCCAATCGTGCGGGCTGGTTTGGCATCCTCCAACCGGTGGCGGATGGCATCAAGATGCTCACCAAGGAAGACATCGTGCCGGACAAGGCGGAACGCCTGCTTCATCTGCTGGCTCCAATCCTGATCCTGGTGCCTGCCATTCTCGCATTGGGAGTCATTCCATACGGACGGGAGTGGACACCGGTGTCCATGGAGTTAGGCTTGTTGTTCTTTTTCTCCATCGGCGCAATGACCGAGTTATCAATTTTCATGGCAGGCTGGGCGAGCGGATCGAAGTTTCCGATGCTGGGTGCGATGCGGGCGATTTCGCAAATGGTGAGTTATGAGTTGCCACTCATGATCTCGGCGTTGGCGGTGGTGATGATTTCAGGTTCTCTCTCGCTGACCGAGATTGTGGCCCGTCAAAGTGGTTTTCATTTCGGTTTCATTCCATCCTGGAATCTGTTCACGCCTTGGGGGCTGATGGCGGGCCTGCTGTTCTATACGTGCAGCATCGCCGAGGCGAACCGTTGTCCCTTCGACCTTCCGGAAGGAGAGTCGGAAATCGTTGCGGGTCACATGACGGAATATTCAGGGTTCAAGTATGCCCTGTTTTTCATGGGCGAGTATCTCGGGTTGTTTGCGATCTCAGGTTTGGGAATCACTTTGTTTCTCGGCGGTTGGCAGGCTCCGTTGCCCGGTCTTGATTTTATACCTTCATGGATGTGGTTCTTTGCCAAACTGGCCCTTGTCATCTTTTCATATCTCTGGATTCGTGCGACGTTTCCCAGAGTGCGCATCGATCAACTGATGCGCTTTGCCTGGCTGTGCATGATCCCGATGGCCCTCCTCACCCTGCCTGCCGCTGCCATTTGGCATTACTCGGGTCGTGGGCTGCTGGCCTGGGTGTTGACAGTTCCGCTCCTGCTGTTGCCCTGGTGGTTGATGGCGGTCTTTTACAACAAGCGATTTTCCCCTGGCACCCGAACTTATCGTTTTGCCGAATGATTGCGCTCCTCATCCTCGCTCCGCTGATCCTGCTGGCCGCCCTTGCTGCGGTTTGGAAGGCGCGACCCGTTCACGCGGCCTTGATGCTCGCGCTGGCCCTCGCATTGAATGCGATTCTCTATCTGGTGATGGGTGCTGATTTCATCGGCTTGATCCAGTTCATGGTTTATGTGGGCGCGGTGGCTGTATTGATTGTGTTTTCGCTGCTGATCACCAGGCGGGGCGATGAGGCAGAGGAGAAGAAGAGGCGACCCGGCAATCTTCTTCCCGGCCTGCTTTGCACCTTGCCGGTGCTGGGGGTGCTGCTGTTCATGGTTTCCCAACTTGGATCAGCTCCACCTGAATCTTCCACTCGCAATGTGTTATCGATTGAGGAAATCGGCATCACGCTCTTCACCGACCATGCGCCCGCCGTGCTTGCGGTGGGAGTGTTGTTGACCGCCGTGATGGTGGGCGCGGCCTTGTTTGCCAGTGAAACCGGCAGGAGATCCCAACCTTCGTCCCGATCATGACGCCGCTATCCTTGTTGCTGACCCTGTCCTCCCTCATGTTTGTGATGGGATTGTTCGCGGTGCTTACCCGGCGGAATGCGATTCTAATTCTCGTGGGTATCGAGTTGATGCTCAACTCGGCAAATATCAATTTCATCGCATTCTGGCGCTATGGCCCGCCTGATCCCGCGGCGACGGGCCCCATGTTTGTGTTGTTCTCGATCGCCATCGCGGCCGCCGAGGCGGCGGTGGGTCTTGCCATCATCCTGATGGTGTTTCGCCACACCCGTTCCACAGATCTCAACCGCATCGATTCTCTCCATGGTTGATTCCTTCAAATCTCTGCTGCCCACCATATTGTGGTCGATTCCGCTGCTGCCTTTGGCCGCTGGTGGAGTGATCGCATTGATGCCGGATTGCCGAGGACGTTTGGCATCCAAACTCGCTATCGCCGCTTTGGTCGCATCATGTGTTCTGGCGCTGCTCACCCTTGCTTGTGCAGTCGGGGATCGCACACTCCGGGTGACGTCCGATGTCAATTGGTTTACCTTCGGCGATGTTGTGCTCAAAGTAGGCCTGCTGCTGGATCCCATGGCTGCGGCGATGGTGGCGATGGTGACATTTGTGGCTCTGTGTATCTTTATCTACAGTCTGGAATACATGGCGAAGGAGCCCAGATTCGGACGTTTCTTCGGGTTCCTCTCCTTGTTCTGCGGTGCGATGTTGGCGGTGTTGCTCTCTAACAGCCTCCTGCTTCTGTTCATGGCGTGGGAGTTGGTGGGGGTCGCATCCTATCTGCTCATTGGTTTCTATTTTCACAAACCGTCCGCCGCTGCCGCCGCCCAAAAGGCATTCATCACCACGAGGGTGGGGGATCTGGCATTTTTTATCGGCATGATCTGGTTGTATGGTCAAAGTGGGACCTTGTTGTTTTTTGACGGGGGCAAAGGCTTGTTGGAATCGGATGCCCTAAGCTCACTCGCTGGCACGACTGCTTTTGGCGGACTTTCTGTTTCGGCTGCCGCCTCTCTCTTGTTGTTGTTCGGAGCGATGGGGAAATCAGGGCAATTTCCACTGCATACATGGTTGCCCGATGCGATGGAGGGGCCGACTCCGGTTTCGGCTTTGATTCATGCGGCCACGATGGTCGCTGCCGGGGTATTCATGGTGGCACGCTGCCATCCGATCTTCGCGAATGGCGGAGGGCTTGCCGTGCCATTGACGGCGTGCGCATGGGTGGGGGGAATCACCGCGCTCTATGCGGCTCTCGTTGCCGTGGCGCAAACCGATATCAAACGGATCCTGGCGTATTCCACAATTTCCCAACTCGGTTTCATGATGGTCGCATTGGGGACAGGTGGTGTTGCGGCGGCGATCTTCCATTTGATCGCCCATGCCTTCTTCAAGGCGCTGCTTTTCCTTTCCGCGGGCTCGGTAATCCATGGTTGCCATGACGAGCAAGACATCCGGAAAATGGGGGGACTGAGACAAGCGATGCCGAAGACATTCGTTGCCTATGCCATCGGCATGATGGCGCTTTCTGGATTCCCTTTTGTGTTTTCCGGTTTTTGGAGCAAGGAGGCGATTCTTCACAGTGCCGAAGTCTGGCCGGGTGGAAAAGGTCCGTTTGTGCTGGCTGCATCTGCGGCGTTGCTGACGGCTTTTTATATGACCCGGCAAGCCTTGATGGTGTTTTTCGGGACTCCACGCAAACCAGGAGTTCATCATCCTCATGAAAGTCCGATGATGATGATCCTGCCCATGTGGGTTCTCGGGGCGGGAGTGGTGTTGCTTTCATTCATCGCTACGCCCTTCTGGCCATGGTTTGAGAAATGGCTGGCTGGGGAGAGCGCCCACTTCGATGTCGGAGCCTTGGGCAAACATGGAGCCATGGGGCTGTTGGTGCTTTCCATCCTGTTAGTGGTCGTGGGAGTGGGTTTGGCCTCGAAGTTTTATCGCAGGATCTCCAATGATAGCAACGCGCTGGATCCGCTCGCAGCAAAGCTCAAAGGCGGCTGGACTTTTCTCGAGAATGCCATGGGCTTGGATCGGCTCTATCAAAGAGTGCTGATAGGCCCGCTGGCATTTGTCGTTGGGGGAATCGACTGCATCGAGAAATTCTTGTTGGTGCCCTTGATGCGATTGGCCGAAGGAATCATCAAATCGTTCGGAGTTATCGCCCGTTTTACCGATCATCGTGGTTTTGATTGGGGCTTCGACGGTATCTGTTTCTCGCTGAAAAGCCGCGCGATGCAGTTGTCACTGCGGCAATCCGGACGGCCCCAAGATTACCTTCGGGCGGTCGGACTCGGAATGTCGGTCCTGGTGATGGTCTATCTCTTTTTGAGCTCCCTTTGAATCATGTTCTTCTTCCTGTTATTCCTTCCCTTGATCGGCGCCTTGCTCCTCGCTGGGCAACGACACTTGGTCGGCAAGACCGCGGGTCGGTTTGCGATGGTTTGGACGCTGTTGACCTTGCTGATCGTTGGTGGTTTTGGTGCGGATTCTCCTGAGGCTGTTGTTCCGTGGCTGGCGGAGGGGGGCATGAATCTGCATTTCCGCATCGATGGATTGGCATTTGTTTTTGTAGTGCTGACTTCGTTGGTGACCGTCTTTTCTGTGGCAGCGTCGTTGTCGGGCGAATCGCGCGATCGTTCTTACTTTGCATTAATTCTGGTGTTGGAGTTCGCGTTGTTTGGAGTGTTTACGGCTCGTCACTTCATCCCTTGGTTTCTTTTCTGGGAGATGACCCTGATTCCGTCCTACCTGCTGATCCGCTTGTGGGGTGGAAAGGATTCGCATCGGGCTTCCCTTCGGTTTTTCATCATGACCTTGGGCGGGAGTGTTTTCATTTTGGTGGGTTTTCTCGCGCTTCAGTTGGCAGTTGGGACGATGGACTTCGATGCATTGGGCACCATGGCCGTTGCGAATCAACTTGCTCCAAGCCTTCACCGGGTTTTCGGATTCACGGGTGCAAACGGGCAGTCGCTGCTGACCGGAGTTGCGCTCTTTGTGTTTCTCGGTCTAGCCGTGAAACTGCCGATCGTGCCATTTCACGCCTGGCTTCCAGCCGCCTATGCAGAGGCACCGACACCGGTCACGGTTCTATTGACGGGAGTTCTTTCGAAAATGGGATTGTATGGGTTGATCCGGGTTTTCCTGCCGGTTTTTTCGGAAGTTTTGCCGAACCTGGCTCCTTTGCTTGGCTGGCTGGCAGTGGTGACCGTGTTGTTAGGAGCCTTTGCTGCGATTGCTCAGACGGATCTCAAACGGATGCTTGCCTATTCATCGGTCAACCACCTCGGTTACTGTGCACTTGCAGTGGCTGCGGTCGCATGCGGTTCGACGGATAGGGATGCGATCTCAGCTGCGCTCTCCGGATGTGTCCTGCAAGGGTTTAATCACGGGGTTATCGCGTCGAGTTTGTTCCTTGGTATCGTGGTTCTGGAAAATCGTAGTGGAGGGCTGTGCGGGTTGAATAACTTCGGCGGATTGCGGGCGAGAATGCCGGTATTTTGCGGAGTCTTTGGAATCGCAACTTTCGCATCGATTGGTCTTCCGGGGCTGAGCGGATTTGTTGGGGAGTTTCTGATGTTCAGTGGTGTCTTCGCGATTCGTCCGATTCTTGCCGCAGTCTCCGTGCTTGGGCTGCTTTTAACGGCAGTTTTTCTTCTTCGCATGATCCGCTTGGTGTTTCTTGGACCGCTCCGTTCGAAGTTTGAAAC
This sequence comes from Luteolibacter sp., assembly GCA_040399845.1. GTDB lineage: Bacteria > Verrucomicrobiota > Verrucomicrobiia > Verrucomicrobiales > Akkermansiaceae > Luteolibacter. The sequence continues at coordinate 26,254 of JBBARN010000003.1, read as the reverse complement.
CGTGCGGGATTTGGGATTCGGGGAACGTTTGGGATTGGGGGCTACGGTCCTGTTGATCGGCTTCCTTGGAGTTTTTCCGGGTGTGTTGCTGCATTTTGCAAACCCGGAAATCGTTGAACTGCTGGATTTCTTATCACCTTTGCCATGACTCCCGCCTGGACATTCCTATCTGCATTCGCCGGGGCCCTGATCGTGCTTCTGCTTCCGGTTCGGTTTGCGGGATTCTCCCGGCATATTTCGCTGGCTGTGGCAGGTGTCGGCGCTTTGGCGGCTGGCGGAGCTTGGATGGACAGACTCGCTGGAGGAAAAGCATGGGAGTGGAATGTCCCATGGATTCCCAGCTTGGGGGCCCGGTTTCATCTGGCGGCAGACGGGCTTTCGTTGAGTCTTTTGCTGCTCACAGGCATTGTGGCGGTTGCCGGTGTTCTGTTTTCGTGGAATGTCAGGGAAAGGCCGCGCGCATTCTTCGCCTTGTATCTAACCATCATTGGCGGAGTTTATGGGGTATTCCTCAGCCGGGATGCCTTGTTGTTATTTGTTTTTTACGAAATTGTGATTCTTCCGAAGTATTTGTTGATCGCTGTCTGGGGATCGACGAATCGTGAATATGGAGCAATGAAATTGACGATGTATTCCATCGGCGCGAGTTCGTTGATCCTGGTGGGGCTCGTGGTTGCCTATGCGGCATCCGGTGGAACCAGTTTCGATCTTATTCATCTTGCTAGTGCAGATTATTCCTCTTCGCTTCAAGCGTGGGCGTTTCCCATTCTTTTCCTAGGATTCGCCGTGTTGGCGGGCATGTGGCCATTCCACACTTGGGCACCCACCGGGCACGTTGCAGCTCCCACCGCGGCGTCCATGTTGCTGGCGGGGGTGGTGATGAAATTGGGAGCCTATGGTGCCTTGTGTTTGGCGATGCCGATTTTTCCCCAAGGTTATGAGTTATGGAAACCGGTGATCGCAGGATTGGCCGTCATTGGCATTCTCTATGGGGCTCTGGTGGCACTCGTGCAGAAAGATCTGAAGTTTGTCATAGGATATTCGTCAGTGAGTCACATGGGTTTCATTCTGTTAGGGCTTGCCGCAGGAACCCAGTGGGCGTTGAGGGGGGCTGTTCTTCAAATGATCTCCCATGGTATCATCGCAGGTCTGCTTTTCGGAATCGCAGGCCGGGTGATTTACGAACGGACCCATAGCCGAGATCTTGATGCCCTAAGAGAGTTTGATCTGTGGCACTCCCTCCCCGGGGCCGCGATCGGATTCACACTGGCCACTGCGGCATCAATGGGCATTCCGGGATTCAGTGGATTTGTTGCGGAAATCTCGGTAATTCTTGGAGTTTGGCCGGTTTATCCGTGGGCTGTGCTCTGGGTGGTCTTCGGAGTCGTGATCACCGGAGCATTTTCACTGAGAGCTCTGCAAAAAGCGTTCTTCTCTGCGAAACCAGCGGGTCACGGAGACGGAAAAACCGTGGCATCCTTGCCCCCGCTGACTTGGGCTGAGATTGCTGCGATGACCATTCTGATCGGTGCGACCCTTGCGATCGGTCTCTTTCCGAAGCCTTGGGTGCTGCTGATTGATGATGGTCTCCGCTCTCCTCTTTTTCAATCGATCCTCTCCAAGCCATGAACTATTCCGCTATCCTCAAACAATTAATGCCCGAGGCCATCCTCGTGATGTCCGCGCTAGTGATGATTGCCGTGGCGGTCGGCAAGGAAGCCAAAGGCAGGGGGACCATTTCGGAAAAGACGGCAATCGGTATCTCGGCGGGAGCATTGATTCTGTCGGCGGTTTTTACCTGGCGTCTCTCCGTTGCAGGGGAGTCTGAGTCGACCTTGCTTGCTGTGGATCCCATGGCCCGGCTAGGGAAACTTTTGATTCTCGGGCTGGGGTTGATCGCGATTCTGTTACCAACTGCGAAGCAGGAAATTGTCCATCGTGGAGAGTATTACGCATTGATCCTGTTCGCGATGACCGGTTTGTTGCTGGCTGTGGGAACCACTCATTTGCTGATGCTATTTGTTGCCCTTGAGTTGGCTAGTCTGTCGCTCTATCTGTTGGCGGGTTTCTCGCAGACAGCGCGATCATCGGAAGCTTCATTGAAATATTTCCTGTTTGGAGGGGTTTCGGCCGCATTTCAGTTGTTTGGCTTGAGTCTGATTTATGGTTTCTCTCATACGGCGGAACTTGATGGGGTGGCTGTGTCTTTGGCTCAGCACGGGGCTTTACCCCTCGCCATGACTGGCCTTGCGATGGTGGTGGTGGGAATTGCCTTCAAGCTGGCGGTCGCGCCTTTCCATTTCTGGGCCCCGGATGTTTATGAGGGGGCTCCCTCAACCAGTGTGGGAGTGATAGCGGCAGCGTCGAAAGTGGTGGGTTTGTTGGTATTGATCCGGATCCTGATGACGGGGTTTTCCTTGGTCGGTGGCTCTGCCGAGTGGGGATTGATCGAACCGGGATGGACTCCCTGGCTGGCAGGGCTTGCCGCTGTTTCGATCCTGTTGGGCAACCTTCTGGCTTTGGTGCAAAAAAGTGTGCGGCGCTTGTTGGCCTACTCGGCAGTGGCCAATGCGGGATACCTGCTCACTGCCATGAGTGCCAACGGAGTGGCGGCAGCGGGTTCAGCGGTGTTCTATGTGGTGGTTTACGGACTGGCCACGCTCGGCGGACTGGCCGTTGTTGCTGCCGTCGAGCGGGATCAGGGTAGCGATGCTCCTCAGGCGTTTGCGGGATTGATTCATCGTTCGCCATTTCAGGCGCTTACCTTGTTGGTTTCTTTCATGTCGCTGGCAGGAGTGCCGCCATTTGCCGGATTCGTGGGGAAATTTGCGTTGTTCAGTTCGGCCATGGCCGCAACACGGAACAGTAGCAATCCGGGGCTGACGTGGTTGGTCGGCCTGGCTGCCGTGATGAGCGCGGTTTCACTTTACTACTACCTGAGCGTGCTGAAGCAGGCTTTTGTGCGCGAGGGAGATCGTTCATCCTGTAACAATCTAACGGTTTCCCATCGCTTGGCGATAGGCCTCCCCGCCACGCTCCTGGTTGCGTTGGGAATGTTCCCTGCCTTGTTGCTCGATCCGGTCGTGCGGGCGGTTGCGGAAACCTTGGGTTCCCGTTGACGGATGCCTGAATTCCTGAAAAATAGGCACCACTTCAAACCGACCCGTCATGTTACAAACAGGCATCCTCAATCCCCACGTCCTCGACCTCGTCGCCCGCATCCGGCACACCAATACCTTGGTGATTTCCGACTGGGCATTTCCATATTGGCCGCAAATCGAGACGGTCGATATCTCATTGACCCATGGCATTCCCACGGTGCTGGATGTGCTCGATCTGTTGACCCCCGTATTCAAGATCGGCAGGATCTGGCAGGCCGAAGAGTTCATGAGTCACAACACCCCGGAGAAAATCGAGCGTTTTGAGAAGTCGTTCGGTGGCATTCCCGTGACCCGTGAGGCGCATGTGGATTTCAAGAAGCGGGTTCCATTGGCAATCGGCTTGATCCGGACCGGTGATCCGACTCCCTACGGGAATATCATTATCGAATCCGAGTAAGTTTCTGATAGGGGGGCGTTCGGATATCGGTTCCAGTCGTTGAAACCCCGAGCGTCCCCCCAAGCTTCTATTTCACCTGATATTGTGTTCGAAGTTGTTGGTAAACCAACTTCATTTCCGCGAGGATGCCCGCACTGCCCGCTTCGGCATGGATGCTTTTCAATTCCATGGGATCGTTTTTCAGATCGAAGAGCTGCCATTCGTCAGTTTTGGGAATGTGGAAAAGTTTGTATCGATCATTCCTCACTCCATCATGTGCCGCCACCTGGTGGGTTCGCTCGCCGGAGTAGGCGTAATAAATGGCTTTGCGCCAGTCTGCCGGGGCTTTGCCTTCGTTTTTCAATAATGGCAGCAGGCTGGCTCCTTGCATGTCCTCGGGAATCTTGACTCCCGCCGCGTCGAGAAAGGTGGGCGCATAGTCGAGGTTCTGGATCAGTGCCTGGGAACGCGTGCCGGGTTTCACCACGCCTGGCCAGCGGATGAGGAAGGGCATCGCGAGGGATTCTTCAAACATCCAGCGCTTGTCATACCATCCGTGTTCTCCCAGATAGAATCCCTGATCGGAGCTGTAGATGACGATGGTGTTTTTCGAGAGTCCGGATGCGTCGAGATAATCCAATACCCTGCCCACGCCTTCATCGACCGCCCGGACACAGCGGAGGTAGTTCTTGATATATCGTTGATATTTCCAACGGGTGAGTTCCTTGTCGGAGATCGTGCCTGCCTTGAGCCGCTTGATGAGTTCATCATTTTCCGCTCCGTAAGCCTTTTCATATGCCTCCTTCTGCTCCGGAGTCATGCGGGCATACTCGCCGTTTCCGCCTCGCAGGAAGGTGTTGCCGATCGCCGGTTCGGGGAGTTTGCTATCATTGCTCCACATCATGTGGCGGGCGATGGTCATTTGCTGTTCTGCGAGGACGGGACTCCGGCCGGAGTAGTCGTCGAATAGGGTTTCAGGTTCGGGTATCTGAATTCCGTCGAACAATTTGTAGTGACGCTCCGCAGGAGACCAGTTGCGGTGCGGTGCCTTCTGCTGGCACATCAGGACAAATGGTTTGGATGGATCCCGGCCGGTTTTCAGCCATTCGAGGGCCTTGTCCGTGATCAAGTCGGTGCAATAGCCGGGATAGTGCTTCCGGCTGCCGTCCATTTGAATGAAGTCCGGATTGTAGTAGGATCCTTGATCAGGAAGAATTTCCCAGTGATCGAATCCCTGGGGTTGGGTCACCAGGTGCCATTTTCCGATGACGGCTGTCTGGTATCCGGCTTTTTGCAGATACTTGGGAAAGGTGGGTTGCGATCCGTCAAAGCGGCCGTTGTCGTTATCGACGAATCCATTGATATGGGAGTGCTTGCCGGTTTGAATGACAGCCCGCGACGGTCCACAAATCGAGTTGGTGCAGTAGGAGCGTTCAAACAAGGCTCCTTGCTTTGCGAGTTTGTCGATGTTCGGTGTGGGAGCGATGTCCTTGAATCGGCCGCCATAGGCAGAGATCGCCTGCAATGCGTGATCGTCCGAGAAAATGAAAACAATGTTCGGCCGCTCGGCGGAATAAGCAGTGATGACCGAGTAAATCAGAATGCAGAAGAGTCTCATGGCAAAATCAAAAAGAAGATTCGTGGACAAAACGCGGAGAATTCGGACGCTGTTTCAGGATTCTTCTCCGCCCTTGTGGGCTTCCGGGCGATACAGTTCCGCTCCTTTGATCAGGCGGCAGAATTCTTTCTTGGACACGCGGTGGAGCGTGCCTTCCTTCGAATCGAGGCTGCCAAGCGCTTTGTATTCGATGGCGAGGCGTTCCCAAACGACGATCCGGATGAATTCATCACCCTTTTTCCAAACCTGACCTTGTTCCAAGTGCATTCGCGTTTGTAGGGCGTTGAGGCGGGATTGACGACAGGAATCTCGGCACCTCCAGAGATCTTGCGACGATTGATTCCGTCAGATCGCTCCCATCGATTGGATTTCATTTTCCCTGACGCTGAATGCCGGGCTTGGACCGCGAGGTTTTGTTTTGTTTTTTGTCGGCCTCGAACGCCTTGGCGGGATTCATTCGGTTGATGTCTGATTGAGAAGGTCCTCCACCGAATTGTTTCCAATAGTCAGTTGCAAACGGATTGAGCTTTGGTCCCGAGGCTCGTTCGTGAATGTCGTATTGGCCTTTGAGCGATGCCCACCATTGATCGTAATGACGCATCATTTCCTCGACCTGTGCCGGATGTTCTGCGGCAATATTCTGTTTTTGGGAGGGATCTTTTGATAGATCGAAGAGTTGCCAGCCTTTGATTTGATTCGCCTCATTCACCAATGCGAACCGGGTGTTGCGGATGGCGGCTTGCTTGAATTTTGCATCGTCGGGATTGCTTCCCTTGGGCCATCTGCCGAGATGGGAAAAGAGGAAACGATCCGGCCAGGATGCTTCGGGATTCTCCAGTAGCGGCAGCAGACTCCGCCCTTCTGCGGACTGCGCCAGAAGCTCTGGGGAGAGTTTGGCACCCGCCAAGTCGGCCGCTGTTTTGAAAAAATCAAGGTGAGCCGTCAATTGAGTGCGTTCTCCGGGGCGGATGCTGCCCTTCCATCGCCAAAAACTGAAAGCCCGGGTGCCGCCAAGCCACGGGCTTCCTTTCGATCCGCGCATGCCGGCATTGAAGACTTTGGTTCCAGCGGTGCCGCCATTGTCATTCATGGCGATGATCAACGTATCGTCGGCAATCCCCCAAGCATCGAGTTGGTTCATCAACTTTCCGAGGTTTTCATCGATGTTGTGGATCATGCCGAAAAATTTCTCGGTTTCCGCTTCAAGTCCCTTGCCCTTGTAGAGTGCATGGTCTTCCTCGCGGACCATGTGGGGCAGGTGTGGGGCGTTGGTGGCAATCCAACAGAAAAACGGGGCTTCCTGTGCTTTGCATTGCTCAATCCAGGCTGTGGCCTGCTTGAAAAACACGTCGGTGCAATAGCCTTTGGTTTTCACGAAGGTTCCGTTGTGGAGAATGAACGGATCAAGATAACGATTGCCCGGAGCATCTCCACAGCTGCCGGGATAGCTTTGCCCGATTCCTCCGCCGCCATGAATGAAGACCTCTTCAAACCCGCGGCGGTCCGGACGATAATCCGGTTCATCGCCGAGATGCCATTTCCCGAAAATGCCGGTTCGGTAGCCGGACTCTTTCAAGACCTGGGCGATGGTCGTTGCTTTGGGATCGAGGCGCTCGCGTTCAAAGATGGTGTGCGTGACGCCATTCCGAAATTCGTGGCGGCCGGTGAGCAGCGCACTACGGGTCGGCGCGCAAGTCGGGCTGTTGTGCCAGTCTTCGAAGTGCGCACCTTCCGACCGCAGTCGGTCGAAATGGGGCGTCTTCAAGACGGGATTCCCGTGAGCGGAGATATCACCATAGCCTTGATCGTCCGTGATGAGGAAAATGATGTTTGGCCTGCGTCCTGCGAGTTCTCCCATTGCTGTAACGGTCAAGAGATGGCTGAAAGAAAGCAACAACCCGAGAGTCAATATAGACAATCTCGGCAACATTGTTCCTAGGGCACTCCATAAGCAAAGATTCTTGTCATCATTGTAGGGTTTGTGAGCTGGATGCAGGTCAACACTTTTCATTTTGATCAACGGGTGAGGCCTCAAAAGTGAAGCAAGTGATGCTCAGACTTGCCAGAAATTTCACCGAGCAAACCCAGTCCAGTCAAAGGTCAGGTTGATCGAGGAGGGCGAAACTCGCATTCAATCGGATGCGGCGGTCATCGGCTGTCGCAAGATAATGCGAAATCCCACATTGAACACGCGCTGGTAAGGATGGTAAACATGCTTTGTGGTGGCGGTGGCACCTTGGGGGCGGTCGCGCCAGGAGCCGCCACGGGCGATTCTTCTGCCATCCTTGGTGGTGTCAGAGGTCCATTCGCAGGCGTTACCAATCATGTCGTGGAGGCCCCAAGCGTTTGGCTGGTAACTTCCGACGTCGCTGGAGACGAGCGCTCTATCGTTGAACCGGTCATCTCGCGGGATCCAGTCGTCATAACGGTTCGGATCGGTGATGGGTTCCGCCTTGTGATAGTTGTCGCGGGCGGTGCAAGCGGCGAATTCGCGCAAAGTTTGGTCGCCGAGATTGGCGTGGGCGGAGTAGTCGGCATCGATGTCTCCGAAGGGAAATGCGGTGGCAGCCCCCGCGCGGCAAGCCCATTCCCATTGCAGTCCGTTAGGCAGTTCCGCAGCAAGTGAATGAGTTGTTTCGAGCCATCTTGCAAAGGCTTGTGCCTCGTTCCAGGAAACCCGGACAGCGGGTTGGCGATTGCGGTTCATGTCATAGCCGCGGCGGCCGAATTGATATCCATGCCGGGACTCATCACGACTGTCATGGCGGGTGGAAAAACGACGGAATTGTTCATTGGTGATTTCGGTTTTGCCGATCCAGAACGCGGCGATTTTTTGCCCATTGAGTTGGCCGCCCGGCACTTTGACCAGATCCAGTTTGACTCCGTCTCCGAGATCGATGGTGCGGGGTTCCGGTTTACTGCCGTCGGCTGTTAGAATGACGGGCGCGGTTTCTGCCTGAATGGGCTTGGCGATGACCGGAGTGGTGTCGTATGCTGGGAGGGGAGGGATGCTTTCATATTCCGGCAGTGCCTGTGAATTGGCATAACGTTTCCGGAACTCGGCGGCTCTTGTCAGATTGCCGCGCGCCAAGGTTTCGCCAACGATCTCGCCCCATGTGCCGTGGTAAGGAGCATTGAGATCGGCCCAGGTGACCACGCGCTCGAAGGACTCGCGGTCGAGTTTCACGCCATGGTGTCCATCGTCCAAGAGCCGCCCGAGTTCAGTGGTGCTGAAGTGATAGTCCATCGGGCTGAGCATCCGCATGTCACTTTCGATGCCGGGGCGGCGGATGTAGCGGTGAAGCTCGCTGTAGGAGGTGCTGAATTTTCCGCCAAAGTCCCGAGCATTGCCGGAAATCTGCGAACTCCAATCGCTGATCTGGCGGTCGCCTTTGAGGTAGGGTTCCGCGTGTCCCTCTCCACCGTAGTGGCATTGGATGCAATATCGATCGAGCACCGGCTGCACTTCGCGGGCAAAGCTGAATCCACGAACTGGTGCATGCCATGAGGGATTGATTTCAACGGGTGGGCGGGATGCTGCAAGCGGAGGCGCGGTCGGCGGAGCCTGGCTCATTCCTTCGTGACAGCCGATGCAGGAGACTCGCTCGCCGGGCATGGCGGTGAACCAACTGCGCATCGTTTGCAGGGCTTGGCCGTTTTCGTCGAGTGGCTGCACCATCACTGGCGTCTGTGCGGGGATGTTGAAATGGGCGGAGCCGTCTTTCTCGACCGGCACGGTGCCGAGCACGCGCCGGATGTCCCATGGTCCGTCCATGCCGATGGCTCCGAGCATGCCACCAGTGTTCCGCATGCCGAAGTAATATTCGATCACCCGCAAGTTCTTCACTGTTCCACGTGGGATACCTTCAAGGCCTGGACCCTGATAGATATCAGTGAGCAACACGGACGCATCCCTTCTAGCGAGATTGATCCGGTCCGGGACAATGGGGGGCTTGGGACGTGGGGCGAAGGCGATGGGCTCGAACAAGGAGTTTCCCGGTGATTCGCAGATGAGTGTCATGTTATCAAAAACATCCACCAGATAGATGCCCCAAAGGGAGTCTGGGCCGGGCTTGCAGGAGACGAGCACGTGTTTTTCATCCAGAGGCCAAGGCATCAGGAACTGCGGCCAGACATCCTTCACGAGCTGGTCCTTGACGATGGGTTCCACCGTCCTGCCGCGATGGGGGAACTCATGCACCACTCCCTCGGCCTCGCGCCGCGAGATCTGCGGATCAAGCATCATGAGCCGTCCGGCGCGGGCGATGCCGTGATGACCGGAAACGATGCCAACAACTTTCGATGGATGTCCGGGCACCGGGCGGGCATAGAAAAATGCATTCGGGAAATACGAATTGCTGCCATAAAGTTCATTCTGGTTGGTGCCGTCCGGATTCATTTGAAACAGGACGCGTGAATTCGAGTGTGGCAGGTCGCTGTATTCCCAGCGTTGATACATCACGCGTCCGTCGGGCAGGACGGTGGGATTCCAATTGTGTTCCTGATCGAAGGTGAGGCGCCGGATTTCGCCGGTGCCCGGCTTGTAACGGTGAAGGTTGCCCACATGGGATGAACCCACCACACAGGGAACCCCGGTATAGGTGGCCGTGGAGTTAAATATCATGTTGCCATCCGGGAGATAACAACTGTCGTAGTTGTCGACATCGGTCTCATCGATGAGTGGCAGCGCTTCGGGTTTCGATCCGGTGGTGCGCATCTCGAAGACCTGCCAGCGGTCGTTTTTTCCCACCATCGAGAAGCTCAAGCGGTCCGCATCCGGATGCAGGTCGATGTCGGTGATCAAGCGGCGGGATTCCGGTTGATAGAGAGTCTCGATCACCGGCGATGAACGGATGTTTTTGAGGACACCGATGCGGTTGTTGACTTCGCCCCGGGTGAGACTGGAGTTGCCCTCCCAGTTCTGAGGTAGGTTCTTGGGGGCAAGGGCATCCCGTTCCAACAAAAGAATGCGGTCGAAATCCAGCAATGGATTTGCAAGCAGCGCCTCACGTTGAAGTGCCTTGAATTCATCTTCGGAGGAAACCGCGTTGAGTCGGGTGAGGAACTCAGCGGCCATGGTATACTTTCCCGGATAGCATGCGGCGATGTCTTTGATCGCCATCCTCAAGGGCTCCTTGTTGAAGGCGCCAAGCGGTTGTAACGGAAACAGGAAAAACAGGGAAATGGTGTGAAGTTTCATGATCACAAGAATGTGCGAATGGATAATGATGCTATTTGGCGGCTGTGGCGGACTGCGGCAGTTCCATGACCACCCGGAATCCTGCATTGTGCACCCGCTGCCATTGGGGGTAGGGCAACCGGAAAGCGGAACGGGCACGGTGCGGACGATCATAGTAGGAACCGCCACGAAGCACTCGATCACCGGTGCGGTCGGTTCGGTTTCGACCATCGCGGGCTTGATAGGGGTAGGGCTGATAGATCGACAAGGTCCACTCGGCGGCATTGCCATGCATATCGAACAATCCCCATGGATTGGCGGTATACCGACCGACATCGGAGGTCACGATGGAGTGATCGTTCACATCCATCACAGCGGGAATCCAGTCAGGAGAATCACGAATCGTGAGTTGATTGAGTTGTTGATCGGCGAGGTTTGCTTGCTTCGGGAAATCGGCTGAATTCTCTCCCCACGCCCATGGCGTTGCTGTTCCGGCGCGGCATGCATACTCCCAGCGTGCTTCGTCGGGCAGCGTGATTGACTTGCCGGTACGTTCCGAGAGCCAGCGACAGAGGTTCATGGCTGCATCCCACGATACCCTCAGGACGGGTTGGTCCGGGAGGTTGACGGGTTCCCCCCGCGTGACGTGGTCCTTGTTGAAATGGCTGATATATCCGCTGTCATGATCCGGCCTGAAGCGGGCGAACTGACGGTTGGTGATTTCGCGGACCGACATCAAGAAAGGACGGCCGATTTCCACAATGGCGGCTGGTGATTCATCGGCAGCACCTTCTGCGGAACCCATCACAAAGGAGCCGCTCGGGATGATGACAAATTCGAGTTTTACCCCATCTCCCATGTCGATCGATTGTTTGACCGGTACATTGGCTTGTGCGGCTGCCTGCTTTTGCGACTGAACGGCGAGGGTGATATCCATCGGCCAACCCTTGAGTGTGGGAACTGGCGGCAGTGGGTAAGGTGGTGGTGGCTTTGGAAGGGCCGGCACCTTGATCATGGGCGGAATCTCCTCGGGATCCACCTCGATATCCGCATGAAGTTTGCGGGACTCCATTCGTTGTTGATGTCCATTGCCTGGGATCTTTTTGTTTTCACCCCATGTCCCATGATCGGGGACGTTGAGGTCGATCCAAGTGGTGATCCGCTCCCATGCACCTTTCTCCATTGAAACACCGTAGTGGCCTTTGCGGAGGAGTTGAACGAGTTCGCTCGTGTTAACATGATATTCCATCGGAGCGAGCACATGATGATCACTCTCAGGGCCGGGGCGCCGCACGAAGGGATGCAGGCCGCGGTAGGCCGAGGTGAATTTGTCCGATCCGGGATTCCTGCCTTTTCCGTTGGCGGCGATGATTGCTTCTTCGGATAGAAGTGATGGCTTGGCTGTTTCCCCATCATGACAACTCGCGCAATGACGGTCGAGCACGGGCTGAACTTCGCGTTTGAAAGAAAATCCACGCACAGGCCCTTGCCACGGAGTGATCACATCGGGCTTTTTGCCTAATGCGAGCGGCTGGCGGTTGGGGCTGGCTGTGTGCTGGGGTTCGTGGCAACCGACGCAAGTCATGGCTTCGCCGGGCATGGCAGTGAACCAACTGCGCATCAACTGGAGCGCAGCACCATCCTCATCCAGCGGTTGCAAGCTGAGCGGAGTGTTGGCCGGTGCCATGAACACCGCGGAGCCATCCGGTGAGACGGGAACCGTGCCGTGGATGCGTTTGACATCCCATGGACCATCAATGCCGATCTCCATGTGGCCTCCCATTCCCGGATAGGCATAGTGGGGTTCGACCACCCGCAAGGATTTGACGGTTCCGCGCGGCACTCCGGCAAGGGTTTCACCCGCATAAATGTCTGTTAGATAAACAACTGCTTCCTTGGCTTCAGGTTTTACCCGATTCGGAATCACCGGCGGAGCCTTCCGCGCCCGCATGGGGATGGGTTCCAGCAGGGCCTGGCCGGGCTCCTCTGCAAGCAGGATGCGGTTGTCAAACGCATCGACCAGATAGATGCCCCAAGGTGCAGTTGCGTCCGGCTGACAGGAAACGAGGAACTGCTTTTCCCCGAGTGGCCATGCGTGGAGGAACTTCGGCCACACCTTGTTGACCAACTGATCCACAAAAGCCGTTTGCACATTCTGATTGTGGCCGGGGATGCGCTGCACGACGCCTTCATTTTCCTGTCTGCCAGCGGCGGAATCGAGGATCACCAATTCGCCCATGCGGGGGACCCCGTGGTGACCGGAAACGATTGCGGCCACTTTGCTTCCGGATCCGGGCAGCGGGCGGGCGTAAAACAAGGAATTCGGCCAATAGGAATTCGATCCATAGAATTCGGTCTGGCCGGTGCCATCCGGATTCATGTGCATCAGGATGCGGGTATAGTAATGAGGTGTGTCCGAGTATTCCCAGCGGGTGTAAATCACGCGTCCGTTGTCGAGCACGGTGGGACACCAGTTGTGATCTTGGTCGAAGGTCAATTGACGGATCCCCGCACCATCCGCTTTCATGGTGAAAAGATTGGCTACCTTGCTCCCACCTCCCACGCAAGGCACTCCTTGAAAGACACGGGTCGAGGCAAAGATGATCTGGTGATTCGGAAGATAACAGGCATCGTAGTTATCCACATCCGGCTCAGTTCCTGGCGTGACTTGGCGCAGTCCGCTGCCATCGCTGCGAATCTCCCAGATTTGCCAGCGATTGTTGCTGCCGATCATTGAAAACAGCATGCGGCTGCCGTCGAAATCAAGATCCACATCCGCGAGCATCCGTGGTTCGGTCGGCTTGAAAAATGACGTGGCTTTTGCACCTGAGCGTGGGTCATCGAGAACTTCGATGCTGTCCTGAAATCCAGATCGTGGCATCGAACAGTTTCCTTGCCAGTTTTGAGGCAGTCCCAGATGTGGGCTCTTTGCATCGCGACGGATGAAGAGGAGCTTGCAATCGTCCAGCAGCGGGCTTGCAAGCAGGGCTTCTCTGCGCAATGCAGCCAAGGCTTGCGGTGGCGGTTCCGCACCGAGCGCATCGAGACGGGCGAGGAAAGCGGGGCCATTCGGATAGCGATCACCAAAAGTTTGGGTGAGATCGACGATGGCGTTTCGCAAGCTGGCAAGAGTCCCGGCATCAGGAGTGGATGCCAGGGAAACCTCTGGCGAAAGGAGAACCAAGGCTGCGAGGAATCCATGGATTTTCATAAGTATCAACTTTCTGGTGAGCCCAAGGCATTGAGATCGCCGGTGATGCGTTCGAGGTCCGCAGACGGGATTTCGAGATTGGCCGCAGCGGCGGTTTCACGGATATGTTGTTGCTTGCGGGCACCCGCGAGCACGTGGGTCACACCAGGTTGGGCAAGGGTCCATGCAAGAACCAGTTGTGCGAGTGTGCATTGATGCGTTTCACAAAGTGGCCGCCAGCCTTCCAGGAGGTCGAGAATGCGGCGGCGGTTCTGCGGAAGCAACCAGGGAAACCAATCGGCGCTGGTGCGGAATTCACCCTCCTTGAAACGGTGGTCCATGCCGATCTTGCCGGTGAGCAAGCCTTGTTCGAGTGACATATAAGTCAGAGTCGCCAGCTCCCGCTCACGGCACAGCGGCAGCATTGCCTTTTCCGGATCGCGCGAGAGCATCGAGTAGCGGAACTGGTGGCTCGCGATGGCTCCGCAACCGATGTATTCCTTCAATTCATCACAGGAAAGATTGCATACTCCGATAGCCCGGATTTTTCCCTGATCGCGAAGTTTCAGCAGGGTTTCCATGGTCTCGTGGATCGGGGTCTTCTCCGGAGCTACGGCGGGCCAATGAATCTGATAGAGATCAATCCGGTCGGTCTCGAGGTCCCGGAGGGAACGTTCGATTTCGATGACGATAGTGTCCGGGCGTAACGAGCGATAGAGGCTCCTGCCATTGAATTCGGTGAAATAGGAGCCCCGGGCATCGTCCCACCAAAGTCCGCACTTGGTGGCGAGAAGTACCTGATCGCGGCGACCTTCGATGGTCCTTGCGATCAATCGCTCGCTGTGCCCCCAACCGTAGGCGGGTGCGGTGTCGAGCAGGTTGATTCCCGCATCCAGCGCCGTGTGGATGGTGTTGACCGATTCGGCGTCATCCGACGCATTACCCCAGACCGCACCTCCGCCAATCGCCCAAGCGCCGAAACCGATGACGGAAGATGAGAGACCGGAATTGCCGAGTGGGAGATATTTCATAATGGTGGTAATTTCTTGTTAGAGAGATAAGAGGTATTGGATCAGATCATCGATTTCGGCGGGCTTGAGGTCGCTGGTGTTGCCGTGGTCGTCGTCCGGGTTGTGATCGATGAGAACCTGGTGCAACGTCGTAGCGCGGCCGTCGTGGAGGTAAGGAGGATTCCGCCAAAGCTCGACCAAGCTGGGTGTGTCGTAGGCGGTTTTGCCAAGGTCCTGAGGACTTGCCGTGCCGACGTCCTTCATGGCGAGTTTGGTGAAAAGCGGTGCCGGATGGCATGTGGCACAGCCAACGGATTTTGATTGAAACAACTCCTTGCCGCGGTTGGCAGAATCACTGAGGGACCCGTCCCGTGTGAGATGGGGACTGGCTGCCGGTTGCAGAGATTTGAGATAAGAGATCACTGCCGCAACCTCTTCTTCTGCCGGTTCCGTGAATTGAATGTGGATGAAACCGGCCCGGACGGCGGTCTCCATCCGATCGCGCACACCGAGCGACATGACCGGCGGAGTGGCATGACTGAGGAGCATGGAGCGGGCGTTTTTCGGATTGCCGATGCCATCGTTCAGCAGATCCCAATTCAATCCATCTGAACGGGCACCCGGATGGCATGTGGCACAACTCAACCACTGCTGGAAACAGAGTCCTGCATCATGAAATGCGATTTCTCCAAGGCGGATGGCATCCGGTTTCGGCTGCGGCCCGAGCAGCACCGATTTTATATCACTCCCATTTTCATCCAACAAAACTACAGTTCCCGTGAAATATCCTGCAACGGCGATTCGACCATTGGCAGGTGCGACACTGATCCCTCTGGGGGCTTTGACAGGAAGATCGATGATGCGCATCAGTCCCTTGCGGTGGAGGGCTGACAAATCATTGGCGAGTGCGGCACGATCCATGGTGAGGATCTCCGGCAATCGGTCGAGATCGATGACGGCAAGCTGATGCACTCCGGCCAAAGTGATATATAAACGCAATCCTTTCGGATCGATGGCGACGCCCCAAGGGTCGGCGGCGCCTTTCATCATTTGATCCAGTAATACCGTAGCAGTTAGAGTTCCGGATCGAAGGTCGATGATGGAAAGCGCGTTGGTATTCACCCAGCCACGATCAAGTTGGGTCGTCGGGAGATGGAAGCGCCCCAATGTATGGACGACATAAGCGGTCTTTCCATCCCCGCTGATCACGATCCCGCGTGCGTTGGTGGATCCCGTCGGGAGGTGGACGATGGATCGCACCGAGCGTTTCTCCAAATCGATGATGTTGACTTCAGCGGCGTGTGCGGGATCGGTTGCTGCGGTATTGGGAAGCAAATTGCTTACCACCGCAGTGGATTCATCCGGGCTGATGGATACGCTAGTGGGCTGGCAACCCGTAGGAATCCAGGTGATTTCCTTTCCATCTGTTAGATTGATGACCGCGAGATGGTTGAGGCCCCAGTCGCAGGCGAGGAGAAGCTTGCGTCGGGAGGCTGAGGCAAGCCCTCGCGGGAAACGACCGGTGACAAAGCGGCGGGTGATCGTTCCTTTGGATGGATCCACTTCGGCGATTTGGCCGGCACCTGACTCGGCTGCATATAGTTTCGAGCCGTCAGCGGACCATGCAATTCCACTGGGTTCACCCGCCAACATGATGGAGCGCAGGATTCTGTGGGATGTGGGATCGATCAGTGTGAGTGTATGACGGGTTGCATCCCCCACCGCTAGAGTTGCTGAATCGGGCGAAAAAGCGACATCGAGCGGTGAGTGAAATGCGGTGTCCGCAGCAACCGGCATTATGGTTGCTAACAGGACCGCCATCAGACGGATCCGATGACCTCGGTTTCCCTGGGAAGTTTTCAAACCGCGTTTTTATACCGCAATAAATGCGGAGTTCTTTCGCGCAGCTTCAGAAATCTGGAAGCTCCGGTCGATGAGTCGCAACAATCGCAATGCCTTCCACTTCGACCAGCCAACCTGGCCGGCACACCGGAGCATGGAGAAAGATAACAGGCAAATGATCCAAAAGTTGGTGGATTCGGTCACAGATCTTTGTGGAATCCTCAGAATCCCGCAAATAGACCAGAATCATGGCGAGGTCTGCGAAGCTGGCGTTGGCTGTCGCGAGCAGGGCACTGATGTTTTCGAGCGCGCGATCAAATTGTCGGATCACATCACCGGGGTGAACGATGTTTCCCGCCGGATCGATGCTGGCGGTTCCCGAAATGAAAACATGCCTGCGATCCGCGTAGGAAACGGCGGTCGCCCGTTCAAATGTGACGCCATACCGATGGGTGGGGCCAAGATGTTCGGGTGCATTCAGATACTCGATCTGTGCCTGTAAAAGTCCGCTGATCGCATAGGAATCCAAGCTGATGTCCACCGTGGGGGTCGGGTGTTCGCCATCAATTCCGGTGCTGGCAATGTAATGCGTCTTTTCCGTCAGCCCGTTATTGGAGAAATGCGTTCGACGGGCATCCACCAGTCCTTGGTAATTGCCATCGATGTTGCGGACGAACCACCAGGTCCTGACGACATTCTCCGCAAGGGTCATGTGATGATCGGCCATCCATTGCTCGTGTTGGGCTAGGACGCCGTTGGTTTGACTGAAGACATCTTCATCAGATGGTTCGCAAAGTCCGGTGATCCAATGGTGAACGAGCGACCCGCGGGTTAAGGAGTAGCGTGATCCGCCTCCCTTGTTTTCCAGAACCCCTTGGGGATCATGCACATGGTATGACCACAATGCCATTTTGCCGCCTGTCAATGGTGCTTGTCCAATGGTCGAGAAGGCACCGGGATGGGCATTTACGAAATCCGAGAGTTGTGGAAATTGATTGAGCACATCGCTGCAGAATACACGGCGCATGACGGTGCTTTCTGGGGAGATTCCCGCCCGCTCGAGGGCTTCCAACCACAAGTTCTCCAAGGTTCCAACCGGATCGGGTTCACCACCATTGAGGATCAATGTGACATGCCATTCGGTCACCCCGCTTGCACCGGTAAATCTTGAAATCCTGCTTTTGCCAGTCCCGACTCCTGAATCGACATCCGGATCCAACCACTCGACCACCGTTTCACAGGGAGGCATTCTCCCCGATATCCGGTTTTCCGCACGCTGCGGTGAAGCATTCATGACCATCGGGATACGGGGGGGGCGGCCTCCTTCTTTCGGCCCGTTGTTGGCGGCGGCGGTAAGGAGGGTTCTGTGCGTTTTCAGTCGATTAAGGACCAAGTTCGGCATTTTCTGAATCCCCCGTTGGAGGGATGGACGGAGGGCCGCATTTTTAGGAAGATTTTTCCCCATTCGGATCTCATCTTCCGCTTTCAACATCCCTAACCCCCGATGCAAATTCTTTCGAAAACCCACCACTACCGAACCCCTCCTCATCGAAACAGGAGTGGGATCGGCAGCGTTGAAATCAACCCATCATGAGACTTGTTGCAGCGTTCACCCTGTCGCTCATGGGCCTTTCCTCTGCCGGACCTTCAAAGGACACGGCAGAAGCCCATTTCCTGAGGGCGGAACACCATGCCGGTCTTGCGTCCGAAGCGTTTTCGCGAAGTCGCAGGTATGTGGCTGGCTGGCTGGCGCATGCCGATCCCGTGAGCGGACTTATTCCCCGTAATCTGAAAGAGCCATTCTGGAACGGGCGGGATGCCGCGGCAGACAACTATTCATTCATGGTGCTGACAGCCTCCATGACAGACCGTGAGTTGTTAAATGGGCCTCTAACCGACATGTTGCGCAGCGAGACCCGACTCACCCGGAGGGAGGACCGTCTTCCCGATGATTTTCTATTTACCACCCAATCATGGCGACGACCCGCAGTGGACCGGGATGCCATGATCTTCGACGGTGCGGAGTATGCCAAAGATGGCCTGCTTTATATCACTGAGTGGATGGGTTCGAGTGCGTGGACGGAGCGCATGATCGGGATCATTGATGATATCTGGAAGGAGGCATCCATCGATACCCCGTTCGGCAGGATTCCAACCCGCAACTTTGAGGTGAACGGGGACCTGCTGCAAGTCTGTTCGAGGCTCTATTGGTTCACGGGCGATCGCAAGTATCTCGAATGGGCAGTGCGAATCGGTGACTACTTTCTCCTTGGAAACAACCATCCTACCCGTGATTCCGCATCGTTGACGTTGGGAGATCACTCGTGCGAGGTGATCAACGGGCTTTCCGAACTGTATGTCGCGGTATCCCGGGCCTGGCCGGAGAAACGCAATGCCTATCGCCAGCCGATTCATGATCTTTATGACAGGATTCTTGAAATTGGCGTGAATCCGTACGGAATGATGTTCCGCTCGGTCAACCCCCAATCCAGCGAAGTCACGGATCCCTCACTCACCGACAACTGGGGCTACAATTACGATGGTTTCTACACCTTGTGGCTCGTCGACGGCACTCTGGCCTATCGTGAGGCTGTCTTGAAAGTGCTCGCGAATCTCAAAGACCACTACACGGGACAA
Source organism: Luteolibacter sp. (assembly GCA_040399845.1). Taxonomy (GTDB): domain Bacteria; phylum Verrucomicrobiota; class Verrucomicrobiia; order Verrucomicrobiales; family Akkermansiaceae; genus Luteolibacter. The sequence continues at coordinate 7,241 of JBBARN010000003.1, read as the reverse complement.
GTTTGGGAACGAGGCAGTGCCGATGGGGATGCGGACTCGATCGAAGGGGCGATCACCTTGTTGAACCGTGAGCCGATGGAATCCGGTTTCGGGTGGGTCGATTCTGAAATCCAAAGGATGTGGGCGAAACAACAGGCCGATGGTGTCATCGAAGGCTGGCATGGTGATGGGAACTTTGCTCGGACATCACTCATGTATGCACTACTCAAGACCCAGGGTTGCAGAATCGAACCCTGGCGTGAGGATGTAAAGATCGGCGCTGTCCGGGATGGTGATGCGCTCTATCTCAGCCTGAGTGCGGAAAGGGACTGGTCCGGGAAGCTTGTTTTTGACCGTCCCCGGCACCGTTCCATCATGCAGTTGCCACTCGACTATCCCCGCATCAATCAGTTTCCCGAATGGTTTACCTTGCCACCTGGCATTCATTCCGAAGGATGGCCTTTGACACTCAAGGCTGGGGAAAAGCTCCGGCTGAAATTCAACACCCAGGGAATTCAAACATCAAACCCATCGTGAGCTCCCGAACCATGAATACCATACGCATGAAGACCCATGGCTTGCACATTCTGCTCAGCCTTGTTTTGATTTTGTTGCCGGGACGGCTCCTTGCCCTGGCCGCTACCAGCTTCTTTCCATCTAACGGTGCATCGGGGGTCTGTGTGGACAGTCCGCTCAAAATCACCTTTGATTCCGTGCCCACCATCGGCAGTTCCGGTGCGATCCGAATCATCAATTCCGCAGGTCAAGTGGTTGAGACTCTCGACCTCGGCGTTGCCCATACCCGGACCATCGGTGGAACCTTGTATAACGCTCTTCCCGTAATTGTGACCGGTAACACTGCGACGATTTTGCCGCGTTCGGGAGTATTGAGTTATAACAGCACCTATCATGTCACCGTGGATGCGACGGTGTTTCCGAGTTACGCCGGTCTGTCCGGAACCAGCGCATGGACGTTCACGACCAAGAGTGGTGCGCCTGCAGCCAATGGCACTTATTTCAATGTTGCTGCGGATGGCAGTGGCGACTTCTGCACCGTGCAGGGAGCGATTGATTTTATTCCGGGCAATAACAGCATCCGCCGTTATATCAACATTCGTAACGGAACGTATCTGGAGATTGTGCGCGTGTCATCAAAACACAATCTCGCCTTTCGAGGCCAGAACCGCAAGCGCACCATCATCGCTTATCCGAACAATAACAATCTCAACCCGTCCACCAACACCCGACCACTCTTCAATGTGGTGGGGAATGATGTCAGTTTCGACAATCTCACCATTCACAACACCACCCCGGATGGTGGTTCTCAGGCCGAGGCCCTGCGTGTGAATGCTCAGCGTTGTGTAGTCAATCAATGCGATCTGAAGAGTTATCAGGATACCTTTCTCGTCAACAGCACGAGCGACACCGCCTATATCAAGGATTCCCTCGTCGAGGGCGACGCGGATTTCATCTGGGGCACCGGCCGTGTGGTTTTGCAAAATTGCGAAATCAAATCCCTCTCCGGCGGCTACGTCTGCGCGATGCGCAACCCTGCTGGTCAATACGGAGCGGTCTTCCTCGATTGCCGATTCACCCGCTCTGCCGGTCTTACCGGCGTCGTCTTTGGACGTGTCGATCCGAACGTCTTCCCGGACAGTGCGGTGGCCATCATCAACTGCGCCGTGGACGCCCACATCACCGCGTCGGGTTGGACGCTTTCCAATCCCGGTCCCACCACCGGCCTCAGGTATTGGGAATATCAAAGTACTGATCTAACAGGCGCAGCCTTGAATGTGAGTGGCCGCGCTGCGTTCTCCTCGCAAATCAACAGCACCCAAGCCACTGCACTTCGCAATCTCGCCACCACCTTCGGCGGTTGGACGCCAATCCCGCCGCTTCCCGCCTTCCCTGGCGCGGAAGGTGCCGGTGCCAACACCCTCGGTGGCCGCGGCGGGGATGTGTATTTTGTCACCAACCTCAACGACTCCGGATCCGGCTCACTCCGCGATGCCATCAATACCGCCCCCTCCAGCGGGCGCACCATCCTGTTCCGGACCTCAGGAACCATTCCTCTCAATTCCACCCTCACCGTCAACAAGCCTCGCATCACCATCGCCGGACAATCAGCCCCCGGCGGCGGGATCTGCCTGAAAAACTACACCCTCCGCGCCGGAGCGGACGACGTGATCATTCGACATGTCCGGTCCCGGCTCGGCACGGATGCCAACCGTGAAGACGACGCCATCACCGTGACAGCTGGGATCAATGTGATGATTGACCATTGCTCCGCCTCTTGGTCGGTTGACGAGGTTCTGAGTGTCACAAACGCATCTGACAACGTCACCGTCCAGTGGTCGATGATTTCCGAAGCGCTCGACAATTCGATCCACTCGAAAGGCCCTCACGGCTTCGGTTCGCTGCTCGCCTGCCACGTGCCCGCCCGCTATTCGTTTCACCACAATCTTTACGCCCACAACAAAAGCCGCAACCCCCGGCCCGGTAGCGATTTCGGGGCCACACTGAATTTCGATTTCCGCAACAATGTCATCTACAACTGGGGTTACTTCTGCGGCTACAGTGGCGATGCGAGCGAGAACGTAGAGATGAACCATGTCGCCAACTACATGGTCAAGGGCCCGGGCTCGACCACCGACTCGGCCTTCCGCGGCGGCGCGGCGACCACCCTCATCCATCAGAACGGCAACCGGATCGACCTGAACAAGAACGCCGCGTTCGACGGCACCGACACCGGCTGGTCGATGTTCAGCGGCAGCTACACCCAGCGCGCCACCGCCTTTGACTTCGCCCAGCCCAACACCACCGACAGCGCCCCGCTCGCCCTCCAGCGTGTCCTTTCCAACTCCGGCGCTCGGCCTTGGTCGCGGGATACCAAAGATACTTCCATCGCAGCTAATGTCACCGCCGGCACCGGTATTTTCGTCAACACGCCTGCTGAAGCTGGTGGATATCCGGTCCTAACCGCCACACCGGCTCCAGCAGACAATGACAACGACGGCATGCCAAATACTTGGGAAAACGCTGTTGGCAGCGATTCGAACGTTGCCAACCACAATGCCGACGCCGATGGCGACGGCTACACTGACCTCGAGGAGTATCTCAACTGGCTCGCCGCCCCCAATACCACCACAGCCAAAGATGAAACGGTCGACGTCGATTTGCTCATGATGAATGGCAACCGCAGCGGTCTCACCTACACTCTCGCCAATCCAGTCAATGGTAGCGTCACGCTTTTGCCTGATGGCCGCACCGCGCGTTTCACACCGACCGCCGGTTTCCAGGGGCTCGGCAGCTTTGATTTCAGTTTCACATCAGCCGGCCAAACCGTCGTGCAGACCGTAGGCGTCGCGATCACCACGGGCCGCCCGAAGGATCTCACATGGAGCGGCACCACCGCCACGTGGAACGTGGGGACAACGGCAAATTTTCTCAACGGCGCGCTCGCCTCCACCTTCACCCAAGGCGACAACGTCAGCTTCCTGCAAAGCGGCTCCAATCCCGCCGTCACTCTATCAGGAACCATCACGCCCACCACGATGACGGTGGACGCAACGAAAAATTACAGCTTCAGCGGTGGTGTCCTCTCCGGTACGATGAACCTCATCAAGGCAGGCAGCGGCACGCTCACTCTCAATGCTGCGAACACCTTCAGCGGCGGAAGTTCCATCAACGGCGGCTCCGTGGTTCTGGGAAACGTGGCGGCCTTGGGTAGCGGACCGGCTGCCGTTGATAACGCTGCCCTCAATATCGCCAACTTCAATTTCATCAATCCGATTGCGTTCACCGGCACCAACACCCTCACTGCTCGCGACAGCGGAAAAGTGAATACGGTCACTGGCGATGGGACGGTGAACCTCAATATCACCTCCGGACTTTTCGATCTCAATGGCAATCTAACAGGTTTCAATGGGGCTTTCGTTCTCACGACAAATACCAACATTCGCTTCGTCAACGGCACTGGCAGCAGTGGCGCGACCTTCGATCTCGGCAACGGCACCGGAAACACCACCGTCCGCAACAACTTGCCCGCCATCGCGATGGGAGCTTTAAAAGGCGGGCCCAACACGGTTGTCTTCGGACAAAGTAACAACAACACTCCCACCACTTTCACCATCGGAGGAAACGATCAGGACAGCATCTTTTCCGGTGGCATCCGCAATGGCATTTTCGGCAGCGCCGCGCTCAGTGCCGTCACCAAAACCGGCAGCGGCACCCTCACCCTCGCTGGCACCAGCAACTACACCGGAGCCACCCTCGTCAATGCCGGCACCTTGCGCGTTACCGGCACTCTTGGAGCGACCAACATCACCGTTGCCAACGGAGCCTCTCTAACAGGAACAGGAACCATCGGCGGGTCGGTCGTCGTCCAGGCCGGTGGCTCGATTAGTTCCGGAACCGGCGGTGCGGGCACCCTCGCCATCGGCGGCGGACTCACGCTCAATGATACCACGCTCCCGGTCGATCTCAACAATAGCTCCACCCCCGGCGGTGGCATCAACGACCTCTATACCATCGGCGGCGTGCTCACACTGAATGGAACCATTACCATCACCCCCAATCTCCTCAACGGCCCGCTCGCCGCCGGCACTTACACCCTCATTAGCGGCGGGACGTCCACCGTCAACAATGCCACCTTCGTCTGGGGTGGTCCTCCCAACGGCGGACGCCAAAATTTCGCCCTCGATACTAGCGTGCCCGGCACCCTGCGGCTCATCGTCAGCGGCACGCCCTCCGCTTCGTTGTTCTGGAAGGGCACTCCAGGCACGACTTGGGACTCCGGCGATCCTCTCAACCCGGCCATCGGCGCGGCCAATTGGCGCAACGGAACCTCCGCCGACCGCTTCGTGAAATACGATGCCGTCACCTTCGACGACACACTCACCAACGGCAGCACAATTCTATCAGGAACCGTCGAACCCGCTTCGGTCACCGTCAACAATCCCACCAAGGCCGTCTCCATCAATTCGAACGCCGGAAGTATTGTCGGCTCCGCTTCATTCGTGAAAAGCGGAGCGGCCACCCTCACTCTCGACGGAGCGAACACCTACAGTGGTGGCACTACCCTAAACGAAGGCACTCTGCAACTCGTCAGCGACAACGCCAACACCAACGGCCTTGGCAGCGGCCCCATCACGCTCAAGGGCGGGACGCTTGCCATGTATACCAATTTCAACACCTCCAATGTTTCCACCTGGGACCTCGTCGTCCCCACCGGATTCACGGGCGCATTGAACTGCGATTCCCGCTGCTCCATCCGGGGTGATCTAACAGGCGGTGGCACACTCAATCTTTACATCCCGGATATTCGCACCGGCATCGATGGCGATTGGTCCGCCTTCACTGGCCAAATCAACGTTACCACCGATGCCAATGGCGGAGAATTTCGCATCGGCAACAACTATTCGCCCACCGGCCTGCCGCTTGCGGCGATGAATCTCGCTGCAAACGTGAAGCTGTTTTACGTCGGTATCCTCGATTCCGGGATCGGATCCAAGATCGCGCTCGGTTCCCTAACAGGTGCGCCCGGGTCTATCCTTCAAGGTGGCCCCACCGTCGGCAGGACCCTCACTTGGGAGGTCGGTCAGGGAAACTCGGATACCGTTTTCCAAGGTGTCATTTCCGAGCAGGCCGCCGGATGCATCACCGCCCTTGCGAAAGTCGGCAGCGGTGCGTTGAAGCTCACCGCTGCGTGCAGCCACAGCGGCCCCACCTCCGTTTCCGGAGGTTCGCTGATTGTCAATGGCAGCCTTACCTCCAGCCCGCTCACCGTGAACGCGGGTGCCTTGTTAGGTGGCAGCGGCAGTCTCGCCGCCACCACCATTCAGGACGACGCCTCCCTCAGTCCCGGCGACGGTGGCCCCGGTGTCCTCACCGTCGCCAACGGCCTCACCTTGGCCTCGGAAAGTGTCGCCGCCTTCGACCTCGGCTCCATCCGCGACCGTGTCGATGTCACCGGCAATCTCGCGCTCAACGGCATCATCAACTTCACCAACACCGGTGGCCTGCTGCCGGGAACTTATATCATCTTCAACTATAGCGGCACCCTGTCCGGCACTGGCCTCACCGTGGGAAGTGGGCCCGCCGATTTCGCCTGCGCCATCGATACCGCCACGCCCGGTCAGGTTAAAGTCGTCGTCACCACCACGCTCAGCGCCTTCCAGCAATGGCAGATCCTTTGGTTCAGCAGCTACACTCATCCAGATGCCGCGCCCGGGGCCGATCCCGATCTTGACGGCCAGACCAACAACGACGAGTTCCTCGCCGGCACCGACCCCACCTCCGCCGCGTCCGTGGTCACCCTCGTCTGGCGTGGCGATGGCTCCGCGAATCTCTGGAACTCCGGAGTTGCTGCCAATTTCTGGAACGGCAACCGTCCATCCACTTTCACCAATGGCAATCCCGTGCTCTTCGATGCCACCGGTTCCGCCAACCCAACGGTTAATCTAACAGGGTTTCTCTCTCCGGTCTCCTTGTCGGTGAACAACACTGCCGCGTTTACTTTCACTGGACCGGGCAATCTAACTGGGAGCGGCGCTCTCACGAAATCCGGCTCCGGAATCCTCAACCTCCAAACCACGAACTCCCACACTGGAGGCACCGTAATCAACGGCGGTACGGTCAACCTCTCCGGAAACCAATCGGGCGCGACCGGCGGATATCTGTTGAACATTGTCAACTCCGCGACCTCCACGCTCAACCTGGGCAGCGCGACCCAGACCGCCGAAACCAGCGCCATCGCTGCGATTTCCAAGTCGGTGCAACTCGGTGCGATCCCCGGCATCAACACGGCCGTCAGCACCTCGGCGCAAACCCTCAACGTGAATGGCGCGGTGGGTTTTCCTACGACCGTCACCAACCATGGCTCCCTCGACGTCGCGCGCAATGCCACCCTCAACCTCGGAAACCAATCGTCCTGGGCCCAGAACGGACCGATGAACATTCAGGCCAACGGCGGCTACGCGGCCACGCTCAACATCGGCGCTACGACTGGCAGCACTGCTTCGATGACCTACAGCGGCACCACGCCCATCCGTCTGTCCCAGATCGCCAGCACCAGCAGTATCAGCACGCTCACCATCCGTGGAATTCTAACAACCGGCCAGCCCGTTCATTTCAACGGAGCATCTGGAAATACAAACGGCTACGGTCGCGTCATCCTTACCAGCGGCGGAACCTTGCGGCTTTCTGCGGATGTTCCCCAGCTCATTACCGGGGACTCAAGCGGGCGAGTGATCTTATCTAAC
>JBBARN010000002.1:22571-132739 GCA_040399845.1 Luteolibacter sp. | reverse complement strand
CCTCCTCACGCAAACTGCCCCCCTCCAATGCCCCTAGCCAGCCAATCGCCCTGGAAATACCTGTCATCCACCGGGCAAGACCAATACCGCCGGGGCCTGTATGTGCACTGGCAGCGAACATTCATCCACCCGATGATGGCCGCCTTCGATGCGCCATCCCGCGAAGAATGCGCCGTGGATCGTTTTCAATCCAACTCGCCCCAGCAAGCCCTCGCCCTTCTCAATGATCCCACCTTTGTCGAGGCCGCCAAGGCTCTCGCCATTCGTCTTGAAGCGGAAATCCCCGGAGGAACTGACGCCGCAAAGATTGATCGCGCCTACCTGATCGCCCTCTCGCGCCTCCCCTCCACCGCCGAGCGGAACCAGTTGATCGCGTTTCTCGAAAAAATCCGGAGGGAAACCCCGAACACAAACGCCATGGATCAACTTTGCCGGGTGATCCTCAACCTCCACGAAACCATCACCAGGTTCTAAATGAATCCTCATCACCTTCAAGCCGCGCTTCAGAACGACTGGTCCCGTCGGACCTTTCTCCGGAGATCTTTCGCCGGCCTCGGCGGCATCGCCCTTTCCCAATTCGCCAGCGCCTCCCTGCCACGGATCTACGAACAAGGCGGCCTTCATTTCCCGGCAAAGGCCAAACGAATCATCCACCTCTGCATGGCCGGTGGCCCCTCCCACTTGGAATCCTTCGACCCCAAGCCGGAACTCAACCGCCTCCATGGCAAAGCATTCCCCGAGTCGTTTACCAAAGGCCAGCAACTCGCCCAACTCCAAGGCCGCGAACTCATCGCCCGCGGCTCCTTCACGGGATTCAAGAAATACGGGCGCGCGGGGATCGAGATCTCCGACCTGTTTCCCCACATCGGTTCCATCGCCGACGAAATTTGCGTGATCCGCTCAATGGTCACCGAACAGATCAATCACGATCCGGCCCATGCATTCATGAATTCCGGCTCGATCCTCAAAGGACGGCCGAGCATGGGCTCGTGGTTGCTCTACGGACTCGGCGCGGAATCGCAAAATCTCCCTGGCTACGTCGTCATGGTATCCAGGGGAAACTTTCCGGACCAACCGATCTCATCACGCCAGTGGTCTGCCGGTTTTCTGCCCTCGCGATTTCAAGGTGTGCAGTTCCAGTCCAAAGGCGACGCTGTGCATTACGTCGGCAGTCCTGAAGGTGTCTGCCAATCCACCCAGAGACAGGTCATCGAGGAAATCCAGCGCCTCAATGGCATGCTGTGCGAACACCGTTACGACCCGGAAATCGAGACCCGCATCGCCCAATACGAGATGGCTTTCCGCATGCAATCGTCCGTACCGGAGCTCACCGACATGAAAGGTGAGCCGCAGCACATCCTCGACTTGTATGGCATCAAGCAACCGGGCGACGGCTCGTTTGCCTCGAATTGCCTGCTTGCCCGCCGCATGCTCGCGCGCGGCGTCCGCTTCGTGCAGCTCTACCACCGCGGCTGGGATCACCACGGCGATATCGAAAAAAACATGCCCTACTCCGCAAACCTCACCGATCAGGCATCGGCCGCGCTGGTGAAGGATCTGAAACAGCGCGGAATGCTGGAAGACACACTCGTCATCTGGGGCGGCGAGTTCGGCCGCACCCCGATGGGACAAGGCACCGGCCGGGACCACCACATCAAGGCGTTCTCGATCTGGATGGCCGGCGCTGGCATCAAGCCCGGTCTCGCCCACGGAACCACCGATGAACTGGGCTATTCGGCCGTCGAGGATGTCGTCCACGTCCGCGATCTTCACGCCACCCTGCTCGAACGCTTCGGCATCGATCACGCCCGATTCACCAAGAAATTCCAAGGACTCGATTACAAACTGACGGGGGTCGAGCCCGCCGAGGTCATCAGAAAAATCCTCACCTGAAGTCTCGGCATGGCTCGAATCCCTCCGAACACCAAGTGCCAAACACCTCAAATTTCATCCTTACCTACTGCTTTACAACACTTTCGAAACAGTTCCGACATCATTTCACAGTCACCATTCACCATCGAGCAGACTTGTTTTCTTCAATTTTACCCTAAAAAATCAAAAATCCCTTGCCATTCGGCATCTGGTTTGCTAACTAAAAAGCGTCTTGCATCCTACCCCAATGAAATCTCCCCTAAATACTACTTTCGGGCTAGCCCTCGCTCTTGGCATTTTTGCCAATCCGGCCATGGCCGCCTTCACCATGGAATACGTTAATGTTCTTGATCCTGGAAATACAGCAGATGCGACTTCCTATGGTTCCGTATCCACCTCCTATCGAATAGGAAAGAACGAAGTCACCAACGCCCAATACGCCGAATTCCTCAATGCCGTTGCCAGCACGAATAATGATTACGGCCTCTACAACTCGAACATGAACTCGGCCGCCTCTGTGGGAGGCATCACGCAAACTGCCATCATTGGTGGTTTCTCATACGCTGCGAAACCAGGGATGGAAAACAGGCCCGTTACTTATGTGAGTTTTCTTGATGCCGCTCGCTTCGCGAACTGGATGCACAACGGACAAAAAACAGCCGGCAACGGCGGGGCAGCCAGTGCTGAATCGGGTGCCTACACATTGAACGGAATGGTTATCACAGGCATTTCCAGAAGTGGAGGAGCAACGGTTTTCCTTCCCTCCGAGAATGAGTGGTACAAGGCAGCTTATTACGATCCAAACAGGAATGGCATTGGCTCCGCCGGGTATTGGCCTTACGCAACTCAGAGCGCCAGTCTATCCAGCAACACCATTGGCGTTGCTGGCGCGGCCAATTACACTATCGGTGCAGCCGGGAACACTGGAACCGGTCCTGGTTCCTCTATTGAGGTAACCAATGTAGACGCGTATGGTACGAATTCTGACAGCGCTTACGGTACGAATGGTCAAACAGGAAATGTTCGGGAGATAACTGAAACGGTTTCTTCCGGCACGAGTCGAGTTAGCCGGGGCGGATCTTTCAATCTCACGATCGCTAGCACCCTTAGTTCTGGAGCCACTGGACGCGTTTCTGTTGCGGCAGCCACAGATAGTGAATTCGTTGGATTCAGAGTCGCGGCATTGATCCCTGAGCCCTCGACCGCTTTGTTCACTGTCTTGGCAGTAGGTGCTTCGCTAGTAAGAAGGAATCGCCGTTCTAATTGATTTATCAGCATCACCCTTTCGGTGTTGATGTAAGACATTGAACCAATCATTGGGACTCGATTTCGATCCCGGTGGTTGGTTTTTTCTTTGCAGATCTGGCGTCCTGAATACCAAGTTAAAGCTTGGAGGCAAGTGATTCAGGACAAAAAACCAAGTGGGTAAGATAACCCGATCAGCATTGCCTCGGCTGCTCTCGGCTAGTTATTTGGTCGAAGATTTAGTGGCGGACTTTATATAGGCTTATCGAAGTTGGGCACATGATCAGGCTACGAAGGCTGAGACATCCTGATCTTTGCAGGCAAATCAGCGGTTCATCGAAAAAACCAATGAACCCGGCTTGGCAATCTGGCCGCAAGTAATTTTACCCCGCGACCATGCCGCAACTTCAGCTTCCCATTTCTCCGGCCAGTTGCAAAGTCATCCCCCATGAACTCCCCTTCGAGCAACGCGACTGCACTGTTGATACTAAAGAGGAAGAAGGGGAACCACAATCCAAGCGAAGCGGAAATGGACGAACATAAAATCCAGACTTGAGTCAAAATACACAGAGTCCACGGAACATTATGAGATTAGAGAATCAATGACATGCATCCGTTGAGGGTGTTCAACTCGATCCACAACTCTATTACCTTCCGTGTGTTCCGAGTTTTCCGTAGTTCTCATTTCGGAATCTAGGTTGATTACTTCAACGGGCATTTGTCGGTTTTCAGACATCAAAAGGATCTAGCTCGTCTGCCCCACCAAACAATGCCTGAAAAGCGCAAATGTTGTTTTCCGACCTGTTCAGAATGTCTGAACTTCACGCGGGTTGTGCCTGCACGTTGATTTTGTGGAAAGCGGCATAAAGGCGCAGCTTTCCGTAACCGATTTCCCCTCCCAGTTTGGCGTAAACCGGCGAAAGCGCAGGCCCTTCGTGGTTGATGAAAGCTTCACGTATCGCCGCTTCCTCGCGAGCTGAGTAAAATGCCCGGGGATCGAGTTTTTCCCCGCCATCGACGGCGCGGGCCAGGTGGCTCTCGATGGTGGAGATGGCCAAATCCCGTTCGCGGGCGATTTCCTCCACGCTGATGCCATTTTTGAAGCGTTGGAGCGTTGCCAGCACAGACCCGTTCAAGGCTCCCTCGGCGCGCATCTTGCGAGCGGTCGGTGCGGCTTGCTGGAGCGGAGGGAATTGCAGTTTGGGATTTTCCTCCAGCCAGATCTTGATCGCGGAGATCATCGCCTCGCCGAAGTCCTCAAGCTTCTTCTCGCCGACCCCGGGGATCTGAAGAAATGCCACATTGCCGGTGGGGTAGCTGCGGGCCATGTGGCGGAGGGAGACATCCGAGAAGACTACGTAAGGCGGCACATCGAGTTCGCTCGCGAGGTCTTTGCGGAGGCTGCGGAGTTCGGCAAACAGACCTTCGTCGCAGGGGATGTCGCCCGCTTTTGCGGCAGCGGCTGCGCTTTGGGCTAGGCCATTGCGTTCCGCCGCCGGGGGGCGGGTGAGGGTGAAGTTGCGCCCGTCCTTGAGGGCGGTCATGCCATCCTTGGTAATGGAAATCGTGGAGAAACCATCCTGCGATTGCTGGATCAGGCCCATGCGCAGCAACTGCCGACCAAGCGCCACCCATTCCGGGCGATCCTTGTCTTTGCCGATGCCGTAAGTGCTGAGCGTTTCGTGTTTCCAGCGCCGGACTTTCTCGTTGTTGGCACCGCAGAGCACATCCGCGATGTGTTGGAGACCTGTGGTGAAACCGCTGAGCTGCCGGATGCGGAACACACAGCTCAGGAATTTCCGGCAATCCTCCGTGGCATCATATTTTTCCCGGGGCGATAGGCAGGCATCGCAGCCGCCACAATTCTCGTGCGGCCAATCCTCGCCAAAATAGCCGAGCAGGTGGGCGCGGCGGCAGTTTTCATCTTCCGCATACTCGGTCATTTGGTCGAGCTGGGCCTTGGCGATTTCGCGGGCTTGTTCTTCGCTGATTTCGCCAATGAACTTGAGCTGCCGGATCACATCGGCGCGCGAGTAAAGCAGCAGGCAATCGCCGGGCAGCCCGTCGCGCCCCGCGCGGCCAGTTTCCTGATAGTATCCCTCCACGTTTTTCGGCAAGTCGGCGTGGACGACCCAGCGGACGTTGGGTTTGTTGATGCCCATGCCAAAGGCCACCGTCGCACAAACCACCCGCGCCTCGTCCCGGAGGAAGGCGTCCTGATTGGCGGATCGTTGTTCCGGCGGCATGCCGGCGTGATAGGCGACAGCGGAGATGCCTTCATCGACCAACGCGGCGGCGAGGGCCTCCGTGCTTTTGCGGGACTGGCAATAGATGATGCCGGAATCCTGCGGCCGGGCGGAGGCGAATTCCCAGACCTGGCGGATTGCTTTTTCCTTGGGAATCACGCGGTAGCTCAGATTGGGGCGATTGAAGCTGGAAATGAACACCTGCGGATCGCGCAGGCGGAGCTGGGCGATGATGTCCTCGCGGACGCGGGGCGTGGCCGTGGCGGTGAGGGCGATGAAGGGGACGCCGGGAAAACGCTCGCGCAGACTGGCCAGTTGCCGGTATTCCGGTCGGAAATCGTGGCCCCACTCGCTGATGCAGTGGGCCTCATCCACCGCGATGGCCCCCACATTCCAGCCCGCCAATTTCTGGGGGAAATCGCCGCTCAGCAGGCGCTCAGGAGCCACATAGAGGAGCTGGTAGTCGCCCACATCCAAGCCTGCCTGACGGAGTCGCATTTCCTCACCATCGAGCGAGGAATTCAGATAAGTCGCCGACACCCCAGCGGCAAGGAGTTGGTCCACCTGATCCTTCATCAGGGCGATCAAGGGTGAAACCACCACCGTCAGCCCCTCGCGGGCCAGGGCCGGGAGCTGATAACACAGGCTTTTGCCAGCCCCAGTCGGGAGAATCGCCACCGTATCCCGGCCATCGAGCGTGGCGGACATGATTTCCTCCTGCAAGGGGCGGAAGGAATCGTAACCGAAATATTGTTTCAGCAATCCCGGCAGGCGCGAGGCGGGCGGGGAACTGGAATTCGGGGAATCCGGAGAAATCGGCGCTGTGGCTTTCATGGCATGGCTGGCTGGGGATGGGCGAATCATTCATAAAAATCGCATGTGGTCAATTGAACAGTTTAAAAAATTTGAGAAAAACGATCTGAACCACGGATTTCACGGATGGACACGGATGGGAATTCGTGATCCTCATGCTTCGGAGAAATCATTGCTACATGCGTTTGACGGCCTGCTATACAATTAGCAAATATGCACGTTTGCAGATCAAGCGAGTCTCGAACTGAGGCGCCCGGAGCTCCAACCGATATCATCGTGATGGTCCTCCCTTCAGTGACTTGACGGATTTTGCATCGCCTTTCATTTCGGAGTGGGCATAGTGACGCCACATGATCTCCCTGCACGCGCTCAGCAAGCATTTCGGGTCCCAGGTAGCGGTGGACCGACTCACGCTGGAAATCCCTGCCGGGCAGATTGTGGGGCTGCTGGGGCCGAATGGCGCGGGCAAATCCACAACGCTCAAGATGCTGACCGGCATGCTGGCGCCCAGTTCGGGCACGGCGACGATCTGCGGGCATGACTTGTTGGCGGAGGGAATGGAGGTGAAGCGCAAGGTGGGCTTTGTGCCGGATTCAGGGGCGGTATTCGAATCGCTGACCGGTTTGGAATATCTGGAAATGATTGCCGCGCTTTATGGCATCCCGGCGGAGCCGGCACGAGAGCGCATCTGCCAGTTTCTCGCTTTCTTCGATCTGGGATTCGATGTTCTTACCGACAAGTTGTTAGGTGCGTATTCAAAAGGCATGCGGCGCAAGGTGGTGATCACCGCCGCGCTGCTGCACAATCCGCAGGTGGTGTTTTTCGATGAACCACTCGATGGTTTGGATGCGAATGCCGCGGTGGGCTTCAAGGCGCTGATCCAGACGCTTGCCCGCGAGGGGAAGGCAATTGTTTACAGTTCCCACGTGCTGGATGTGGTGGAGCGGGTTTGCGACCGCGTGATCATCATCGACAAGGGCCGGGTGCAGGTGGATGGGAGCCCGGAGGAATTGTTGAGGGTAAACCAGGCGGATACGCTGGAGCAATTGTTCACTAGGCTGACAGGCGGGGGTGATTTGCAACAACGCGCGGAGGACTTCGCCAAAACCTTCCGGCCATGAGTGAAGCCCTGAGCGCGGCTCCCAGCCAGTCGAAGGTGCTGCGGCGCTTGTATCTCACCTTGTTCCTGCGGGGGCGGAGCTCGCGCGGACTCACCGCTCAGCAAGGCACGCCTTCGATCGGGAAAAAACTCGGCTTCACCCTGTTCTTCTATGCTCTCATCGGCTGCATGGGACTCACTTTGCTGGGGCAATCCCTCTTCAGCCTTTCGATCTATCTGCATGGAGCCTCCATGTTTTTCGTCGGCATGTTCGTGGCATCATCCTCCGGCGAGTTGTTATTCAATGAAGATGAATCAGAAATCCTCCTGCATCGCCCGGTTTCTCCCAAGGCGATGTTGTGGGCCAAGGTTTCGGTATTGTTGCAGGTATCATTCTGGCTGATCCTTGCCTTCAACCTCGCGGGGCTCGTTGGTGGCAGCGTGAAGAACCTGATGTTCCTGCCAGCCCATTTGATTTCCTCCGGAGTGCTTGCCTTGTTCTGCACGGCGGGCGTGGTGCTGGTCTATCAACTCTGCCTGCGCTGGTTCGGCCGTGAGCGCTTGGATGGCCTGATGACATTCGCGCAGGTCGTGATGACTCTCATAATGGTTCTGGGCAGCCAGATGGTTCCCAGAATCCTGTTATATCTTCCCGGTGGCATCGAACTGGGTGCGGAAAACTGGTGGTTGTCATTGTTGCCTCCGGTTTGGTTTGCGGCGCTGGATGAAACACTCGCCGGGCGCGGGGATCCCGTTCTTTGGGGGCTGGCGGGATTCGGTGTGTCCGCCACAGCCTTGATCGTCTTCCTCGCCTTTGGTAAACTGGCACAGAGTTATCAAAGCGGACTCCAGATGATGGGCGAATCCGCTGCGCCATGTGTGCCGGCAGGAGGCAGGGGACGTTGGATCCGGAAATGGATTTCCATACCGCCGCTCGCCTGGTGGCTCAGGAATCCGGTGGAGCGGGCGGGCTTCCATCTGGTCACCGCTTATATCTTCCGCGATCGTGATGTGAAACTCAGGCTCTACCCCGGGTTGGCACCCATTGCGATGATGCCCTTGATTTTCATGTTCAATGGTTCCGGCCAGGGAGGGGATTCCAAGTTCATGATGATTCTGAGTGGAAGTTATCTGCCGGTGATTCCGATGCTGGCGCTCAATCTCCTGCGCTTTTCACAACATTGGCAGGCGGCGGATGTGTTTCTCATCACTCCCACTACCGGTCCGGGGCGTTTGATCATCGGGGCGAGAAAAGCCGCGAATCTTTTTCTCACCTTGCCTGCGTTGATCGTGATGGCGGCTGCGGTGGCCTGGATGGGCAAGGGGCCTGCCGGGTGGGCCTATCTTTTGCCCGGTCTGCTCGCGCTGCCTGTCTATGGTCGGGTCGCCTGCCTGGGCAAAGGCCAGTTGCCGTTTTCCCTTCCCGGAGAAGCCGCCAAATCCGCCGGTAGGGGGCTCATGTTCATGCTGGCCATGATCAGCGCCATGTCGCTGGGTGGAATCGGCGCCGTCGCGGACCACATGGGGTATTTCTGGCAATTCCTCTGCATCGAGGCGCTGCTCGCCATCCTCGGCTGTTTTCTCATGGACCGCCGGATTCTGAAGCAGCCTTGGGCGACGGTGGAGGATTGAGTGACTCGACAGGTCATAGGCTTGCTCATCGCTTCATTACTCTCTGGATCCAGTTATGGGTATCCTGATCACGGATGAGAGTGATGTTTCCCTTGATGTTGATCACAAGTCGGTGCTGATGTCCCCTGTGTAAAAACGGCCCGGTGATGGCAAGCGGAAGCTCGGGGTCTGAATCGATGTTGAGAAAGTTGCCAAAATAGATCGGAGGCTCGGGCGGTGGATCGTCGGAAGATTGGCGGTCAAGCCTTCTGAGTGCACTGGGCTTCGAGTCGGAGAAGTAGGCATCCATTGTCTCTGGAAATTTCCCATCCTTGTTCTCAAGGGCGGAATCCTGGGCAAACATCCAGAAGTTCTCGAGTTGATTCCTCAGCATGGCATCGGATCCGCGCGAACGCAGCATCATGGGTTCTTCGGCAAGTGATCTTGCATGGAAGAGGATTCCGGGAACCAGAAATGCCAATGCAAATAATACGGGGAGCAGCATGCCCAATGCTAGGGTCGAAGCAGCGGTCCAATGAACTCCACGCATCCTTGCCCACTTCACCACATAATGATGAGCAATCCACAGAGCGGCGATGAATGCAAAAACGCCGGGAACCCAGGTATCCGCATTCGGCGATGCGGCCTTGAGATTGTCCCGGAGGAAAAACCAGAACCCGAACAAGAGATGATAGATTTGCAGATAGGCTCCGGAGGAAATCAGGTAGGGTGTTGAAATCAGCAGCAGCAAAACGGCAAGGATACAAATGCCTGCAATCGCCGCTATGCGTGAGAGTGAGCGGGATTTAGTCATGCCGATGCAGTGGAATGTGACCGAGCGTTCCGGAAGGATGATGTTTTTCGAATAGCTCCCAGAACGAAGCCTCGGGAAGTGAGCGGACCGAGCCCCCAGCCAACCCTGTCACCACCAGATTTCCGGGCGCCACCATGGGCGAAATAATCACCGGAGCTTCGGGATCGAGAGGGCCGGGATGACCGGGTGTGAGAAGGATGATAGGTTCCTCCGCCTTGTCATCAGCCGGTTCTATCCAAAGCAGCATTTTTAAAATATCAGGATCGATATCCAGTTGTTCGAAGTGATCGGGATAACGACCATGTTGTTTTTCATAATCAGACAAGGCCATCAGCAATTGACGGGTATGATTGACTGCGACGGTTTGGGAGGTTCTGCGATTGTTCTTGGTCATCGGCTCGCTGGAGAGCCATGCGAGCTGGTGCGTGATGCCGCTCATGGCGATGGCTGCGGCGCTGGCAAGCAGAACGAGTGAAAGGATGGATAGGGAGCGTAAAGACGACCATTTGGATGCAACTTCGCTTTGTTTCAGGCACCAACTCAGAAAGCGATGGAACATCCATGCAGCAAGGATTGTGCAAAGACATGGCAAGAGAAGTGCCTGCCACTGGGCAGCGAGGTGAGGCACGGCTTTGTTGAGATGGCGAGCCCATCCCAGTGTGAGATGGAATAACAATTGAAACAAAACCGGGCTGCCGGTTAGAAATCCCAGTATCACTGAAAACAGAAAAAGTGATATCAAGCCCATGAGCCATTTCACCCAGCCAGCACGGCGCTTGGATGTGGATGGATCTTCGCTCATGGCGTGCCTGCTGCCTCGAGTTGACGTTTCAAGGTGCCTTCCGCACGGTCTTCGATGGTGCCATCGGCGAGCAGGATGAAGCGACGGGCTCCGGCGCTTGAAGGTTCATAAACCAGGATGCTGCGCCCGCCCCCGGGTTTCACGTTGGGCATGAGGCAGTAGAGTCCGCCGCTGGGAGCGAGCCAGAGTTCGGGGTCGATGCCCTTCATCAAGGGACTGCCCGGTGCCTTTCCATCGTTGGCTTGTGCATAGGTCCAGATCGCCTTTTGGAGTTCGCGCAGGGTGTTCCGGCGGAGCTCCTTTTCGCTGGAAGACGCTCCACCTTCGCGAAGTCGGTATCCGACGCCTTGTTTCTCCCAGGCCCCGGGGGTCAGTAGCTCGCGCGCTCCGGAAATCATGGTCAGGACGACATAAAACAGGAGGCCGGACAGGAACACCAAGCCCAAGGCCCGCCGATAGTCGAGGCGGGGGAGCTTGGTGAACGAAAGCGCCAATTGGTTCCAAATCCCTTTCACCACCCAGGAAATCACGAAATACAGGACGATGAAAAACGACAAGGCATCCAGCCGCATGCGCGCCATGTCCGTGAGCGTGATCACTGTCATGCCCGCAGCGACAGTCTGTTGCACTGCCAGCCAGCAAAGCATCACGAGCAAGGCGCGGGAACGTTCCATAGGGGCAAGCTTGTAGCCAAACAGGGGGCTCAAGGCAAGCTCCGTCGATGCCCGCGGTCGGGAAACTTAGCCTCGGATAAGTTTTTACGTTGCAACAAACATGGGCCTGCCTAAAATCGGGCCGGAACCTCACGACGACTTGCCATGATCCGATCCATCGCCCGAATTTCGGGGATTTTCCTTTGCTGCCTTTTTGCCCTGCTGAGTGCCGGTTGCGGTGGCGGGAAATCTTCATCCGCGTCCGCGAAGAAGAAGGTGGTGACGAGTTTCACAATCATTGCCGACATGGCCCGCGAGGTGGCGGGGGATGCGGCCGTGGTGGAATCGATCACCAAGCCGGGCAGCGAGATCCATGGCTATGAGCCGACTCCCAAGGACATCGTGAAGGCGCAGGGGGCGGATCTGGTGTTGTGGAATGGGATGAACCTCGAATTGTGGTTCGAGAAATTCTTCGAAAACGTCAAGGACGTGCCCGGTGCGGTGCTCACCGAGGGCGTCACGCCGATGGGCATCGCTGAGGGCCCCTACAAAGGCAAGCCGAATCCCCATGCGTGGATGTCTCCGGCGAATGCAGTGATTTATGTGGAAAACATCCGCAAGGCACTCGTGAAGATGGATCCCGCGAATGAGTCAACTTATAACAAAAATGCCGCCGCCTATACCGAGAAAATCAAGGCGCTCGATGCCCCGGTGCGGGAAAAACTCGCCACCATTCCCGAGAACCAGCGCTGGCTGGTGACAAGTGAAGGAGCCTTTTCCTATCTTTGTGCGAATTATGGACTGCGGCCCTTGTATCTGTGGCCCATCAATGCCGATGCCCAGGGCACTCCACAGCAGGTGAGATCTGTGATCGATGCCGTGCGCACGCATAAGATTCCGGTGGTGTTTTCCGAAAGCACCGTGAGCGACAAACCGATACGACAGGTGGCGCAGGAGACCGGCGTTCGTTATGGTGGCGTGCTTTACGTGGATTCTCTAACAGACGAATCGGGTCCGGCTCCCACTTATCTCAAACTGTTGGAAGCGAATGCGGAAACCATCGTGAAAGGATTCACTGCCCCTTGAATGCCGATCTATCAACTCCGCGCTTGGAAGTGAGCGATGTTTCGGTGGCCTATCCGAATGGCCACATGGCCTTGCGTGATGCCTCGTTCCGCTTGGACAGTGGGACGATCTGCGCGCTGGTGGGAGTGAATGGCAGCGGCAAGTCCACCTTGTTCAAGAGTATCATGGGATTTGTGAAACCCAGGAGCGGACAGGTCAGGATCAATGGCTTGCCGGTGCGCGAGGTTTTGAAACAGCACCTTGTGGCCTATGTGCCGCAAGCGGAGGAAGTAGATTGGCAATTTCCGGTGAGCGTTTGGGATGTCACGATGATGGGCCGCTACGGAGCGATGAATTTCCTGCGGATCCCTCGGGCCGTGGACAAGGCGAAGGTGGAGGAAAGCCTGCGGCGGGTGTCGATGTGGGAATTCAAGGACCGTCAGATCGGCGAGCTGAGCGGCGGGCAGAAAAAACGGGTGTTCCTTGCGCGGGCGCTTGCCCAAGGCGGGCGGGTGATCCTTTTGGATGAGCCTTTCACCGGGGTGGATGTGAAAACCGAGGAAGCCATCATTGCGCTGCTGCGTGAACTGCGTGCCTCGGGGGCGATCATCCTGGTTTCGACCCATAACTTGGGGAGTGTTCCGGAGTTTTGTGATCAGGTGGTGCTGATCAACCGCACGGTGCTCGCTTATGGTCGGACATCGGAGGTTTTTACCGAACAAAACCTTGCGGCGACTTTCGGTGGTGTCTTGCGGCAGTTTCAATTCGAACATTCCACTGTCCAAGATCATGATGGCCGGGCGATCCGTGTTCTCACAGACGACGAGCGACCGCTGGTCTTTGGCAAGGATGGTCATTTGGAATACAAGGATCGGGACGAGCATGGCGAGTTGCTGAAACAACGATCGGAAACGCATGAGTGAGTTCTTCCAGTCGCTGATCACGCCGTTTCAGTATGATTATATGTTGCGGGCCATCTGGGTCAGCGCGCTGGTGGGCGGGGTTTGTGGTTTCCTATCTTCATTCGTCACGCTCAAGGGTTGGTCGCTCATGGGCGATGCGCTTTCCCATGCGGTGGTTCCCGGCGTTTCGCTGGCTTGTATTCTCGGCCTGCCCTTTGCCTTCGGGGCCTTTGTAGCGGGCTTGCTTGCCGCCGCGACCATGGCATTCATCCGTGCCCGCAGCAGGATCCGCGAGGATGCCACGATTGGGATTGTGTTCACCACTTACTTTGCGGCGGGGCTTTTGTTGATTTCCTTGTTTCCCGCACGGGTGGATTTGAAAACCATCATCCTTGGCAATATCCTCGGCATCTCGGATCCGGATATCATGCAAGTCATCGTCATCAGCATCGTCACACTGGTCGTCATCGGCCTCAAGTGGCGGGATCTGATGTTGTATTGTTTCGATCCCAACCAGGCGCGGACCATCGGGCTGCGGACGGCGGTTTTGCATGTCACCTTATTGTCGCTGCTCGCTGCCACCGCGGTGGCGGCGCTTCAGGCGGTGGGTGCTTGTTTGGTGGTGGCGATGTTGGTGACGCCCGGGGCGACGGCTTATCTCTTGACGGATCGCTTTGGAAGGATGCTCATGATTTCCGCCGGCATGGGCGTGGCGACTTCGCTTGCAGGGGCTTATGCGAGTTATTATTTCAATGGCGCGACGGGTGGCTGCATCGTGACCTTGCAAACCCTGGTTTTTCTCGCGGCATTTGTCTTTGCGCCCAAACACGGCATCCTTGCCTCCAAGCGGCGCATCCGTATGAGCGAACCCACACCGGTATGATGAGCAACCTCTTCGAACCTCTCGAATTCGCCTTCATGCGCGATGCGCTGCTGGTGGGAAGCATGGTGGCGGCGATGTGTGCGGTGTTGTCCTGTTTTCTCATTCTGCGCGGTTGGTCCCTGATGGGCGATGCCATCTCCCATGCAGTTCTGCCCGGCATCGTCATCGCCTATATCATAGGCTGGCCGCTAGCCGTGGGAGCATTCATCGCCGGGTTGTTTTGTGCGGTGAGCACGGGATTCATTCAACAAAACAGCAGACTCAAGGAGGATACGGTGATGGGCGTGGTGTTCACGGGCTTGTTTGCCTTCGGTCTGGTGCTTTTCAGTCGAACGCCATCGGACATGCATCTCGATCACATTCTGGTGGGCAACATCCTAGGCATTTCTAAATCCCAATTTGTGCAAACCCTGTGGATGGGAGCTGCGGTGCTGGCAGTGACTTTGGTTCTGCGCCGGGATCTGTTGTTGATTTGCTTCGATCCGGGTCAGGCGAGAGTGATGGCGCTGCCTGCCCGTGCTCTCAACTATCTGCTGCTTGGTTTGTTGTCGCTGGCCATCGTGGTTTCGCTGCAAACCGTGGGAATCATCCTCGTGATTGCGATGCTGGTGGCGCCCGGGAGCATCGCCCATCTGTGGACGGACCGCTTCGACCGGATGATCGGGATCGCCGTGGTGGCGGCGGTGATTTCGACGCTGGTAGGGATTTTTGTAAGTTATCACATCGATGGATCGCCCGGCGCATGCATCGTGCTGGTGCAGGCCTTGGTGTTTCTTGTTTCGCTGTTGTTTGCGCCCAAACACGGGATTTTCAAACGATCTTCCGGCGGGGTTGAGGGACATTTGGCTTCCTCGCAGGAGAGCGGTGTTTCAGGGCATTGACGAAAAGGCCGGGCTCAACGAAGGTCGGCGCGATGAGCGACATGATTCTCGGAATTGATCTTGGCACAACCAACTCGGCCGTCGGCGTGGTGGATTCGGGTTTTCCGATTCTGTTAGCCAACGAGGAGGGGAGGCGCATCACGCCGAGCGCGGTGTGGATCGGCAAGGATGGATCGGTCGAGGTGGGCGAGCGGGCCCTGCGACGGAGGACTTTGGAACCCGACCGGGTGGTAACCAGCATCAAGCGCCTGATGGGGCGTCGCATGGACGAGGTGGAGGAGCATTTTCCCGTGGCGGTGGAGGCTGGTCCGGATGGATTGCCGAAGGTGCTCGGAAAATCTCCGGAGGAAATCAGTGCGGAAATTCTCAAGGAAATGAAGCGCATCGCGGAGTGGCGGATGGGCACAACGATCAACAAGGCGGTGATCACCGTGCCCGCCTATTTCCACGATGCCCAACGGGCTGCCACCAAGCGGGCGGGCGAACTGGCAGGGTTGGAGGTGTTGCGGATCATCAATGAACCCACGGCTGCGGCGCTTGCCTATGGATTGGACAAACTCGGCGAGCGCTCGCGGGTGGCTGTCTATGATCTTGGGGGAGGGACTTTTGATTTATCCATTCTTGAAATGCGGGATGGTGTTTTCCAAGTGTTGGCCACGCATGGAGACACGCGTTTGGGCGGCGATGATCTGGATGCTTTGCTCTTGCGCAAAGTGGAGGAGCGCGCGGGTTTGGTGGAGATAAACGGAGCTCTACGGGTGCGTTTTCTGCAAGAGGCGGAACGGGTGAAGTTATATCTAACCGATCATGAGGAGGCGGTGTTCCGGTTGCCGTTTTATGATGGGTCGCACAGCATCGAGATGGCTTTCACCCGCGATGAACTTGAAGCCATCGCCGCACCGTGGATCCAGCGTACCTTGAGGCATTGCCGGCAGGCCCTGGCCGACGCGGCGCTGAAAGTGGAAGACCTGGATGCGGTGGTTCTGGTGGGAGGAAGCACGCGGATTCCGGCAGTGCGGCGGGCGGTGGAGGATTTGTTTGGGAAAGTTCCTGACGTTTCCCAACATCCGGACGAAGCGATCGCTCTGGGAGCGACCATCCAGGGCGGTGTGATGAGTGGAGCACTGCGGCAGATGATCCTGTTGGATGTGACGCCGCTGAGTCTGGGCATCGAGACATTTGGTGGCCTGATGAATGTGTTGATTCCGCGCAATACGACGATCCCTTGCAAGGCCGGTGAGATGTTCACAAATGCGGCGGACGGCCAGAGAGCGATGCGGATCCGCGTGTTACAGGGTGAACGGGAGATGGCTCGCGACAACTGGGAGCTGGGTAGTTTCGAGGTCCCATTCGAAAGCGCCCCCAAGGGTCAGGCGCGGATGGGCGTGCAATTCCGGATCGATGAAAACGGCATCCTGGAGGTCTTGGTGCGCGTTGTTTCCACCCAAAAGGACACCGTCGTGAAACTGGGCAATGCGGCAGTGGATGTGGATGACGAGGCGGTGGAGACGATGGTCAGCCAATCGGTGGAACATGCGTTCACGGACATGGCTGAGCGGGTTTTCACCGAGGCAAAGTTGAAAGCGGAGGAATTGCTCCCGGCGGTGGATGCCGTGCTGGCTCAGGGACTAGCGCTGGATACGGAACGCGGCGAGATCGAGGCAGCAGCAAATGCGGTGCGGGCGGCGCTCATCGCGGGTGCCGCAAATCCATTGAAAATGGCGGTCCAGCGACTGGATGCAGCCACCGAGGCGATTGCTGCCCGACTGGTCGAGCAGGCGATGGATGAGGCACTTGAACGTGGACTCTGCGCAGATTAGCCCCAAAGCCACTTGCCTCCTCGCTCTTCCGAAGCCAATCTTGGCCTTGCCGCGCCCTGCTCATGAGCCCTGTCTTTACCGATCCCAACAACCATGCCCCAGCCGTGACAGCGGATGATGGCTGGGGTGACGTGGAAGGTTACCTGACAGGACCGCTTGCGATCGAAGAGATGGTAAAGGATTTCGAAGATGAAACTCCACCCATGCTGCCTTTGGCGGAGCTCCCGCCCAAACGCCCGAAGGAGCCTCCTTTCAATCTTGTGGCCCCGCCAAAAGAAGCAGGTTTGCGTATCGAGCCTCAAATTCACCGCTATCTGCAAGAAGAGATAGACTCAGGCATTACAGAGGAAGACTTGGACCGTTCAATCGTGCGCTTGGCTCCTGAAATGCCAAAGGTCCAGAAAGCACCACGCCAGATTGCATTTCAAGAACGACCTCCGAGAACCAAACGGGAACGCCGACTCCGTGGAGAAAGCAACGAGTGGGGAAAAGCCAGTCGTTCATCCATGCGTTGGATTGTCGGGGTCTTCGTCGCCATCGCCGGGATTGTGATCATATCATTGGGCGTCTTGCCGATGATCAACGAAGTAAACGCATCCCGCCTACCACATGAGGAATTGGTGGTTGAAAAGGACGACATCTCCGAAGAAATCGTCGGCCTGAAAGAAATGTTTACCCGAAAATCCGAGGCCACTCAGATATTCATGAACTTCGTCTCCGCCAAATCGGCAGACGATATTCTGCCATGGGTGAGAAAT
Source organism: Luteolibacter sp. (assembly GCA_040399845.1). Classification (GTDB taxonomy): domain Bacteria; phylum Verrucomicrobiota; class Verrucomicrobiia; order Verrucomicrobiales; family Akkermansiaceae; genus Luteolibacter. The sequence goes on along the minus strand of JBBARN010000002.1, from coordinate 115,275 downwards.
CGGGAGGAAGTGGAAGAGCTCATTCGCAGCAAGCCATGGCTGCCCCAAGCACCTCCGGATTGGAATCCTCCGGGCGACTTCAATTGGCAGGCCTATCAAGAGAATGGTCAACCCATCGGAATTCTCGAAAGCCCCCTGCCCTATTTCACCTGCCCAGCCTTCTATTTCATCATGACGGACGGCAAGCTTCAACTGGACTGGAAAGCAAGCACCGGATATGGAACGGCTGGTTTTACGGATCTGGCAAAGGGAGTGGGCGATGGTTCTGAAATCAGAGCCATCATTTCCAAATCGGATTTTTACACCAATACCTTTCCGGAAGCCGCTTACAAGAGTTATCAGTTATTTTCACCCGACGAAGAAGTCTCCATCTGGGTTTACTCACGTCGCGGCGAACCAGCGGATTCGGAACTCGGCCGCTTGCTGGACAAGGGTGCCATCATTGATGAGGCTCCGGATAGAGTAAAACTGACACTCCGACTGAGCCGATCCGTGGACGGCGGCCTACCCAACCAATGGCTTGTTGAAGAGATCCTTCACAACGATTGGATTCATCCCTAATACATACTCCAGTGAGCGAGCACGATACATTCTGGTTCCATTGTGGCCGTTGTGGTTCCCTGTTTCAATCGAAGACTGGGGACGATGACTCGCGTATCTGCACCAAATGCGGTTCGGATCCATCCACCGGGATCATGGAGACCCAAGTCATCGTGCCAAAAGTAGAGATGGCCGCCGAACCCATCGAACCCGCCGATGCCAACCAGGACGATGAGCCACGAAAGAAACGCAGTGTCCGCAAGCGCAGGAAAAGCCGCTTCATGCTCAAGCTCGTGCTCGGTTGGACCACCGTGCTCGCAGTTATCGTAATCGGTGCGCGGCAATTGTTTCCCGAGGAAGACACAGAGAATATCGCTCCACCGGTATCCGCAAAAAAACAAGAGGTGATCTCTGATGAGGACATGCTTATTCTGGATGAAAACCTGCAAAAGTGTAGCGACGTCTTTGCCGGTTTCCTGCAAGCTGGAGTCCCCGAGCAACGCAACCAGTATGTCTTGTCCCCCGTTACGACAGCTTCCAGAATGGCTCTATTCTACAGCATGAATCCTCTGCCGGTTATTCAACCGGACACACTCACCCCCACCGCCAATGCGATTCTGAAACTTCCTGGTGGAAAAGCGATCGAAACGCTCTGGACCACCCAGGATGGCAGAAGGATGGATGTGGTGTTCCGGGAGGAAAGTGGCGAGTGGAAGATCGATTGGGATCACTTCGCACGATTCAGTGATTACCCTTGGTCGCTGTTTCTTGCGGGAAATGAAGAGGCCGAAGGAGAATTCAGGCTTCTAGCCAGAGAGCGGCTTGCGGAAGAGCGAAAAAAAGAGGAAACCATCAGTGTTGTGCTCTATGCACCACGGTTCGGCAGACCGGAGGAATCCGGGTTCCAGTCGCCGGAGTTTTTGGTTTCGCGACGCAGCCGGGACGGACAGTTGTTGGATGCGGCATTCGAGCTGGCAAGACAGAAAAAGACCATCTATCAGTCAAAACTTCCCGATCTCAATCCGGACGGGATGATCCGGGTTCGCGTGAAGGTCAAACGATCCGAAGTGAACATGGAACGGAAGTTCGAAATCACCAAGGTGATTGGCTGTCATTGGTATTCAGTCGATGATCCGGGAGTCGTGCCGACACCATCGCCAGACACCGACAAAGTGGAAGAACCGCCAACTCAATCCCGCTGAGAAAGCGCTGCACGCATTGCATCAAGCGGCGATGTGTCGGGAAACCAATGTTGAAACGCAAGGGCTCCCTGATGGATCAACATCGAGAAGCCATTCGAGGTCCGGCAACCGGTTTCTTGCGCCAATGCAAGCAACGGCGTGACCGGTGGCTGATAGATGGTATCATAAACCAAATGCCCGGGTTTCAAGCAGGAGCTATCCAGGACTGATGGATCTCCCGCTTTGAGACCCACGGAAGAGGTGTTGACGATGAGATCGCAATCCAGGCAATGCTCCGCCAATGTGATATCTTCGAATGAAAGCGTGATGATTTCACTCCCGCTTCCAATCTCCCTCAGCCTGGCTGCGAGCGGGCCGAGTTTTTCCACTGTCCGGTTGATCAGAACCAACTTCGCCACACCTGCCATCACGCATTGGGTCGCGATGGCTTGGCCGGCTCCGCCGCCAGCCCCGGCGATGGCGACTTTCAAGCCTTTGAGATCCGCGCCGAAGTCATCGGCAACAGCCGACTGGAAACCCGGACCATCGGTATTGAAACCACGGATGATATCTCCATCGAAAACCACCGTGTTCACCGCACCCAACGCCTTTGCGGCTGGAGAAACTTCGGTGCAATTCGCCATTGCATCGAGCTTGTGGGGCACCGTGACGTTGCAACCGATGAACCCCAGCTTTTGCATTCTCGCAAACGCCTCCGGAATGTTTCCGGGTTCGACTTCAAGGCGGATGTAGCGCGCATCTATGCCATTTGCATCCAGCGCAGGCTGATGCATCCGCGGCGAGGCGGAATGAGCGATGGGCCAGCCAAGCACTGCCAGGCGGGCAGGAGCGGATGAACCCGCATCGACAATCGTGCGGTCTGTTAGATCATCGAGGGTGTAAACAGCCTTCATGCTTGTGCCGCCTGGATGAATTGCTTGCTGAAGTTTTCCATCCGCGAACCCGCCGCCGCTGAGCCCAACAGGGAAATGGCAGGCAGCAAATCCGGTCCAGACTTCTGGGCGGAAAGCGTATAACGCAGTGGCAACATGAGCTTGCCGAGATTGAGCGAATGGCCCTCGGCATAATGCTTGAGGAAATCCACTGCATCCATCGGGGTGGATTTCAATCCCTCGGCCATTGCAGGCCAGTGTTCGATCACCAAGGGATTGGATGATACTTTGGAAACCATCTCGGCATCTTCATAAGTGATCGCGGCATCTGGAAGCCACTGGCTCACATACTCGGGGATCTCATTGAAGAGGCGGACTTTTCCGCGAGTTAGTTGAATGAGTTCCGGTGTTCCTTGGAATTCCGGTTGATACTGCGAGAGATAAGTGGAGGCGACTTCCTGATATGTGGCATCATCGAGCGCCGTGAGATGCTGCTGGCTTACCCATTTGCATTTATCGAAATCGAAGCGACCCGGCGCGCGATTGACGTTTTCCAGCGAGAACCGATCCACCAATTGATCCATAGTGAAAATTTCCTCATCGGTTTTCGAGGACCAGCCGAGCAAGGCCACGAAATTGACCACAGCCGATGGCAGAAATCCCTGCCTCGGGTAATCGCCCACCGCAGCTCCGGCATCACGCTTGGACATCTTGGATCCATCCGCATTCAGGATGAGCGGAATGTGCGCATACTGCGGGGCCTTGCCGCCGAAAGCTTCGATGAGTTGAAGATGCTTGGGCGTATTCATCAAATGGTCCTCGCCGCGGATGACATGGGAAATTTCCATCTCCAGATCATCCGCCACATTCACAAAGTGGAACACATAGGAACCATCCGAACGTTTCACCACCATGTCCGGCGTGTTGGACTCATCGCGGTAATCGATGGTCACCTCGCCGCAGACGAGGTCGTGCATGGTGATCGGCTTGCGTTCGAAGCGGAAACGCCATGCGCCGCTATCTTCATAGACACGATCCGCCGCCACGAGTTTGGCGAACCATGCATCGTAGATCGCCGTGCGCTCGCTCTGATAGTAGGGGCCGAAGTTTCCACCGCGCTGCGGGCCTTCATCCCAGTCGAGCCCCAGCCAGTTCATGCCATCAAAGATCGCCTGGCGTGCTTCATCCGTGTTGCGCGCCTCGTCGGTGTCTTCCACGCGCAGCACGAAGGTGCCACCATGTTTGCGGGCAAACAACCAATTGAACAAAGCCGTCCGGGCACCTCCCACGTGGAGGTAGCCGGTAGGCGAGGGCGCGAAGCGAGTGCGAACGGTCATGCGCGTGATGTAAGCGCCGGAAACCGCCGCGTCCATCCCATATCCGCGAATCCCGCCTGCTTGCGGCGCTTCTTCACTCCATCACTTTCAGGAGCTTGGGCAGCCAGAGGGAAAGCGAAGGCCAGTAGGTGATGATGATCAGCCCCACCACCATCGCCGCGTAAAATGGCATCATTGCCCATGAAACCTTGGCGATGTTCGATTTTCCGACGCTGCATCCGAGGAACAAGCACGTCCCCACCGGCGGGGTGCAGAGTCCGATGCAGAGGTTGGCGATGAGCACCATGCCGAAATGCACCGGGTCCATTCCGATGCCCACCGCGACTGGAAGGAAAATCGGCGTGAACACCAAGACAGCGGGAGTCATGTCCATGAAGGTGCCCACGATCAGCAGGATGATATTGATCGTCAGCAGGATCATGATGGGGTTGGAGGAAATTCCCAACAAGGCATCACTCACCACTTGCGGGACCTGTTCTTCCGTCAGCAAGCCGCTCATCGATTGGCTCACGGCCACCAACAGCATGACGATGCCCGTGGTGCGGGCCGAGCCGATCATGATGCGTGGAAGCTTTTTCAGGGGAACTTCGCGATAAACCACGACCGCCAGAATGAAGGCCCACAACACCGCAACGGCCGAAGCCTCGGTCGGGGTGAACCAACCGCTGAGAATTCCTCCCAGCACGAAAACCACCAACAGCAAACTCGGCAGGGCGCGCAAGGTGCAGCTCAGCGCGGAACGCCGGGTTTCACCTGCGACGATCTCCTGCTCGCCGCCATAACCTTTTTTGCGGCTGACAATGACGGCGGCGATCATGATCAGGATTCCGATCAAAATGCCCGGCATGACTCCGGCGAGGAACAGGGCACTAATCGAGATATTGGAAGCCACCACCGCATAGACAATCATCACATTGCTCGGTGGAATCAGCAGCCCCGTGGTGGCCGCACTGGCGGTGAGCGCGATGTTGAAATCCTTGTGATAACCCTTGCGGTTCATTTCCGGAATCAAGGTGCCGCCCACGGAGGAAACCGCCGCCGCTGCGGAACCGGAAATGGCCCCAAACAACATGCAAGTCAGCGTGTTGACCATCGCCAGTCCGCCCTTGAATCGACCGAGAAACACCGCGGCGAAATCAATCAGTCGCCCAGCCAATCCACCGGCTCCCATCAGATCACCGGCGAGGATGAAGAATGGAATCGCGAGCAGCGCGAAGCTGTCGATGCCATTGCCCATATCCCGCGCTGTGGAAATCAGCACATCGCCATATCCCAGCGCCCAAGCTGCCATCACGGTGGCAATGCCGATCACAAAGGCGATCGGCGCATCGAGCAACATCAGCGCCACGAAGATGGCCAACAAAACCGCAAGTCCTTCACTCATGACGGCACCTCCGTTTCATCCGCAGTGTGGCTTGAGACATCCTCGGCTCCTCCGATGAGTGAGATGACATTTCCCAAGGCAAACAGGGCAATGATATATCCACTCACCGGCACCGCCAGATAGAACCAGCCTTTGTTGATCTGCAAGGCAGGCAACATCTGTGCGGCATCGAAGCGGTCCAGCACGAGGTTGGTCCCGCCAATGCCCATGGCGAAAAGGGAAAACGCAAAAACCAGCCCGTGCGTCACGATTCTCGAAAGCCTGCGGGCATCGACGTGCATGCGATCGACCAGCAAGTCCACACCGAGATGTTTGTCATCGATGTAGGCAATCGCGCCGCCGAGGAAGGAAATCCATACCAAGAGGAAACGGGCCAGCTCTTCGGACCAGCGGTATTGATCGCCCAGGACCTTGCGGCTGAAGACCCCCAGCAGCACGTCCACCACGAGGATCAGGAAGACCCCGATGGACAGCCAGCCGAGGGAGGCGGCGGTGATTTGTTTGATTCTACTCCACATCATATCAGTTGGCCTCTTGGATTTTACGGATCAATGGTCCGGTGGTGTCATCGGAATACTTGTTGATGATACCGGAAGATGCGGCGCGGAACGATTCAACATCGGGCTCGATGATGTTCACGCCTTCCTTGCGAAGCGTGTTGAGGCAGTTTTCGGTTTCCACCTTCCAGAGATCGCGCTGGAACTTGCTGGCGTGCTCCATTGCCTCGCGCAGCCATCCCTGTTCCTCGGGGCTCAGCTTCGCCCAGACGGCACTGCTGATGATAATGACGTCCGGCACGCGGGTGTGGTGATCGAGAGTATAATGTTTGCAGATTTCATAGTGGCGGCTTGCCACGAAGCTCGGCGGGTTGTTTTCCGCGCCATCCACGGTGCCTTGTTTGAGGGCGGTGTAGAGTTCACCGAAAGCGATGGGAGTGGGCGAGCCCCCCATCGCCTGCACCATGTCCATTGCGACCTGGTCATTCATCACGCGGATTTTCATTCCTTTGAGGTCCGCCGCAGTCTGGACGGGTTTCACCGTATAAAAACTCCGGCTGCCGCTATCGAAATAACCCAATCCTTGCAGTCCGCTCGGTGAGCCGTCACCGCGGGTTTTCAAAACATCGAGCATTTCCTTGCCTACGGGGCCTTCGAGGACTTTCCAGTAATGCGCCTCGTCCTTGAAGAGATAGGGCAGGCTGAAGACCTTGTAGGCAGGAACAAAATTGCCGATCGGCGCGGTGCTCGTCTTCGTGATATCGAGTGTGCCGGCCTGGACCTTTTCAAGGCACTGGATCTCGCTTCCGAGTTGCTCGCTCGGGAAGATGTTGAACTTCATTTTCCCGCCCGAGAGCTCCTCGGCCTTTTTCTTGAATTCCTCCAAACCAAGATGCACCGGATGGCTGTTTGGCAGACTGTGGGCGATTTTCAGAACCCTCACGCCTTCCTCGCTGTCCTTTTTGGAAGAGCCGAGCCATGAAAACCATCCGCCTGCGGTGATGATGCCGAGGAGGATTCCGAAGATGAAAAAGGATGTCGCTTTGCTCACAGTGGTGGTGTCGGGTTGGCGTATCTCGCTTGTTTCGCGAAACTGGCAGCCCGGATACGCCTGACAAGATACAAAATTTCACTCCAAGGTTGCACGAATGGGTTACCCGAGGAGGTCGATCCCCTAACCTTGCAAGACCCGCAACGCGCCACGCACCAAGGCTTCCACCGGTGCGGCGGCATCGGTTTCCAGCACCTTGCGAACGGCTTTGCGGGCGTCCACCTGCTTGTAGCCAAGTGCGAGCAAAGCCAATTCCGCATCCGCTGCAGAGGCGCTCACTTCGCCGGCAGCCGCGTCTTGCCAGGTGTCCGTGACGCCCACCTTGTCCTTGAGCTCCAGTACGATGCGCTCGGCGGTTTTTTTCCCCAGCCCCTTGATCCTGGAAAGCTCCGCCGTGTTTCCTGCCACCACGCAGCTCTTGAAACGCGAGACCGGCATGCCGCTCAGCACCGCCATCGCGATCGACGGGCCGATGCCGCTTACACGATCGATCAACATGAGAAAAACATCGCGTTCCTCCTCGGTGGCGAATCCATACAGCGTGTGCGCCGTTTCCCGGATGTGAAGATGCGTGCGCAAATCCACCTCCAGCCCCTCGGCCGCGTGCAGGCGATCAAATGTCGAAAGCGGCACATTCACTTCGTATCCCACGCCATGCACGTCCACCACCAGGCGGTTCGGATACGCCTCGATCACCCTGCCGCGCAGTCTTGCTATCATCGTGCGCCCAGCTTGGCCGCGGGGGATCTTGCGTCAACCCCTATCCATCCCGCCGCCGCGACAATTCTGCTGACGGCCGTCACGAGAATTGTCGCGGAAATTCGCACTTCATTCCCGGGAAATTCCGCGCATTCTGAAGTCCCGTGAAACTCCACATTCCGAGCCGCAAGTGCATGATCCGGTGGTCGCTCGCGGCCGCTGTGGGGATCGCCTTGTTGTGGTTCGCGCTGCCGTTTTGTGTGCCCTTGCCGGGGCGCTTGATGGAAAATCCGCAGGCGTCGCCGTTGTTTCTCGATCGCCATGGCGAAGTGATTTCCCGCCTCACCTTGCCGGATTCCAGCCGCGCGGCTCCCATTTCCATCGATCAAATCCCGCCCGATCTCATCGCCTGCACTCTCGCTGCGGAGGACAAGCGATTTTACGATCACGGCGGCATCGATCTGCTCGCCACCATCCGTGCGGCGCGGGATTTTGTCCTGCAGCGACGCATCGTCTCCGGTGCCTCCACCATCACCCAGCAACTCATCAAAATTTCCTCCCCACCGGGCAAACGCGGTCTGCGGCGGAAATGCTACGAGGCCCTCGCCGCGCGGCAGCTCCAAATGCGCTGGACCAAGCCCAGGATCCTCGCCGCCTACCTCAACCGACTCGAATACGGCAATCTCCGCACCGGCACTGCCGAGGCCGCGCGCTTTTATTTCCAGAAACCGCTGGCCGATCTCTCGCTCGCCGAATCCGCCTTGCTCGCCGGTCTGCCCCAGGCTCCATCGCGGCTCAACCCGCTGCGCCACCCCAAGCGCGCCCTGGCCCGCCGCGATGTGGTGCTTGGCCGGCTTGCAGGCATCGGCCGCATCGAGCCAACCCGCATCCACCAAGCCCTCGCCGAGCCCTTGAACCTGCGGCCGCTCCGCGAAACCCAGCCTGCTCCTTGGCTCGCCAGCCTCACGCCACCCGCCGGAGGGCCGGAAATTTCCACCACCCTCGATCTCGCGCTGCAATTGGAAATCGCGTCCATCGTCCGCGAGGAAACCCGCAAACTCCAATCCTCCAATCTCCGCCACGCCGCCGTCGTCGTCATCCACAACCCATCCGGCGAAATCCGCGCGCTGGTTTCTTCCGCCGATTGGAACGATCCGCGCGGAGGCCAGGTCAATGGAGCGCTCGCCCCGCGCTCGCCCGGTTCCACGCTCAAACCCTTCACCTACCTGCTCGCCATTTCCCAAAACCAGCGCCTGCCCTCGTCCATTCTCGCCGATATCCCGACGCCCTTCCGCACCCTCGAAGGCCTCAATTTGCCGGAAAATTACGATCGCACCTATCGCGGCCCGGTCACGCTGCGCAGCGCGCTGGCCTGCTCGCTGAACGTCCCCGCCATGCGCGAACTCAACGCCCTCGGCGGCCCCTCCCCCTTGCATGAACTCCTCACCCGTCTCGGCCTCAGCACCCTTGGCAGCGATCCACACGCCGATGGCCTCGGCCTCACGATCGGCAACGCACCCATCCGATTGCTGGAACTCACCAACGCCTACGCCAGCCTCGCCCGCCTCGGAAACCATCTCCCGCCCCGACTGTTTTCCTCGGAAAAACAAGCACCCGCCACCCCGATTTTCACCCACCCCTTCGCCGCCTTCCTGATTGCCGACATCCTCTCCGATCCCGCCGCCCGCGCGCCGGCCTTCCCGCCCGGCGGCCCGCTCGACCTGCCCTTCCGCTGCGCCGTGAAAACCGGCACCTCCTCGGACTTCCGCGACAATTGGTGCATCGGCTACACCCCCGAATTCACGGTCGGCGTCTGGGCGGGAAATTTCGAGAACCAACCCATGAAAGGCATCTCCGGAATCTCCGGCGCAGGCCCGATTTTCCACCGCTCCATGCTCCGCCTCCATCGCGATCATCCAGCGTCCTGGTTTCCGCTACCGGAAGGACTCGCCGAAATCATCATCGATTCCCGCAACGGAAAAATCACCACCGCCGATCTCGCCAATCGCCATCTCCGCCGCGACCTCGCCCCCACCGGTCAATTCCCGCCCACCGCGGTTCCCACCGATTACGAAAACGGCCAGGCCACCGGCAAAGCCCTGCTTGATCCCACCTACGCCGCCTGGTTCGAGAGCCCGCACAACCAGCGCCGCCACGAACTCGCCCTCGATCCCGCCCCGCGCCTCATCGAGCCGCTGAAAATCATCACCCCGTCCCAAGGTATGACCCTCCTCCTCGATCCGGAAATTCCCTCCGGTTCCGACAAACTCCGCCCCGTCACCAATCTCCCCGGCACCGCCCGCTGGTCATCCAGCACCCTCCGCATCGACCCCGCCAGCCCAGAACCGCTCATCCACCTCACCCCCGGCACCCACATCCTCACCGCCACCGACCCCCGCACCGGCAAAACCCACGACATCACTCTGCACGTCAAGCACTTGTGAGCCACTTCAAGGCATTTGACCGTCGCGCACCAGACCTCGGAGCTTGACAACAGGGCCTACCGCTGCTTGCCTGCGGCGTCTGGCACTTGGGTTGATTTCACAACCTACCAATCGGGCAGCCCGGAGATCCTTTGGGATTTTTCGAAAATCTTCCTCCGAAGCTCCGTAAAACGACCTGATCAGCACACTCTCAACGTTTTCCAACCTCTACTCAATCTTTCATGGACTGGTCCTCTCCCATTTGGTACGCCTCATATATTTTAGTTCTCATTGGTCTGGCAGGCTACGGTTCTCACCGCCTCACCATCGTTTTCCTCTACCTCAAACACGCAAGAAATCACCCGAAACCCAAGGAATTGTTCCAAGACCTCCCTCTGGTCACGGTCCAACTCCCTGTTTTCAATGAAATGCACGTGGTGGACCGCCTGCTCAATGCGGTCGCAGCGCTCGATTACCCTCAGGACAAACTTCAGATCCAACTGCTCGATGATTCCACCGACGAAACCGTGGACATCTGTCGCGAAGGAATCGCCCGCCTCAAAGCTCGTGGCTTCGATGCAGACCACATCCACCGGACCGACCGCACAGGCTACAAGGCAGGCGCATTGGAAAACGGCACCCGTTTCGCAAAAGGCGATTTCCTCCTGATCCTCGACGCCGACTTCGTGCCCAATCCGGACATGCTCCAGAAAACCATCCACTACTTCACGGATAACAAGATCGGCATGATCCAAACCCGCTGGGGACACCTCAACCGGACCTTCAACGTCCTGACCCGCATCCAAGCTATGTTCCTGGACGGTCACCTCGAACTCGAGCAAACCGCTCGCAATCGCTCCGGCCGTTTCTTCACCTTCAATGGCACTGGTGGTATCTGGCGGAAGTCTTGCATCGACGATGCAGGCGGCTGGGAGCACGACACCCTCACCGAGGACATGGACCTCAGTTACCGCGCCCAATTGAATGGCTGGCGCTTCATTTTCCTCAACGATGTCGAAACCCCAGCCGAACTTCCGGTGGATATGGACGGATTCAAGAGCCAACAGCATCGCTGGACCAAAGGCTCCATCCAGGTTTGCAAAAAGGTGCTGCCAGCCATCTGGAAAGCCGACATCCCGCTCTTCATCAAAATGGAGGCCACCGCCCACCTCACCTCCAACTTTGCCTACTTGCTCCTCATCCTGCTCTGTTTCCTGATCTACCCGAATCAACAATGGCAGCCGGATTTCGGGAAATTCACCTACTACATCATCAACGTCCCGATCTTTTTCTTCTCCTCGGTCTCGGTGATCGTTTTCTACATGGTGTCCCAAAAGGCCCTGCGCCCGGGTTCATGGTGGCGTGAGATTCCTTACCTTCCCCTCCTGCTCGCTCTCGGCATCGGCATGTCCATCAGCAATGCGAAGGCCGTCATTGAAGCCCTTTTCAATCACGAAACCGCCTTCGTCCGCACCCCGAAATACGGGATTGGCCAATCCAGTCGCAGCGATTGGAAAAAGAGCAGCTACAAGGCCATGAAGACACTCACCCCCTTCGTGGAATTGCTCTTCGGTTTCTTCTTCCTCTTCATCGTCGTGGATGCAGCCATGCGAGGAAGTTGGTCATCCGCGATTCTTCTGCTTCCCTTCCCCATCGGATTTTTCTATACGTCCCTATCTTCATTGGCGCGAATGGTGCCATCAGGCTCCACCAGCACTGATTCGAAGATCGTGAACCGTAAAACTCCGTGAGAAAACCATGACAGTATCCCCGCGACTGCGCGCGCTGCTCTCTGCCTCAATCTGCTTCGTTGCCGCTGTTCTGTTCAGCAGCTGCGGGAGCACTTCCTACTTCGGGAAAGACACCCGAAACAAAATGATCGTCAGCGTCAGCGATCAGAAAATGCTCCTCGTTCGAGATGGCAGCCCGGTGAAAACCTATAAAATCTCTACCTCCAAATTCGGCGTCGGCGATCGCCCCGGCAGCAACTGCACCCCTCTTGGTCGCCTCCAGGTGGCCAAGAAAATAGGCACCAACGCCCCCATCGGAGCGGTTTTCAAAAGCCGCCGCCCCACCGGCGAAGTCCTTCGCCCGAACGCTCCCGGACGCGACCCAATCGTGACACGCATTCTCTGGCTCAAAGGCACGGAATCCCGCAACCGCAACACCTTCGGACGCACGATCTACATCCACGGCACCCCCGAAGAACGCCGCCTCGGTGCCCCTGCTTCCTATGGCTGCATCCGCATGGCGAGCAAGGACGTCGCCGACCTCTACGACCGCGTGGGACACGGCGCGGATGTTTTCGTCATTCGCAGTTCCATCCAGTCACGCCGTTCCGGACAGGCGACAGCCTTCAACCGCACTAGTGGTCCAGGTCGTAGCTGACTTTCCTGAACAATTGATGCAACAAGTCGTAAAAGTTATGAAACACGAGCTTGACACCCGCGACTGATTCCCTATTTTCCGCCGCCCGCCTCCAAGCGGCCGATCTTTTCCAGAAATCATTATGGCCAACCACAAATCTTCGATCAAGCGCACGCGCCAAACCATCGTCCGCACCGAGCGCAATCGTGCGGAAAAAAGCCGCATCAAGACTCTTCGCAAGAAGGCTCTCCTTGCCATCGCCGCTGGCGACAAGGACGTTGCCACCAAGGCATCCGCCGAGTTCTCCTCCGCAGTGGACAAGGCCGCAAAGCGCAACGTCATCCACTCCAACAAGGCCGCCAACCTCAAGAGCAAGACTGCGAAGGCAATCGCCGCCATCGCTTGATCCTTGAATCCGCTCCGGCCCACTTTCAAATCATTTCAAGAAACAAAGCGGACCGGTCCACCGGTGCCGCTTTTTTCATAGCCATCATGTCGGACTCCCCTCCACCCAACCGTGCCGCTACGGCAGCCAAAATCGCCGCCAATCCTTCAGGCTACAAAGTCTGCGAAGGATGTGATTCCATTGTCGGCTCCGGTGCCGCCATTTGCCCGAACTGCCATAGCTACCGCTTTGAGACTTCCCCGGAGCGAGTCATCCTCCAGGCCCGCATTCTTGGGGCCCGCGAGCAGACATCTGTCACCGCAGATGATCTCGGTTGATCGAAAACTGAAAATCCATCGGAGTTCGTCCATGTCCGCACCCATCGGCTTCAAGGAATGGCAGGTCGTTTGCGATGCCCTAGCAAGTGGCCGACAATCCATCATCCTTCGCAAAGGCGGCATCCATGAAGGACGTCACGGGTTCTCTTTCGCCCACGAATCCTTCTTCCTTTTTCCCACCCGTTTCCACGCCCAAGGCGACCAAGTCCGCGAGGGCGAAGTCAAGGTTCTGCCGGAATGGCAAGCGGGCGACGAACTCCAGATCACCCACCACATCGAAGCATCCTGGGCGATCACCCTCACCGATTGGTCACAGGTGGCCGCACTCGAACCCTTCCACATCTACTCCGAAGCCACCGTCCGCGATCGCTTCGACTGGGAAGGCAAAGGCATGGCATCCGGCAGCATCCATGTTGCCTTCGTCCGCGTGACACAACTCGCCCAGCCCTGGACTCTTTCATACCAAGGCTCTTTCGGTGGCTGCCGCAGTTGGATCCAGCTTCCTGAGCCCCCATCTGATTGGCAATCCTCCCTCGTCCCCGTCATGGGCGACGACGCCTTCGAAACCCTCCGCGACCGCCTCGATTCCATCACCCCACAAGCATCCGCGTGACGGTCGTCAGAGAAATCGTCGTGGCGAGGAAGCTTAGCCCTCGATCCAGCGGTCGAGGGCGGATTCTAGGGCTTCGCTGCGTTTGACGTTGAAGGATTCGTTGGCAGCGACGGTGACGCGGCGGCCGGCGCTGTTTTGGAAGTGGAGGAGCACGGGGGTGGTGCCAGGGTGTTTGGAAATGGCATTCTTGATTTCCAGCAGATCCATCTCGCTGTGGCGGGTGGTCCAGAGCATGAGTTCAAGGGGCCCCTTGCCGTTGGAGTTGCCGCGCTTGGGTTTGAGTTCGCCGAGTTCGTAGCCCGTCAGTCGGCGGCCACCGGTGCGATCATCCACCTGAATGGCGCATTTGAGTTTGACGATTTTTCCGGGTTCGATGAGTCCGGCATCACGGGCGGGGACGAAGGTTTCGCCCCAAAGCATGATTTCGGCGCTGCCGGTGAAGTCTTCGAGCACGAGCACGCCGAAGGGCTTGCCGGTCTTGGTGGTTTTGGCTTCGAGGGAGCGGACCATGCCTGCGAAGGGGAAACGATCGCGCGGATTGTCGATTTGTATGTCCTCGATGAGGCCGAGGCGCTGGTAACGATCCGAGTCAATCACGCCGCGGAATTTATCGAGCGGATGGCCGGTGACGTAGAAACCCAACAGCTCTTTTTCGTGGGCGAGGCGATCGTCCTTGCTCCATTCCTGGATGGTAGTTTCGTTCGCGGAAGATTTCGAGGACTGCGGAGGAGCCGCGAATTCCATCGCATCGAAAAGCGAGACCTGACCGGATGCCTTGTCCTTCTGGGATGAGGAGGCGGAGGCGACGACTTGTTCGAGGCGACCAAACATCCCGGCGCGGGTTTCACCGGTCCAATCGAGCGCACCGGCTTTGACGAGGTTTTCGAGGATGCGTTTGTTGACGACCTTGGAATCAAGGCGGGTGGAGAAATCCTCAAGGGAAGCAAACTTGCCATTGGCATCGCGTTCGGCAATGGCCGCCGCCATCGCGCCCTCGCCGCAGTTTTTGATGGCGGCGAGACCGTAGCGGATTCCCTTGTGGCCATTGAGCATGATTTCCGGATTGAAGCGCAGGCGGGATGCATTGAGATCCGGAGGAAGAATCTCGATGCCCATGCGGTGGCACTCGGAAACAAAGACGCTGATCTTTTCCGTGTTATGGATTTCGTTAGACAACAACGCAGCCATGAATTCGACCGGGTGATTTGCCTTCAACCATGCGGTCCAGTAAGAGATATGTCCGTAACAGGCGGAGTGGGATTTGTTGAAACCATAACCCGCGAACATCTCGATTTTCTCGAAGATCTGATTGGCGAGTTTCTCCCCGATGCCGTTGGTCTTCTCTGCTCCGGCGACGAACTTGCCGCGCTCCTCGGCCATTTTCTTGGGATCCTTCTTGCCCATCGCGCGGCGAAGAAGGTCGGCTCCACCGAGGGTATAACCGGCGAGAACCTTGGCGGCGTTCTGCACCTGTTCCTGATAGATCATGACGCCGTAGGTATTGCCGCAGACCTGTTCGAGAAGCGGATGTTCATACATCGCTTTCTTGCGGCCTTTCTTCACCTCGATCATCTGATCGATGAACTGCATGGCACCCGGCCGGTAGAGGGCGAGAAGGTCGATGATATCATCAATCTTCTCGATCTGATACTTCTTGCAGGTTTCGACCATTCCACCGGATTCAAGCTGGAACACGCCCATCGTTTCGCCGCGGTTCAGGAGATCGAAGGTGGGTTGGTCGTCGAGTTGGACGGTCTCGATTTGGAATCCGGGTTTTCGTTTCCGGATGTGTTCCACAGCTTCATGGATCACGGTAAGGTTTTTCAATCCGAGGAAGTCCATCTTGAGCAAGCCGACTTCCGTGATGGCGCCCATGTCATACTGGGTGACCACTTCGCCTTCATTGCCACGGGTGAGCGGGACGTGTTCATCGAGCGAGCGATCGCCGATCACGACACCGGCGGCATGGATGCCGACGTTGCGGTTGATGCCTTCCAATTTGAGCGCGTAGTCCCAGAGTTCCTGATAGGTCGAGGAAGCTTCGATGAGTTCGACGAGTTCCGGCTTGGATTCCCATTCGCCTTTGAGGGTGACGCCGGGTTTGGCCTCAATCATCTTGGCAATGCGGTCGGCATCGCCATAGGAAACGCCCATCACGCGGGCCACATCGCGGATCACACTCTTTGCACCCATGGTGCCATAAGTGATGATATGGGAAACACTGCGTTCGCCATATTTTTTCCGCACATAATCGATCACTTCCGGACGGCGGGATTGGCAGAAATCGATATCAACGTCGGGCGGGCTCACGCGTTCCGGATTAAGGAAACGTTCGAAGAGCAAACCGAACTGGAGCGGACAGATATCCGTGATGCCCATGGCATAAGCAACAAGTGAGCCCGCTGCCGAACCGCGGCCGGGGCCGACGGGGATGTCGTGATCGCGCGCCCATTGGATGAAGTCGGCGGTGATGAGGAAGTAGGATGCGAAGCCGAGTTGATTGATGACTCCTGCTTCGTATTCGAGGCGGGCGACAATTTCAGGATCGACAGCTTTTGCCTCGCCGTAGCGCCGCACGAGACCTTCCTTGCAGACTTTGAGAAGATATTCCTCGCGCGGACTGCCATCGGGCGTGCCGAACTGCGGATACTTTTCGGATGATGTGGAATCGAGTTTGATTTCCACATTGCAACGTTCCGCGATTTCGAGGGTGGCATCGCATGCGCCGGGAACATCTTCGAAGAGCGCGCGCATTTCCTCCGGTGTCTTGAAATAGACTTCCGGGGTGTAACGCATGCGGTTTTCATCGATGAGCAAATGGCCCGTGCCGATGCAGATCATCACATCGTGGGCTTCATGGTCATTGCGATGGAGGAAATGTACATCATTGGCCGCAACCGGTTTCAATCCAAACTCGGCGGCAAGCTTGAGCAGGCCGGGGGTGACGCGGCGTTGGGGCTCGAGACCGTGGTTGTGGATTTCCACATAAGTGTTTTCCTTGCCATAGATATCCACAAGCTCCGCCATCGTCTCGCGGGCTTTGTCCTCATCGCCGGCGAGCAGCCATTCATTGACCGGTCCGGAAATGCAACCGGTCAGACAGATGATGCCTTTGGAATACTGGCGGAGCGTTTCTCGATCGACGCGTGGCTTGCCGTAGTAGAGCCCTTCGAGGTGGCCCTTGGAGACGAGCTTGGAAAGATTGTTCCAGCCCTCGTTGGTTTCCGCCAGCAGCGTCATGTGGGTGGCGCGCTTGCGACCGACGAGTTCCTTTTTCTCCTCCATCGATTGCGGAGCGAGATAGATTTCGCATCCGAAGATCGGTTTCACCCCGGCCTTTTTGCAATTCTGGTAAAACTCGATGGCACCGTAGAGGTTCCCGTGGTCGGTCATCGCCACGGCAGGCATGCCCAGCTCGGAGGCCCGTTTGGCGAGCTCCTTGGTGCGGATCATGCCGTCGAGCAGCGAGAATTCGGTATGAAGGTGGAGGTGGACGAAAGAATCGGACATCGGGCGACCGCGACCTTAGCGGAGAGCCGACCGAGGGCAAGCGATGGGTGCGGAGCAATGTCATTTAGGCGAAGGGCTCTCCGTCATGATCAGCGAGGAGATACAATCCATGCGCCCAATTTCAGTTCGAGCGCTGGGGCAAGCGATCCAACCTTGAAAAATCGCGGCTTGAACGTCTGGGGACGCTTGTTTTGATTCGGCCATGCCTCCAAATGCACCCCAATCGCTTCACGATCTCGGCTTTACCGGGATCGCCGAAGCCTTGGCAGCATCCGGCGTGAATTCCCACCACGCCAAGGCCCTGTGGCGGGCAATCTACCGGGATGGCGAGTTGGATCTGGGTTCCAGACCATTTCTACCTCCGCTCAAACGGTGGATTGAGCTGAATGTGGGAGAAGGAAAGCCCTATTTTTTCGATGCGCCCAAACTGGTGGATGAGATCCACAGCAGCGATGGATTGACGCGCAAGTTCCTGTTGCGACTCGCCGATGGGCAAACCATTGAAACGGTTCTGATGGGCTACGATGGCAGGCACACGGTCTGCGTCAGCACGCAGGCAGGATGTGCCATGGGTTGCGTCTTTTGCGCGACGGGACAAATGGGATTTGTCCGGCACCTGCGACCCGGTGAAATCGTCGCGCAAGTATTGCATGCCCGTCGCGTTCTCGAAAAATATCATCCTGGAAAGCGTTTGCGCAATCTTGTCATGATGGGCATGGGAGAACCATTGCATAACATCGACTCGGTCATGCAGGCGCTCGACATCATTTCCGATGTCCGCGGCATCGGGATCGGACCTTCAAAAATCGCCATCAGCACTGTAGGCGTCGTTCCTGGCATCCAACGCATGGCCGATGAAGACAGCCCTTACCGATTGGCGGTGAGCCTCCATGGTTCGACCGAAGAGGAGCGGGCTGCCTTGGTGCCGGCAAGTAAACGCTGGTCGCTCGAAATGCTCATTTCCGCTTGCCGTGACTATGGCAACAAGACAGGTAAGCGGATTTTCTTCGAATGGACCTTGATTGAGGGGAAAAATGATTCCCCGGAAACCGCATTGCGCCTCGCCTCTTTGTTAGATGGCATGGATGCGCACATCAACATCATCCCGCTGAATCCAACGGGAGGTTTCGATGGAACCGCGAGCAGGGCTGGCCACGCATTTCAGCGAATTCTCCGGAATGCCGGTTTTCCATGCACATTCCGACAACGCCGCGGTATCGACGTCGCGGCAGGATGCGGAATGCTCAAAGCGGACAAGCGTTCTAAAGCGCCCGCATAAGAGAGCGAAAACCGGGGGATCACCGTCCAGTCCGCAACACCTGGTTTCGCTCATCAAGCAGCAAAATCGCGGGTTCGACCGGGGACTCCGAGACGCCGAAGGCCATGATGGTCACCCGTTCGCCCGCCTTGATCAAATGCGCGGCTCCCCCGTTGATAAGGATTTTTCCGGTGCCAGGCCGGCCTTCCAGCACGTAGGTTTCCAATCGGGCACCGGTGGTGATCGATGCCACAAGCACCTTTTCACCAGCCCACAAGTCCGCTCCGGCCATCAGATCGGAGGGAATTTCAATGCTTCCTTCGTATTCGACATCCGCGTCGGTGATCATGGCGCGGTGGAGCTTGGATTTGAGGACTTGGCGAAACATGGGCGGCAGGAAAAGCCCGGGATGCGGCCGCGTCAAGTGACAAGCAAACGAGTGGGCGAAGATGGAAAGACCTTGTTGAGGAATCAGCAAACTGCGTTTTGCCCGAAATGTTCCGCATCCCTTGTCATCTGCCCACCTGTCCTTGTCACCCTGCGTGCAACCCAATACCACTCCTGTGCCGGTCACAAGCCGGCTCTCTTCAGGAAGCCCTTCGCAGGGGCAGGAAATTGATGGGGAAGCTGGTGAGATTCCAGCGCGGTATCGCCACTGTGATTTCGTCGTGTGAAAGCATGCCGGACAGCCAGGACGCCAGCCTGAGAGAGCTTACAATCGCCTGCGAATTACAGGCATTGAATCCGATAACATGACATACCCACAAACGCCTCAACGAGGCCCCAGCCGGAGTGCCATCGCACTGCTCGCCCTGCTTGTCCACGCTCCTTCCAAAGCGGAGGAAAACGGAGACCCACTCGAACCCCTGATTGTATCCGCACTGCGGTCGCCCCAGGAAGCCTCCACGGTCACATCTGCTGTGACCGTGCTGGATCCGGATGCGTTGCAAAACCAAGGCATCCTGCAAATCCGAGACGCCCTGAATGCATCCCCTGGCGTCATTTCCACCTCCACCGGAGGCGAAACCGGAGCTGTCGGATCCCTGTTCATCCGCGGAACCACCACGGCCTACTCCCAAGTGGTAATCGACGGCATGCGCCTCAGTGACTCGACCTCGCCACTGGGCAACATGCTTTCCGCGAGCCGGACTTATGATGTCGGCACCATCGAGATCCTTAGGGGTCCGCAAGGTGCGATTTATGGAGGCGAATCCATCGGCGGAGTGCTCTGGATGCAGACGGCATTCGGGAAGGGCACACCCTCGGGCTCCCTCTCATTTGAAACCGGTTCCTTCAATTCCCTCGCCACCCGCGCCAGCACCCAGGGTGAAACCGAGAATCTATCTTATTTCTTCGCCGGAGGGTATGAGGAAACCGACAATGACGCTCCGAATCAGGAATTCAATCAACGGAATGCCGCACTGCGTGTGGAGGGCAAGTTAAACAAGGTATGGACCTTGGGAACCACCTTCCGCGGGGTCGATTCCTTTTATAATAATTCCGGGGCATCCGACGATCATCTCGATGCCGCACTCGCGACGGTTTATGCGAACGGAGTAGTCTCGGATCGATGGACGGCCCGCTTTCTGGCCGGATACCAGCAGGAGTTTTATGATAGTGACTCCGCATTTGGAAACTATGGAACCGACATGCGCGCAGAGAGCGTCTCCACCGACCACGAAATCAGGATCGATGAGAATCTCCGCCTGCTTGCAGGGGCATACCTCCATCAGAGTGACTATCAAAACACCATCGGCACTGACGAAAACCGGGATCGATACGGAATCCACAGCGCACTCGAATGGGACGTGATTGAGGACCTGACAGCAACGACCGCCTTGAGATGGGAGGATTATGATGCTTACGGGGATGAACTCACCTGGCGGGTTGGATCGATTTATACCATCGATTCCACCGCAACCTCACTACGGGGCGGAATCGGATCATCATTCCGCTCGCCATCCTATCTCGATCTCTTCGGGTCTTCATTCGGCGCAGGAAATCCCAATCTGAAAGCCGAATCCGCCACTGGATGGGATTTGGGAATCGAGCAAAAAATCGGAGAGGATCACATCCTCGAATTCACTTGGTTTCAAAACCAAATCACCGATCAGATCCAAACATTCCCCACTCCACCGGTCAACATCGCTGGGGATTCCACGACCGAAGGGCTTGAGGTCGGATTGCGTGGCAACACGATGAACGACCAACTCGGCTATCGGATTGCGTGGACGTATTTGCACGAAAGCCTGAGCGACCAGCCAAAAAATGCGGTTACCGCATCTGTCGATTGGAAGGCAAGCGACAAAGGAGTCATAGGAATCGGCGCAACCCATCTCTCCGACCACTCATGGGGCGGAGCACCACTTGATGGATACACCGTAGCCCGCATTCATGGTTCCTATCAATTGACAGAGACGGTGAAACTGCATGCACGGGTCGAGAATGTATTCGATGAAGCTTACGAGCTTTCCAGCTTCTTCGGCACGACCATTCCAGGATCCGGCACCGGCTTCTATGCAGGCATTACGATGGATTGGTAAGATCGCCTAAACTTATACAACAACAAATAACCTCGGGCGGATGCGCGTTTTCAGACGCGTGTCCGCCTTTTTGTTTCCTTCCATCAACCCTTCAAAGGAGCGACCAGTGATTCACAATCATCAAGCGTCATGGGAGAACCCATACAATGCATGGCATGGAAACGCTGGGGCTCCACAAAAAGCGCATGCATCGGTTGCACGTGCTCACCAAACTGTTTCCTGACAGATTCCTCCGATCTCCCCCGCTCCAACACATCACGTTCGATACGCCTCCTCAGCCGTTCCTCTTCCGGGCAATCGACATACACACTGAGGGAAAGTTTCTCACGCAACCAAGGTTCGTGAAGAAGCCACAGCCCCTCCACTACCAACCAGCGGCAGGCACCCATTCGGCGCGTTTGCGGATGACGTGAGTGGGTGCTGAAATCATAGTTGGGAATCTGCGCATCCTCGCCGCTCCCGAGACATTCAAGCACCTGTCTGAGAGAGTTCCAGTCGATGGCCTTTGGATCATCAAAATTCACCAATCCCCGCTGTTCGACAGGGAGATGGGATAGATCTTGGTAGAAATCATCGAGGGACAGATGTCCACATGAGGCCCCCAGGCTCGCCTGAAGATTGCGGGCAAGCCAAGTCTTGCCCGAACCGCTTCCACCAACCACTCCAATAAACTGACAGGCCATCATGCGTTTCATATCACAGTAATATCTTCTCCATGCCGGACGAGGCAATCAACGAAAAAAATACCATCACGCATCCTCCATTCAGCAGAAACATCGTTGAGGTGGACCGTGAAAAATTCCTGGAACAAACATCAGACCCACCGTTTTGAGCCCCGCGAATGGTTCCCCCGGATCAAGCGGACCGTTTCACCAGAAGGAGATGCTCACAAGCCATCACACATTCGTCGCGTTGGTTGATCACTTCCAGCTTCTCGACCACGATTCCATAATCAGGTCTTTTGTGATCCCGCTTCTCGGTGATGGAGATGCGAGTCCGGATGGTGTCACCGATGAAAACGGGTTTCGGGAAACGCAGCTTTTCATATCCATAAGTCATTGCCAACGGATTGATTTCACCCGCCGTCAGGCCCACACCAATCGTGAAAATGAGAGTGCCGTGCGCGATTCTCTGTCCGAAAGGCTGGGTGCGACACCACTCTGCATCCATGTGATGCGGATAGAAATCCCCGCTTTGTCCGGCGTGCAAAACGATATCTGTCTCCGTGATGGTGCGTCCTCCGGTTTCGCGGCTGGTGCCAATCTGATAAGATTCAAATGGGATCTCATTCATGCATTTAATCCAAGGGATGTTTCAATGATACGGGCTGCGTTCTTGAGTTCTGAGAGGACGACCGAGGACTTTTTCGCTCCCTTGCGACTCCTAAGCCAGGAGACTGCCAGTGCGGCATGCACCGCTGCTTCCGGTGAGCCGATGCGGACAACCGCGTCATCCACTCCCTCGATCGTTTCGTCGCGCGCAGTCATGGTGGAACCGCTGGAAGACAGCAACAACCGTCCCGACGCGGTATGTTTCGGCTCGAAACGTCCACCCACCTCGATCGCCAAGCGCACGCTCTCCGGGCTGTCTTCCCGGGCGATGACCAGCAGTTTGCCCCGCTCGATCACACTCAGGTGGCAGCTCTCGCGGAGCTTGAGCGTCACCGCGCGCATCGGTTCGGCCGCGACATCGAGCAAGGTCTTGAGCGGAGAGTGCGCGTGGGCAAGTTCGAACAATCGGAGAGTCGGCGAGTATTTGCCGGATATCCCGTCCCGCCGCAGATAGGAACGGCGTTCGAGACAAACGAGCATGCGGAAGATCTCCGCGCTGCCTCGATCCAAATCACGGGCCAACTCAGCCAGAGACAAAGGCACCGGGGAAGCCGCAAAGGCTTCGAGTATGTCCAAACCCTTTTCCAGGGCTGGCACAGAATAGGACGGTGTTTTTTCGCTCATCGGTCGATGGAATCTGGACAGAATGCCTTCGGGCTTGACGTTCATATTTGAAACGGCATTTTGCAAATAAAAATCCACCGATGATACCCGAAGCACCATTCACCCCGCAGGATATCGCTCCGCGGATGCCAAAAGAACCATTTCCGATTCTCATCATCGGGACCGGTGGCATCGTAAGGGATGCCCATCTTCCCGCCTACAAACTGGCAGGCTTCCCGGTGTGGGGGCTTTACAACCGGACCAGCGCCCGCGCCACGGAACTGGCTTCGCAATACGGAGTGCCGCATGTTTTTGATGACCTGTCCGTTGCGATCGCCCAAGCACCGCAGAATGTGATCTTCGACCTCGCCCTGCCAGCCTCTCTCTTCGCGGACACCTTGCGCATGCTGCCCGAAGGTTCCCATGTGCTGATCCAAAAACCGATGGGAGAGAACATGGAACAGGCCCGCGAGGTGCTCGCCGTCTGCCAGGAAAGGAAGCTGAACGCTGCCATCAACTGCCAATTGCGCTTCGCCCCTTTCGTAATGGCGGCACGGAATATCATCCAGCAGGGATGGATCGGCGATCTCACCGACATGGAAATGCGACTCACCACCATGACGCCATGGGGGCACTTTCCATTCCTCAACGGCTTGCCCCGGATGGAGATTGTCTATCACAGCGTCCACCACATCGATGTGGTCCGTTCCTTTCTCGGCGATCCGCGGAGTGTTCATGCCCGCACGGTTTCCCATCCGAACTTCCCGGAACTGGCCTCGGTCTCCAGCGCCATTCTCATGGATTATCCGGACCCGGTCCGCGCCACCATCACCACCAACCACATGCACCGCTTCGGCGCGAAACATCAGGAAAGTTTTCTCAAGTGGGAAGGTACAAAAGGTGCGATCAAGGCACGTGTCGGCTTGCTGATGAACTACCCCCACGGTGTTGGCGACGAGTTCGAATACTGCCTGCTCGACAAGGATGGGGAACCCGGACCCTGGCAATCCATTCTGTTAGAGGGCTCATGGTTCCCGGAAGCCTTCATCGGCTCGATGGCTGAGGTCCAGTGTCACAAGGAAGGCACGATCACAAAAATGGCCACCGATGTTTCTGACGTGATCCGCACCATGGCCTGCGTGGAAGCGGCCTATGAGTCAGATCGTCTCGGCGGTTCCAAACCTGCAAACCATCTTTTTTCATGACCATCCTCAAAGGCATCGCCTGGAACCACACTCGCGGATTCGTCTCTGTCGTCGCCTGCACGCAGCGATTCGAGGAACAGCATCCGGAAATCTCCATCGTCTGGGAAAAACGCTCGCTACAAGCCTTCGCGGACGCATCAATGGAGCAGCTTGCGAGCGCATACGATCTGATCGTGATGGATCACCCTCACACCGCTCTCGCGGCAACGGAAGGACTCCTGCTGCCTTATGAAGACTGGCTCGATGCGGCATTCCTCACAGACCAAGCCGCGAATTCCGTGGGCGGTTCGCACGAGAGTTATCGATTCATGGGCAGACAATGGACGCTTGCTACCGATGCCGCTGCACCCATCGCCACTTGGAGACCAGACCTCATGGACAAACACTCGCTTGAGCTCCCGCAAACCTGGGAGGATGTCCTCGAACTTGCCCGCCGTGGCTTCGTGACGGTATCCGCATTTCCCATCGACATGCTGATGCACAGTTACACGTTCTGCGCTGCGCTGGGACACGATCCATTCGGAGCGGATCACGTTGCCCCGGATGAAACGCTTGCTGAAGCCCTAACAGAACTGCGGAAGCTGGTGGAGCTTTGCGATCCTGCTTGTCTCGATCGCAATCCGATCCGCACGGCGGAGTGGATGTCGCAGGCCGATGATCCACGCGCGGCGTATTGCCCTTTCGCCTATGGTTACTCCAATTATTCGCGGCCCCGCTATGCGCCCCATGTGCTCAAAGCCGGAGGACTTGTCAGCTTCCAGAGCCGGAGACTTCGCTCCACCCTTGGCGGTGCAGGCATCGCGGTCTCTTCGAGAACCCAACATCCGCAAGCATGCATGGACTTCGCCCGCTTCACGGCCGCGCCGGAAACCCAAAAAGGTCTCTATTTCCAGTCCGGCGGCCAACCCGGGCACCGCGGCGCATGGCAGGACGACGCGGTGAACGCAGCCTGTCACGATTTCTTCAGCGACACGCTCCAGACACTCGATGAATCGCTGCTTCGCCCGCAGTTCCCCGGTTACATGGCATTTCAGGATGCGGCCACGCCGATGGCGCATACGGCAGTTGCCGGACTCATGGAGCCTCAATCCGCCGCCGCGAAAATCAATCGTCTCTATCAGAAACATCAAGCTGCCACATGAAACCTCTGGAAAACCTCATCGTCCTCGACTTCTCCCAATTTCTCGCCGGCCCCGCCGCCGCGATGCGCCTCGCGGATCTGGGGGCGCGGGTGATCAAAATCGAACGCCCTGGCACAGGCGACATTTGCCGACAACTATATATCTCCAATCTGGGTGTCGAAGGTGACAGCACACTGTTTCACTCGATCAACCGCAACAAGCAGGGATACTCCGCCAATTTGAAGGATCCGGCGGATTTGGAAAAAATCCGCGCATTGATCGCCAAGGCCGATGTGCTCATCGAGAACTTCCGCCCAGGTGTGATGGACAAACTGGGACTGGGGTATGATGTGGTAAAACAGATCAATCCCCGGATTGTTTACGGCACAGTCACGGGCTACGGCACCGAGGGACCTTGGGTGGGCAAACCGGGGCAGGACCTGCTCGCCCAATCCATGTCCGGGCTCGCATGGCTCAGCGGCAATGACGGCGAAGGCCCGGTCCCCATGGGGCTCGCCGTGGCCGACCTCACTGCCAGCGCGCATCTTGTCCAAGGCATCCTCGCCTGTCTGGTCCGTCGCGGAATCACCCAAGAGGGCGGCCGCGTGGAAGTGAGTCTTCTTGAGTCGATTCTTGACCTCCAGTTCGAAGTCATCACCACCCATCTCAACGACGGCTTCAAGGAACCCAAACGAAGTTCTGTTAGAAACGCGCATGCCTATCTCGGCGCCCCCTATGGAATCTACGCCACGGCCGACGGACACCTCGCGCTGGCCATGGGCTCCATCCCCGTGCTCGGGGAACTCTTGGAGTGCCCGGCCTTGCTCGCCTATCAGGACAGACAGTCGTGGTTCGACCGCCGCGATGAAATCAAGAGCATCCTGCGCGACCACCTCGCCACCCGAAACACCACCGACTGGCTCGCCGTGCTTGAGCCCGCAGACATCTGGTGCGCCGACGTGCTTTCATGGACCCGTCTGCGGGGGACCGAAGGTTATCAGGTCTTGGGCATGGAACAGGAAATCCTCTGCCCGGGCGGCACGCCTTTGAAAACACTGCGCTGCCCCATTCGCATCGATGGTTCGGTTTCCAAGTCGTCCGTCGGAGCCCCCGCCATCGGACAGCATACGGCGGAAATCGATGCGGAATTCGCAATCTAACATCTATCAGGAAAACCCATGTCCTTCCCCATCCTCGGCATCCTCCTTCACGGCATCGGCGCGTTCACCGCTGCCATCTGCTTCACGCCTCAGCACAAGGTGCGCAATTGGACTTATGAGAGCTTCTGGTTCTGGATGTCTCTCGCCTCCTGGTTCCTGTTGCCGGTAATCGGCTCCTTGCTGTTCATTCCTCATCTATCCGAAGTGCTCGCGAATTCACCTCGTGACGCCATGTGGCAATCCTTCGGCTTCGGAGCGGCCTATGGTTTCGGAGGAATGGCCTTTGGCTTCGCGATCCGCCATGTGGGATACTCGCTCACCTATGCACTGGCGGTCGGGCTTTCCGCCGTGCTCGGATTTTTCCTCACGCCCTTGGTTCAGGGGAAACTCGGAGAAATCACCTCAAGTGCCGGTGGAAATGCCGTTCTTGCAGGAGTCGCGATTGGATTCGGCGGCATTCTGATCTGCGGATTCGCCGGAAGAAGAAAGGAGCTGGAGGTGAAGAAATCCGGCAGCGGAGACGACCATTCATTTCGTCCGGCAATCGGCATTCCCCTATGCCTTGTGGCCGGCGTGCTTTCCGCACTCTACAGCCTTGCCCTCGGTTCCGCCGATCCCATAGCCGAAGAAGCGCTCAAACGCGGAGCGAATCCGGAGCTCGTCATGAACGTTCGCTTTCTCTTCGCGAGCACCGGAGCATTTTGCAGCATCCTCCCGATCACCTTGTGGCAGCTTGCGAAAAAAAGCACCTTGCGGGAGCTTGCAGGAGCCGGCGTTGGGGGATCCTCCGCTCCGCGCATGAACATCGTCTGGGGCTGCCTTGCTGGACTGCTGTGGTATCTCCAATTCATCTTTTATGGCATCGGCCACAACCGCATGGACACCCTCGGTGTGGCGAGCTGGCCGCTGCACATGATCATGCTCATTTTGTTCAGCACGCTGGTCGCCATCATGCGCCGCGAATGGTCCGACTGCTCTCCTGCCACCAAACGCCTGATCACCTTCGCCATTTCACTGCTCGTTCTCGCCGTCATCGTGATTGGTTATGGAAACCACCTGAACCAGGCACCTGCCACCCATTGAACCCATGAAAGCCGTTTTACTGCTGCCTGTTGGGCTTCCACAACAACTCCGTTCCCCATCACGAACAGCGGAAGATATTCATCCTGCCCGATGATTTCTTCCAACTCGCCAAACACCAACTCACCGATTGGTAAATAGACGCACTCATGAAACTCAAAGCAAGAATCCACCCCTGACACTCATGGACCGCAAACCCCACAAAACACCCAAGGATCAACACGCATCCGTTCCGATCTGGAACGCGGAGGATTGGTATTACGAGGACATCGTCATCGGACATCAGATCCGTTCCATCCGACGCACCATCAGCGAGGGCGAGAGCATGCAATTCAACGCGCTCGTCCTCGACATGCACCCCTATGTGGCGGATGAGATATTCGCCAAGGAACAAGGAATCTTCGGCAAGCGGCTCGTCGCCGGAGCCTTCGTGTTTTCCGCCGGACTCGGACTCGTCGCCACCAACTGCGTGAATGCCTTCAGCTATGGCTATGACAAGCTCCGCTTCATCAAGCCCGTCTTCATCAACGACACGATCTATACGATTAAAACCGATCTCGAAAAATCCCCGAAGTATCCCGACATGGGGCTTTACCGGGCATCTTATGAGATCTTCAAAAACGATGGCGAACTCGTGCTGTATTGCGAACACATTCAGACCGTGAAATATCGCCATCCGGAAAACTTCGCCGCAACGTAAGCCATGGACCGCATCGATACCCATCTCCACCTGATCGCTACGGAACAATTCGCCTACGAGTGGACTGCGAGCATCCCCGCACTAGCAGGACATGAGTTCTCTTTGGCGGACTACCATCATGCTGCGGCAGGACTTGGCATCACCGAATCCATTTTCATGGAAGTGGATGTAGCAGAAAAGGATCTGGTGTCCGAGGCGGCGTGGTTTTGCAAACTCGCCGAAAATCCAGCCAACCGCCTCTGCGGAGTGATTGCAGCGTGTCGTCCGGAGCATTCGGATTTTGAACAGCAGTTGGAGGACCTCGCCCACCCCAAGCTCCTTGGTTTCCGCCGCGTGCTACACACCCAAGCGGACGAATTTTCGACATCGTCCTTGTTTCGCCAGAACATCATGCGCATCGGCAAGGCCGGGCTCACTTTTGATCTGTGCATGCTTCCCCGGCAGTTGGAGCACGGTGCTGCTCTCATTGACGCCTGCCGGGACACCCGCTTCATCCTCGATCATTGCGGCGTGCCGGACATCGCTTCCGGCGACCTCGATTTCTGGCGCGATCAACTCCGAGAGATCTCCAAACGCCCGAATCTTGCCTGCAAGATTTCAGGCATCATCGCCTACGCCGCAGGAGAAATCACCAGCGAAACCCTCCGTCCCGTCGTCGAGCACACGATCAACTGCTTCGGCTGGGATCGAGTCATCTGGGGCAGCGACTGGCCTGTGTGCAACCTCACCCGGGATCTGAAATCATGGGGGCGCCTGCTGGATGAAATCCTGGCCGGATGCGCGCCAGACGAACTCGCCCGGTTCTATCATCGCAATGCCCGCTTGTTATACCCTATCTGACCGCTTGCAAGTCGCTGCCGAATCCTGAAGACTGACCCCGATGTCCTCGCCCCAATCCACCATTCAAGGCATATTTGTTCCGAACATTGTTCCCTATGACGCGAAGGGACGCATCAATGAGGACGAACTCCGCCGCATCATCCGCTGGCTTGGTGACAAGGGCGTAACCGGATTCTATCCAAATGGCAGCATGGGCGAATTCATCCGCCTCAGTTACGAAGAACGCAAGCGCGTTCTGAAAATCGTTGTCGAAGAGGCGGGGGGCCGGCCCATCCTTGCCGGTGCGGCGGAGCCCAATATCGAACTCGTGCTTGAAATGTGTGCCTATTGCGCGGATCTGGGTTGCCGTGCGGTATCCATCACCGGGCCCTATTATTACAAGCTCACCCAGGAAAGCATCGAGGCTTACTTCCGTGAGCTGGCAGCCAAGTCCCCCATCGACATCGTCGTTTACAACATCCCTGTATTCGCCAACGAAATCTCTCTTCCCGTCTTGGAACGGCTCGCGATGGACTGCCCGCGCATCGTCGGCACCAAGGACACGTCCAAGGACATGGGGCGCTTCCAGCAGACACTGCACACCATCAAGCGCCAACGTCCTGATTTCTCCGTGCTCATCGGTTGGGAGGAACTACTCTGCACCGGCCTTTTCATGGGTGCGGATGGAGGCACCCTCTCCAGTGCGGGCGTCGTTCCCGAAGTGGTGATGAGCCTTTACCGCGCCGCTCTTTCCAAGGATTGGGAAAAGGCAAAACAAATCCAATTCGAGTTGCTAGATCTCTTTTCCCTCATGGTGGGCGCTCCCAATTTTCCTGAAGGATTCCGCACTGGTTACGAACTCCGAGGCTTCCAAGCGGGACACGCGCGTTTCCCGCTCTCCCCGGCAGAGGAAGATGTCATCGCCGCCATGCGCTCCAAACTCGCTTGTGTTCTAACCGGTTGCGGTTTTTCCGAGGCGGCTGGTGAGTGCTCCATCGGAAATGCCAAACCATCCGCCATCAACGTGGATGCGATCGTTCAAGCCGTTCTCAAAGATATTCAAGCCGCTCAAGCGCGCTAAACCGTCATGGAGTCACTCGGTTTCATCGAATCGCCTTTTCTCAGCATCTCCGCCATGCTGGCCCATGAGGCCGCCACTGCGGCGGATGTGCGCATTCTTGGCTTTGAAAGCACTGGCAACGAATATCTCATCATCCGCCTTGCCGGCGATGTCGCACAAGTCCGCGCGGCCTTGGATGCCGCTGAAAAACTGGCTCCTCAGCTTGGCGCATCCATCACCACGGGCACTATCCCCCGTCCGGCAGAGGGTATGGATGCCATGATTCATTTCCCCAATGCGAACAACCCGCTCTACGGCGGTCGTGATCAACTGCTCCCCACCGATTTCCCACGCAATCCCGAAGCATCCCATCCCATGAAACCTCAAGCCATCGGCATCCTTGAAACCCAAGGCCTCACTGCAATCCTCGAAGCTACAGACGCCATGCTCAAGGCGGCTGACGTCAAACTGGTCGGCAAGGAAAAGATCGGAGCAGCCTACGTGACCGTTGTTGTCAGTGGCGATGTCGCTGCCGTTTCCGCCGCGATCGAAGCAGGCAAAATCGCCGTCGGGTCCTTGGGAAAAGTCATTGCCGCTCACGTGATCGCCCGTCCTCACGACGAGTTGGTCGCCTTGCTTCCCAAGTGAGATCGTCCCTGAACTTGTTTTTTCAAGGAAGACCACAGCCTGAAGGTCTGTGAGTCCGGTCCATGGACTGGGTGCCTGCTGCCATGATTCCGTGGCATTTCAGGCCATGCTTTCTCAATTCGTCAAAGGAGCGAACCGGGACTTAGAACTTTCTGGTCAGACATCACGCGAGGGCTTTGGTGATGAGTTTGGCGGGTTCTACGCCGGTGAGTTTCTGGTCGAGGCCGCGGTAGGGATAGGTGAGGCGGTGGTGATCGATGCCGAGCTGGTTGAGCAGGGTGGCATTGAGGTCGCGGATGTGGTGCGGGTCTTTGGTGATGTTCCAGCAGAAATCATCGGTTTCTCCCACGACGCTGCCAGCTTTGATGCCGGCGCCGGCCATCCAGATGGAGAAGCAGCGGCCGTGGTGATCGCGGCCGGAGGAGTTGGCACCGAGGGCACCTTGGGAGAAAACGGTGCGACCAAACTCACCACCCCAGATGACAAGCGTATCTTCTAACAGACCGCGTTGTTTGAGATCGGTGATGAGGGCGGCGGAGGGTTGATCCGTATCGCGGCACTGGTTGGGAAGTTGTTTGGTAATGGCCACGTGCTGGTCCCAACCGCGGTGGAAGAGCTGGATGAAACGCACACCACGCTCGGCGAGGCGGCGGGCGAGCAGGCAGTTGGCGGCATAGGTGCCGGGCTTGCGGGATTCCGGTCCATAGAGGTCGAAGGTGGCGGCGGATTCGTTTGAGAGATCGGTGAGTTCAGGAACGGAGGCCTGCATGCGGAAGGCCATCTCGTAAGCGTGGATGCGTGCGACGGTTTCCGGATCGCCCACTTCATCGGCAAAGCTCTGATTGAGCGAGGCGAGTTCGTTGAGTTGCGAGCGGCGCTGATCGCGGGTGACGCCGTTGGGATTGTCGAGATAGAGCACGGGATCCGCTCCGGCGCGGAGGATGACGCCCTGGTGTTGGGAGGGCAGGAATCCGGCACCCCAGAGGCGGGAGAAGATGGGTTGATCGGGATTCTTTCCGGTGCCTTGGGAAATGAGCACCATATAGGCAGGGAGGTTCTGGTTGTCCGTACCAAGCCCATAACTCACCCATGCTCCGGCGGAGGCGTTGCCGAGTTGCATCGAGCCGGTGTTAATCAGCGTGATGGCGGGATCGTGGTTGATGGCTTCGGTGTGCATCGAGCGCACGACACAAATTTCGCCCGCGATTTTCTGGGTGTAGGGAAGCAGGTCCGAGATCCAAACGCCCGCCGGTCCGCAGGGTTTGCCGGGGGCGATGGGTTGCACGACAGGAAATGTCGATTGCCCGGAGGTCATCCCGGTCACGCGCTGACCGCCTCTCACGGAGTCCGGAAGATTGGTGCCGTGAAGTTTGGTGAGCGCTTCCTTGCCATCGAACAAATCGACATGCGAGGGCCCGCCGGATTGGAACAGATAGATGACGCGCTTCGCCTTGGGCGCGATCGTGCGGAAGGCCTGCATGTTTTCCTCATTCGGTTCCTCACCCCGCGCCAGCTTGGCGAGGGACGGCAGCAACATCGAGGAAAGCGCCACATGCCCAAGGCCATTGGCAGCCTTGCCAAGAAACGCGCGACGGGAGTAGATGAGAGGGTTCATGGGAAGAGGTTGAGAGTTGAGAGTTGAGAGGCAAAGTCGTTACGGAGAGTCTTCCAGGAGGGAGCGACGTAGGCCGCATAACATTCGGCTTTGTTCTTCGGCGGCGTTGTAGAGGGACTGGAACTGCTCGGGCGTTAGGAATCCTTGGTTGCGGCCTACGAATGATTGGGAAGCAACTTCGAAAAGAGATCCTGAAGCAATCTCGATGAAGCGCGCAAAATCCTTGCGGGAAATTCTAGCACTGCCCTCCGCGATGTTGGAAGAGATCGAAACCGCAGCACGGCGCATCTGATTGGTCAGCCCGAAACGTTCGTCCAACGGAAAACTCCGCGTTACTTCATAAACTGTATCCGCGAACTCGATCGAACGCTGCCAAACTTCAAGTTTCTCAAATCCAAACATGGCTCGTTAGTGATTTTTCTCCTCAACTCTCAACTCTCAACCTTCCACTCTCAACTCACCTCCTCGTGATGGCTTCGGAGAGGTTGAGGAGGGTGGAGGCGAGTTGGGTCCAGGCGGCTTGTTCGGGGATGGGCAGGGTGGTGTTTTGAGGGTGCTCGCCGATTTGCAGGAGTTCGGTGGCGGAAGCTGTGTCGGATTGGTAGCGCTCGCGTTCGCGCTTGAGGGAATTTTCGAGAACGGCGAGTTCGGTATCCTTGGGCGGGCGGGAGGTGATTTTCTCGAAGGCGGCAGTCAGGCGGGCGCGATCGTCGGGGTGCGATTGGGAGAGGATCTGCACGGCGAGGGCGCGAGAGGCTTCCACGAATTGGGGATCGTTGAGCGTGACGAGCGCTTGCAGCGGCGTGTTGGTGGGCAGGCGGCCGATGGAGCAGATTTCGCGGTTCGGCGCATCGAAGGTGGAAAGGTTGGTGGGTGGCAGGGTCCGTTTCCAATAGGTATAAAGCGAACGGCGGTAGAGTTTTTCGCCATGGTCTTGGACAAAAGTTTGTGACGTCGCAGGGCTGGAGCCGTAGTGGGAAACCTGCCGCCAGAGGTCGCCGGGCTGATAGGGTCGCACGCTGGGTCCGCCGAGGCGCTCGACGAGCAGTCCGGAAACCGCGAGCGCCTGATCGCGGATTTGCTCGGCGCTGAGACGGAAACGCGGGCCACGGGAGATGAGTTCGTTGGCGGGATCGCGCTTGAGGATTTCCGGCGTGGTATTGGACGATTGCCGGTAGGTGCGGGAGGTGACGATGAGGCGGATGAGGCGTTTGCGATCCCATTGGTTTTCCCGGAAATCCACGGCGAGCCAATCGAGCAGTTCAGGGTGGGACGGCCATTGTCCTTGGGACCCAAGATCGGCGGAACTGGCGGAAAGCGCGCGGCCGAAGAAGTGCTCCCAAAGGCGGTTGACGGCGACGCGGGCGGTGAGCGGGTTGTCGGCGCGGGTCATCCAGCGGGCGAGGTCGAGTCGATTGGCGGGCCGGTCATTGAATGAACCGGTGGCGGGGTCGAAGGAGGGATCGGTGGAAAGTGGTGGAAGCACGGTGGGGCTGCCGGGACTGACTTCCTCGGTGGGCGACGAGTAGAGACCACGATCGAGGATGTGGGTTTTGCGGGGCTTGGGAGCGGTGTTCATGACGAGCACCGGATGTTTTTTCGTGAGGACGGCGAGGCGTTCCTCAAGATTGGAAATGCGGGCACGGAGGGCGGCTTTTTCCGGGCCGATCTCGTGGAACCAGGCAGTGACGCGGGCGGCTTGCTCGGGTGTGCGTGTGGCGGGATCCGAAAGCAGGATGGCAGTGACATCGGCTGGATGCGGGGAGCCATCGTCGTTGCCGGTGAAGGCAAAGATTCGGAAGCGTGCGGGCGAGGCATTGGAGCCGTAGTTGAAGAGGATCTCGGTGGTCAGGTAGGGCGTGGCGCTCGGCTGGATGGGCTCGGCGAAAGTGAGTGTGAGATTCTGCGGCTCCGTGCTGCCGGTGGGCGGGGCCCAGCCAACGAGGGGATCGGTATTGAACACGTGGCGGACATCGTGGCCCGGTTGCGAGCCGCTGGCGCTGAAGCGGCCGATGGGAAGC
The DNA here is from genome assembly GCA_040399845.1 of Luteolibacter sp. Lineage (GTDB taxonomy): Bacteria > Verrucomicrobiota > Verrucomicrobiia > Verrucomicrobiales > Akkermansiaceae > Luteolibacter. The sequence goes on along the minus strand of JBBARN010000002.1, from coordinate 80,893 downwards.
ATAGCGTTGAGATCGACATTTCCCGCCGGGAATGGGGACACCGAGGTGGTGACGGAGCTGAGGAGGAAATTCTCCTCCAGCCCCTTGGCGGAGCCGAATCCGAGTTTCCCCTTCGATGCGGGAGTGGCGGAAAACACAATGCGCACGCCACGAATGGGCGGTCCGGCGGCGGGGAGTTTGGTGAGGACGTTGTAGGCGGCGTAGTCGCCACCGGCGATGGTCACCGAGTGGTCGGGCTGGATTTTGATGCGGTCCGGATTTCCGTTGGGCGAGGTGGCGGTCATCACTTCCAGCGGAATCAGGGAGAGGTCGCGACCTCGGGTGGCAAGATCCTCGCGCTGGGCGGCTTCCCACTTGGCCTGCGCCTCCGGGATCGGGGCGGCGTAGGCTTGGCGGGCAGCTTCGAGATCGGCTTTGACGGTTTCCGCTTCGGCCGGATTGGCGAGGCTCGAGGCGGCGTTGATCGCAGGAGCGGCATTCACTCCGCGGTCGCCAGCGAGGCCGGCATCGCCGAGGGTGTTGAAGAAGGCGAAGAAGCGGAAGTAATCACGCTGGGAAATGGGATCGTATTTGTGATCGTGGCACTGGGCGCAGGCCATCGTGAGCCCGAGGAAGGTCTCTGAAGCGGTCTTCACGCGGTCGGCAGCATAGTTGACGAGGTTTTCCTCCGGGATTGTGCCTCCTTCGTGGGTGATGGCGTGGTTGCGGCTGAAACCGGTGGCGACGATTTGTTGCTCGGTGGCTCCCGGCAGGAGGTCGCCGGCGATTTGCTCGATGAGAAATTGGTCGAAAGGCTGGTTGTCGTTGAAGGATTTGATCACCCAATCGCGCCAAATCCATTGATGCCGACCGCCATCGATCGAGTAGCCGTTGGTGTCCGCGTAACGCGAGGCATCGAGCCAGGATACGGCGAAATTTTCCCCGAAACTGGGTGAGGCGAGCAGGCGGTCCACGAGGCGGTCGTAGGCATCCGGTGCGGCATCGGCGACGAAGGCCTGGATTTCCTCGGGAGATGGCGGCAAGCCGGTGAGGTCGAGCGCGAGGCGGCGGATCAGCGTGCGGCGGTCGGCTTCGGGGGAAAATGAGAGTTTTTCTGCGGTCAGGCGGGTGCCGACAAAGGCGTCGATGGCACTCGCAGCCGGGGCAGCGTCCTTGGGAAGTGGCGGACGCACGGGGGCTTGGAATGCCCAGTGGCCTTCGTAGTGGGCACCTTCCTTGATCCAGCGGGTGAGGATTTCCACATCGCGCTTGGTGAAATTCATGTGGGCCTCCGGCGGAGGCATCACGTCATCGGGGTCGGTGCTGGTGATGCGTTTGATGGCCTCCGAAGCTGAAGGATCGCCGGGAACGATGGCCGGTTTTCCAGATTCGCCGCCCTTGAGCGCGTGTTCACGGATGTCGAGTCGGAGGCCGCCCTTCACCGCTGCGGCGTCAGGTCCGTGGCAGGCGAAGCAGGTCTTGGAAAGGACCGGCCGCACATCACGATTGAAGCCCAGAGTTTCCGCTGCCCCGAGTGGGACAGTGAGGACGCAGCAGAGGAGCAAGGGAGAAGGATTCATGGAGACCGAGCCGATACGTGGTGAGCTATCCCATTATGTCGAAAAAACAAAAGTCTTCCAACGCCTTGGAAACCGTAAGCTCGGGATATCTGGAAAAAACAGCCGGGGGATCTCCCCACGCGCTAACCCGAATTTGCGGACTGGAAGGAGCGAGGAGGCAGCTCCCCTTGATTTTGGGGGAGCAGGATTTGTAGGTCGTCCTCCGGCTGGGTGTAGCGGGCGAGCACGATTTGCCGACCATCAGTTGTGGGTAGGTGGACACCCAAGCCTGGACAGGTTACCTCCAACCAACAAATGATGGTCCAGCTTACCTAACAGGCTGCAATTGACTCATATAATCCGATTCTCGCGGCAAGGTTTGAAGTGACTTGAAAGTATCACTTCCTGCTGGAACGCATCCTCCAGAGGACAGAAAACACCATGAAAATCCGAACGATCACACGCATGGCCGCAATAGCCTTGTTCCCCCCCCGTGATCGTGGGCAAAGTTTTCATCAATGAATCAAGACCGTTCCCACCGCTACGAAACCGTCAACGGCCTCGCCCTCGATCTCGCCCGCTTTCTAGTCAGTGAACCCGTGCTGGCCCGGCCGCCGAGCGCGCTTTACCGGTTCGGCAAGTTTCTTGCCCGCAACAAAGCCGCCTGCATTTTCAGCCTGGTCATCCTGCTCACGGTGCTCGCCGGATTCGCCGTTTCCACTGCCGACTAAGGAACCTTCGGCTACTCGCTGGCAGGGCATGGGAGGCCGCTCATTTCCCACTCCGTCCTCGGCCTGGATTTCGGACTCGCCGGCAAAGCCACTGCAAGCGGTTGGCAAATCGCGAACCCCCAAACCCGCAGCGTCGATTCCACCTGGAAGCCGCTTTTGGGGGAAACGTGCTGTCGTCCCTGATCGCTACCGGGAAACCACCATCGAACTCAGCGGCTCAGGCGCGCCGTTTGACCGCATCACACTCACCGCCCGCGCCTACGATGATGGCATAGCATTCCGCTACTCGATCCCGAAGGACGCCAAAGGAAATGCCGCCAAAGCCACCCGCGACCTCACGGAATACAACTTCGCTGGCGACTTCACTGCATGGTTCTACAATGGCGAAGTGCACAACCTCGGCCCGGACAAACTCAGCACCATCAACGGCAATCGCGAACCGGTGATGACCCTGCAAGCCGCTGAAAATTCCTTCCTCGCGCTGCATGAGGCCGACCTCCGACAAGGCGGGACAGTCCGCCTTGAAAAATCGGGCCCGACGTCCTTCCGCGCTCTAACATCCCCCGGCGAAATCGCCCCCGGATACGCTGGCCCGTGGCGGGCGATCTTCTTCGGCACGAGTTCCTCGCCGCACAGAAAATGCCGTGGCGCGAAAGCAAAACGCTCTCCGGTGTGATCGACGACTACATCGTCATGGCCCGCCAAGCTGCGGATGGCAAATGGCTGATCGGAGCCGCCACCAATGAGGAGGCCCGCGAACTCGAAGTGAAACTCGATTTCCTCCCACCCGGCAACTACCAAGCGACCATCGTTCAGGTCGGCGAAGACGCCCATTACCAAAAGAACCGCGAATCCCTTCGCGTCGAAAAACGCAAAGCCAGCCCAGGCGAAACTCTCCATCTCAACCTCGCCCCCGGCCGCGGCGCTTGCGTGATTTTTAAATAATCATCTGAATGATTCGAACGGGTTGAACCGTTCTCTCGTCAGATTTTTGCATTTGTGATTTGGCTCAAGCCCGGACATGCTAGGGTGCGCCAAATTCTCACGATCCATTCACACTCATGAGGCCACGCCATACGCTCGCCATCGCTCTCTCTTTGGCATTTCTCCAACCGGCATCCGGCCAACACGCGGTGCGCGATGATTTCCCTAACAGAAACAAGAGTGGCGTGATCTTCGAGCATTTCACCAAAGATGAGTGGAACGCTTCCAACTTCGCCAAACCGGAAGATCTCAAGACATGGCGAGACCGCCGCTATGGCATGTTCATCCACTTTGGCATTACCTCAAAGGCACTGGCGGATTTATCATGGGGCAGCATCAATCCACGCTATGCGCCGGACGCTCCGGGCATCATGGCAAATGGCGAAAAACGCAGCGAGGAATGGACGACCTGGCCGGCGGACATGAAGCTGGAGAAATTCAACGCCAAGGAGTGGGTGGAAATCGCGAAACGCGCGGGCTTCAAATACATCGTGGTCACCACCAAACACCACGAGGGTTTCCACATGTGGGACACAGCCTTCTCCGATTTCAAAATCACCAACACCCCGTTCGGACGCGATTACCTGAAGGAACTCACCGATGCCTGCCATGAAGCCGGCATGCCCGTCGGATTCTACTTCGCCCAGCGCGAATGGTATCACCCGGATTACCAACCGGTGGATTTGAGCAAGGTGAAAATCAATGGCAACCAGTGGGACCTGAATCCCGGCGAAACCAGCCCGCTGGGACCACGCCACGCGAGATATCTGGAATATCAGGAGAACGTCATCCGCGAGCTTTGCACCAAGTATGGCAAGATCGATATCTGGTGGTGGGACGCCGTGACCTACGGCAACATGTTCACCAAGGAAATGTGGGACTCGGAACGCATGACCCGCATGATCCGCGAGTTGCAACCGGGCATCGTCATCAATAACCGCGCCTCCCTGCCCGGTGACTTCGATACCCCGGAGTGCCATCTCGGCGATTATCAGGATTGGCGTGACTGGGAAACCTGCATGCCGATCTCCACTGGATGGTGCTTCACCGGCGATCCGGCGCGCCCGTTCAAAAGTCTTGTGCAGTTGATTGTCGGTGCGGCGTGCGGAGATGGCAATCTGTTAGCCTCATGGGGACCGCACTGGGATGGGGCGTTTGACGAAGGTCAGAAACAACGGCTCTTTGAAATCGGCGACTGGCTCAAGTTGAACGGAGAATCCATCTACGGCACACGCGGCGGGCCGTGGAAGCCAGGTGCCTGGGGCGGATCGACGCGCCGTGGCAACACCGCCTATATTCATCTATTTCAAGGTCCGGCCTCTGATATGGTATTGCCAGCCGTTCCCGGGCGGGAGCTTGTTTCCGCGAAACTGCTTGCCACTGGTGAGTCAGTTCCATTCAAACAAAATTCCGGTTGGCTGACATTGTCGATTCCGGGCACGGCCCCCATCAACGGCGATCAGGTGGTCGCGCTCACCATGAGCGGACCGCTCGACGGCCTGCCTGCGATTTCCCGGGATGACATGGAATGTTCGTTTGCCACCGACCCCACCACATTCGGCGCGGTGGTTTCCGGAAATGCCAAAGTCACCACCAGTTCCAACTCCGAATACATGCCAGCAGACGGAGGCGCTTCGCTGGTGGCGGCAAAACAACCCCATGCGTTTGCCGTTCATACGGGTGAGGAGAATGCTCCCTTTGTCGAAATCGATTTGCAGAATCCCGTAAAAGTTACCGGACTTTTCATCGCAAACGCCGATTCCACACCCGAACGGATGGCAACACTGTCGGCCAGCGTTTCACTCGACGGCAAAGAATGGACCGAAGTCTGGAAAGCGGAGAAAGAAGATAAGTGCTGGCAGATTCCGGTCACCGAATCCGTCTCCGGAGCGCGGGTCCCCGGAAAAATGGCACGCTTCATCCGTCTGCAAACCCATCCTGAGAAACCCAATTACCTACTGCTGAAGCGAGTGGAAGTATGGGGCAAGTGATATCCCAATCCCGGATCATGGCGCACTTGGATTCATTTCTCGGTTTTCGCATGCAAATTCCGATAGGGTTTGACCGTATGACAATTCACACTCCAAGCACAAGCACCTCAAGTGTTAGGTAATCCTATGAAACTCCAAACAATCACACGCTTGGCCGCAGCGGCCTTGTTTTCCATCAGCAGCCTCGTCCAAGCGGAAACCAAGGCGGAATTCGACCAACGGATGGAATGGTTCCGCGAGGCGCGCTTCGGGATGTTCATCCATTGGGGGCTCTATTCGGTTCCGGCAGGTGAGTGGAAAGGCCGTAAGTTTGACAGCAACGTCGAGTGGATCCAATCGCACGCACAAATCCCGGTGGCGGAATACACGCCGCTCAAGGACCGCTTCAATCCATCAAAATACGATCCCGAGTCATGGGTAAAACTGGCGAAGGACGCGGGCATGAAATATATCGTGATCACCACCAAACACCACGATGGTTTCTGCCTGTGGGATTCCAAGCAAACAGATTGGGACATTGCATCCACGCCCTATGGCAAGGATCTGCTCAAGCCACTGGCTGCCGCCTGCGCGAAACATGGTATCAAGTTGTGTTTCTATCACTCGATCATGGACTGGCATCATCCGCAGTGGGGAAACAGGGCGGCATGGCGGGGCAATGCGGCCACCGATAAGCCGGACATGGACCAATACACCGCCTATATGAAGGCACAACTCAAGGAGCTTCTCACCGACTACGGAGATGTGGGCATCCTCTGGTTCGATGGCGAGTGGGAGGACGCATGGACCCACGAGCGCGGCAAGGATTTGTATGCATGGCTTCGCGATCTCAGCCCCAAACTCATCATCAATAACCGTGTGGACAAAGGCCGCAACGGCATGGCGGGCATGAACAAGGATGAGAAATTCGTCGGTGACTACGGCACACCCGAGCAGGAGATTCCGGCCAACGGGCTCCCCGGCGTCGATTGGGAATCCTGCATGACGATGAATGACACCTGGGGATTCTCCGCACATGACAAGAACTGGAAGTCCACGGAGACGCTGGTTAGAAACCTCATCGACATCACCTCCAAGGGCGGCAACTACCTTCTCAACGTCGGCCCCACTTCCGAGGGTGAGATCCCGGCCGCAAGCATCGAGCGACTGCAAGCCATCGCCCCATGGATGAAAGCGAACGGCGAGGCTATTCATGGCACACAGGCCAGCCCGTTTCCGCGCATCCCGGCCTGGGGCCGCTGCACGACACGCCCGCTGCCGGGCGGAAAAACAAGGCTTTATCTGCACGTGTTCGATTGGCCATCCGATGGACGACTCGTTCTAACAGGTCTGACAAACAAAGCCAGCGGAGCATCGTTGTTGACCCAACCCGGACAAACATTGGCCGTTGAAAGCAATGCTAAGGGAACCATCATCCAGCTCCCGAAAAACGCGGCAGATGCACTCGCCACCGTTGTCGTGCTCGACGTCATTGGCACCCCGGTGATCGAGCCATTCATCGCGACGGCCGAAGCCGATGGAGTGATCGCTCTCCCCGCCACCGATGCCACACTTGAGGGTCACGGATTGAAACTCGAAAACGAAAACGGTGCTTCTCACATCGGCTATTGGACGAATCCCGCCGATGCGGTTTCGTTCCGCGTCCGTTTTACTGAGACGGGCAATCAAACTGTTAGCATCGAATGGGCCTGCCCTGCCGCCGCAGCAGGAAGCAAAACCGAGTTTCGCTTGTTCGATGCCAACAACAAACAAGTCGCTACCCTGCCATGGACCGTCAGTGCCACCGGATCGTGGGAGTCTTTCCAATCGGCAGACATCGGCCAAATCGATATTCCAATAGCAGGTGATTTCACCTTGCGACTCGCTGCCTTGGACAAGCCCGGCGAAGGCGTGGCAAACTTGAAAGCAATCCGGCTAGCACCCGCGAAGTAATATGCAGCATGATTCTGCTGCCAATCCTCGGATTAAAACAGAGAAGCTGCTCTTCTCAAAGCCCGCCGCTATCCGGCCGCTGCTCGGACATTTTGGAATTCATGTATAGAATGGCAGCCTCGGTCCGGGAATTGACGTGCAGCTTTTTGAAGACTCGCTTGAGGTGGGTGCAGACGGTTTCATAACTCATCTCCAGCTTCTCCGCGATCAGTTTGTTGGAATGACCGATGGAAACAAGCTGTAGAATCTGTTCTTCCCTGGCAGAAAGGTGCATGGACTCATCCGTGCTTTTGGAACTCTTACGAAATGAGGCGATCAGGCGGCGGGCGATTTGACTCGTCATCGGCACTCCACCACCGAGAACATCCAGCAGTGCCCGCCGCAATTCGGAGGGTTTGGTTCGCTTCAACAAATACCCGTCAGCCCCAGCTTCGAGCGCCATGAACAGAAGCTCCTGATTATCCATTGCCGTGAGCATGACGATCTGGACATCCGGCAGCTTCATCTTCAACCGCGCCGTGCATTCGATACCGGACATCCGGGGCAGAAAAATATCCATCAGCACCACATCCGGCTTTGCCTGGGGAATGTTGGCCAATGCGTCTTCGGCGCTGACACAAGCACTGACACATGCGAAATCCGGAAAGGAATTGATCAGGCGCTCCCAGTTCTCGCGAATCGGCTTCTGGTCCTCCACCAAAGCCACCCTGATGCGCTGAGGGGGCGAAGGCTCAGCGGGAGGATTTTTGTGTGCGGGTCTGGGAGTCATGGGATCGGGAAGCGTTTGAGGGTTGCGATTTCAATCGGGATGCGAAACTAGTTGCGATGCCGCTTCCATGGTAGCGAAAACCTTGCTTGCTGCCGCAATGGAATGCGGAATTTGACCCGGCATCCTTTGCCCGCCTGGCTGGTCACGGAACAGGTTCCGCCAAGTTCACTCATGCGTTTGGACATGTTGGCCAGACCGTGGCGGCCAGTCTTTACGGAAGCGATGTCAAAACCCTTGCCGTTGTCCTCAATGATGACGACCAGATGGTTTCGGTAATGACCGATCTTGAGGTGCAACTCGGTCGCCTCCGAATACTTGACGGTGTTGTTGAGGGCTTCCTTGATTCCCATCAAGAGGCTCCTTCGCAAGGGCAGGTCAGCGGCCGCTGTCAGATTCCTCGAATCCATCTCAAACACACATTCGATGGCGGACGGAGCAAGGAAACGTTGGGTGTAATCACAGACATAGTGGGCGAAATCCTGCAGATTGTCCTGACGCGGATTGAGAGCCCAGAGAATTTCATCAATGCTGGCGAGAACCCCTCGCGCGTCTTCGCAGATCTCGGCTAGTTGTGCGCGCGCCTTGGAGCCAACCGGCATTTCGTCCTGAGAAACTTCACCATTAAGCACCAGGTGCGTCATGCGCGAGCCAATGTCGTCATGGACATCCATCGCGATGCGGGCGCGCTCCCTTTGCAGTAGCCAGCGTTCCTTGCGGTGAATGGCCAACTGCGCGTAAAGCAAGAAAATGACCAGTATCAGCAACCCGCCGAGCGTCAGGGATGTGATTTGGAACCAGAGGGTCTGCCAGAACCGTATTTGTACCGGCAATGGCGTCAGCATCGGATTGATCTGATCGGGCACCGGCCACCGGGGAAGCATTCCCACGGTGCCCACTACCGTAGCCGCAGGCCAATTGTCGACTGGCCTGACCATTTCTTTCCAGCGCTTGCTTTGTTCCGGAACAATCCTCCATGCGGTGTCTGACTTGATTTGTATGCTTTGCCCGTCTTCCAAATCGATCTGCATCCCCAATAGCATCCCGGCAAGTTTGGAAGAGTTGCGTGCCTCGATGGCGAGCACATGACGGCCGGGGCACAGCAGATTGACGAGATTATAGTCGAACAAATCGCGCCACTCGGCACCATGATCCACTTCGCGTCCGTCAAGGTATAGGCTGAATTCGTTGTCCGCCGTCATCAACAGCCTTGCACCAACCACTTTGCTGTTAGGCGGGATGTCGAACGAACACCAGAATCGGCAGGTCTGACCGTCAAAAGTCTTTGCGTCCCAAATCCAGGACCCCAGCAAGCCCGGCGGCACTTGCCCGGTGCCAAGAGCTTGGGCAACACCACTGTCCACGCGCAAGGAAGGTTCTTCTCCCTTCAGAGGGAACGAAATTGAAGTGGACAACAAGGCGAGAAAGAACAGCCACGCCGCCAATCCGGGCTTCAGAAACCAATTTATACCAACATGTGTCATTCGGGCGGGCCAGTCTGAGGCCTTCCCAATTTCACTCAAAGCACCCGCTGCTGCCTAGGGAAAAAATGACATCCCCGCCTTGCGTCACTGAAATCCAATACCTTACAAGCACTCAAAATCTCGGATCCGCTGCCAAGTGTGACTAGAATGGGGGACTATACGGCCACGCGGCTTCACCATACATTCCACACGAACTGCCTCCTGAAAGCCCAAGACAACCATGAAACCTACCCCAAAATCCAGCTTCACCCGCGCCCTACCCTGGTGCGTAATCTCCTTGCTCTCCGCAGGAGCCGCTTGCGCGCAGACCCTGCTGCTGTCCGATAACTTCAACACGGCAACTTTAGGAAACGAAAACTTCAACAACGATATTGCTACGGACCAATCGGGCACGGCGGCGACGAAGACTTATAACACAAGCCTCGGCGGCGGCTGGGACGGCGCTTACCAACGCGGCAACGGCGGCAACTGGCACATGTTCGCTGGCGCAGGCAATTTTGGATCAACCAGCATGGCGGGCAGCTTGAATTATGACATCGCGGCCGCTGCGAACACCCTCAATTCGCCCTTGGAGATCAAGTTCAATATAAGTGTCTCTGATCCCCTCAACGATGACAGCGAATGGACTTCGTTCACCATCGGGAGCCAGAACCCATGGCTCGTCGGTACTAACGTTGGTTTCTCCAGTCTCTTCCGGGACGGTGGTGGAACCCAGCAGTTCACCAATGGTGCCGACCTTGGTGACGTTCCCTACACCAATCCCGGCCCCACCTTCACGGACGGCCAGCTCATCACATTCGTGCTCTCGAACGCCGCTGAAACCGGTTCCGCGTTCAACAGCGATGGTGCGACCGATGTGGTCAAAATGTATGTCAACGGCTCATTGACCAACACCTGGACCGGTTTGGACCTCGATGGGTCCGACCAGTATGTCAGCTTCAATGCACGGAATACGGTCGCGAACATCGACAACCTCACCATCACTGCCCTCACCACCGCCACCGATTACGATACTTGGGCCGGTCCATTTGGCTACAATCTGAGCGGCGGCCAAGCGGCAGACGACGACAATGACGGCCTGAGCAACCACGAAGAATACGCCTTCGGCCTCATCCCGAACAGCGGCGCATCCGTCAACCCCATCGCCCTCCCTCTCGACAAGGCCACCGGCACCTTCAGCTACACCCGCCGCAAGCTTTCATTCGGCACCGGCCTGAGCTACTCGGTCTGGTTCTCCGATGATCTGGCCGTCTGGACCGAAGACACCAGCGCCGCCGAAGCCCCCCCCGTCCCCAGCGGCGACAACGAAACCGTCCCCGTCACCCTCTCGACCCTGCCCGGCGATCCATTGCCCGCCAAACTCTTCATACAGGTCCGCGCCAACTGATATCCCCCCCTCCACCAACAAATCCGACAACTGAAAATCGAATATGAAATCCAAAACCATATCGCTAGCCGCATTCGTGGCATTCACCCTCGCCGGACCCGCTTCTGCGACTGTCCTGTTTCTCGATACCTTCAACACGGCACGCTTAGGCAACGGAAACTTTAACAACGATATTGCTACGGACCAGTCGGGCACCGCAGCGACCAAGACTTATACCACCTCCCTCGGCGGCGGTTGGGACGGCGCTTACCAACGCGGCAATGGCGGCACGTGGCTGATGTATGCAGGTGCTGGTGGATTTGGTTCCACCGACATGCGTGGCAGCTTGAACTATGATATTGCGGACGCTGCAAATACATTGGGGCTTTCATTGGAGATCAGTTTCAACTTGAGTGTTTCGTCTGCATTCGGAGGTGATACAAGTCAATGGACGTCGTTCACTGTGGGTGGTGGACAGAACCCTTTCGTCAACGATAGCGGAGTCGGTTTCTCCAGCCTCTTCCGGGACAGTGGCGGAACCCAGCAGTTCTCCAACGGTGGTGAGATTGGCAGCAGTGCCTCCTTCATTGACAACCAGTTGATCACCTTCGTGCTCTCGGATGCCACTGGAAGCGGCTCCGCATTCAGTGCCAGCAATGGTGCCAACGACATGGTCAAAATGTATGTCAACGGCTCATTGACCAACACCTTCACCGGTTTGAATCTTGATGCTACCGATCAATACATCAGCTTCCATGCAGGCGGCACGGTTGCGAACATTGACAACCTCAGCATCACCGCCATTCCCGAGCCATCCGCCGCGTTTCTTGGCGGACTTGGCATGCTCGCGCTGCTGCGCCGTCGCCGTGCGTGAGTGTAGCGGGTGCGTATTTGTGTTTCAGTCGTATTGAAATCAACTGCTTCAACTCGCTTCTTTCTCTCTGATCACTCGGACACTTCGACAAATACTTTGCCTCTGGAGGGAGGCAAACCAAAGGGCGGCGGGCGGATATTGGGTTTTCCGCGCGCCGCCCTATTGGTTCATCGGCATCAGCCACGCACTAAACCAATCTTCATGTCTGCCACCATCCGTTCACTCGACCTGCTCTACATACTCGCCGCATCCTCGGTTCAAACTGCCGTGGCAGACAAACTCGCCGCCGACTTTGTCCAACCGCCAACAGCCACCAAGCCGCGTTGTTATTGGTATTGGATGGATGGACATATCAGCAAGGAAGGCATCACCAAGGACCTTGAGGCGATGAAGCGCGTCGGCATCGGCGGGGCATTCATCGGTGTCATCAGCGGCCAAAGCGGCGCGGCCGCGAATCCCGATCCCAAGGCCCTCACTCCGCAGTGGTGGGGATTCATCGAACACGCGATCCGCGAAGCCTCGCGCATCGGCGTCCAGATCGGCCTGTTCAATTCGCCCGGCTGGAGCCAGACCGGAGGTCCTTGGGTAAGTCCCGAGCAGGCGATGCGCTATGTCGTGCAAACAGAAACCCCGGTAAAGGGACCGCAGAAGTTTTCCGCGAAACTGCCAACTCCCCAGGATGGTTTCCAGCCACTCAACCTCCAGGCTTTCCCCGCGCCCGCCGGTGAATCCGCAATCGCCACCATCACATCCCGCACCGGCGATATCATCGATTTCCAGATGCCGGAAGACAGTTCCGCCCGCAGCCTCACCGTGCGACCTACCGATAAAGTCAACGCCGCTGCCGAGCTCCAGGCCTCGGACGATGGCATGAATTTCCGGACTGTTAGGAGATTCCAGATTTCCCGGCACAACATGATGCTTGGCGTTGGTCCGGTGCAACTCGCACCGGTGGTGATATCATTTCCCGCCGTCACGGACCGTTATTTCCGCCTTCTTTGCTCCAATGCCGCGGCCCTTGGCGAGGTCCAACTCTCCGCCGCCGCCCGGGTGGAAAGTTTCGCCGAGAAATCCCTCCTCAAGATGTTTCAGGAGCCCTTGCCGCCCTTCGACTTTTATACCTGGCCGCCAGCACCGGAACCGGAATCACCGGACTTCAGCATCCGCCCGGAAACCATCATCGATCTAACAAAGAATCTCCGCCCGGACGGCACTCTGGAGTGGAAGGTCCCACCCGGCGATTGGGTCATCCTGCGCAGCGGCCTCGTGCCCACCGGCACCAAAAACTCGCCCGCGCCTGCCGAGGCCACTGGCTTTGAAGTGGACAAGATGAACCGCGCCGCACTCAAGGCCCACTTCGATGCCTATATCACTCCGCTACTCAAGAAACTCAGTCCAGCCGAGCGCAAGTCGTGGACCCACGTCATCGCAGACAGCTACGAGGCCGGCCCGCAGAATTGGACCGATGGCTTCGCCGCGGATTTCCAGAAACGCTTCGGCTATGATCCACTGCCTTTCCTCCCCGTCATGGGCGGACGTATCGTTGGCAGCGCGGATCAATCGGATCGCTTCCTCTGGGACCTCCGCCGCTTCGTCGCGGATCGCATCGCCACCGAATACGTCGGCGGACTGCGCGATCTTTGCCATCAGGCAGGCTTGAAGTTATGGCTTGAAAACTACGGTCACTGGGGATTTCCCGCCGAGTTTCTCCAATACGGCGGCCAGAGCGATGAAATCGGTGGCGAGTTCTGGGTGAATTCCGACCTCGGCGGCCCGGAAATCCGCGCCGCCTCCAGCGCCGCCCATACCTATGGCAAACCTGTCGTCTGGGCAGAGGCATTTACTGGCGGCCCCTCGTTTACGAGCACCCCGCGCGATCTGAAGAATCTCGGCGATTGGTCGTTTGCCGAAGGCGTGAATCAGTTTGTCTTCCACGTCTATATCCACCAACCGTGGGAAGACAAGAAACCCGGTGTCAACGCCTGGTTCGGCACCGAGTTCAATCGCCACAATACCTGGTTCGATGCCTCAAAACCATGGATCGACTACCTCCGCCGCTGCTCGGTAATGCTGCAAACCGGACACCACGTTGCGGACGTCGCCTACTACATCGGAGAGGACGCACCAAAAATGACCGGCACCCGCAATCCCGAACTGCCAGCGGGTTATGATTATGATTATATCAACTCGGAGGTCATCGAAAAGCACCTCAGCGTCAAGGACGGCCGCCTCGTGCTGCCGGACGGCATGAGCTACCGCCTGCTCGTCCTGCCGGAATCCGCGACCATGCGTCCTGCCGTCCTCGAAAAAATCGGCCAACTCGTCGCCGCTGGCGGCGCGGTCCTCGGCCCGGCACCCTCACGCTCGCCCAGCTTGGAAAACTTCCCCGCCGCCGACGAGGAAGTGAAGTCCCTCGCTACGGAGATATGGAAAGACGGCAAGGTGATGACCAGGATTTCTCTCACCGAGGCCTTCAAGCGTCTCAATGCAACGCCCGACATCGCGCTCGCCCCCGATCTTCGTTGGAAACATCGCCGCGATGGAAACACCGACATCTATTTCCTCTCGAACCCCAAGGCCTCTGCCCGCACTGAGACGATTTCCTTCCGCGTCAACGATCGGATTCCGGAACTCTGGTGGCCGGAATCCGGCAAGCTCCAAACCATTGCCGACTACCAGCTTCTCAACGGCCGGCTCCATGTGCCCGTTGCCTTCGATCCCCAAGGCTCGGTCTTCGTCGTCTTCCGCAAACCTCGGACTACGGACCAGCACAGCACGCCACGAAAGACTGGCAACTTGAAAATCATCAAAGCCACCTATGCAACCAAGGATGGCTCGGTCACCGCCGATGTGACCGCGACCGTTGCGGGCGCCATTCGCTATGGCCGCTTGGATTTGCTCGTCGATGGTTCCGACCTCGGCGGCGATCCCGCCTACATGAAGGAAAAGGAACTCACCGTGGAATTCACCAGCGAGGGCAAACCTGGAACCGTCAAATTGCCCGACTACGCTCGCCTGAAACTACCCGTCGCCCCGGAACTCACAGGCCCATGGAACGTCTCTTTCCCTGGTCGTTCACTCACATTCGAAAACCTCATGTCATGGACAGATCACCCGGATGCGGACATCAAGTATTACTCAGGTTCCGTCACCTACTCGAAGAGATTTCAAATCTCAAATCTCAAAGCCCAAATCCATCTGGACCTCGGCATCGTCCACGCCATCGCCAAGGTGCGCGTCAACGGTCGGGAATTTGCCACGCTTTGGAAGGAACCCTACACCACCGATATCACTGCCGCACTGAGGCAAGGATCCAACACATTGGAAGTCGATGTCATCAACTCCTGGCACAACCGCCTCGTCGGTGATCATCAACCTGGCACCAAATCCACCACTTTCACCACCCACAACAACTACAATGCCGGAACTCCGCTCCAGCCGTCAGGATTGCTGGGACCGGTCCGCCTGATCCGCCTCGATTCGCCCGTAACAGGTGATGGTTTGTGACGGTTTTCTGCCACATCGGGTCAGAATCATCAAAATGGGACTCCCTGCGTTCCACCTGTCCCACGGGTATTGCAGTCCCACGCATGCGATTCAAATCGCCGTAGGAGAAAAACACAGTCTTCTCCATTTCCCCTGTCGGTTTTCAGGGGTGAAATACGATCTTGATGCAGGAATCGTCCAAGTGCCGGACGTCTGTTTGTCCGGCAAATTCCGCAGCGCTTCCAAGCCCGTCTCATGCAACTCAGAATCTTCGCGCCATTTGCCGGCATCGCCCTCACCTGCACCACGCTCCTCACCTCAGCCTCCTTCTCACAGGCTGAAGTCATCGTTTCGGAAGATTTCACCTATCCAGACGGCGGCCTGAACGGGCAAAACGGCGGTAAAGGCTTCAGTGGCGCGTGGACCTCCTCCATTAACGTTACCGGCGGAGTCCCGACGGGAGACAGTGCTTCCACCCGTAGCCTTGCGATCCCCTTCCCTGCCAACGGCACACTCTGGCTGTCCTTCGATTGGGGCTTCGCTGCCAACCCGCATCCCCAAGCCCAGTTCGGAGGCATCACGTTTTTCAAAGGGACGGAAGAAAGATTTCTCATCGGCGATACTTGGGACACCGGAGTATGGAGCATGAATGGCGCATCTGTGACGACGGAAGCGAATTATGGCGGCAGGAAAACCGGCGTAGCAAAAATCACCTTGGGCACGGGTGAGACCAGCATCGTCGAACTGTGGGTGGGGCCTGCCGGGTCCGTCGTCGATGTGAGCGGTGCTCCGATCGCCACGGCAACTGGCCGCAATCTCGATGGCGTGGATTCGATCCGCATCATGGGCAGTTCCTTCGATGCCAATATCGATCAGAGCTTCGACAACCTGGTCATCGGAACCACGGCAGAGGATGTTGTTAGATCCGCCGCAACCACGGTGTTGAATGCCACCGCCCCGACCATCGATCATGTCGCCATGGCAACGAGCCATCTGACGGCGGCGGAAGCGGCATGGACGACCGGCGACTGGGCTCAGGTGCGCACCGCGTTGTCGGAAGTTTTCAACGACAAGGAACTCTCCCCGCAATGGCGAAGCATTGCCTATTTGCGCTATGCGAGGAGCTATCAGGCGGCGGGTGATCCGGCGAAGGCCAGCACCATTTTCTGCAACATCGCCGATCAAAAGGACTATCCGAGGATCCATCAAATCGAAGGTGCGGAATGCAAGACCGAGTGCGAGCGCCTCGCACAAGGTAAACCAGCGCGCGATCCCGAAGCGAGCCGGGTGCGCGTGACGCCCGCGCCGAAACCCCGACGCATCTTGCATGTGGCACCCGATGGAAAAGACACGAACCCGGGCACGCGCGAACAGCCGTTCGCGACCTTGAACCAAGCGCTCGCCGCCAACCGCGCGGCCGGGGCGGTAGCGGGCGGGACGGCCATCGAGTTGGCCGCCGGCAGGTATCCGCTTGCGGAAACGATCGCCCTAACAGATGCCGACAGCGGTAAGCCCGAGGCACCCCTAAGCATCCGCGCGGCCACCCCAGGCACGGCGGTGATTTCCGGCAGCAGGCGGCTGACGGGATTCACGGCAGTGATCGACAAGTCCGTGCTGGGCCGTCTACCGAAGGAGGCCCGGGGAAAAGTCATGCAATGCGACCTGTCGGAACTCGGCATCACCGACTTCGGCTCGATCCAGGAGCAACCGATGGTGAACCTCGCCGTCAATGGCGTGCCGCAGAACCTCGCCCGTTGGCCGAACTCGGGATTTGTTAGAATCGGGAACATGGTGGACAACGGCAACATCGATCCTAACGACCCGAAGAAGAACCGGCCGCAAATTTTCACCTGGACCAGCGACCGCCCATCGCGCTGGACGACCGCGCCCGACGCCTGGCTCCAGGGATACCTCGCGACCAACTGGATGTATGGCTCGGTCGCGGTCGGCGCCATTGATCCGCAGGCCAAGACCATCACCACCGCCTGGTGCTACAATCGCTTGAGCGGTTGGCCGGACATCAAGTCCGGAGCACCCTACGCCATCTTCAATCTGCTGGAAGAAATCGACCAACCGGGCGAGTGGTATCTCGACCGCGCCAAGGGCGTTCTTTATCTGTATCCAAGCGCGAATCCCGGCGCGGCGGCCGTCGATTTATCCATACTCCCGGGCCCGATGCTTACCGCGACGAACACCAGCCATGTGCGCATCGAAGGCCTGGTGTTTGAAGGCGGCCGCAGCAGCGGGGTGGAATTGCATAACTCCAACGACTGCCTGATTGCCGGATGCACCGTGCGCAATGTGAGCGGCGTGGGCGTCAGCATCAACGGCGGACAGCGGAATTCGATGATCGGCTGCAACCTCCATGATCTGGAGCACGCGGCTTGTCATATCAACGGCGGTGACGTTGATACTCTCACTCCGGGTGGCCATCTGCTGGCCAACTGCCGCTTCCGCAATTTCAGCCGGACCAGCCGTTCCGCAGGAATCAGCCTCAATGGCGTGGGCCATCGGATCACTCACTGTGTTTTTGAAGATTGTCCGTCCAGTGCGATCGGCTTCGCGGGCTTCAACTTCCTCGTCGAATACAATGAGTTCCGCAACTGCTGCAACGAAGTCGATGATTACGGCGTGATCTATGCGTGGGGCAATCCGACCTGGCGCGGAAATATCTGGCGCTTCAACAAGTTCAGCCATTGCGGCGGCGGCTACACCCAGGGCTGGCTGCAGAACCGCTACTTCGGGACCAGCGCCTTCCGCTTTGATGACGCCGTCAGCGGTCAGACGGTGTATGGCAACGTTTTCACCCACTTCGATCTCTGGGGCACCTCAGCCGGAGTGATGGGAAACAACAGCGGTCGGGACAACATCTACGACAACAACCTGGTCACCGACAGCAGAGGACTGAACTACGGTTACTTCGACGGTGGAAACCATATGTATAAACAAGGTTTGCCAAAAGGAGTAGCCCCCGCCCATCTCGCCGCCTTTCCCGAACTGGCGAACCTTTCCGATGGCAAAGGACGGAACTCTATCTGGCGCTCCACCCTCCTGCGTGTAAGCGCCGCAGGGACCAACGCCAAGAACAGCAACTACGCCGACAGCGAATGGGGTGGTTGGCAGTACATCGCCAACACCATCACCGGGACCGATCCCGGATTTGTGGAAGGCGTCGAGTTGAAGAAAACCATCGATCCCGCTTTGTTTTGGAACCTCGGCATGCGGGCGATTCCGGTGGATGAAATCGGGCTCTATGAAGATCCGGCACGCGCCGGATGGCACCGCAAGCCCGCGGTCCTCGAGGAACCCGGCGGCAACATCACCCTGACCGCTCCGCTGGTGGCAGATAGCCTGATTTTCACGGCACCCGGTTACACCTTGGCCGGCACGCAGCCAATCATCATCGACGCGCCGATGACGACCATCGATGCCAAGACTTTTGGCGCAACCATCAGCGCACCGCTGACCGGACTGGGCGGCATCCGGGTTGCAGGGCCGGGCACGCTCACCTTGTCCGGAAGCAATCGTTACAACGGCACAACGACCGTCGAAAGCGGCACGCTGGCCCTGAGCGGCGGCGACAACCGCTTGCCGCCCGGCACCATCGTCACGCTCGGCGGCGGCGGGCCGGCCGCGACCGGCACACTCATGCTGAACGGCTGCAACCAGGAACTCGATGGATTGTGGACCGCCGACTACGATTCCGGCGCATCCGCCGCCAACCGGGTGATCAACGGCAGCCCGACGCCCTGCACGCTCACCTTGAACATCGAGCACAGCCGTCAAAACCAGTTCGTCGGCACGCTCGGTGGCCCAGGTCAGGATGAAAACAACTTCGCTGTTAGAAAAACCGGCGGCGGTGCGCTCTGGCTCAACCGCTCCATCACTTGGAGCGGCGGCACCACGATCGAAGAAGGCTCGCTGGAACTGAACTCCTCGTTTTGGCAGGGAAACCAAGCGTCCGGCATCTTCCGCATCGGCAAGGGCGCGGCGCTTGCGGTTTCCGGACAGGTTTCCCCGCTTACCTTCAACAACGTCACCATCGAGTTTCTCTCCGGCGGCGGTGGCACGCTCGTCAACCGTGGCTCGTCGGACTGGCTAACCTGGATGGTGGACGGGGCCATGACGATCCTCTCGACCGGCGGAGAGCGGAATCTGTTTTCCGCCGCACCGAACTATGGTCTGTCATTGAACGGCAAGGACTTGCTCTGCGACATCGCACGCGGTTCCGATAAGACCTGCGATCTGCTGGTTTCCATCCCTCTCAGCGGTGACGGAAATCTCGCAAAGGACGGCAAGGGCATCATGATCCTTTCTGGATCTAACAGCTACGGCGGCGCGACCACGGTCAAGGACGGCACGCTGCTGGTCGATGCCACCGGCAAACTCGGCAACGGCAACCTCACCGTGGAGGACGGCGCAAGCTGCGGACTCCGCAACCTTTCAGGAGCCGTGGCCGACAATGCCACCGTGACTCTCAACGGAAGCGCAAAGTTATATCTCGCGCCCGGAGTTTCGGAAACCGTCGGCTCGCTCGTCATCGACGGAGTCCAGAAACCGAAAGGCACTTGGAGCACCGCCAACGCCCCCGCTCATATCACCGGCAAAGGCTCACTCATCGTCACCCCGTCCCCAAACGCGCCCGCGGCGGTTGTGGACTGAGACATCGCACTGCCAGCAAAGGATCCAGTCACAAGCATTCAAGGAACCCGGTGTTCGGGAAGATCCGACCGCTGAAATGAGGAATCACGTGGTTCTTGAATTTTCCATGTCGGGTTTCAGCCAGGAAATACGGTCTTGGGGGCATGGGAGGGTTGTTTGACTCCATCTCCCAACCAGCGCCTTCGCCCGCAGGCCGGAAAACCCCAGAAAACCTCCAATCCAAGCCCATCCCATCAACCCATGAAACTCAAAAACCATTCCCTCGCCTCACTCATTTGCGTATCACTCATCGGATCCGCCTCTCTCTCTTACGCAGAAGTCATCGTCTCGGAAGACTTCAGTTATGCGGACGGCGGACTTGCCGGGCAAAATGGTGGCACCGGTTTCAGTGCAGCTTGGTCCTCCTCCTCCGATGTCACTGGCGGCGTCCAGACAGGGAACAGTCCATCAACCCGAAGCCTTTCTGCGCCCTTCCCTGCTTCCGGGACACTTTGGGTCTCTTTCGACTGGGGAAACACTTCCACGCCTACAGAAGGCGCTTCCTATGGAGGACTCACCTTTTATGTCGGAGGATCCGAAAGGCACCTGATCGGCAACACTTGGCCCGGGGCGGGCCATGATGTTTGGAGGATGAATGGCTCCGGCTCCACAGGGGTGCTGAATCATCCTGGAATGAAAACCGGCGTCGCAAAGATCACACTGGGCACAGGCTCGACAAGCACCGTCGAACTGTGGGTAGGGCCAGCCGGTTCTCCGGTAGATGTGAGCGGTGCTCCAATGGCCACAGCGACAAATCGCGATCTCACCGGTGTCGATGGCATTCGCATCAATGGACAGGATTTCGGCGGCGGCAGCCAGAGTTTTGACAACTTGCTCATCGGAACCACCGTCGCGGACGTCGATGCCACCGATTCGCCTCCACCACCCACCACAGCCATCTGGTCGAATCCGGCTGGCGGCCCATGGGACACAGCGGGAAATTGGATCGATAATTCCGTGGCCACGGGCAGCGGCAACACGGCGGATTTCAACACCCTGGACATTCCTGCGGATACCACCGTGGGTCTGGATTCGGCACGCACGATCGGCAATCTGATCTTTGGCGATACCAACACATCATCAGCCGCTGGCTGGACCCTGACAAACAACGGGACTCCGGGCAATATCCTGACCCTCGCCGGTTCCACGCCGACCATCACCGTAAATGAACTCGCCGTCACAAAGACCGCGACCATCAGCGCCGTCATCGACGGGTTCTCGGGCCTTGCCAAATCCGGAGCCGGCACCCTGACCCTAACAGCTGCGAATACGTTCAATGGCACGACAACTGTCAGCAACGGCACCTTGCAGATCAGCGGGCAATCCTATTTCAACATCGGACGCACCACCACCGTGGCGTCCGGAGCAGTGCTCGAGCTGATTGATTCCAACAATACCTTCACCTCCCTGATGCCGGTCTCCTCGATTGCCGGCGCAGGCACCCTCCGGCTTTCGGGGAATTCCACCATCAATCAGGAGTTGAATGGAGTCAACGGAACCAGACTGACCTTTGCCATGGATTCCGGCGGATTGATCGACCTGCAGGGCACATCAAGACTGACCAACGGCGGTTGGCAACTCATGAACTGGACCAACAACAAGGCCGACATGAACATTGCCAGCGGGGCAACCTTCGACGTCTGGGATGGCCAGGACGTCTTCATTGATGCTCTCACCGGATCGGGAACTGTCGATAAAGTGCATGGGGGAAATTCTCCGAGATTACTAACCGTCGGCGTCGATCACGGCAGCGGGACCTTCAGCGGCACGATCATGAATACAGGTGGTCAAATCGCCTTGGTGAAAACCGGCTCTGGCACCCAAACCCTCTCCGGCATCAACACCTACACCGGCAACACCAGCGTCCAGGACGGCACGCTGAGCATCGCACCCGCCGGCAGCCTGCGCTTCCGCCCCGCAAGTGCCGGACAGAGCAACTATTTGAGCGGCTCGGAAACCGCTACTTTGTCTTACCTCGGCACCGTGGATATTGATCTCCCCGCTGCGGAGACGGGCGATGGAAACATCTGGTTCCTCATCGATGTCGCCTCATTCACCGGCCCGGTTCCCACTCTCAGCCCTGCTGCAGTCACCAGCACACTCGGTGCATTTACCGAAATCGGCCCGGGCATTTGGGAGCTCGCCGTCACAGGTGCGAAGTGGACCTTCGCCGAGAGCGATGGAAGCCTGATCTACACGGTCACCGCCACCGACTACGAACTCTGGGCCAACTCGTTTTCCCCATCCATCGGCTTGCCTGCGGCGGACGACGACAACGACGGCCTCACCAACTTCGAGGAATATGCTTTTGGATTGCTTCCGAACAATGGCAACTCCGTCAACCCGATCTCCGTCCCACTTGACAAGACCGCTGGCACCTTCAGCTACACCCGCCGCAGCGGCAGCGACTTGGTTTACTCCGTGTGGTTCTCCGAAAATCTTGCCGACTGGACCGAGGATACGGGTGCCCTTGAAGGCACACCTGTTCCGAACGGCGACAACGAAAGCGTTGATGTCACGCTTTCCAATCTGCCCGGAAATCCATTACCCGCCAAACTCTTCATCCAAGTCCGCGCTGACTGAGAGCTTCGACCGAACCAAAAAACCAACCCAAAAACAAAGATACGATATATGAAAAAGAAAACCAACCCCCTCGCCGCTTTGACCTGCGCATCACTCCTCGTCTCCGCAGCGCTGTCACAAGGGGCTATCATCATTGCGGAAGATTTCAGCTATGGAAACGGCGGCCTTGCCGGCAATAATGGCGGCACGGGCTTCAGTCAGGCTTGGCAGACCACGGGCCTGAATGTATCGACTGGTGTCGCGACAGGAAACGAGTCTGCAAGACGAGACTTTAGCGATAACAAATTCGGTTCAGCCGGAACGATCTGGCTGTCCTTCGACTTTGGATTTTCCGGTGCCCCGGCAGAAAACGGTTCCTATGGCGGCCTCACTTTTTATACGAATGGAAGTGAAAACTTCTTGATCGGCAACACCTGGCCAACCGTAGGACATAACTATTGGGGCATGAATGGAGCAAGTGTGTCCTCGGAATCAATTGTTGGCATGAAAACCGCCGTTGCCAGAATTCAGCTGGGCACAGGAGCAAGCAGCATCGTCGATCTGTGGGTGGGAGCGACTGGCTCTCCAGTCGATGTGAGCGGACCTGCGCTTCTCACGTCAACCGGACGTGACTTGGACGGTGTGAATGGCATTCGCATCAATGGTCAGGATTTTGTAAATGGCACTAGCCAAAGCTTCGATAACCTGATCATCGCAACCACCATGGGCGAAGTCGATGCCATCCCCGAGCCATCCGCCACCCTGCTTGGCGGTCTCGGCATGCTCGCTTTACTGCGCCGTCGCCGCGCATGATCACGACTGGCGATTCGGTTAGATCGAAGGAGTGGCCCGACTCCGTCCTCTCCCTTTGCCGTTCACTCCGCACTCTTCTATGAAAATTTGCCTCTGGAGGGGCAATCCCGAGGGCGGGGCACGATATGGGTTTTCGTGTCCCGCCCTTTATCCTCTCAATATGACACTTTGGAGTCATGGACGCGGACAAGCATCCGTTGCAACCTCAAGGGGCATTGCCCATACCGTGAAATGGATCCTACTCTGGCTTGCCCTCCTTGCGGGCAGTTCTCTGGCTACCACGTATTGCGTGGAACTCTCCGGCAATGATGACCATAACGGTCTCGAAGGTTCGCCTTGGAGGACTCTTGCCAAAGCCTGCAATGCCGTCGAAGCGGACCAGGGACACATCATCCGGATCGGCGAAGGAACTTTCACGGAAACGGCAATCCTGCAACTCAAGAGCGGCGTCAGCCTCATCGGTGCCGGTTCGGGAAAAACCAAAATCCTCGTCAATCATCGGTTCAACCTCACCGAGGCCGTTCCGAATGCCAATCCTCATGTTCATACCTTTCCCGAGCACTTTGTCATTCAGATGAATGGCAGCAATCAGGTGGTGAAAGGATTCTCCCTGGACGGTCAGGAAAAACGTTGCCACGGCGGAATCTTCGCAGCCTCGACACGCGATGTGGTTTTCGAGGACCTCCACGTATCAAGTTTCCGCTACTGCGGACTCTGGATCATTGAAGCGAATAATACCATCCTCCGCTTCAGCCGCTTCAAGGATAACACTTATGGAAACCCCAAAGCCTCGGGCGAGGGTGGCGGAGACAGTGGTGCGGTGCAGTATCATCGCGGCAAAAACCTCATCATTCATGACAATCGCATCGAAGAAACCGGCAATCTGCGACCGGATATGGGCGGATATGCCATGAAGGCCCAGGATCGCAACTATTCGGTATCGGAAACCCATGTATTGGAAGGCCTCAAGGTTTACAACAACACGCTGACGGTTCCCACCCATGGTGCCTGGGAAAACGGGATGGCTCCGGCCATTTCCGCCGAGTTTCTCGGCATGGCGCTGAAGGATTGCGAGATCCATCACAACATCATCAACAATCACATCTCTCTGGCAGTCAGCGCGTCATTCGGCACAGGCATCCGCATTCATCACAACTTTTTCAACCTCGGCTGGGGGCGTTATGCCTATGGCGTCGAGGCCATGATGGACCATGTGGAAATCGACCACAACCACTTCTACGGTGGCATCTATCCGATCGCTGTGTGGGGCAAACATCCGAAAAACCATCACCTCCATCATAATATCTTCGAAGGAGCCTGCGCGGGGCCCTTCGTCAACCGCGAGTTGCTGCAATACAAGGCACCGGTCGAGAACCTGCGCTTCATCAACAACACCATCATTGACAACGGCGGCATCGGTCGGATCTTCGCCCTCCACGAGTCCAGCACCTACGAGGCGCGCAACAATCTCATCCTCCGCACCGCGGAGCCCAAGGACATCTGGGGCACAGCGATTGGCGGCAAGGTTTCCCATAACTTCTTTTCCAATGTCACACCGCGTGGGGAAAACGCCATGACCGGCGATCCCGGAATCACCCTTGCGGAGGGTCGCCCCTTGCGCCCGCCTTACTACACCATTGCGGGCAAATCGCCGATTCTGAACCAAGGCGCAATCCTCCCTCCGCTGACGGACGAATTCACTGGTACAGCCCCCGATCTCGGAGCCATCCAAAGCGGCGTCCCTTTCACCCTTCCATTCCAAGCACATGAAACCAACTGATACGACCCAGGCCCTTTCCCGCCGAAAACTCCTCAAAGGCGGCATCGCCACTTTGTTCTGCGGCTCCGCGCCGATGCTCCTTTCCTCCCGCGTCCTCGGCCGGGCCGGGCATACCGGTCCGAATAGCCTGATCCGCATCGGAGTCATCGGCAATGGCCTGATCTCGGAAGGACATCGCGGCTACGCCCTCACCTCGGGCCAAACCAGCCTCGCCGCCCTCTGCGATGTGAACCGCCAGGTGCTTGAAAATCTATCCGGACAAATCAAAGCCAACGGCGGCTCTTGCGATACTTATACCGACCACCGCGAGTTATGTGCCCGCCCGGACATCGATGCGGTTTTTGTCACGACGCCGGACCATTGGCACGCCGCCATTTCCATCGATGCCATGCGAAACGGGAAAGACGTCTATGTTGAAAAACCGATGACCCTCACCATTGAGGAAGGCAAAGCCATGCGCGCCGCGGCCGCTCGATACGGGCGCATTGTACAAGTCGGCTCGCAACAACGTTCCAACGACTCTTTCCGCAAGGCCTCCGAACTCGTACTCAACGGCTACATCGGCAAGGTTCACACCGTCATCACCCAACTCGGTGAATTCCCACCGCCCACCCAGTTTGCCGCCGAGCCTGTGCCAGCCCACCTCGATTATGATCGATGGTTGGGCCCTGCGCCTTGGGAACCCTATCATGCGGAACGCGTGGTCGGCAATTACGGCGGAGGTTGGCGCAGATTCTGGGAATACGGCTCCCGCAAAAATGGCGACTGGGGCGCACACCACTTCGACATCATCCAGTGGGCACTCGGCATGGATGAATCCGGCCCCACGCTTTTCGTCCCTAAGGGTGTCGATGGCGACCATCAATACCACGTCTATGCGGACGGCACAAAGGTCATCCGCGATGGCGATTCCAAGGGCGCGATGATCCGTTTCATCGGTGAAAAGGGCGAGGTCCACGTCGGCCGCGATGACGCTTTTGTAACGACCCCAGCCGAGTTGAAATCCATGGCACTCAAATCAAGCGACAAGCGCCTCTACGTTTCCTCGGACCACCGTCGCGATTGGTTGCAGGCCATCCGCACCCGTTCCCAACCGATTTGCCACGTCGGCATTGGCCACCGCACAGCCACCATCTGCCAGTTGAGCGGCATCGCCGAGATCCTAGGTCGCGCCGTGAAATGGGACCCCGCCAGCGAACAGGTTGTCGATGATGCCGTGGCCACCCGCATGATGGACCGCCCGCGCCGCGCCCCTTATGCCCTTCCATTCTAACCATTTGATTCCCATGAAACTTTTACCATCACTCATCATCTTCCTTGGCATTTCCTCCTCGTTGTTTGCGCTCGATTCCGCCGGGCTTACCAGCGTGGCGGCGAAGTTTTCCGATCCATCCGGAGATGCGCAGTATGCCGCACGTGCCGAACTCAACGGATTGATCAACACCGCCACCGCGCCGGGTGCTGCTGGCCAGGCTGCCGCCATCAGCGCGATCGTGGAAATCCTTGCCAAACCCGAAACCCCGGCCGAGGCCAAGAAATATATGCTGCGCGCCCTCGCCCGTGTAGGCCCCGCTGAGGCCGTGCCTGCTACAACTGCTTTGTTCCTTGGTTCGGATGCCATGCTCAAGGAAGAGGCCCGCCAGGTCCTTGAAGGATTGAATGACCCGAAGGCCATCGCCACTCTAACCGAAAGTATGGCCTCCGCCAGCAACCCGCAAGATCAACTTGCCTTGCTTGATTCGCTCGCCCTCAACCGCGCGACCGCCGCAGTCCCAGCCATTTCCGCGATGATCACCCCGCCGGACCCCGCCCTCGCCCGCGCGGCAATCGAGGCCCTTGGAAAAATAGGCGGTCCGGAGGTCATCCAAACCCTTGGAAAACTCCGCAGCTCTAAAACACTCTCGGAACCGCTCAAGTTGGAAATCGATCGGGCACTGCTCTTCGCCGGCACGGGAGAGGACAAAGTGGCCAGGAAAATCTATCAGACATCTTCATCTCCCGAGATCAAGCTGCAGGCATTCCTGATCCTCTGCCAAGGTGCATCGTCGGCAGAAATCATCCGCGATGCGATGAAGTCCGAGGACGCCGACCTCCGCCTTGCCGCGCTGAAACGCGGGTTGGAAACAAACCAGACGGAATGGCTGCAAGGCGGACTGGATCGCACGACCGTTCCGTTTTCCAACAGCGAGCGCCTGCTGATTCTCAACCACCTGCCAAGCTTGAAGCCAGCCGATGCCGCAGTGGGCATCGCGATCGGGGCTCTCAAATCAGAGGACCCCGAACAACGCGCGGCCGCCATCTCCGCGCTTGGCCTGCTTGGAGGGAAAGCCGCCTTCGACGCCCTGCTTCCGCTTCTCGCTGAAAGCGACCCAACGATCAGCCGGGCGGTATCCCAAGCCATTGCAAGGATTGACGCACCCGAAGCCGACGAGTCTCTGCTTGCCTCCATCCAAGGCCCGGCTGGTCCTAACAGACAGCTTGCCATCAAAGCTGCCGCAAGCCGTTCACTGCCAGGCGTGCTTCCCCTATTGGTAAGTGTCATCCAAGGCCCCGAAAAAGAAGCGGCTCAAGAGGCAATGAAATCCCTCTATGCCATCGGCGGCATCGAAGAGCTCAAATCCCTCTGTGCCGCCGCCCAAGCCACGACCGATGCACAACTCCGCAGCAGCCTCACCTCGTTCTGCAAGCGCCTTGCCTCCAGCCTCGGCAGCGATGAGGCCAGGCAACTGGCGGACGCACTCAAAACCGAATAACAAGGCGTCGGCCACCGCCTCGCCTCGCAGGCACTCGCGAAAACCGATGGCAAACCCATCGAATGCCATGGCCCCGTCTATCCATTCCCGTTCGGATGATTGGGCTCAAGTGGCAAGTGCCCGATGAGGCGATCCGGAACGGTGCATCTTCCCTCGTCCTTGCAGCTCAGTAGCCGTAGGAAGTCCCGGGCACCGGGCGCTGGCGAATGGCACCGGGAGGGGGCGTCTCTCCCGGCATGAGCGGCCTGGTGGCAATGATCCGCCCCTCGCGGATGCCGGAAGCGCCCACAAAGGGAACCGGTTCTGGCAGTGAGATATGATTTTCACGCATGGAGCCATGAATACTCTGCTCTTGGGTAATGATCACAGGGGTTCCCACCTCCACAGCTTCAAAAAGAGTGGCCACAAACTCCTTGGGCAGGCGGATGCAGCCATGAGATGCTGGTTTTCCCGGTTCGGGAATCAAGCCGCCGTGCATGCCGATGCCGTAGGAAGTAAGACGCATCCAATAGGGCATCGGCGCAGGCACATAGACCATGCCCTCCGGCACCTTGTCGGTCGGCTTGGCATCGCCATTGACCACATTGCCGAACTCATCCTCGATCCACCCATAGCGGTTGGAATATTTGTCCACGATTTTCTCCGTGATCTTGTAGCTCCCCGCGCTGGTGCCGTGGCCTTCCTTGCCAGTCGCCACGTAAGACCAGCCGATGTCACGATCCCCACGCTTGAACTCGGCAATCTGGTCCGGAAGGCTGATGCGGATCGTCACCTTGCCCTGGCCTCCGTCATCAAACCACTGGTGCAAAACCCGCTGCGGCTTGTGGCGGACGACCGGTGGATTTGCAGGGCCACAAGCAACCGACACCATGGCAATGGCGAAACTGGCAATCCCGATGATACGGTGAGGTGAGACAAGCATGATTCCAAGGCGATCAGAGGTGAACAGACGGCTGATTGGCCGTTTTTGGCGGAGCGCCGAGGCTATACCCGGGAGTTTCCAAGGGGTCAAGAGCGTGTTGTGTGGGTTTACCGGCCTTGCTTCGCCTCCTTTCCTCGCCTATCACGCCCGTCACATGATTCGTTTTTCCATTTTCGGCATCCCGGTCCGGGTCGAACCCTTTTTTTGGATCAGCCTGATTCTCCTTGGAGGTGCCGGTTCGGTAGACTCACCCGAAGGGATTTTCAGGATCCTGCTGTTCATGTTGGCGGGCTTTGCATCGATTCTCGTCCATGAGCTAGGCCATGCACTGACGGCACGCAAATTCGGTGCCTACAGCGAGATCACCCTCCAAGCCTTCGGAGGTTATGCTGCCTATTCCGGCGTGACCTTGACCCGCCCGCAGTCCTTCGCGGTCACCGCTGGCGGCCCTCTGATACAAATCCTATTGGGTGTAGCGATCTACTTGGTCATTCCTTTGCTGCCAACCCTAAACCCTCAGGGAGAATACTTCCTCGGGACATTGATTTGGATCAGCATCGCGTGGGCGGTGATCAACCTTCTGCCCGTTCTCCCACTGGACGGTGGTCGGCTCCTGGAAACTGTCCTTGGGCCCCAGCGCATCAAAATCACCCTCTGGATCTCCATCATCACGGCCATCAGCGCCGGGATTCTGATTTATCAAATGACGGGCAGCTTTTTGTTTCCCTTGTTCCTCGCCATGTTCGCCTATCAATCGTTTCAAGCGCTCAAAGAGAATTCCTGGCGCTAAAATCCTGGGAGCTCACCAAAAGAGCAGCCTCAGCCCCGCGATGACTGAAAAAACCAGGATCATCCCCTCAAACGCCACCTGGGGCACATGGAGGATCAGCCATTTCCCCCCAAAAATCCCGAGCACCACTCCTGGGAGGAGCCGCGCATTCTCCAACAAACTGTCCGAATTGATCAGGGCGAGACGGGCGTTGAGTGGCACCTTGAGCAAATTGATCAGCAGAAAAAACCGGGCGCCGATCCCGATCAGCTCCATCTTTGGAATTTTGCGCGCCATCAGATAGAGCTGGATCACCGGGCCCGCGGCATTTGCCAGCATCGTGGCAAACCCACCGAGCACCCCGGCCCCGAGACCGAAACCTTTTGAATCCACACAGGAGTCGAACCATCCGGGCACCCAACGCCGCGAGATCTGGAGCCCCACCATCAACAACACGCAGGCACCGATCACCCGCCGCGCCGTGCCGTCATCGATCCAGCCAAGCATCCACCACCCGATGCCCAGCCCCACCAATGCCGGACCTAACAAACGCCAAACGGGTTTCCAGGATCCATGCCGAATGAATGCCGGATAGGCCATTAGATCCGCCGCGATCAAGAGCGGAAGCGCCAAACCCACGGACGCCTTCGCACCATACAAATCCGCCAACAAGAATACCGAAACCATCGAAATTCCGCTGAAGCCCGCCTTCGAGAGCCCGATACAAAATGCCGCCAGCAGACCGATGAGATAAAAGGTCGTCATCCGCCACGACCCTCCCCGATTCGTGAGAGGCTTCAAGAACAATCCCAATACGGGACTCCATCCACCGTGCATCGGGCGATTCACAGCCTTTCCAAATCGCGATCCCCGTGCCCATGCTGGCGCATGTCCGTGCTCGCGAGGATCATCCGCCACACCTTCCGGTTTCCGATGTTGAGCATCGTGTCACTGGTTATGGCGGTGCTGTGCACGACGCTGGTGCTGGTGCTTCCGGGGGTGACCATGCGCTTCATCGATGTCATCATTGGGAAGAACCGTCCGGATCTCATTCTGCCCACCGCCGCCATTGGCATCGCCGCCATCCTCGCCCGGCAAGTGCTTTTCACGCTGCGGACTTATGTCAACAACTCGCTCGAATTGAAACTCACCCATTTGGTTAGAGTGGAACTTTATGACAAACTCCAGCGCTTGCCGGTGAAGTGGTTCGACTCCAACTCATCCGGAGAAATCATGTCCCGCGTCGCCGACGATGTGCCCACGATGGACCGCGTCATCATCGAAGGCGTGGATCAGGCGCTTGCCGCCATCCTTCAGTTTCTCATCGTCATGGGATACATGATCTATCATTCGTGGGAGCTTACCTTGGTCACTCTCTTGCCACTTCCATTCATCGGACTTCTAACAAGTTGGTGGGCGAAGCGCTCCGAGCCGATGTGGCGCGCATCGTCGGAAGCCTCATCCGCCTTGAATGCCATCCTCCACGACAACCTTGCCGGCATCCGGCAGATCAAAGCCTATACGGTGGAACCCAAAGCGCTCGACACCTTCGACAAGGCATCGCGCAAGGTTGGAGAAAAACACATGACCGTCATGCGCGGGCAAGCCGTGGTCTGGCCGACCGTATCCTTCATTGCGGAATCCGGCATCATCCTGATGGTGGCCTTCGGCGCCTACTGGGCGCTCCAGGGCAAACTCTCCCCGGGCGTGGTGATTTCCTTCCTCGTGGCCTGGGGATTCCTGTTTGATCCCATCTCACGCATCAATCCACTCTCGCAAACCTTCACCCGCGGCATTGTGGCTGCGAAACGCGTTTTCACCATCATCGACACTCCGGATGAATCCCACATCACCGAGGGCTTGCGTCCTGCTTCGGTGCGCGGCCATGTGCGGTTCGAGAATGTCTCATTCCATTACGCCGATTCCTCCCCGGCCATCAGCGGCTTGAGTCTCGAAGCCATGCCCGGTCAAACTGTCGCCCTGGTCGGGGCCACCGGCGCGGGAAAATCCACTGTTCTCAACCTGCTCACGCGGTTTTACGAACCGAGTAGCGGGCGCATCCTCATTGATGAAGTCCCGCTCGCAGATGTCTCCAAAGAATGGCTCAGGGACCAGCTGGGATATGTGACCCAAGAGAGTTTCCTGTTCAATACCACCTTGCGGGAAAACCTGCTGCTCGCCAAACACGATGCAATCGACGAAGAACTCTGGTCAGCGCTCGAAGCGGCGAATGCAGCAGAATTCATCCGCGCCCATCCCGATGGTTTGGACGCCATCGCCGGAGAACGTGGCGGACGTTTTTCCGGAGGAGAAAAACAACGCCTCTCGATCGCCCGCGCCCTACTCAAGAATCCACCCTTGCTTTTGCTCGATGAAGCCACATCCGCCTTGGACAACCGGACCGAGCGACTGGTCCAACAGGCCTTGGAAAACCTGCGCTCGGACCGCACCTGCTTCGTCATCGCCCACCGTCTGTCAACCGTGCAACAGGCAGACCGCATCATCGTGCTCGACAACGGACGCCTCATCGAACAGGGCACGCATGACCAACTTCTCGCATGTCA
Organism: Luteolibacter sp.; assembly: GCA_040399845.1. Taxonomy (GTDB): domain Bacteria; phylum Verrucomicrobiota; class Verrucomicrobiia; order Verrucomicrobiales; family Akkermansiaceae; genus Luteolibacter. The sequence goes on along the minus strand of JBBARN010000002.1, from coordinate 48,877 downwards.
AGGCGCATACTCGAAACTTTGTGAGGCAAGCTTCGCAATCGATCCTCGACCTGCGGGCTGAGTTGCCTCATCCTGCCCGTGGTTGCATCGCTCCCACCCATCCCCTTTCCCATGGAAACACTCGTCAGACTGCCCGAACTCTCCCCTCCCTCCACCATCACGGAAGTCCTTGCGGCTCTGCGCAAGGAACATCTCGATCCGCGCCATGAATCCAAGGCGTGGGGGGACTGGATCTATCTGGAATGTTATAACACAGTCATCAGCATCGAGAGCAACCGCGGTCTCAGCAGTTCCGCCACCATCGAACATGGCGAGGGCGAAGAAGATGGTGAGCCTGTTGATTCGATCCTGCGTGCGTTTGGCAAGCTTGGCTGGCACGGCGTGGATGATGACGGGGAGTTTACCCTTGTCTGATTGCGGAACCGGGTGGCTCTAACTGATTCGCATGCTCCAGCAATGCGGGATGCCGGAGCACGCCCTCCAACACCTCCAGCGCAATCGGCGTGGCTTCGTGAAGCAACACGATATCACCCGGAGCAAGATCTGGCAGGATGCGGGCAAGCACTTTCGCAGCATCCTTCTCCACCGCATCATAACCGCGGCGGCTCCACGCCATCACCTCAAGACCAAGTTCACGCGCCACCGGGTGGGTGAACCCGTTGCGGTGGCCTACAGGAGCACGGAACCACTTGGGTTTCACCCCGGTCGTCTGCTGCAGGATGAGGTCACATTCCGCGATCTCGCGGCGGGTTCTTGAAGGCCCCGCACACCAGAAAGACGCCTGCGGATGAGTGAGTGTATGGTTGCCGATCTCATGCCCACGGCGCAGGACTTCCCGCGCCAAATCCGGATAGGCCCGGACTTTTTCGCCGATCATGAAGAAGATCGCCTTGCTTTGATAACGGTCCAGCAGATCCAGCAGCTTCGGCGTATCGTGGGGGTCGGGCCCATCGTCAATGGTGATGAGAATCCGATCATCTCCCGTGTGAGTGGTCACCGGCCCCACCCATGGGCACGTCGGATGCAGGATCGCAAAACAAATCATGGCCGCCACGCAAGCACCGGCGGCAATGGCCCATGACCACCCGATTGCCATGCCGCAAACGATGATCAGAAGATGAATCAGGAGGAATAGAAACATCCGCCACGCCATCGCCTTTTGCCCCGTGCCCCCCAAGGTGGACAGCACCACGCCGATCCCCCATGAGACCAGATTCAGGGATGCCAGAAACAGCCACGCCCATGCAAATGCCGCCGTGATGCCACCGGCCCCGCGATGAAACCATGCCCACATCACAAACAGCGACAACCACAACCTCCATTGCACGGTTGGGTGCCGTCCACAGAGTGCGATCGGGAGAAGATTGATGATCAGAAACCCAAGGGGAAAAGCCAGGAGCCAGCCCGCCACCATGCCCCAATGTCCGGTGAGATAATGGGCGAGCGCCACGAGCAATGACAACGGAATCCACAGCGCCAGGAAGCGGAATTCGATGAGATGCATGCCTGTAGTGGATGTTCGCTGGCCCTCACCGCCACGCCCTTCATCGCCACGCCCGCCGAAGATGCGGAAAACAGCGCTCACGGCGCGATTGTCGAAAAGATGATCGGATTCAGTAGGCATAACCAATCGCAAAATGGATGGTTCCCGCTGGTTCACCCGGATCGCGGGTGAGATTGTAGCCATACTCCAATCGCACCGGGCCAATGGGCAGATCCAAACGGATGCCAATCCCGGCCGCCATCTCGATGCTCACAGAACCGATGTCCTCAAAGTTCCGCGCCAGAGTCCCGGAATCCACAAATGCGACTGCCTTCACGGAATCCGTAATGTTTCGCATCAACTCCAGATTGGTATTCCACATCCCTTCGCCACCCGTGGGATACCCATCAAAGGTCGGTCCCAATTCCCGCTCGGGAAAACTCCGCACGCTGCGCGCTCCACCATTGAAGAGCCTCAGGTCGATGGGCAGGTCGCCGCTGTCTCCCGAGGGAATCAGCACGCCCCATTCGCCGCCAAATCCCAAATGATAGTCGCGGTTGAGTTTGTGATACCAACCACCGGTCAGGCCCGCCTTGAGATAGGACGTCGAAAGTCCGCCAACCGCCGCACCCACTTCGAGTGGGTTTTCCAAGTGCCATCCTTTGGTGGGCAATACGGCGTTATCACGAAAATCCAATGACTGGGTGACACGGAGTTTTGGATTTCCATACACCGTCTCACCCAACTCCGAACTTGGCAAACCATCGCTACTGAGGTTCACCACGGAGTTTCCGAGCAAGAGTTCGAGAGTATAATGCGGGCCGAATTCCCACGTCACTTTGCCCTCGAGGCCCGATTCGAAACTATCATATCCTTCGCGACCATACACCAGGGCGAAAGCGCGTGCTGTCGCTGAAACATCCGATCCATACAACCATGGATCCGTCACCCTGACATCTCCGAGCACACCGCGGTAACCAAACTCGAATCCCGCATTCAGCCCCCATAGGTTTCCCATCAAATTGCGATCGGTATAAGTAAACCGGGTGATCATTCCCTGATAGGAGCCGAATCCGGCGGCGATGCTCACCTCACGCGCCCTGGCTTCTTCAAAGTGCAGGGTGGCATCCACCAGTCGCTCCCCGACCACTTCGGTTTCCACGCTGGCGGCTGAGAAGGCACCGGTGGCGAGCATGGCCCGCAGGCGCTTGTTCATGGCCGCCTCGTCATACCATTCCCCTTCCATGTCTTGCATGCGCTTGGCGATGCGTTCCGGCTTGGTGCGCTCCAGGCCTTCGATATCAATATTTCTCAGGCGCACCCGAGTTCCCAAATCGATGGAAAATTCAGGGATGAAACGCCCATCCACCAAACGACGCCCCATGCGGATGACCGCATCCGGATAACCACGGCTCACTGCGGTTTGTTCCACCGCATTGCGCATGGCATTCAGATTGGCAGTGGAGGCCTCCTTCCCCACGAACGGAGCGACCGCCGTTGCGGTGAGTTTCACGCCCCGTCCATCCGCGCTGTTGATGACGGGAGTGCCGATGGGGTGCACCTCACCCCGCACCACATCGATGGCGACTGAAACCACGCCCGACGCCGCATCGAGCTGACGATCACGCAAACTTGCCTGAGCCGCCCAGTAGCCATTTGCATGGAGTTCCTGTTGCACATAGGAGAGCCCCACCGCCACGTCCTCTTCCCGGAAAGGAGGAGCTGCTGCTACCAAAGGACGATCCTTTCCGGCAGGCCGTGCATACAACTTCGCGAGCTTTTTAGCCTCATCCGGTGACACCCCGTAGACCGTCACCGGCCCCAGGGAAAGACGGCCACCTTCATTTACTGTTAGAACCACCGAGTCGCTCCCTGCGATCCGCCAACGGACATGGGCATCCGCATAACCTTCCTTGTGCAAGGCCTGGCGCAGCAAGAATGCGGCATCATCCGCACGGGACGGCGATGCCGGCGACGCGCGCACATGTTCCAAGCGTTCCCCCAGGAGGACGAGCGCCTGATTGGAACTCATGCTGCGCATGCCCTCAATCCGCACCCGTGTCTTGGCAGTCACCGTGGCGACTGTCAGGAGCAACATGAGAATGGGGCGGAGTGAATTCATCAGTGGAAGCTAAGGCGCCAAATGGCAAGGACACGCGAGTCCCCCTCCCCGCCCATTCCGGCGGAAACAAACCAGCGGTCGGTCACGGCAAGGGTGGCGGTGGAAAAGGACTCGCTGGTGTAGGGATCCGCCTCGGCGATCGAGAAATCGACGCGATCGAGCAATCCCAGCAAAGGCCTGAGCTGGCGGCCCACCGCAAAACGACCTCTGCGGAGCTCCTCCGCGAGCAGTTGCATGGCCCGTGTGGACGCCATCTGGGGATCCTCGAGTCCCGCTGTGGTGGTGCCGGTGGCGAGCAGCGTCATGATTTCATTTTCCGGCAGCGGAGGATTGGAGGTCAGCACCAGTTGAGGATTGGAGGCACGGCCATAGACGTAGGCATTGACCCGATAGGGCCGCGGCTCGGCAGTTCCTCGAATCTCAAGGATCGGGTCCATCCCGGTCGCCGGTGAAAACCGCAGCAAGCCGGACTTCACAGTCAGCGTGCTGAATGGAAGCGATGCACGCAGATTGGTAATGCGAACTTCTCCATCAGGAGCAGGACTTCCAAACGTGCCGCCTATCCGCACATCGCCATCGATGCGGCCACTGGCGATGTTGCCGCGGATGAGAAAGGAGTTTTCCGTCCTCGCGCGCAGATTGAGCGTCCAATTGCGGAATGGCTCGGGAATCGATTGGGCAGGATTCGCCGGAGCATCGAGTTTCGGCAAAGCCGCGGCGGAGGGCCCGGTGAAAGGAGTGCCCATCGGAAGGATTTCGATGTCCCGATAAAACAGGCTGTCGATGATGCCGAGGCTGCCACTCAGGGCGGCGGTCTGCCACGGACCGCTCAAGCGGAGATCCGCATTGGAGCGCACAATCAACGAATCATTTCTCGCCACTGGCAAGTGATCACCCCGCACGCGGAAATCCAAGACTCCCGGTTTCCCCGCATCCAATGTGAGTGTGCCACCGCCGCTGATGTTGCCACCGGCGAGTTCTCCTTTGAGGCCACGAACTGTGATCTTGTCCAAGGCAAGATCCACAGCGAGTCCGATGCCAGTGATTTCAGGGATACTCTGATCCTTCATTTCCACGCGACCGCCGGAGAGCTCGAGTTTGCCCTTGATCGCCGGTGATCCCACTTCGCCTGCCGCCTCCAGATTTCCCGTGATCACGCCTTCAATCCGGCGGGCTGTTGGTACTAGAGATGCGAAGCGTGCCAGATCCACCCGTGGGAGATCGACGCGGCTGATGAATTTCTCGGTCTGGATCAACTTCGGATCTTCGATCCATTCCGAAGGTCGGAATGGCATGGAGGCTTGGATCACGGCGGGCTGGAAATCCGGCATCACCACGCTGCCCACCACCGCCAGATGGCCATCCTTTCCCGCCAAGGTCAGCTTCAAGCCGGCCGGAGGCAACTTCGGCTGATCGGGGGAACGCAGGTTTTTGGCCTCGATCGTGACTTGCACGTCCGGCTTCGAATAAGTGCCGCGAAGGTTCACGCTGAGCTGCCCGGTGGACTGCGCATCCAACTGTGTGGCAGCAGGAATCCAGTCCTTGAGAACCGCAAGGGAAAGCACCTTGGTATCCAACGATAACTCCACAGCGCGCGGGTCGGCGGCGATCATCTCACGCCATTTGGCAAAATCCTCTGGCACTGGAAGTTTTGCCGATCCACCAGCCATTTCCTGATCCCGGTGACGCCATTGGAGTTGATTGAGTTCAAGGAAACCACCGGCCATCCTCGCCTGGCTGGAAATCGTTTGATCCTGAGTTTGTACGGAAATGTCCTTCGCTTCGAACCCATCCGGCCATTGATAGCTCACATGAGCTTTCCCTTTGATCGCGGGTGAAGTTCCGCGCGCATAGTCGAGAGAGGAAAGACTTAACTCTCCGTGATGTTTATCCTCCTTCAACAAGCCGCCGCCAGTCCAGACACCCGAAACTCCCAGCGCACTTTCCGTCGAAGCCCGGACCAGCGCCAGCCAAGGATCGATGCGCCCGCTCTTGAAGTCTTCTAACACGACGTTGCCCTGATAACTTGATTTTGCGGTATCGTATTCGCCCGTTGCAGTCATTCCCTCCAGTTGCAGATCCGCCTTGATCGGGGAATCCACCAACCACTTCGCATCGATGGCAAGCGATGAAGCCGTGGCGGGATCGGCAGGCTTCAGGACCAGATTCACATCCGCTGCCGATGGCTTCAATTCATCGAAAGCAACTCGGAAGCCACCGTCCACCATCGACGCAGGAACCGGAACTGCCGGATCGATCATCTTCACCTTGTTTGAAAGTGCGGCGATGACTTTGGAAACATCCGCCACGTTGAATCGACCACTGATCTCCCCGGGGCGCAAGCCGCTAGAATCCCGGGTTATGGGTCCCGCCGCATTGATGTTGAATCCCGTTCCGAGCGCATTTCCACTGGCAGCCAACGAGGCATTTTCCTGCTCCAGTTCAAGATCAACACTTAACTCCGGAACCTTCCATTCCTCGAACTCGATGTTTTCTAACAACAATCGAATCGCTCCTGTCGCCATCATCGGATCCGGGAGCAGATTGTCCACTTGCACCGATAACGAGGTCAGCTCTCCGGAAGCTGGCAGATCGAATCCATAACGCTCCGCCAACACCCGACTCGCGAGTCTTCCTTCACGAAGATCAACCCGCAAGGAGGACAATCCCGGCGACGCCTCCACCATCAGCGTCGCCCCTTCGACGAGCACCTGGGTTTCAGCGGAAATCCCGCCACTCGCCGGAGTTTTAACCACCAACTCGCGAATTCCGAGGGCGGGAAGCGGATCCAGGCGGTCGATCCGGATGTCATCTGCATTCCACACGATGATTGATTGCTGGGCAGGCCAGACGCGTCCCTGACCATCGGTGATCGCCCCCAAATCCAATTCGAATCCGGATTCCCCGGCCTGATGAAGCAACGACGAAGGTGCCAGGGAAACAACAGGTTTGCCCTCGCGGCTTGCGTTGATGCTGATGCCTTTGAGGGATACCGTTGTGGCGATCGCCTTCTCGCGGAGCGAGCGGATCGTTTGCACCAGCGGCTCGCTTTCGAAGGCGGATGTTGAGTCACCGGAGGCCGACTCCGTCTCGGCTCCCAGCTGGATCTCGGCATGCGCGTTTTCGATTTCCATACCCCCGAGCCGCCCCTGCCACAATTCGCGGAATCGATAATCCGGAGCAATGCGCCCGACCTTGATGGAGGACAGCGAGCCTTTGCCATTCAACGCAAGTTGGCGAATCTCGATGCCCCCGGTGATACTGCCGTGCAGGACGAATGAACCATTCAGTCCGGCTTTCTCCAGATAGTGCTCCGCAATCCGCGGGCCCAGCCATCGAAGTCCCGGCCCGTTGAGCCAGATGGCAAAACCCAAAAACACCAATAAAAACAGCAAGCAAAGCTTCCTCCAGCAACCCCTCGGGCGCGGACTTTTGGAATCAGGTGCGGTGTCGGCTTCAGGCAACTCGCCCTGATTCTCTGCCTATCCATCCCCCGGGTCAACCGCCGGATTGCCAGAACAGTTGCAAATTCCCGACCCGCCCGTTATCACCGCGACGTGGAACCCATTACATTCCAGCCCCTTTACATGGAACGCGTCTGGGGCGGACGCGAATTGGAGCGTGTCTATGGCAGAAAGCTGCCACATCCGGACCAGCCTTTCGGGGAGTCTTGGGAGATTGTGGATCGCGAAAACGAGCAATCCGTCGTCGATCAAGGCCCGTGGAGCGGCGAATCCCTCCACCACTTGTGGACCACCCGGCGGGATGAGATTTTTGGCAATGGATATGACAGCCATCCGCGATTTCCGATCCTGATCAAGGTGCTCGATGCCCGCGATGATCTCTCCATTCAAGTCCACCCGCCTGTGGATCTCGCCTCGTCGCTGGGTGGCGAGCCCAAGACGGAAATGTGGTTCATCGCCGATTGTGATCCCGGCGCGCGATTGTATGTCGGATTGAAACAGGGAGTGAGCCGCAGTGATTTCGAACAGGCCATTGCCAACGGGAGCGTCGCCGATTGCGTCCACGCGGTGACGCCCAAGCCTGGTGATTCAATTTTCATCGCCTCCGGCCGCCTGCATGCCATCGGCGCGGGCTTCCTGATTCATGAGATCCAACAGAATTCAGACACCACCTACCGGGTCTTCGATTGGAATCGCATGGGCCTCGATGGCAAGCCTCGCGAACTCCACGTGCCGGAATCCATGGCAAGCATCGACTTCCATGACTTCGAACCCGGTATGGACCAACCCGTCGGCGATACGCTCGCCAGCTGCCCCTACTTCAAGACCGATCTGAAATCCCTGAAATTAGGCGAGGAAATCACCAACCCGGACCCCAGCCGCTTTTCCATCATTTCCGTGGTCGAAGGCTCTCTAACAACCAAAGCCGGACGCGTTCTCGGCAAGGGAGATTTCGCCCTGCTCCCGAAAGGCTGTGATGCACTCCAAGCCGAAGCCGACGCATCGATCCTGCAAGTCACTCTCCCGCTGGACTGAACACGATCGATGACCTCCTGTTAGGGCTAAAGCCTTTCCTCCGCACAGACCTGCGCTATGGTGCCGCTCCGGCGGCATGCAAAATCCCATTTCCAGCGATAAAATCAGCGACCTCGAACAACGCATGGCCGCACTCGGCATTGTGGAGGCGGATTTGTTGGAAAAATTCGTGCGCGGCTCCGGGGCGGGTGGCCAGAAGATCAACAAGACGTCCAACTGCGTCTTCCTCAAGCACTTGCCCACTGGTGTCTGCATCAAGTGCCAGATGGACCGCTCGCGCGAAATGAACCGCTTTCTCGCCAAGCGCGAACTCTGCGATCAACTCGAAGCCATCCGCGACGGCAAGGCGATCGCCAAAACCCAGGCCATCGAAAAGATGCGCCGCCAAAAGCGCCCGCGCTCGAAGCGCTCCAAGCAACGATCCGTCGCCGACAAACGCCTGCTTTCGCAAAAAAAGTCCATGCGTCGCTCCCCCGGCGCGGAATAGTATCCCGAAAATTTTCGCTTCGCTAAAACCTGCCCATCACTAACCCTCCCCGCGCCGGACCCCAAAGTCTCGGCCTTCAGCATCTCAGCATCTACCCACCCATGGACCGTTGGTTTCTCATCCTCTCCACCCTGCTCGCCGTCATCGGCGGAGTGTGGGGCATGGTTTCCGTGCATCGCGGGCGGCGAAGCCGCTGGACGGTCTTCTGGATGATCGGGGTGTTTGGCTGCCAATTGGGATTTCTTTCGATCCGCGGGCAACTGCGCGCCGCCTGTCCCTTGGCGGATCTGGGGGAAATTCTGGCGTTTTTATCGTGGTCGCTCACCTTGTTTTACCTCCTGATCGGCCCGGCTTACCGGATCTCGCTGCTGGGGGTCTTCACGGCTCCGGTGGTGGTGGTTTTCCAATCGCTTGCCTTGCTGCCCGGAGTCCTGACCGCCCATCCGGCCCGCTTGGCGGGAGGCAATGCATGGCATGAAACCCACTCTGCCACCTCGGTGCTGGCCTACGGGGCCCTCGCTCTGGCCGCCGTGGCGGGCGTGATGTTTCTGGTGCTGGACCGGCAATTGAAGGAGCATCATCTCAAGAGCGGCCTGTTCCGCAATCTGCCACCGGTGCGCGAGTTGCTGGTTTCGCTGGAGCGCCTGCTTTGGATGGGCGGCGGCTTGCTGACCGTGGGCATCGTCGCCGGATTCGTGATGCCGCACAGCCCGAGCGCGCTGGGTCACTTGATCGCGGCCGTGTCGGTGTGGGCGGGATATGCGCTTCTGTTAGGCGTGAAGAAAGTAAGGGGTTTGACGGGTCGGCGGCTATCGCTGCTGACGGTGGGTTTGTTCATTCTTTCACTTGGGGTGTTTGCCTTCGTCTGATGGATCTTCTCTGCCTCGGCCTCAATCACAGGACCGCGCCGGTTGAAGTGCGCGAACGTTTCGCCGTGGGGAATACCAAACTCGGTGAAAGCGCCAGCGAATTGATCGCCACCATCGGCGCGGCGGAAAGTGTGGTCATTTCCACCTGCAACCGCACCGAGTTCTACCTCGCCGCGCCGGATGCACGGGATACGCTCGCGAGGCTTGAAGCGCATCTGGCCACAAAAACCGCGCTCGATGATCGCGTGACGCCGCATTTTTACCGGATGGAAAAAGCCGCTGCCGCCAAGCATCTCTGCCGCGTCGTCAGCGGACTGGACTCGATGATGCTCGGGGAAACGGAAATTTTCGGCCAGGTCAAACATGCCTACCAATCGGCACTTGAGGCCGGTGCCACTGCAGGTGTGCTCAATCGTGTCTTCCAGCGCGCCTTCGGGGTGGGCAAAAAAGTGCGCACGGAAACCTCGATCCAGGAAGGTTCCACATCCGTTGGCAATGTGGCGGTGGACCTTGCAGAGAAGATTTTCGGCCACCTCAAGGACAGCGAGGTGATGATCCTCGGGGCCGGCGAAATGAGCCGCATCACCGCCCAAAGCCTCGTCTCACGCGGGGCGCGATCCATCTTTGTTTCCAATCGATCCTTCGACCGCGCCGAGGAGCTTGCCAACGAAATGGGCGGCAGCGCGGTGCGTTTTGATGACTGGCAAAGCGTGCTCGGACGCGTGGACATCATCATTGCCTCGACCGGAGCGCCCCACGCCATCGTGCATCGGTCGGATATCGAAAAAGCCCGCCGCGCCCGCAAATACCGCCCACTTTTTCTGATCGATATCGCCGTTCCACGCGACATCGACCCGTCTGTGGGTGAAATCGAGGAGGTCTATCTCTACGATATTGATACGCTCGAACAGATTGCCGACGAAGCCCGCGCCAAGCGGCAAAAACAGATCGAGGAGTGCGACAAGATCATCGAAGCGGAATTGGCAAAACTGAATCTGCCCGGAACTTGATCAATTGCCATCCAGCTTGGGCTTGCGCGGGCGGGATTCCTTGGCCATGGAAGGGCTCCGCCGCGCGTGGAAACCCTGAAACGTTGTGAAATCCGATATGACACCCGACTCCCCCGCCCTGCCGCCGCTGACGATTGGAACGCGTGGCAGCGCCTTGGCTTTGGTGCAGGCGACGGCGACCGAGGACTTGTTGAAGGCTACATTTCCGGAGCTGGTAATCGTGCGGAACATCATCAAAACCACCGGCGACCGTCGCACGGATGTGTCGCTGGCGGAAGTCGCGAAGGCCGAGGGGACTTTTGACAAAGGCGTGTTCATCAAGGAACTCGAACAGGCGCTGGACGAAGGCGGCATCGACATCGCGGTGCATAGTTTGAAGGACTTGCCGACCGTGCTGGACGGAAGATTTGCTTTGGCATCGGTTTTGAAGCGGGCCCCGGTGCGCGATGTGCTGGTGACGCGGGCGGAGGGTGGCTTGGATGCTTTGGCACCTGGCGCACGGGTCGGCACGAGCAGCGTGCGGCGTGCAAGGCAGGTGATGTTTTTGCGCGAGGATCTGCAAGTGGTGGACCTGCGCGGCAATGTGCCCACCCGCTTGCAAAAACTGGCGGATGGCGTGGAAAACCATGCCATCCTGCTCGCCGAAGCGGGTTTGGTGCGGCTGGGATTTTTGCCCGAATTCCAGGAAGGCGATGGCCCGGAGGAAATTGCGGGCATGCCGGGATTGTTCGCCACGCGTTTGCACGAAGATGTGTTTTTCCCCGCTGCGGGTCAGGGCGCGATCGGTTTGGAAATCCGTGCTGGCGATGCACGCAGCCGGGTTTTCGCGGAATCCATCGGCCATGCGGGCACCTGGACGCGGATCACGGCGGAGCGCGAATTCCTGCGCTTGCTCGATGCCGGTTGCCACACGCCGGTGGGCGTGCATTCCACTCTCACCGAGGGCCAACTCCACCTCCGCGCCCGGGTGTTTCCCGAAACCGGCGGCCTCCCGAAAACGGGCGAGGCCACGGGCAGCGATCCTTTCGATACCGCTCAACTGCTTTTCCAATCCCTCTCATGATCCCATCCGGAATTTGTTATCTCGTCGGCGCAGGCCCCGGCGACCTCGGCCTTGTCACGCTCCGCGCCAAGGAATGCATCGAGCGCGCCGATGTGCTGGTTTACGATGCCCTGAGCAATCCGGTCTTGTTGCAATGGACCAAGGCGGGCTGCGAGAAAATCCACGTCGGCAAGCGCGCCAAAGACCACACGATGCCGCAGGATCAGATCAACGCGCTCATCGTGGAAAAAACCAAAGCCGGAAAATCCGTGGTGCGCCTCAAGGGCGGCGATCCGATGATTTTCGGCCGCGGCGGCGAGGAAGCGGCGGAATTGGCGGCCGCAGGCGTGCCCTTTGAGATCGTGCCCGGCATCAGTTCGACCATCGCCGGTCCTGCCTACGCGGGCATCCCAGTGACGCATCGCGATCACAACACACAGCTCACCATTTTCACCGGCCACGAGGATCCCACCAAGGGCTACAGTTCCATCGACTACGCCCAACTCGCCAAAGCGCCGGGCACCAAGGTGTTCGTGATGGGCGTGGCGCGCTTGCGGGAAATCAGCGGATCGTTCGTCGAACACGGGGCCTCGCCCGAAACCCCGATCGCCCTCACGCAGTGGGCCACCACGGGTGCTCAGAAAACCATCGTCGGCACCCTGTCCACCATCGCGGACATTGCGGAGAGCGTGAATTTCGGTTCGCCCGCCGTGGCTGTGATCGGCGATGTGGTGAACGAACGGGAAAAGATCAACTGGTTTGAAAATCGCCCTCTTTTCGGCAAGCGCATCGTCGTCACCCGCACCCGCGAGCAAGCTGGCGAACTCAGCAAGGCCCTCGCCGACCTCGGCGCGGACGTGATCGAGTTGCCAACCATCCGCATCGAGCATCCGGAGGACAAAATCGGCTTCGCAGAAATGGTGACCCATGCGCACGAATACGACTGGTTGGTATTTACCAGCCCGAATGGCGTGGAGCGCTTTTTCGATGCGTTTTTCGCGACCTATCCGGACGCCCGCAGCCTCGGCAATCCGCGCATCGCGGTGATTGGCGAAGGCACGGCGAAAAAAGTGCGCGAGTATCGTTTTGCAGTCGATCTGATCCCCGACCGCTTTGTGGCCGAGGGCTTGATCGATGCCTTCAAAAAGGATTCCGTCGAAAACCTCACCATGCTGTGGGTCAAGGCAGCTGAATCGCGCGATGTGATTTACGACGGTCTCACCAAACTCGGAGCCATCGTGGACGAATGCATCGCCTACCGCACCGTGCCGGAAACCGAAGACCCCACCGGAGCCAAAGCCCGCCTCGCGGAGGATGGTGCGGACCTCATCACCTTCACCTCGGGCTCCACCGTCGATCACTTTTTCGACCTCGGCCTCGATTGGCCCGAAGGCTGTGTTGCAGGCAGCATCGGCCCGGTCACCAGCGCAAACCTGCGGAAAAAAGGCCAAGCCCCAGCCTTCGAAGCAAATCCCCACGACATCCCCGGTCTGGTGGCGGCGACGGTCCGTTATTTCAAAAAGAAGGGTAAGTGAACCCCAGCGCAAGCACTCCTTCCAAGTGCTCGCCTCTGGTTCCCATCAGGGGTTCCTCTGGCATGTAATCCGATTCTATTTCGGAATCTGGGCTTGAAGAACCGAGAAGTGAATACCGCAGAGTATTCTTCTCTTCTGTCTTGTGTGTCTCAGTGGTCCTCGGAACGCCTTCACAATGCTTCCCTTGCCATCCACCATCCACAATCTAAGCTCGACTCTCTTTCATGCCAGCCGACTCCATCCCGCAACTCAGTCTGGGCACGGCAATCCTTGTGATTTTCGCCGTTTGCACCGGATTCGTGATGTTGCGCGGGATTACCCGCATGATTCTTGGCACCTTGACCCTCGCGCTGAGTGCATGGATCGGCTTTTTCGCGTGGCAACATGCACCGAGCCTGTCGTTTGACTGGTTCGGGAAATCCATCGGCGCGGTGACCACGGGATTGCCCCTTGCGGCATTCGTCGTTTCGTTTCTCCTGATCCGGCGGCTTGCCAAATTGCTGTCCGGCCCATTCCTGAGCTCCGATGCCGGTGGAAAAAAATCTGGCAGCGTGATCCTTCGTTTGGTGTTTGCGTTGATTCCCACCTCTCTGATTTGCCTGATCGGGGCGGCGGTGGTGCACCACACGGGTTCGATTGCCGAAGTCCGCGCCTATTCCACCGGCCAAGCGGCACCGGCGGGGTACGTCCAGAACCTCAAATCCTCGATCGAAAAGATCCTTCCAGCCTCATGGATCCGCCACCTTGACCCGCTCGCAGAACCATCAAGGCTCGCACTCGCCAAATGGATCACGGCCACCAGGGACTCACCGCTCCAACCGGTGATCGACCCGAAAACCGGCAAACCCATTCCCCGCGCCATCATCGTCGAGGAATCCGAGCTGCAAAATCTTGCCCGCGAGGGAAAATTCGGCACGCTGCTCCGGCACCCGCTGCTCACCAAGGCACTCAACGATCCCCAACTCAAAGCGCTCCTCAAGGAACTCCATCTCTGAATCCTTCGTTTCAGCATCCCGGTTGTTCAGCATTTCAGCATCCACTCCACCATGTCCTACCTCGTCACCATCGGCCTAGAAGTCCACTGCCAGGTCAAAACGAACACCAAGATGTTCTGCGCCTGCCGCACTTCATTCGGAGACACGCCGAACACCCATACCTGCCCGGTTTGCCTCGGATTGCCGGGGGCCTTGCCGGTGCTCAACCAGGAGGCCATCGAAAAAACCTTGCTGGCCGGGTTGATGGTCGACTGCTCATCGCCTGAAATCTCCAAGTGGGATCGCAAAAACTACTTCTATCCGGACATGCCGAAGAACTATCAAACCACGCAGATGGATCTCCCTCTCTGCATCGGTGGAGGAGTTCCGTTATATGAACATTGTTATCCCACCGATCATCGCAAGAACATCGCCCACCCGGGGAAAGTCGTGCGTCTCAACCGCATCCACTTGGAAGAAGACGTGGCCAAATCCACGCACCTTGGAAACTCATCGCTCATCGATTTCAACCGCGCGGGCACTCCACTCATGGAAATCGTTTCCGAGCCGGATCTCGAATCTGCCGAAGAGGCATTTGCCTATCTGCGTTCGCTCCAGATGATTCTTCAACAAGGCGGCATTTCCGACGCGGACATGGAAAAAGGCCAGCTGCGTTGCGATGTTAACATTTCCCTGCGCAAACAGGAATCCGAACCCTTGGGACCCAAAGTGGAGTTGAAAAACCTCAACTCCATTTCCGCCATCCGCCGGGCTATTCACTTCGAGATCGAGCGTCAGGGCGAAGACCTCTCGCGCGGCATCCCGCAGATCCAATCCACCCGCCGTTGGGATGACGATCGTGGTGAAACCCAACTCATGCGCACCAAGGAAGATGCGCACGATTACCGCTACTTCCCCTGCCCCGACCTCCTGCCCATCCGCACGGCGCACTTGCTGGAGAAAGTCCGCCCACTGGTGCCGGAACTGCCCCACGAACTCTCCGCGCGGTTTGAAAAGGACTTCGGCGTCACCGCCTATGATGCCTCGGTCCTGTCATCCGACAAACATCTCGCGATTTACTTCGAGAGCACCCTCGACAAGGCCATCCCCGGGAAAAAGGTCGCCAATTTCATCATCAACAACCTGATGGGAAAACTCAACGAGCAGGGAATCGGCATTGACGCCTGCCCGGTGAAACCCGAGCAACTGCTCTCCTTGTTGCTGCTTGTTGAAGACGGCACACTTGCCTCCAACCAAGCCAACGAAGTATTCGCCGTCTTGTTCGATTCACCGGAGAAATCGCCCGCCACCATCGCGGAAAGCCTGGGCTTCAAGAAGGCCGAAGCCGGCGAACTCGAGGCCCTCGTCGATCAGGCGATCGCCAACAACCCGTCGGAGGTGGAGGCTGTGAAGGCAGGCAATGAAAAGCTCCTCAACTTCCTCACCGGCCAAGTCATGAAGTCCGCCACCAGCAAACCGAACCCGAAACAAGTGACGGAACTGCTGAGAGCACGCCTCATTCCCTGAACGGGCATCCGGCGCGGTGATCACTAAGCGAGAAGGCCGCCGAGGCGCTTCTCAAGCAACTCCGTCAATGGCAACGCCGCTTTGGGCGTGAGCTCACCCGATGCCAGCATGTCGCTGACGGGAATGGGCTCACCTGCAATGACGTGGGCCGTCCTGGGAACGGGATACGTCGGAAAACCCAGAAGATCCTCCTCCAGTTTCATGATCATTTCCGCACGCCGATCCGTGGTAGGCGATTCAGTTAAATAATCGCCAATATAACTATGGGCCTGCAAAGCGGTGAAAACACGATCCAAATCATCGAGCAGGATTTCCCTTTCGGCAATTGATGGCGGTTTCTCGACATCGAGCAAACGGCGGCGGATGCGGTAACGCAGTGCCCTCACGCGCTCCGGCGGCGTGGTGGCGCGGGCATCGCGGGGATAGCGGGCTTCCACCTGGCTGAGCAGATTTTCACATAACTGCAACAATCGATCCTGAATGCCGCCGCTGCCAGCCGCCCCGAGGTATTCAGTCTCCTTCAGGGCGAGCACACCGGTGGCGAGACGCAGAACGCGCTCATCCACCGGCATCGACGGCTTCGGCGTCCAACCGATGCGGTCCTCTAGTTTCGATAACCGATCACGGAAAGAAACCGCCACTTCCTGTTCGTGATAGAATCTCATTCCGACCGGCACGAGATAGGCCTTTTTGCCGGAGGCAAGCCGCGTGGCCCCCTTCAAAAGGATGGATGCCACGCCTTCATTGAGTGGATCCAACCGGCGGTGATGGTGATAGATTTCTCCCTCCGGAAAGATCACCAGCGGCTCATCCCCTTTTTCGATGAGACCAATCGCGGTCTTGATGGCCGAAAGATCCGGGCCATCGCGATCCACCGAGAACACGCCAATGCTTTGCAAGGCCCACCCCGCCAGCGGACTCACCTCGAAAATCTCGCGGGCTCCCATGAAACACGGCCGCAATCCATGGCGGGCACTGAGTTCGAGGATCACATGCGGATCCGAATGGTCCGAATGATTCGGAGCCAAAAGCACCGAGTGGCCATCTTCGCAAAGAGAGCGGACGCGTTCAAACCCTTCATCGCGAATGCTCCGAATGTTGTATTTCCGCAACAGATGGATCCGCCGGTTGATGGCCAGCCCGAGGGGCCTCAGCCACTCACGCTGGATCGGCGGCCGGAACGTGTAGGGAAGGTCATTGCGCAAGCGCCGCATGCGGACACACTAACACTTCCGAGCCGGATGCCGAGAACCAAAACACGCAAGCATCAGTCGGCACTGAGGAACTTGAAGTCGCGGAAATAAAGCGACTGCACCTTTTCCTCGGGATCATCATAAAGCACGAGCACGTAATTTCCGGACCCACCGATCGGGATGGGCTTGATCGGACTTCCTGCCACCCGGGCGGGCGCATAGCCTTGGGTGAAATTGAGCGGCAGCTCGGTCACCGAAAGGCGTTTAACGAACGAGGAAGACCACTTGCCGTCCTCTGCCTGGACTTCCACCTTGAGCTCCGGATTCGCACTGACCGACACGAAGGTCGCCACCCGTCCCGAATCCACATCCTTTTGTTTCAAGCGCAGGATCTGGATCTTGAAATAGGCAGGTTCCTCATCACTCGCGGGCACTTTCTCGGCAAAAGGGATGAGGGTCACGGTTTGATCCTTGGCAAGCACCACCGTGGTGACGCCTTCACGGACGCCATCGCGCTTGATGGACACCTTGTGACTTCCCGGACGCAAACCAATGCCGCCGGTGGCATCGCCAAGTTTATATCCGGAGGGGCGGATATCCTCTCCATTGATGGTTAGAAAAACCGGACCCGTGCCTTGCGACACACCATTGACCAAGCGGATGAAGCCCGTCGGCTGCGGTGCCCCCTCTTCTTGAGCAGGCAGCAAACCGACGAGGGCGAACCAAGCAATGCTTAACTTAAAAATCGTTTTCATAGGGAACAGTAATGCGGACCTTGGTGGGATCGATGGAACCATCGGCCTTGCGGGCACCTGGATCGACGAAGACATTGAAGGCTTTGCGAACTTCCGCCAGCACTTCCGGTGCAGCCGTGGACTTGCTGTCTAGTGGAGTGATCGACTGTCCCACGACCCAAATCCGGAAATTGCGCGAGCGGACGGTGGAGGAATTGAAAACACGGGCGAAGGCCTCCTCGGCGGCGGCGTCCGACCACTGGACCTTGTTGCCATCCGGCAGCAAGTCCCGGTTTCCAAAAACCAACTTGTTGTCGCTAGTGACCACGGATGCGAGTTCCGAAGGAGAGGCAAAGGGCCTGCCGCGGACGATGGCATCCGCAATGATATCTGCCTCACGTTTCGAGCTGGGAGTGGAAACCTCAAGCGAGGAAACAGGAGGGGCCATGTCCGCCGAACTGTGGGAATCATTGGTGCGCCGGCGGAGGACGGGGTCCGCGGCGAGCATGCCACCCGCAAGCAGCCGCAGCGAGTATTTGCTCGCGGTATTGATGTTTACATGCCCCTCAATGCGCTGGAGCGGACCTTCGCGTTCGGTGGCCTCGGTCGAGCGGGACTTGCCGGCATGGAATAGATCCAAGAGGCGCGCTGCATGGGTTTTAGGCATTTCCGAAGGCTTGTGGCCGATGGGTTTGCCAAACTCCGGGTGTTCCGGCCGTCCGATCCGGAGGGTATTTCCTCCGCCGTAATAGATGTCGGGAGTGGGATTGATTTCAACTGACGGCCACGACACCCGGCCGGCCGGCATGCGGCCTGTCAGCAAGGAGGCAGTGTCGGAGGAGTTGTTGAAATCAGGCTTGAACATCACAGGGTCGAATACCCGGCCCAGTTCCGTCGCGCTGAAAAAGCGGCCGCGATTGGAAATGAAGGTGGGAGCTTCCCCTTCCTTGGAATTCACAAAATCAGGATAGAGAATCGTATTGGTCGGATCATAATCATTGACCGGAGGAGCCGAGAGCGGGAGTCCGCTGACCGGCACATCGTGCCCGCTGTCCGGCCATTCGGACGGCAGCACCCGGCCATACACATTCTGTTGGCCGCTGCCATTTTTATAAATGGTGACGTTGCGGATGTTCCGGCGGTTGGGGCTGATGTTTCCCGGGTAGGAGTTATCAGAAAGCGGATAATCCCCACCGCGGAGATAGAGCGCATGACGGGAATCCCCCATGTTGTTCTTGTAATTGTTCGACGTGTTGTAAGTGCCGTAACTGTGACCGGGAATATTGGCCTTGCCCGATTGTTTTTTGAAGTTGGTGATGTATTCAAGCTCGTTCGCGGCGCTGTTTCCACGAACGAGTTTGTCATTGCGATCCACTTCGACGTTGTTCCACATCATGGAAACACCAGAAGATCCCAGCTCCTCGTAGATCTCGAAGGTATTCTGGAGCGTCTGCGACGACGGCCCCACATCCATGGTATAAATAATACTGGCCGCCCGGTAGAATTTGTATTGGTTGGGCTGGAGACTCACATTGAACGGCGGCGACCAATACCGCCCACCTATGTTCTGCAAGGTCGGCTGGACCTGGGTGGGATCCCTCATGAGCACGGGATCATCGAAACGATCTCCCATCACACCGGCACCGATGGCGGGGGGGCGCATGCCGTTTTCATAAGAGATCCTCGCCGTGCCAGTGACCGGCAGGTTCGTGTGATTCCATAACTCCGCAAACAGGATGAATTCCCAGTTCAAGCGCTTGCGGCCTTTGACGGTAGTGACGCCGTTGTATTTAATGTGAAGAATCACCTCGCTCATCAGCGGATAGGCATCGATCCCGCGATAGGCCTTGCTCCCCATGATGCCGGTGCCGCTCACCGTGGCTTCGCTATTGGTATCCGCGTAGTCGATGGCATTGGCGGCAAGGGTTTTGACATAATCATCAGGAAAGCCGCCTTTGCGTGATGATTCGAAATCCGGGAGTAGTCCTTTTTTGATCCAATCGGCCATTTCATCCACCGCGGTGTTTGCCGGTTTGGTGAGCAGGGCATTGAGGTTGAGCTTGGGCGAGCCAATCACCGAAGGATCCACCCCCTTCACAGTAGGAACCAACGCCTGTTCGTCATAAGGAATGATCTGGGTGGAAAGCCCCTCTTCCACGGCGCGTGCCTTGAGATCGACCAAGCGGCCATCGGTGCCCCGCTCGAGAGGTGGCACAATGCCCGCAACAGCGAGTGCGGAATTGGGGGAAATCAGCGCCTTGCGGCCATCCAACAACGAGTTGTCGAGCAACGACTCATCCTTGGCAGTGGATTCCGGGTCCAACAAATACAGCGCCACCTGGTTGAGAGGCGGGTTTTCATCGCGCCCATCGGGGCCGATTTTTGAATCCTCAGGGTTGAGCCCCGGGGCAGGAAATCTTGCGGTGGGGCCGGTTTCCCCGGTTTTCCAACCGTAGCGTTTGTGTTTGCCGCCATCCTTGTTGTTTCCCGCAGTTTGGGCATCCACACGGCTCTGGAGATCCTCGATCCAGTAGGCATAACGGGCCACGGTTCGGTCTTTGTCATCCTTCACCGGCATCCAGTCCGCACGGACGTAGTCCTGATAAGGAAGTGCCTCGAAATCCTTGCGGCCATTTTCTATGGCAGACAGGAAATCCTCCACCACGGGCTCGACGAGTTCCTTGGACTTGGAGCTTGGGACGTCCGGTTTGGACGAACTGAATAGCGGAACATGGGTGTAGCTCAACCCGGAGTTGGTGGCCTCGGCACGTGTCAGGAAAAGGAACGGCGCTTTTTCCCGCTCAGTCTGGCCCACTTCGGTGGGGTTGATGTTTTCCTTCATCTCGGACTGGATGACCAAATAGTCGTCCTTGAGCGCTTGGGTGGTGAAAACGGAACGGATGTCTTCCAATGCGGTGCGCGCCGCCAACTCGGCACGCTGCCTGTCCACGAACGAACGCGCGGTGCTGCGCTCGATGCCAACGACGATGAGGATACCAACGGCGAGGATGAGCAAAGCACCCACCACCACCAAAATGGCAGGAAGGGTGAACCCGGCCGCCACGGCGCGAGGGCTGGCTGACTTAGGATGATTCATGGCTACCAAATCGAATGAGGGTTCCGTAAATTTCAAGGGACTTGTTGCGGTAGGCTTCAGATGGGCTTCCAAGCAGCCGCCCTGATTTTCCCCCACCGTCCCAATCGGCTGAAGTCGTGAGTTTGCTGGTGAGTTCGCGTCGGGCAATGACGAGACGCACATCGAGTGCCTCGGGGCCGGTGACATCGTTTTTCACCCAGTCGATCCACTTGCCACCGGCATCGCGGGACTTGGGCCGTGCTTCGAAGGATACAACCCCGAAGGCAACCGGCTCATCCCTCTGGGCCGTCGCTGGATCATTCAGGAAAAGCGAGGGCACAGAGTCGGACAAGAGTGCCTTGAACGTCGGGTTGCTTTCGCGGAATCCGCGCATGAGGCAACGGACTTGTTTGCCGGAAATGGTGATATCCTTGATGTAATAATTCACTGCACAGAGATCGCCGATTCGCTCGGCATCGGATTGCGCCTGCTTCGGCTGCAAGGACAGAAAACCCAGCCTGTCTTTCGGCCAAGTATCCCCCGATTTCTCCATCACCCCGTCCTTGTGAAACCTTGCAGTGGCAAGATCGGCGGAAAGCTGGGTCATGAGGGCCCGTGCCTCCCGCTCGCTGGCCACTCCCCCACCGACGCGCTCGTAGCCCTCGCCCGAACTCCCCAACAAAGCGGCTGCCGAAAGCAAAATGATCGCTCCGATGGCCATGGAACACATCAGCTCGATCAGGGAGAACCCTCGGGAATGGGAGACAGGGCGGATCATGGGATGCGGGAATGAAAGGCGAACTTCTGGCGCTTCTTGGCCGGCGAGGCACTGGGATACTCGATGAATACATCCACCCGGAGCATCGGCGGCTTGCCGGTTTCCAGAGGAACTTTGACCGCTGCCATGGTGGCCATGTAGCGCACGGGCTTGCCGTCGAGAGTTTTGACCCCTTTTTCGTATTGAGTGGTGGTGAGTTTTCCAATTGGCCGACCCTCTTGATTGAATGCAAGCGCCCACACCTGACCCGCCGGTGGGAATGCCTCACCAGCGACCGTAGCTGTAAAATACCGTGGCTTCCCATCTCGTGAGGCCTGGATTTCCTCCATGCAGACCGGAACCATCCACGTGCTGCGGGTTTCCGCTTGGGCAGACATGCCGCTTTTTCCGGATTCGGCAATCGTCCCGAAAACCAGCGGGATCGCAACGGCCAGCACGCCGACGGCGATAACGGCCTCGATCAAGGTCGCGCCGGAGCGGTTCGCTTTGGGTGGAGGATTTCGTTTCATCCGTCGATGCGATAGGGACGCGCGGTCACGCGTCCGATTTTCAGTCGATTTTCAGAGGGGCCCGCAGCCCCCGCCCGAATGTTGGCCTTGGGACCGCCGTTGCGGTAACCACCCTCGGCAATCCTGAAAACAACCGGAATCGGTCCCTGTGGATGGACCAAGCCGCCCCGGGGATTGAAAGCGATCCCATTAACCTTGATGGTCAGCGACCGATTGGGGGGGCCGTATTTGATGGAAATTTCGTCGCTGGTCTTGCCAATCGGATTGTGAAGGCCTTCGACATCATCGCCAATCAACGCCACTCCGGTTTCCAAAATCCTCCACCGGTTGAGTAGCACCGCCTCGATCGGCTTGCTGGTATCGGACGGCCAGTCTTCCTCCCCGAGGACCTTGAAGAGGCCGATCCTGCACCGCTCGTCGGTCGCCGGAAGGTCCCCCGGCTCGGCGATGGCAAGAATCACATTCGACCTGGAAGTGATGGCTGTAGTCCTCGCCTGCTCGATCATTCCGGTGAGCATGTCGGTGCCTGCCCGCCTCGCTTGCGCCCCGGTCCCGTTCATCAAGGAAATGCCCGCCGTCATCAGAATCAGCAGAATCGCAATCACCACTGACATCTCGATCAGTGAAAACGCGCGAGGGTGCCGCTTGAGCCGGCCTTTATCCGATGGAATCACAGGGTTCAAATGTAGGTTCGGGTCAAATGGTTGCAGGGATCGTGCCAACACCTAGTAAACACAGGATGCGGGAGCCTACGGATTCGGAAACCCCGACTTCGTGACGGATCCGACACGCCTCAAGTGGATTCCGATTTCGGGGCGATGGAAGGACAATCTTCATTCCGAACGGACATCATACCAAAAATGGTCGGCCGCCTTGCGGTCGTCGCCCCGGAACACCCTGCGCACGAAGGCGGGATTGCGGAAAAGATACCAATCGCCGAATTGATCGAACTTGCGGCAGGAAGTGATCAATGGGGAACGCATCAAGGTCCCCCATTTCCGGCCGCTGCTCCGACCATGGGCCTTGAGACGGCGGGCGAAATCCACATCCTCCACCGACACGAATCGCTCATCAAATCCCCGAATCGCCTCGAAATCCCGCTTGTAACACCAAAACAGCCCGAAACTCACCCCGGTAAACGCCAGATAAGGCACGATCGACATCACGCTGGCCACAATCCCCACCGACCACCGCTCCGGAAGAACCAAGGCCCCGCCCCCGATGGTTTTCCCGGCATCGAGACGTCGCAGGATTTCGGCGAAAGTTCCGGGATGCATCCGGCTGTCGGCATCGCAGGTCACCAGAATTTCCCCGCAAGCCGCTGCCGCCCCGGCATTGCGGATCTTGGAGAGGTTCTTTGCATCCTCCCGAACCAAGCGGCATCCGTAATCCATGGCGATGCGCTCGGTGCCATCGTTGCAGCGGTTCAAGACCACGATGATTTCCACTCCCACCTTGATACCTTCTGCCGCAGCTTTGGCCGCCGCGAGGCAGGACGGCAGAAATGCCTCCTCATTGTGTGCAGGAATGATGAGCGAGATGCGCGGATTCATCGTTTTTCCTCCGGTGCTTCGATCGGCGGTTCGTCACGGCGGCTGTTTCCGAAAAATCCATCGATGATCCCACCCACCCCTTCGACCACCCCACGGCTCTCTTCGATGATTTTCACCCCGCGATCGACCACCCCGGCCGGACTGTTGCCGAGGATGGACCTGGAAAAACGGATGACCTTTTCGCCGGTTTCCGGGATGACATCGAACATCCGCAGCCCCGCTGCCGCCACCAAGCGGTCGGTCAGGTCTTCTTTGGGATCGGACAATGTGCCGGAAATCCTCAGGGGCGCCCACACCAGGCCACGTTCACCGGGCAGGAATACATCGGTCTCCGCCCCGGGAATCTGCGCAAGCGTGCCAGGGGCCAGACCCAGCCGGAAAGTGCCATCCAGCGTCTCCCCGCGAATGAACATCGATCCCTCCAAATGGACCAATCCCTCGCTCCCCAACACGAGATTCGAGAGGAAAATCTCTCCCTTTTTCCAGCGCCAATCCGTCTCTGCCTGAGTCAGCGACAGGACCCGGAAACGCCGCGTGTCTGCATAGGCCGCGAGCGCATCCAGCACCGGCAAGGCCGTGAGGGTGCCATTCGAAATCTTCATCCGCCCCCGCGCCACCGGCTCTCCCGTGTAGTTCTCCACCGTGAAGCCGGACGCCACGTCACCAATGAATCGCTTGGACCAGTCCTCATTGAAAAGATCCTCGCACTTCACCCCCGCAATGTCTCCCTGTACCGCATATCGCCCCCCCCGCAAATCCCACTCCCCCGTTGCATCGATCTGGCCATGGTCCCACGCCGAGGCGGAAAACGAATGGATGAACACATTCCCATCCTGATAGCGCAGTTTCGCCCGATTCAATCGCAGCTCCGGAACCAGCGGCAGCGGCAAGAGAATCCGCCCATCCGCGGCCTCCACCCGATACGCCCCCTTCGCCCCACCCGGCTCCATTCGCACCCGGACCCCGGAAACCGTCGCCAACCCTTGAGGCAGCTCGGCCTTGACCACCACCTCCCCGATCTCAGCCCCCTCGATCTCGACTTGCGTTGGCAACCACGATCCCGACTTGCGCGAAACAGCCGACGTCGGCACGACCGGGAAGACACCTTCGGAGAGCCCACCAGCATCCACCCGGGCATCGATTCCCAACTCCAGCCGCTGCACGCGACTCCCTTGAATTTCCCAAACCCGGCGCCCCAGCCCACCCACTCCCACTTCCGTGTGCAGCCCCTCCAATTTCAACGAACGCACCCAACCCTGTCCCGTAGCATCGAATCCCGAGGTATTCACTGCCAGGCCATCCCAACGAAACGGCGTGAATTGCCCATCCACCCTAGCTACCTCGCTCACCTTGGCGGAGAGCAAACTCCGGAAACCATCACTGTGAAGGTAACTTCTTACCGCCCCATAAAGCACCGCCGCCCCGATCACCCCCATCACCACCAGCGCCAGCGCCGCCTTGCCAAACCATCCGGCACCGCCGGAATTATCGCGTTTTCGTGATCGCCGACTCATTTCCCCTCCACACTAGCCAGACCCAGCCGCACCGCAAGCCCGCGAAATCCAATCCAGGAAACATCCTCAGACCGCCACATCCAGATCGGCGCAGCGGATTGGATCACGGATGGCAGATAAAAGGGTAGTTCCCATGCAGAGGGATGGAAAGCCAGATGCCCGATGATGAATCCACTCAAGTCCCGGCGACGGGGATGACGTCCACCGCCACTTCAAGCCATTGACCACCGGCACCAAGTGTGACGCCGCGGAGCGGGCTGACATCGGAGAAATCGCGTCCCCAGGCCACGGTGATGTGGCGATCGCCGGGGAGAACATTGTTGGTGGGATCCGCATCGATCCATCCTGCCTGTTCGCCACAGAAAACCGATACCCAGGCGTGTGAGGCATCCGCGCCGACGAGGCGGGGTTTGCCGGGAGGCGGGGCGGTTTCGAGATATCCGCTCACGTAGCGGGCGGGCAATCCGATGGAGCGCAGGCAGGCCAGCATGAGGTGGGCGAAGTCCTGGCAGACTCCGGCCTTTTTGCGGAGCACATCCGCCACGGGAGTGGTCACATCGGTGGCGCGGGGGTCGAAGCGGAACTCTCTGAAAATCCGGGCGGTGAAGGCCATCACGCCTTCAAGCACGGGTCGGCCCGGAGGGAAATCCTGGCGGACATAGGTTTGGAAATCCGGCCCCACCGGGACCATGGGCGAGGCAAACCGATAAATGCCGGCGTCCGATCCCGGGGTGAGTTTTTCCGCATGGCAGGAATCCCGCACGGATTCCCAGGACGGCGTCGCAGCGGGGTTCTGAATCACTGCGGCCGCCACTTCGACCAAGCTCCGCGCGATGACTTCCAAGGCTTCGTGTTTGCCCTCGATTTCGAAATAGGCCGCTGTGTTTCCGAAGGGATCGACATGCACTCCGCGGCCGACAGGCACGGGTTTGATTTCCAATTCATGCCACGGGCAGCGCTGGCCGGGCAGGGTGCGCGGCGCGAGGCGGGCGAGATGGTGGGAGACCGTCACGGAGCCTTCGTATCGATACCGGGTGCGGTGGATGATCTGATATTTCATCGCTTTGTTCAATAAACCCGCCGGACCGAGTGGCTGAAGAAGTGTTGGGTGAGGGAATCGGAAAAGACCTCGATGCTTGCAATCAACGACACAAAGGAGGCCCGGTTGGGCATGGCGGGGTCATCGAAGCGGGCGTGGAGTTCATTGACCTGATCGCGGATCTTCGGCATGAGGCCGAAATCCGGATTGCCGGAAAACCGCTGCACTTCCGAGTGGATTACCTCGAATTGATAGGCGACCGAGCGGGGGTTGCTGCGATCGAAGAAAACCAGATCGATCACCCCATCGAGGTGCGGGCTTGAGAAATGGCGGCGGCGGTAAGTCATCACCGAGTCGCAGGT
>JBBARN010000002.1:0-22471 GCA_040399845.1 Luteolibacter sp. | reverse complement strand
GCGATTGAAAAACCGCCAGGTGTCATCCGACAAGCGGTCGCGCGCAGCGGCGGCATTGACGAGCAGGGAGCGGGTAAGAGCGGGAATGCAGCCCCCTGCCAGCGGGTCGTGGATCAAGCCTGCGACTGTTTTGAGAGCTCGGGAGGGATGAATCACCACGCCGTCTGCCATGAGGGCGGATCCGGAGAGGAGGGCGAGACAGGCGCCGAGTTGGTCCTGTTGCTGACGGCCGCTGTCCCCGCTGATGCAGCGCAAGGTCACGCGGAGCAGGCGGGTGGCGAGTTCGATGCGTTCGGCATAACGACCGACCCAGAATAGCTGTTCGGCGATGCGGCTGGGCACTTCCGCCGCATTCAGACTGCGGGCCCGGGTGCTGCGGGCGGGCCGGATTTCGGCGGGCAACTGGGTTTCCGACGACTGGGGCACCCACACATCCTTGGTGAAGCCCGCATGGTTGGGCCACATCTGCGGGGCGCGGTTGTTTTTCCCGACCCGGGCGAGCC
Source organism: Luteolibacter sp. (assembly GCA_040399845.1). Classification (GTDB taxonomy): domain Bacteria; phylum Verrucomicrobiota; class Verrucomicrobiia; order Verrucomicrobiales; family Akkermansiaceae; genus Luteolibacter. Next base: position 21,968 of record JBBARN010000002.1, on the reverse strand, counting down.
CACCGGGCAGAGCGACCGGTTTTTCCGGCGAATTGAGAGTGAATGCACGCCAGATCACCGGTCGATTCCTGACGAGTCGGGCTTCCAAAGCGGGGGCCTCGCTGGGCATCACATCCGCCTGGACCACGAAATCATGGGGCCGTTCTTCGATGGCCGCGATCCATTGTTTGCGGGCCGCCGGAGAGAGACCGGAACATTGGAGCGGGAGCAAGGGCTCCAAATGGGGCGAAGCCGTGAGCAGAACAAACCGATGAAACTGCTCCAGCACCCTGCGGCGGACATCCGCCTGTCCAAGCCACCAAGTTTCCACGAAAGGCAGTTTCAAGTCCTCGCCAAACCACTGGCGGCAGATGCGGGGCAGGAAGGGCATCAGGGCAGGACATGAGGCAAAGCCAGCACCCGGTGCATTCGCGAGGGCCACATTGCCCGTGCGCCAAGCCTCGATAATGCCCGGGATTCCATCGCCCCGACAGCCCCAGTGTTCGAGCGGGTCGATGCCTTTTTCCTCCATCCGGCAGACCACGCCGTCGATGCGGCGCAGGCCGGCGAGGGTCTTGAGGAAAAGCCGCCTCTCGCGGACGGTCAGGTCGGCGGGTTCCACCAAGGGAAACCCCAACAAGCGCGCCTTGTAGGCGTGTTCGAAATACGAGGGATGGCGGAATCCCGGCGTGAGGAACACGATGTTTGCCTCTTCCCCACGGCGCAACGAAAACGATTGCAGGGCCGAGCGCTCGAGATCGAGAAAGCCCCCGAGGCGGGAAATGTTCAGCTCATCGAAGGGCTCGGAAAGCAACTTGGAGATCACATTTCGGTTTTCCAACACCTGCCCGAGGCCGCCGGGGTTGCCAGTATGGTCTGCCAGCACCGACCAGGCACCGGACGGAGTCCTGACGAGGTCGCAACCGGTGGTCATCAGAAACCGCCCGCCGGGAGGCTGGACGCCGCGCACGTAGTGAAGGAAAGCCGGGCTCGAATGGACCAGATCCGGCGGGATCAAGCCCTGCCGCATCAGGTTCTGCGGCCCGTAAACATCGGCCAACACGGCATCGAGCAGGCGGATCCGCTGATTGAGCCCGGCGGAAACTTTTGCCCACTCGGCAGGTGGGACCACCAGCGGGATGGGATCGAGTTCGAAGGGTTGGCCTACACCGCTGACGTCGCTGAAGACATTGAAGGTCGTGCCCAGATCTTCGATCATCCGGGTGGCCGCCGCCGAGAGAGAGGCTTTTTCATCGCCGGTCCAGCGATGAATGCGGTTGGCGAGGCTTTGCCAGTGGTGGCGGTTCAGCCCGGACGGGTCCGTCATTTCATTCCACGCCACTCCCGTCACTCCGGCGCGCAGAGGCGGCGGGGTAATGCTGGAGCGTTGACTTTCAGCCATGCGGTCGGGATGTCGGTGGACTCACTCAAAGGGCTCATGGGATCATCCTCAAGTCCAGCGTGAACGGAAAATCGGGGCTCAACGGTGCTTCCTGCACGACCGTCCGGCCACCGGTGTGACCGTGCGGGAAAAACCGCGCCAGGCGGCGGGCTTCCGCTTCGTAGGAATTGACCGGAAAGGATTCATGATTCCTGCCGCCCGGATGGGCCGCATGATAGGTGCAGCCACCGAGGGACCGTTCATTCCAGCCATCGATCAGATCGAAAACCAGCGGCGTGTGCACCGGGATGGTTGGATGCAGGCAGTTGGGTGGTTGCCATGCGCGGTAGCGCACGCCCGCAACAAATTCGCCTTGGGTGCCGGTGGGGTGCAGAGGAATGCGAATGCCATTGCAGGCCACGACGTGGCGTTCTCCGGTGAGACCCTTCACTTTCACCTGCATGCGTTCCACCGAGCTATCAACGAAGCGCACCGCGCCAGCGGCTCCCTCCTCGCCGAGAACGTGCCATGGTTCGATGGCATGCCGCAGCTCGACCTCGATGCCACGCTGCGTGAACTCGCCGATCCTTGGAAAACGGAACTCGAGATGCGGCGCAAACCAATCGTCCTCGATCAGGCAATCATGACGCCGCAGGTCGTCCAACACATCCGTGAAGTCCTGCCAGATGAAATGAGGCAGCATCCAGCGGTCGTGGATCTCGCTATCCCAGCGCACCATGGGTTTTTCATAGGGTTCATTCCAGAAACGCGCCACCAGTCCGCGAAGCACGAGGTGCTGGGCAAGGCTCATCTGATAGTGAGGTGGCATTTCGAAGTTGCGCATTTCCAAAAGCCCGAGACGGCCGGTCGCGCTGTCGGGACTGTAAAGTTTATCAATGCAAAACTCCGCGCGGTGCGTGTTGCCCGTCGAGTCAATGAGCAGGTTGCGGAAGGCGCGGTCCACATTCCATGGCAGCGGCGTGCCATTTCCTTCGAGAGTCTTGAAGGCGATTTCCAACTCGTGGATGGAATCATTGCGGCCTTCATCGATGCGCGGGGCCTGCGAGGTGGGACCCACAAACAATCCGGAAAACAGATAACTCAGGGACGGGTGATGATTCCAGAAAGTCACCATGCTCCGCAACAGATCCGGCCGGCGCAGCATGGGACTGTCCGATGGAGTCTCGCCGCCAATGATGATATGATTTCCGCCGCCGGTGCCGCAGTGACGGCCATCGATCATGAACTTTTCGGTCGCAAGCCGGCATTGATGTGCCTCTTCATACAACACGGAGGTATTATGAACCAGCTCCTGCCAGGAGGCGGCTGGTTGCAAGTTCACCTCGATGACGCCGGGGTCCGGGGTCACTTTCACCACTTGAATGCGCGGGTCGTATTCCGGTGGGGTGCCCTCGATGATGACCGGCATTTTCAGCGCGGCTGCGGTGAACTCGATGCAGGCGATCAAATCCAGGAAATCCTCGGTTTGTTTCACCGGAGGAAGGAACACATGGAGTCGGCCCTCGCGGGGTTCCACGCAAAGAGCCGAACGCGTGAGCCAGGAAGCGGACTCCTGCGGCCCTGGCATGCGTTCCAAGGCCTCGCGGGAAAGCGGCGGCGGCAAGGCTCCGGTCGTCTGCACAGGATAACCAGACCCCGCTGCCCCGGCCAATCCGCTGCCCCGCGAACCATAGTCGGCGGGAGCGGAATCTTCGCGCTCGGCGGCGCGGCGTTGCATGGCGATGCGGCGAGCTGAGTCTGCGGCGAGTGGTGGCAGCTCGCGCGTGGGATCGGCGGGAATGGCCCAAGGGAAATCCTCTTCCGCCACCCAGGGCAGCGAATCCATCGGCAAGCGGTAACCGATCGGCGAGTCCCCCGGCAGCAAAAACAACGTTTCCTCCCTCAGGAACCATGGACCGCTGGACCATGCCGTTCCTTGCGGTGTGAGCCGGCGTTCCAGCGGCAGGACATATCCCACCACTTCGTTGAGTCCTTTGTCGAAAATGCGGGCGATGCGGTCGCGCTCCAGCTTGTCCTTCAGGTTCGACTTCAGCGGATCCACATTGGAGGGCAGCCTGCGTTCCTTCCACAGGTAGTAATAAACATCCTCATAGGCGGGAATCATCCATTTCGCCTCTGCGCCCAGCGTTTCCGTGAGGGCGCGGCAGAATTTCTCCGCATCTTCGGGACCGTGGCCGTAATCGATGCTTTCATCGGCAATCAGCGAAACATCCTGCCACATCGGCAGGCCATCCTTGCGCCAATAACAATTGAGCGACCAGCGGGGCAATTGCTCGCCGGGATACCATTTCCCCTGGCCGAAGAACAACAAACCACCGGGCGCGAAACATTTGTGCAGGCGCTTGATGAGGCGGCTTGCAAGCTTGCGCTTGGTGGGCCCCACGGCGGCGGTGTTCCATTCCGCACCGTCGAAGTCATCCATCGAAATGAAGGTCGGCTCGCCACCCATGGTGAGGCGCACATCGTTTTCGTGGAGTTCCTCATCGGTGAGTCGTCCGCTTTCGAGAATTTTCGCCCATTGTTCGTCGTTGTAGGGATAGGTTGTGCGGGGCGATTCGTAAATCCGCGTCACCGTCATTTCGTGCTCCATCTCGGATTCGCACGGGTCCACCCCGCCACTGACGGGAGCGGCGCTGGACGGTTCCGGCGAGCAGGCGAGCGGGATGTGGCCTTCTCCAGCGAGCAATCCGGAAGTGGGATCCAGGCCGATCCAACCGCCACCGGGGAGATAAACTTCCGCCCAGGCATGGAGATCCGTGAAGTCTACTTCGGTGCCACTCGGGCCATCGAGCGATTTCACATCCGGCTTGAGCTGGATCAGGTATCCGGAAACGAAGCGCGCCGCCAAACCAAGGTGGCGCATCAGGGTGACCAGCAACCACGCGGAATCGCGGCAGGATCCGGAGGCCTTGGTGAGCGTCTCCTCCGGCGTCTGCACACCGGGTTCGAGGCGGATTTTGTATTCGATGGCCGCCTGGACCGCGGAATTGAGCGAAACGAGGAAATCGATGGTCCGGCATTCCTTGTTGCGATACGCCGCCACCCAACGTGCCACCTGCTGGGACATCGCGGATTTCACCAGAAAGGGAGCCAACTCGCGGGCTTGCTCGGCATCGTAAACAAACGGGTAGTTTTCCGCGTGCGGCTCCAGGAAGAAATCGAAGGGATTCTGCACCGACATTTCCACGACCAGATCCACGACCACATCGAGGCTCGCCATTTTTTCCGGGAACACCAAGCGGGCCAGATAGTTGGCCTGCGGGTCTTGCTGCCAATTGAGGAAATGTTCCCCCGGTGACACCTTGAGGCTATAGGCCAGAATGCGCGAACGACAATGCGGGGCGGGGCGGAGGCGGACGATGTGCGCGCCGTGGCCCACCGGGCGATCGTAGCGATAGGAAGTCCGATGATGCAGGGCGACGTGGATCGACATGGGGATGCTTGGGAGGCGGTTAGCAATCAGGGTGCCGATCTGCGCAGGAACGTGATTTTCCGTCCGCAATTCGGGAGCGACGCCATGATCCGCCCGCCCGATCCGGTCAATGGCAGAATGGTGAAGAAAACGCCCGGCTGCCTCAGAGATCGAGGAAATTGCTGATCAGGCGGATCCCTGCGACCTGACTTTTCTCCGGGTGGAACTGGCAAGCGAAGAGGTTTCCTTGCTCCACGGCACCGGCAAACGTCTGGTTTCCGTAGGTCGTTTCCGCAACGACGACGGCAGGATCTGCGGGTGCCGGGAAATACGAATGCACGTAGTAAAAATAAGGCTCGGCCCCGAGACCGCGCCAAACCTTCGTTTCGCCACGGGTCGCCAGAGCAGAATTCCATCCCATGTGGGGAATCTTGAGACCCGGTTCATCCAGAAAGCGCGAGACTTTGCCTGGAACCACACCAAGGCCTTGGACTCCCGGTGCTTCCTCGCTGCCATCGAAGAGGATTTGATAGCCCACACAAATCCCGAAGTAGGGGCGATCCGCGGCCATCCACTCCTTGAGAAACGCGACGAGCCCGCGGTTTTCAAGACGTTCCATGGTATCGCCGAAGGCCCCCTGACCGGGAAGAATCAAGTGCGTGGCATCCGCCACTTCATCCGGGCTTGCCACGATGACAGGCTCTTGATCGAGCGAGCGCAGGGCATTGGCCACGCTGCGGAGATTGCCCCCACCGTAATCGATGATTCCGACTTTCACAACGCTTCCTTGGTGCTGGGGATGCCGACGACACGCGGGTCCTTTTCGCAGGCATCGCGCAAGGCGCGGGCGAGGCCCTTGAAGATGGCTTCGGCGATGTGGTGGCCATCGCGACCGTAGAGCAATTCCACGTGGATGTTCGCCCGAAGATTCGAGGCGACCGCCCGGCAGAATTCCTCGACCAAGGTGAATGGCATGTTCGGCGCAGAGGCGGTGCCGGCCGGAGCGCGGAATTCCAAGTGTGGCCGATTGCTAAGGTCAACCACCACGCGGGCCAGCGTTTCATCCATCGGCAGATAACAACAACCGTAACGGCGGATGCCCTCTTTGGTGCCCAAGGCCTCGCGGATGCAGTCGCCAATCACGATCCCGGTATCCTCGATGGTGTGGTGGGCGTCCACCTGGATGTCTCCCACGGTTTTGACATTGAGATCAAAAAGGCCGTGCTTCGAAAACAAGGTGAGCATGTGATCGAAAAACGGGACTCCGGTATCGATGGTGGAGACACCCGAGCCATCCAGATTGATGGAGAGCTCGATGGAAGTTTCCGCCGTCTTGCGGCTGCGGTTGGCGGTGCGGGGTGCGGACATGAAACAGGGAATGGGATCGGTCAGCGTTATTTGATGGCGCCGGAAGCGCGGGCAGCTTCTTCAAGCTTGGCCAGATAGGGAGCGGACATGCCGGCGTTGCGGGCGCTGGAAAGCGCGTTGCTCACCGCAGTTCCTTCGCCCTTGCTGAGAATCAGGCTGAGTGTCTCGCGGTAAATCTTGCCACCATCGATCAGTGCCGCATTTTTGGCGGCGGTGAGTAGACCGAGCTCTTGTTTGGCGTAAGCGAGAGTCTCTTCCAAGGATGGCTTGAAAAAGGGACGTGGTGTCACCCAGCCGACTTTGGAGTCCTTTTCGGCCTTGAAACGAGTCTCGAAACCGGCGGTTTCCTCTTTGATAGCGGCCTCAGTCACGCGGCGGTCCGCCTGGGACATCCGGTTGAGACCTGTCTCGCGCTCTTTGACCCGCGCATCAAAGGTGGCAAGCATTTGGCTTACTTGGGTGGTGTGGATATTGATCACCTTTTCCATGAATGGAATCATCTCGATGAAGGCATTCGTATTGCGGAAATCGCGCTGCATTTCTAAATAGGATCGCAGGGCCAAAAGCGTCTGGCCTGCCTTCACCTGCGCCTTGATGCGGGATTCAAGAATCCGGGAATCGATGTCGTATTGGTTCGACCGGTAATCGGCAGGTGGAACGATCCTCCCGGACATCTTGATGCCGCCAGCGAGCACCTCGTTGGCCTCGGATTTGAGTTTTCCGAGGATCTCCTTGGCCTGCGTGGTTTTGGAGCTGCCGCGATGCTCCTTGAGGAATTTTTCCACAGCCCGAATGCGAACCCCGTAATCGGCCCCGGTGAGCAGGTCCGGCGCGGGCACCAATTTGGCGATTTCCTCGAAAGCCACAAGGTCCGGCTTGACCTCTACGATGTTCTTCACATCCGCCTTGGGAACGATCCGCTCATCCTTGATGCTCTTGGTGACGTTGACTTCCAAGAAATAGGAAGTGGCATCCTGACGGAGAATTTTCCCTTCCAGAACGGTGCCATCCTTGAGGGTGAACGTATCGGCAGCAAGCGGTTGGAGGAACGCCAAAAGCAAGATGGAGGCGGCGATTTTCTGGGTTTTCATGATGGCATGGGGAAATGGATTCAATTGCTCGTAACTGGAAACTTTCTTATTTTCAGGGTGAGGGCAAGAGCGCTTGTTGGAGAGCCTCGGCGGTGTTTGCATTGATGCTCACACCGTCCGCCAAAAGAACCCGCACCGCCCCGGCGGGGACTGCCTCATTGGGCTTGGCGGGACGCCGCTGCACGGTCCGTGGGGGCAGGCGATCCAGAGTCTTCTTCAGGTCCCCCGAAACCCCATCGCCCACCAAAACGGTCACCCGGAAATGGCGCACCAAGGAGGCCAGCAACAAATCCGTATGCAAAACAGGACGATCCGTCACATAGGTGGGTATCGGGGTGGCGATTTCACTCAACTGGGGCAAAAGCGGCCGGGCAATCTCTGTCAAACGGCTCTCGGCAGCGGAAAAAAGACCGCCGGTGGAGTCCTCGAAAAGCATCACGTAATCGTTGATCGGCAGATCGATCAACACCGCCTCATCCGGACACTCCTTGATGAAGCCGTCGCCAATGAACAACTCCGCGGCGGTGGTCGCCAAATCCTCGGACCAAAGGAGCCATCGTTCATCTGGGGAAATGGCATACACATCGAGGGTCGATTGCAGGGCGAGCGCATAAAGAAATGCCCTGCCTGAACCGATCGGTGGCGGAGTATCGCGAGAGAACAAGCGCAGGCGCGGACCCACGCCGAAGGCCTCCCGGCAACGCGTGAGAACAGCGACTGCTTTTTCACGATACTTTTCATCGCCCGTGACGGCAAAGGCCGAGGCATAAGCGGACGCCATCCGGAACGAAGCATTGGCATGGGACGTGGTGTCGGCGGAAAGTTTGCCCAGACGGGCATTCCGCACGGCGAGCAACTTGGCGCGGGCGGCATCGAATCGTTTCGTGAATGCATCAACCGGTTGCCCCAATTCAGCCGCAAGCACGGCAGCGGGCTTGGAGAGCCCCAGAGTATTGGCGCGGAAAAACTCCCGCAGCGGATCCACTTCGGAGGCAAGATTACCCAGTCCATCCATCCCGGTGGCGCGGATCCACCAATCCGCATCCTCCGGCCCCAACACCGTCTTCACCTCTTCGACACTCCAAAGCCAGTCGCTCAGCTTGGTCTCCTGGGTCAAACCCGCTGAAAACAAACCATCTTCGGTACTGTAATTGGCCTCTGCGAAAGCAATAAGTCCGAGAGCCTTTTGAAGAGCCAATGGATTGCCCGTGGCGCGATGCGCCTCAAGCAGGGAAACCGCAGCGCGCGCCTGACCGAGGCAGTCGCGGACAAACGAAGGCAGTGACCAGGAAACACCCCGGCGGGAGTTGAACACACCACCGTCCAGCGGATCAAACATTGCGCTGGGCAACAAATCGTCCAACAAGTTCCGCGTCGTTTCCATGCATCGGTCGCGGACATCCTTTGGAACGCCCGGCCGGGTGGCAGTAGTCGCAAGAAGTTCCATCGTGCTGGCCGGAAAGAGCCCGCCCGTCTCATCAAAGGTCCGCGAGTAGGGATCGTAAAGCGAGGCAAGTTGCCTCAGGCCGCGGACCACATCCACCGAAGGCTGATCGCTCATGAGCTTGGTCGCCCTGCGCTGCTCAAGCCTTCCGCGCCGGTTGGTATTGTCGAGCGAGCTGTTGCTGATCACATAGTCAGGATCGTCTCGCCAGGTTTGGGCCACCATCGTGTCATATTGGCTGAACAATTCGCCGAGTTTTTCCGCATCTTGCGAGCCAATCGGGATCCAGGCCACCGGGTTGGCATCCGGCGTCATCCAAATAAACAGAGGGAGCTGAAGCGGGCGCTTGATTTCCGCGCACAACTCCGCCGTCAGCAGCCCGAGCTCGCGGGACGCCTCGCCATCCACCAGAACCGGCACGTAGTTTTCATGAATGAGGGCGTTGACCGTGGGCAACTTTTCAATCGCATTCATGACGGATTGGAATCCGGGATGCTGCGGAGTGGTCACCACCACCAACAGCAGGCGCTTGGCTTCCCTGGCACGGTTGAGTGTTTCCTGCGTCCACGGCTGCCAGTGGACCGATGATTTCGCCCCGACTTTATAGACCGCACCGGGCAGGTCGGTCAGACCATTCCTGAGCAACTCGGGTGCGATCACTCTCGCAGGGCCGGTGTTCCGTGGATCTTTGGTCGTATTTTTGCGGCAGCCCGTCGTCACCATCGCACCTCCGACCACCAACGAACCAACCATCAGGGAAACGAGAATTTTTCGGATATTCATGAGGATGGGAGGCTTGCCGGCGACGCGCTCATTGCGGCTGCGCCTTCATCATGAAGAAAAGACTTCCGATGTTGCAAGCCGAAGGTATTCTCCGGCAGCAATTAACAGTCACCGCGTGATCAGTATCGCAGTATCCAGCCAAAAAGGAGGAGTGGGGAAAACCACCGTCTCGATCAACCTTGCCCACGCTTTCGCCCGTGCGGGCGTGCGCACCTTGCTCGTCGATGCCGATCCCCAGGGGTCGGTGGGCCTCTCCCTCACCCGTCAATCCCGGCTCTTGACCGGGTTTTATGATTATTTGACCGATCCAGGGATTCCGATGGATCGCCTGATCGTCCCCACCCGGCTGGAGACCTTCTCCTTGGTCGCCAGCGGCCAAGGGAGCGACTACGATGCCGGGAGCGGCTCGATGGGTGCCTATCTTGCAAGGGTCCGCGGATTTTTGCGCGGAGTCGAGGCCCGTGGCTTTGACCTCTGCCTGATTGACACCGCAGCCGGATTGTTCGGGGTGACAGGGGATGTCATTACTTCGAGCGATGCGATCATCATCCCTCAACAGGCCGAGCCCCTCGGCATCCGCTCGGTGCCGAAGCTGCTGGAAGGACTCAATCGCCTGCGCGTCATGAATCCGCGCCTCTCCGTGCTCGGCGTGTGCCTCACCATGGTGCAGCAAGACCTCACGGAGAGCACCGAAGCCGCTAGTGCCCTGCGGCAATTGCTCCCTGCGGAAATGGTGTTCAAGACCCAAATCCCCCGCGATGGTTTGTTCGTCCGCGCAAGCGCCCGTGGGGTGCCTGTCGGTGTGCTGGACGATGGAAACGAAGCCCAAGCGGTATTCGACGCCCTCCGCATGGAAATTGAAGCGAAACTCGAACCCCAGGACGCCTCGCGCTCCACGATTGGTTGATGAACCCCATCCACACCTGGCTAGACACCGCCGAAGTCCGCCGCCTCGCCGACCGGCTCATCCACCCCGTGCTCAATCCCAATCTGACGGTGACCGATATCGGTTTCGACCAAGGGTTCGAGGGTTTTTCCAGCGCTGATCCAATCCCTGCCGTGGCTCCCGCCCGCAGCGAACCATCAGCGATCCAGACAAGTGCCGCGATTGCCAATCCAAAAGCCCCACTCGCGGTCATAAGACCTGCGCCTCCCATCGAATCATCCGCAACCGGTTCCTACCTTGAGCGGATCCAATCGCTTTGCGATGGATTGAAGCGGGAAAATTCCGCCTCCGGTATCTTCCTCATCGATCAGGACGGCGCGGTGGTTTTTGATGAAAGCAAGCACGGTCGCTTCCACTTTCTGGCAAAAAACCTCGCTTTGAACTCAGGGAAATCAGGAGCGCTTGGCAGCAACGTGCGGGTGAAAATCAGCGCGCAGGACTTTCTTGAAGCCATCTCGGTAAAGACCGCATCGGGATGCCTTGTCCTGGGCGCGATCGTGCCCGCCGCGCTGGATCCATCCGCTGTGGCTAAAATCCAGACCGCCATGGGTGAGATCGCAAGCGGCCAGTAGTCACTTCGGGAGTATCCGCCTCAGTCGCCGAAGCTGGTTCCCACGCGGCGTCCTGAGTGAATCAAGGGGTGCTCCAGCGGCACCATCCGCACCTTCCCTTTGAGGTCGCCCAAAGGGACCAAGGCGAGATCGTTTCCTTGCAAGCCGACCATCACTCCGTACTTGCGCTCGTGCAGAACCTCCGCACAGCGGGTGCCAAGCCACGTGGCGAACACCCGGTCCGCGGCTGATGGTGTGCCACCACGCTGGAGGTGGCCGAGAATGGTCAAGCGCGTCTCCTGACCGGTGAGTTTTTCCAGTTTTCCAGCCAATCGGATCGTGTGCCCGACGTGCTCATCGTGGAACTTGCGTAGTTTTTCCTTCGCCTCAACGCGGTGCTTTTTGGAACCCGCATGATCGCGTTCCTTCACCAGCCCGTCCACCAGCCGGGCATCAGCTTTCGACATGGCCCCCTCCGCCACCACGATGATACTGAATCGCTTCCCGCTCTGGGTCCGACGGCGCACGGCTTCCGCGATTTTTTCCACATCGTAGGGGATCTCCGGCAGCAGGATCACATCCGCCCCACCGGCGATGCCCGCCTCCAGCGCAAGCCACCCGGCCCGATGGCCCATCACCTCCAACACGATGATCCGCTCGTGACTGGTGGCCGTGGAATGCAGGCGGTCAATCGCCTCGGTGGCGATCTGCAGAGCGGTGTCGAAGCCAAACGTGCGATCCGTCAGTGAAATGTCGTTGTCGATCGTCTTGGGCAGGGTGACGATGTTCAACCCGGCCTCCGCCAGCCGCAGCGCGTTTTTCTGGGTCCCTCCTCCACCGATGCAGACCAAGGCGTCGAGATGGTGTCGGTGGTAGGTGGCGACGATGGCATCGGTCATGTCCGTTTCCTTGCCCCCGATGTTCATGCGGTGGGGCTTGTCGCGGCTGGTTCCAAGAATCGTCCCGCCATCGGTGAGGATGCCGGAAAGCATGGCACCATCGAGCTCCACCTTCTGGTCCATCGCGATGCCCCGGAAGCCATTGAGGAAACCAATCACATGCATCCCATAATGTTCGCGCGCCGCCTTGCCGAGACCGCGAATGGCGGCGTTGAGTCCGGGACAATCGCCACCACTTGTTAGAACACCGATTTGCTGAGCCATGCTTGCAGGTTAGGGCAAACCATCGTCTGGAGACAAGCGGGCAGTCGGATCAAATCAGTCTTCAGCAATTGATGCATATTCGACTGCCATCCACATCGCCCTCGGTCACATCCTCTTGACCCCGTTCGCTCAAATCGGTTTGATCCACCACGACGAGTCAAACCCATGCGATCCCGGAAAACCAAACTCTTGATTCTAATCGGTGCGCTGGGAGTGGCGGGAGCTGCTACCTATTTCCTTCAGGATTCCCCGCAGTCGCAGCCCCAGGCAGCCCCCGCCCCGGTGGAACGGCCCATCCTTCCACCCGATGATGAAGTGCATGGACTGTATGCGGGATCGTCAACCTGCATCGAGTGCCACGAAGCCGCTTACACCCATTGGATGGACTCCAACCACGGCATGGCGGAGCGCGAATATGAGGAGGAAATGGACAAAAAGGCGTTTGCTCCCAAGCAGACACTCAAGCACGGCAAGGACGAATCCGAGACCTTTCTCGATGCCGAGGGCGTTGCCAGCATCCTCACCCGTGGCTTGGGAAATCAGCGCAAAATCTACCCCGTCGTCCGCATCATCGGCCACAACCCACTGCGCCAGTTCCTGGTGCCCGCACCCGGCGGCCGATTGCAAACCTGCGATGTCAGTTATGATCCCCATAAGAACGAACTCTTCGACGTTTACGGCGAGGAAGAACGGGAACCCGGCGATTGGGGACACTGGACCGGCCAGGGCATGAACTGGAACGCGATGTGCGCCGCCTGCCACAATACCCGCCTGCGGAAAAACTATAACCCGCAAACCAATAGTTATCATACCAAAATGGCCGAGATGAGCGTGGGATGCGAATCCTGCCACGGCCCGATGAAGGATCACGTGCAATGGCACAAAAACCCGCCTCCCGGAGTTTCCAAAGACGCCAAGGACCCGACCATCAAACGCCAAACGCGCGATCAAATGCTCGAAACCTGTGCCGCCTGCCATGCGCGGCGCGGCGAGATCAGCGGCGACCTCGTCCCCGGGGAGTCATTCTACGACCACTTCAGCCTGACGGTCACGGATGAGACGGACATCTATCATCCGGATGGCCAGGTGAGGGATGAAAACTATGAGTTTGCCTCTTTCCTCTCCAGCAAGATGCACCATGCAGGCGTGCGGTGTGTCGATTGCCATGAACCTCACTCCGGCAAGCGGCTGATCCAAGGCAACATGCTTTGCATGCGCTGCCACGCCGGTGGCACGGAACCACCGGCCACCGTCATCGATCCCCTCACCCACGGTCGCCACGCCGAGGGCAGCGCGGGCAATGATTGCACCTCCTGCCACATGCCGGTCACCACCTACATGCAGCGCCACCCGCGCCATGATCATGGTTTCACCATCCCGGATCCATTGCTGACCAAGGAATTCAGCACGCCCAACGCTTGCAACCGCTGCCACACCGACAAGGATGCCGACTGGGCCCTCCAGAAAACCAACGAGTGGTATGGCGAAAAAATGAATCGCCCCACCCGCGCCCGCGCCATGCTCGTCGGCAAGGCCCGCCAAGGCGATCCCGCCGCTCGCGAGGGCCTCATCGCCCATCTTAAGACGGAACCCATCGCCGCATGGAAAGCCACCGCCTGCCATCTGCTTGAACGCTGGGCGCTCGATCCGGATACCGCCAATGCCCTACTCGAACAAACCAAGGACGCCAGCCCGCTCGTGCGTGAGGCGGCTGTCCGCTCGCTCATCCATCCCGTCCGCCAAAACAACGAATCCATCAAAGCCGCCCTCAAACCGCTGCTCGATGACCCCGTGCGCTCTGTCCGCGTCGCCGCCGCCTGGGCACTGGTGGACACGCTCGACCTGAAATCCAAGGCCGGCACCGAGCTCATGCACATGCTGGACCTCAATGCGGACCAGCCCACCGGTCGCATGCAACTCAGCCAGTTCGCCCACCTCCGTGGCGATTCGGCGGCAGCCGTTAAACAGATCCGCAAGGCCATCGAGTGGGATCCCAATTCGCCTCCCTTCCATCACGACCTCGCCATCCTGCTGAGCACCACCGGCGATCCCGAGGGAGCCATCAAGGCGATGGAACAAGCGATCCAGCTCGCCCCCGAGGAAGCGGAATACCATTACAAACTCGCCCTCGCCCTGAACGAGGCCGGACAAGCCACCAAGGCCTTGGAATCACTGAAAAAAACCGTCCAACTCGATCCCTCCAACGCCCGCGCCTGGTACAATCTGGGCCTCGCCCTCAACGGACAAAACCAACCTCAGGAAGCCGTTGGAGCGCTGCTCCAGGGAGAACAGGCGGATCCCAACGACGAAGCCATTCCCTACGCCCGGGCCACCATCCTCGCCCGTCACGGCCAACGCCAGGCCGCCATCGAGGCCGCCACCCGCGCCTTGCAAATCCGCCAGAATTTCCCCGAAGCCATCCAACTGATCCAGGCCTTGTCCCGCTGATCCCGAAAAAGGAAAAAAATCGGTTTTCTCACTTTTTTCAGAGCCTCCCACCGGTTTTTGCCCGGAAATCGCTCATGACATCACGATGCGGGGAATCCATGGGGAGAAGCCATCATGCTTCTCACCGGAATCCAGATTCCACGCCCATCCCAATCGAGGATCCGAATCGTAGTTGGGACAATCTGTCCCAACTCTTCCCCAACAAGATAACTCGTGTGCAATCATAAAAGATGAAGGGAAAGTTTGACGCAGATGCTCGACATTTCCCCAATTCCATCCCTTATCTCCTTCGAGCCATGAAGAATCCCGAAATCACCCAAAGCCACAAGGATGTGGTTGAGAAACAAATGCAACGGCTCGCGCTGCGCAATCCTTCGTGGGGCATCAAGGAAACGGATTTCAAAAGACTCTATCCGTATCTCGCGGTGCAGAAAATCACCTTTCTGCAGGACGACGAAGTCTGGGAACTCCTCCAATGGACCGATTTTCATGAGACGGGCAAACAGGAGGAATTGCTCGATGCCTACCTCATTCTCGACCAAGGGGACGAGATCGAGCTGAAATTGTTCCAGTTTAAGTTCCGCGAGAACTACGCGGGCGGAGTTTCCACGAAGGAACTCTATGCCTTCGTGGACCGGATGAACCGCGTCTTCCTGCGCGCCGACTTGCAGGACGAGAAAACCTTGGAAGCTTTCGTAGAAGTCCGGCAGGCCATCGATGAAGCAAGGAAAGCCAACCAGAAGGCCAAACGCGTGCGTATCCAGTGTTACTTTATCGTCAACGGCCAGGATGTCAGCCGCACCGACCAAACCAAGGTCGATGAAATCCGCAACATTTACGCCCAGGATCGGCAGACCTACGGCTTCACCTTCGAGACCTACGGCATCCAGAAAATCTACGATCTCATCACGCAAGGGCGCGTTCCAATTGCCGGCGAAACCCTCGAAATACTCACGGTGCAGGGGCCCGAGTCATTTCTCCTGCAAGACATCGGCAAGAACCCGAACGGCATGCCGCTCAAGGTCGCCGTTGGCTTCGTCAATGTGAACCAATTCACCCGCTTGGTGGACCGATACAGCAACAACGAACTGTTCGAGATGAACGTCCGCTATTTCCTCGGAGCCGGGCGGGAGGTGAACCGCAGGATCATTGAAACGATCACCAGCAACCAGAGCCCGTGGTTCGGATTCATGAATAACGGCGTCAGCATCACGGCGGACAAGGTCGTGGTGGATCGCCCGTCCAGTGGCGGAAAAATGCGCATCCACTTGGAAAACCCGCAGATCATCAACGGCTGCCAGACGGTGAACGCCCTCTATCACGCCAAATACAGCAAGGATCTGAAAGACCGCTTCCAAGGCAACTCCTCCGTGATGGTGCGGATTTACGAAATAGATAAAGAGAACCGCGCCTTCCTCGATGCCCTGATCATCGCCACCAACTCACAAAATGCGATTCGCCCCCAGGACTTGTTGTCCAACGACCCCATTCAGAAAGTCCTGCAGCGCACCATGGGGTCCTACGGTGTCGGCTACGAACGGAAGGCCGGTGAAGACCTTCCCGGAACTGTCGGACATAAAGCAATTCTTTCGAAGGAGGACGCCGCCGCCGCCTACATCGGCATCATCGAAGGAACGCCGTCCAAACTCAGAAACTCGCTCAGCCGCCGTGAATTTTTCAGCCGTGGTGACGACTACTACCGCGTATTCGCCTTGATCCAACCCGAGACCGACGAAAAGCCGGAAGAAGCTGCGAAGCGCATCGGAGATGAAACCGAACTCGATGTAGTAGGGCGACGGCGTTGCCTGGAGATTCTCGTCGCATGGCTGCTACGGGAGGAATGCGGGAAGCGCATAGCAGCCGAGACAGATAAAAAGAAAAAGGGCACACTTCGGAAGGCAACTTACTTTTTAGCCTGGCTCATCAAGCTGGCGATTCAGGACAAGATGGTCGCCCTGTTGGACAAGCATCAACAGGATCCAGCCAATCCATCTGTCAAGGAAGCGTTCGAACAGCTTGCCCAACACGCATCTGCCGCGTGGTTTGATAAGTCCGTTGAAAAGTTCCACCAGTCCCAATTTGCCTTCCTCAATCAGCACGGAGGCAACGAGGACTCAGCTCTTAAGAATACAAAGTTTGTGGAACTTCTCGCGGACAACTGGCCAGACAAAAAATAGTCCAAGGGCTCACAGAACCATTCAATCCACAGCCCGCTTCAGCCGTAAGGGCGCACGCTCGCCAAGCCGTGGGTTGCAACCCACGGAGGGTGAAGCGCCTTTGGTGACGGGTTACTAGCGATCGAGTTTGTCGGGGAAGATGGTGACCCTACTCTGAATATCTCAATCTGACATTGATTGATGTTTAAATGTGGGCCCCCAGAGATGCGACAAGGCCTCGTGGACGACACAATCCTCCGCGATCTGGATGCCTCCATGGAATCCCTGCGCGAGGAGGAAGAAGGCAAGGAGCGGTAATACCCCCGGCGGTTTGAGGAATCCGTTTCGCCAGGATCCCACTCCCACCCCTTTTCCCCGCATCGTGGAGCCTCCCACCGGTTTTTGCCCGGAAATCGCTCATGACATCACGATGCGGGGAATCCATGGGGAGCAGTCCGCATATCTTTGCGTAGGCGGCGCATTTCCAAGGATGGGATTGCGGGCGGAAACCGCTGCCATAGCTTATGCTCTGGATCAACCCAAGGGGAGGAACCATCATGCATATCAACCGCCGTCGTTTCATCGAAGGTGCGGCTGCCGCGGCGGTCGCGATTTCCTGGCAGAATCCGCTGTTCGCGGCACCGGAGCCGGATGGAGACGGACCTTGGGATATCGTGGCCGTCCGCAACGGTGGGCCCGTCACCATGTTCGAAGCCGGCATGGCCGCGATGGGGGGCATGAAGGCATTCGTCAAAAAAGGCCAGCACGTCGTGATCAAGCCGAACATCGCCTGGGATCAACCGCCGGAAGTGCCCGCAAACACCAATCCGGAACTGGTCGCGGCCATCGTGAAGCACTGCCTCGCCGCAGGGGCTTCCAAAGTCACCGTCTTCGACCACACCTGCCACAATTGGGAGCGCAGTTATCAAACCAGCGGCATCGCCAAGGCCGTCACGGATGCCGGTGGAATCATGGCCCCCGCAAACCTGGAGGACCACTACCGCGAGGTGGATCTGCGAAAAGCAAAAACCCTCAAAAAAGCGCTCGTTCACAAGGCCATGCTGGACAGCGATGTCTTCATCAACGTGCCCATCCTCAAACACCACGGCGGCGCGAAGTTGTCACTCTGCATGAAGAATCTGATGGGCGTGGTTTGGGATCGGCGCTTCTTCCACAACAAAGGACTCGATCAATGCATCGCCGATCTTTGCTTTGCCCCCAGAAAACCGGATCTCAACATCATCGATGCCTACCGCATCCTGCGCAAGAACGGCCCGCAAGGTCGTGCTGCGGAAGATGGTGAACTGGCCCAATATCAAATGATTGGCACCGACATGGTCGCTTTGGATGCGGCGGCGGCGAAGTTGTATGGCATGAATCCCGAACAGCTCGAATATGTCAAAATCGCCGGGGAAATGGGTGCCGGGCAGGCCGATCTCAAGAATGTGAGAATCAAGCGCATCACGCTGGAAACATAACTTCGGATGAACGCAATCCACTACCAGCGGATCAAACGGACCGTGGCAACAGTGGTCCTGCTGGCCTGCACGCTGACATTCGCAGACATCGGACATTGGATGTCCGCCCCCCTTGCAAAGGCGGTCTTATGGTTTCAATTCACCCCCTCCCTGCTTGCCACCCTCCAAGGTGCGGCCTGGATCTCCGGGGGCTTTGTGCTGGTGCTCCTTCTCACCCTGCTGTTTGGCCGTGTGTATTGCGCGATGTTGTGCCCGCTTGGCATTCTCATGGATCTTGCGGCAAAACTCGCAAAACGGACCGGCCGCAATCGCAAGCTTCCCTATCAAAAGGGCCACCCTTGGCTCCGGGCGACCACCATCGCGTTGTGCGTGGCCGGATTATTGATGGGAACAGCGCTGCCTTTGGGATTTCTCGATCCTTACAGTCTGTTCGGCAAAATGATATCAGCCACCTTGCGCCCGATGCTGGGTGCATGGAATCACGCCATCTCCGCCACGCATTGGATTCAACCCGTGGATGTCTCTCCCGTCTCATGGACGATGGCCGGGATTGCAGCCGGGCTGATGGTTCTCATCGTGATCCTTTCCATCCGCCACGGCCGCCTGTGGTGCAACTCCGTCTGCCCGGTCGGGGCCCTGCTTGGGTTTTTCTCCAAACATGCTTTGTTCCGCCTCGAAATCGCTAAGTCGGCCTGTGTCGGGTGCTCGATGTGCGAGCGCGTCTGCCCGGCCCAGTGCGTCGATTTCAAAAACCATGCCATCGACCACTCGCGCTGCGTGATGTGCCTCGACTGTGTGACGAGTTGCAGGAAAAACGGGATTTCCCTCCAAAGGGCATGGGGAGAAAAACCACCACCCGTCCCCACCACGCCAGCCCCCGTCCAAGCGGTCGGAATTGGCATACCCAGCCTCAAACGCAGGACCTTCCTCGCCTCCACCCTCGCTCTTCCCGCCATCGCCTGGGCAGAAGGTGGCCACGGAGATCACCGCGGCGGGGGCGGGCATGGCAAGGCGTGCCGCGGTGGACTCAATCAATTCAACAAGCAGGCGGTGCTTCCTCCGGGAGCCATTTCGCTCGCTCATTTTCAAAGTCATTGCACAGCATGCCAGTTGTGCGTGACCCACTGCCCTGACCAAGTGCTGCGACCATCGATCTCCCAACACGGCCTGCGGGGATTTCTCCAACCCTTCCAGGATTTCGAAACCTCGTTTTGTTCCTACAATTGCTCGAACTGTTCGCAGATCTGCCCGACCGGAGCCATCCAGCCCCTCACGGTGGCACAACGAAAGACCATCCGCACCGGCGCCGCCGAATTCTTCCGTGGGCGCTGCATCGTCAAAACCGAGGGCACTTCTTGCGGCGCATGCTCCGAGCACTGCCCCACCCAGGCAGTGCACATGGTGAAGTGGAAAAACGGACTCACCATCCCGGAAGTCGATCCGGATCTTTGCATCGGCTGCGGCGGTTGCGAATTCATCTGCCCGGTCCGCCCCCACAAGGCAATCATCGTGAACGGCCTCGGAATCCACGAGCAGGCGAAAGTTGTGGTGCTCGGAAAACAAAACACGGTGAGAAAAATGGAGGAAGAGTTCCCGTTTTAGCCCCGGCCGTCCCCCGGGAGACCCTGTGAACTCTTGCATCGCCAGCGGAATCATGTCAGCCATTCCCGGGCAGCAGCTTCCGCCCGGGATCCACCTGCCCCTTTCCGCTCACCTCTCCTCCATTCCATGTTCTCCTCACTCTCCGACAGCCTCGATAAAACCTTCCGCAATCTCCGTGGCGTAGGCCGCATTTCGGAAAAAAACATTGCCGATGCCTTGAGGGAAATCCGTCTGGCCCTGCTGGAGGCTGATGTGGAATTTGGCATCGCCAAGGACTTCATCGCCAAGGTGAAGGAAAAATCCATGGGCGAGGACGTGCTCAAGTCGATCAAACCCGGCGAGCAAATCGTCAAGATCTTCCACGACGAACTCGAAGCCCTGCTCGGTGGCGATCAGGCGCCGCTTGATCTCAACCCACCCGCCCGCATCCTCATTTGCGGCCTCAACGGTGCCGGAAAAACGACCACTTCCGCCAAACTCGCCAACCGCCTCAAAAAGGAAGGCCGCAGACCGCTTCTCATCGCCTGCGACCTCTATCGCCCCGCCGCCATCGACCAGTTGGCCACTCTCGCCAAACAAATCGACGTCCCTTGTTACACTCCGGATGCGGGTGAAAGCGATGTCGTAAAGGTCGCCAGAGAGGCACTCGTCTGGGCGGAAAAACAACAGGGCACAGTCCTGATTTTCGATACCGCCGGCCGCCAGGAAATCGACGATCGCCTGATCGCCGAACTCAAGCGCCTGCACGACTTTGTCAAACCCAAGGAAACCCTGCTGGTCGCCGACTCCGCCACCGGCCAACAGGCGGTCTCCGTTGCCAAGCACTTCGACGACGCTGTCGGCATCACCGGCATCATCCTCACCAAACTCGACGGCGACGCCCGCGGCGGGGCCGCACTCTCGATGCGCGCCGTCACCGGCAAGCCGATCAAATACGCCGGTGAAGGCGAAAAGCTCGATCAACTCTTCGAATTCCACCCCAGCCGCATGGCCGACCGCATCCTGGGCATGGGCGACATCGTCGGTATGGTGGAACAAGTCGCCGGCAAGGTGAATGAAGAAGACGCCATGCGCTCGATGAAGCGCATGCAGGAGGGCAAATTCGATTTCACGGACTTCCTCGATCAGATGAAAATGATCCAGAACCTCGGCCCTCTCGAAGGCCTTTTGGGAATGATGCCCGGCTTCAGCAAGATCAAGAAGCAGCTTCCCTCAGGCGCATTTGATAACAAAAAAATCAAACGCACCGAGGCCATTGTGTTGTCCATGACCCTGGATGAACGTCGTCGCCCGGAAATCATCAAAGGCTCCCGCCGCCAACGCATCGCCGCTGGCAGCGGCACCACCCTCATGGAGGTGAATCAACTCATCAAACAATTCGGCGAGATGCGCAAGATGATGAAATCACCGCACAAGATGAAGAACATGATGAAACAAATGGGCGGAGCCGGCGGACTCGGAGACATGATGAAAGGCCTCGGCGGAAAGTTCCCTTTCTAGTCACCAAAGGGAGCAATAACGTCTCGTCCTACCCTCAGGAGCAGGCCCACTATTGTCCCGTCCTCTCCCAAAAAAAATCCCCTGTAGCGGCGCGTCTATAACCGCCGCACTCCCCCTTCTCCCGCCGGAGACTAATCGTTTCGGGATCGTAGATTGTAGATCGTGGATCCAGTTGGTTAGATCCTTCCTTCAAACCTCAACAATCAACAATCAACAATCGGCATTCTTCATTCGGCATTCTCCCATCCTCTGCGATCCCTTTGCGACCTTTGCGCCTTGGCGTTTCAATCTTCAATCCCCCTGTAGCGGCGCGTCTATAACCGCCGCACTCCCCCTTCTCCCGCCGGAGGCTAATCGTTTCAGGATCATAGATGATAGATCTTGGATCGAAGTTAGAAGATCCCCTCCACTTCCTCCTTCAAACCTCAACAATCAAAAATCAACAATCCCTCCCTTGGCGACCTCCGCGCCTTGGCGTTTCATTCTTCTTCTCAATAATCGCGTGGGGCGCAGCCCTTTACGCGCCCATCGGCAATCGATCCAGCGGACTCACCACTCCAAGCCCATGCTCGCCCATCGCCAGGTGAAGATAAATCTCCGTGGTGTTGACGTGTTCATGCCCGAGCAATCTCTGGATGGCCCGAA
>JBBARN010000001.1:137693-141512 GCA_040399845.1 Luteolibacter sp. | reverse complement strand
TATGAAACACAAGCAGCAACCATCGAGCGACGGTGCTTCGGACTACGCTTACTTTTCATCACCCACTTCTTAGCTTGAACTTCTTGGATCCTTGATGCTTAGAGGGCCATCGCAAGTGCAGCTAAGCATAGATTCCTCCGAAAGTCTGATTCTGATTTCGCCGTCTAGGCCATTAAGTGTCTGCGCT
This sequence comes from Luteolibacter sp., assembly GCA_040399845.1. Lineage (GTDB taxonomy): Bacteria > Verrucomicrobiota > Verrucomicrobiia > Verrucomicrobiales > Akkermansiaceae > Luteolibacter. Next base: position 141,325 of record JBBARN010000001.1, on the reverse strand, counting down.
GTCTTCACAATCTGGAGCTCGATATTCATGAAAATGAATGAAACCGAGGGTACCTCAATGACCTGCCCCCAGAAGGGAACCCGCTCGGACGGGCTTTCGGTCTTGAAGCACCCCTTTTGTATCTCGGGCCTCACTTCGTCGGATTTTAACTTGATTGGTATTGACAGGAATTGGTTGGAGCGAATGCCCTCAAGGACCTCCTCTCGTTGAACGTAGCTTGTAAGCGGCAGATAGCTTTTCTCGGCAAATTCCCAATATTCGTCTTCAGAAAAGAGGGGATTTGTGCCAGTTTCAGCTGCTACAGCCCGAGCGATTTTCATCACCTCTACAATCTCTCCAAGATTCGATGTTCGTTGCTCGCCCGACAGTGCAAATGTGGCTACCTCATTCCCTTGGATCAGGACAGCAAGTGTAATCAAATCTTGAGAAAGAATCCGGCTGAAATCCTGAATCTTCGAGAAGTAAGGAATGTTGGTTATTCTCGACTCATTCCATACCGAGATATTCAGATTCGCAGTGAGCCCTGATTGCTTTTCGGTGTTGTCTCCGAACCAAATCTCAAGTGCTAACTCCAGCAACTTATCTCCCCAAATTGGCTCGAAACTGAGTAGCGAAGATCCCGCCCGAGCTTGGCCCGGAAAGGAAACAGATAGAACCCTACCATCTATATCCGCAGTGAAAACCAGTTCGGCATCTAACTTGTTGGCAGGATCAAAGGAAATCTTCACGCGTTCAGCCTGCCCAAGATGGGCAAGAGGGAAATCTGTTCGTATGTGAAAACCTTCCGGGAGCACAAAGGGACGCCCCTCGGCGAGCTTCTCATCGAGCAGCTTCCTTTCGTATTCATCTTTTGGAATCACATTGATGATCGGGGGCACATCCCAATTCTTTGGAGTAAAAGTGTAGGTGGGAACGCCATCGATCAAGTTTACGGAGACGTTGGTTCCCGGCATCACTTTTTCGAGGGCAGACTGGCTGCAGCGAGCTACATTTCTGATTGCGTCGGGTATGAGCTTTTCGGGATATCCACTCAGCGCTTGTGTCAGAGTCTCCAGAGCCTGTTTTCCTTCAGGGGCTCTTCCACGACTCTGCAGAGCGCGGCGTTCGGCTTCGGTTTTCCAATGAAAGAGCGTTGAGGCTCGAAACCGAAGTTTGTCTTTGTCGATTTCATCAGCATGGGTTCCGCAAAGCCAAATCCCATTCGTTATGGCTTTGCGCTCCTCACGCGTCATGTTTGGATCGAATCTTGGACCACCGGGGGCGGCTGCATGAATGTGGCATGCTCTCCCAACGCTCGTCGATTTACGCACATCTTCGTTTGGACCAATTGTAGAACTTTCACATTCGGGGTGTGAGCATCTATGGCCGGCACGTTCGGCAAGTATGCGCTTGGTGTTCTCGGAGAAGTCATCTCTTTTGCTGTTCATAGTGCCAAGAAGCTATGTTTGGAAAGTGTTAGGGGTCATCTCTCGCGAAGAAGCATTCGGATGATAGTATCAACACTCATGCGGCGGGCAGTGCCGGTGTTTCAGCACAGCTCCGGATTTGCTAACGATCCAGTGGATGGTCGAATGGGAATCGCATTCTTCGGGGCGTTCCCATTCGATCAGGACGGTGCCGCCTTCGGCGGAGAGGGAGACGCGGCAGGGGAAGAGGGTGGCGAATGTTGAATGTTGAATGGGAGGCCGCGGGAGACTGAACGATGTTCAGCTACCGATGTCTTTGAGGACTGCGTCGAGGGAGCGGGAGGATTCCGAGTGGGCGGCGACCTTTTCGTCGCGCAGGGTTTTGAGGTCCTCGTAGTCCTCGATTTCGGCCTGCATTTGCAGGAACTCCTCATAAGGAAGCACGACGAACTCCTTGCGTCCGTCTTTCTCAATGACTTGTGGGTGGATGCTCATGGTGGTTTTCAGCGGTATGATTCCCTTCGATGGAGGATACGATACACGATCACCTGATCGCCATCGACTTCAAAAAGCGCCCGGTAATCGCCGGCCCGCATGCGGTATTCCGGGGAATGGTTGGTGAGGCGTTTCACATCGCCCCGCAGGTCCTCTTCCAGCCAGCGCAAGCGCTCCACCACCCGTGCCAAGTCCGCCTTGGGAAGCCCCTTGAGGTCCTTCTCGGCTTTGGGCTTGAGTTCGATGCGGTATTTCACGAGTGAATCGGGGATTTGAGGGGTAGATTCTGCTACAAACAATCAGCACTCATGAGGCGGGAAGTGCCGATGTCTGAGGCCAGCAGGGTAAATGCTGAAAAACTGAAATGCTTGAAAGGCCGAAAGTGAGAGGAAGAAGCGGCGGTGCATGGGGGGGCGGGGGTAGAAGCTGAAATGCTGAAAAGCTGAGATGCTGAAATGAAGAAGGGGTGAGGGAGTGCCGAATGATCAGTAAGAAGTGGAAGAGAGATCCCGCGCCGAGCTGGGGCTCAGCGCTCCCGGGGGCGACTAGGCGAGAGAGGTGGCGGGTTGGATGCCGGAAACGAGTTGTTTGCGTTTGCGGGCGAGAGTGCGAAAGTCGCATTCCACCTGGATGCCGTGCCAGAAAGTGTCGGACTGGCCGAAGAAGGTGCCGAAGCGGATGGACATGGCCGGAGTGATGGCCCGTTTGCCAAGTACGATCTCGTTGATCGCCCGCGGCGGCACACCGATGGCGCGGGCCATGGCGTTTTGGGAAATTCCCATGGGTCGCAGGTATTCCTCCAAAAGTATTTCGCCGGGAGTAATAGGAGTTTTCATGGCTGTAACGTATGGCGTTATAGAGGGGCGTCAATGATAATCCACGATGGCCACTTCGGCTGGCCCGGCATTGGTCCAGCGGAACACGATCCGCCACTGGTCGTTGACGCGGATGGAATGAAAGCCCGCAAGACTGCCCTTGAGCGCCTCCAAGCGATTGCCTGGCGGCACTTTCAAGTCGTCCAGACTACCGGCATGGTTCATTTGGATGAGTTTCCGTAAGGCTACGCGGGCGATAGCGGCGAAACGGCGGTTTGTTTCAGTTCGGAAGAGTTCCTCAGTTTCCCGGTCTGAGAAGGATAAGATCATCGGATGACGGAGCGAGAACTGATTGCCGGGAGACTAACGGCTATGTCGGAGAGAAGAAGGAAAATGAAGGGGAATTGGAAATTTGAGATTGGATCATTGAGGTGAAGAAGTGCCGAGAAGAATGGCGAAGGCTGGTGGCCGTTTTGGACAGTCCCCCGAAAGGGAGAGGGCGCGAGAGGCGCGCCTGAGTCAGGGGGGCTTTTGGAACCACTGAAAGACTGAGAACCACTGATAGCACTGAAGTTTTTGATTTTCTCAGTTCTTTCAGTGGTTCTCAGTGCTTCAGTGGTTGGGCGGTTCGTGGCTCCGGGCCAGCAGGCTGGCTCCGGGAAAGCGGCAGCAGGCTGCACGCAGTCCAAGTGAAGATGAAGTGGAAGATGGGCCGCACATCAGTCTCTCCCAATCAAAAATCCACTGTCACCAATCCTCAATAGGCAAACTCCTCCCTCTTCCTCAGCACCCCCTTTGCGACTATAGCGCCTTGGCGGTTACTGTAGGGTTGAAAGTCGAAAGCTGAGGGTTGAAAGCGAAGACTTCCGCCACGAATCATCGACCACTTCTCACTTCTCACTTCTCACTTCTCACT
>JBBARN010000001.1:135282-137593 GCA_040399845.1 Luteolibacter sp. | reverse complement strand
CACTTCTCACTTCTCACTTCTCACTTCTCACTCAGCACTTTGTTTCGATGGTCAGCAAATCCGGCGTCGTCCTCAGACACCGGCACTGCCTGCCGCATGAGTGCTGAAATCTTCATCCCAAATGTTCTGATGCGCGGACTGCCCCCAGAGATTCCAGAAACGCCCGCTCGGCTTCTCCCGGTGTGAGGTCGGCGGCTTGTTGATAGGCGGTGCGGGCTTGTTCTTCTTTTCCGAGTTGGGAGAGGAAGCTGGCGCGGATCGCGTGGTAGAGGTGTTGGGAATCGATGGAATGGCGGTCGGGGATGGTTTCGAGCGCCTGCAAAGCCTCGCTTGGGCCGTGCACGCGGGCGAGAGCCACGCAGCGGTTCATGGCAACAACGGGACCGGGTTTGAGGAGCAGGAGTTGATCGTAGAGACTGAGGATGCGTGTCCAATCGGTGCCGGCTTCGTCCGTTGCGAGGCAGTGACAGGCCGCGATCCCGGCTTCCAGATGGTAGGGGCTGATGGTCTCACCGGTGGAGGCCGCGCCGAGGGCGAGGACGCCTTCCCCGATGAGCTGCGCATCCCACTGGCTGCGGTCCTGATGGTGCAGTAGCACGATTTCACCGGCGGGATTGACACGGGCAGGCAATCGGGCGGCATTGAGGCACATCAGGGCGAGCAGGGCCCTGGTGGCGGGTTGCGAGGTTGGAGGATGCGCGCCGAGCAACCGTGCGAGACGGATGGCCTCATGGCAAAGCTCGCCGCGGGTGAGGCGGTCGCCGGAAGAGGCTTTGTAGCCTTCGTTGAAAAGCAGATAGAGAGCGATGAGCACACCGTCAAGCCGCTGTGGCAGTTCGGCGGCAGCGGGCACGGCAAATGGCAATCGCAGATCGCGGATCATCTGCCGGGCCCGCACGAGGCGCTTGGCGATGGCTGCTTCGCTGGTGAGAAAGGCCGCGCCGATTTCCGCAGGGCTCAGCCCGCAAACGGTGCGCAGGGCGAGTGCGAGTTGCATCTCGATGGAAAGCTGCGGGTGAAAGCAGACGAAGAGCATGCGCAGCGTGTCATCGGCCAGTCCATGATCCTCGGCTGGATCCGCGCGGGTGAGCCAGAGTTCCTGAGCGGCGGTGATTTGCGCCTCTTTGCGCTGCCAATTCCGCTCGCGGCGCAGGGCGTCAAGCGCGAGATTTTTCGCAGCCTGCGTGAGCCAGGCGGCGGGATTTTCCGGAATGCCGCGATACGGCCAGGTTTGCAGCGCCCGCACGAGTGCCTCCTGGACGACATCTTCCGCGAGTTGCAGCCGGTGGGTGCCGAGATGTGCGGCGAGCGAGGCCACGAGGCGCGCACCTTCGCGGCGGAAGAGATCGTCCGCCACGAGGTGGGTGGTGCATTCGCCGGGCGGGCTCATGCGATCATTCTTCCGCAGGTGGCCCGCCTTCGACAAGCAGGGCGAGATGCAGCAGGGATTCCTGCCAGCCGAGGTAGCAGGCTTCCTCCGGGATCACGGCGGGCACACCGGCCTGAGTGATGCTCAAATCCGTGCCACAGGAAACGGCTTTGAGCTGCACGGTGACCTCGATCGTACCCGGCAGGTTCGGATCATCGAAGACATCGGTGTAGCGGAGCCGCTCGTTCGGCACGAGTTCGAGATACTCGCCACCGAAGGCGTGCGTGTGGCCATTGCTGAACTGGGTGAAGGCCATCTTGAAAGTGCCGCCAACCTTGGCATCGAGGTGAAACACCTTGCACAGGAACCCATTGGGCGGCAGCCAGCGGGCGAGCGCATCGGGATCGAGGAAGGCCTTGTAAACAAGCCCGGGCTCGGCCTTGAGCACGCGGTGAAGCCGGATGGTGTGGGTGTTCATGATGGTGGGCAGAGTCAATTCATTGAATGCTGGCCGATGGTGTTGCCTTCGGTGTCACAAACGATGGCGATGAATCCGTGTTCACCGATCGGGAACTTCTCCTTGTAGATCTGCCCGCCATTGGCGGTTACCCTGGCGGACTCGATGGCGCAGTCTTCGCATGAGAAATAGATCAGCGTGCCGCCGCCACCTGCGGCGCAACCTTCCATTTTGCAGAGGGTGCCCGGGCAGCCATAGCCATCCGGACCACCAGGGAACATCCACATCTCCAGACCGGAAGCGTCTGCGGTCGGATTGGCAAGGGATTCAAGTTTTGTGGCGAAAACGGCTTCGTAGAAGGCCTTGGCGCGGGGCATGTCGTTGACATAGATTTCAAACCAGCCGACGGGATTGCGTGTGGGTGTCATGAGGGTGATTGGGGTGATTGGGGTGATTGGGGTGATTGGGGTGATTGGGGTGATTGG
>JBBARN010000001.1:0-135182 GCA_040399845.1 Luteolibacter sp. | reverse complement strand
GGGTGATTGGGGTGATTGGGGTGATTGGGGTGATTGGGGTGATTGGGGTGATTGGGGTGATTGGTGATTACTCGTTTACCATCATCTTGAAGCCGCCAAAAGCCATGCGTTTGCAGTCGAAGATGGCGGCGGCTTTGGTGGCGATCTGGCGATACTCCTTGCGCTTGGCCATGGGCACGGGAAGCTGTCGAGGTAGGTTCCGGGCAATTTCATGGGATGCCTTGTGGTTCGGTGGACTATTGGTTCTGAGCAGCCTTCACATCCGCCATCGGGCGGCAGAGGTCGGCGATGGGGCGCACTTCGATCTGCGCGCCGTGGACGAGGATGGGGCATGCTTGGGCGAGTTTCACCGCCTCATCGGTGGAGGCCACAGCGAGCAGGAAGTAGCCCGCGATGGCTTCCTTGGACTCGGCGAACGCGCCGTCGGAAGCGAGGCTTTGCGCTCCCGTGACAAGCTTGCCTTCCTCCATGAGCGGCTGTGCCGCGCGGAGCAGCCCCTTGGATTGCAAACCCTCCACCCAGCCGTAAAAATCCGTCATGATCCGCTGCAACTCTGCGGGCGAGAGACCGCTGTTCCAATGCGTGCCGCGAATGAGGAGAAGATGCTCGCCGGTGCCTTGTTGTGGGTTCGGATTCATTCGGTGGGCATTTCGTTCGGGTGGCGCGATCCCGGCATGGAGCGGACGCGTTCGCGGATCACCTCATGCCAAGTGTGAAATTTGCCGATGGCGGCCTCGATCTCGGCTTTGGCGGATGCCTTGTCCTGTTGCCCGGGTGACAGCGGATGACAAGATCGGGTGCTTGAATTCATGGCCGTGTGAGGATGGGCTGCTTACTGACGGCTGAAAATGACCGGTGCGCCGCAGGGGGCGCTTTTGCCATTTTCCCAAGCGACTCCCTCCAACCGGAAATGGTCCTTGTCGATGAATGTGTAGGTGGCACCGTGCATGTGCTTGTCTTTCGATGGATTCAGGCCGGGGGTGGGGGCGAGGTCGAAGGCAAGCGAGGTAGGGGTGCTTTTCACGAGTTTCATGCGAGGCTGGTTCCTCAGCATGCAGTAGTGCGTCATCGTAAGCTTGCCGTCCACGTCGTGGTAGAGACTGAGCATTTCCATCGGCGTGCCGGCGGCGAAGCGCTCCTCGATGACCGAATCGCCCGCGATCATGCGAAACTGCGTGTTCATTTTTCCCATCTCGGGCGACTCCGCCGACCACTTGCCGACCAAGGCCTTCATGCGCTCGAACTCCGGCGAACCCTTGTAGGGCGGCATGTTGGCGCAGGCCGAATGGTTCATGGTGCCGGTCTGGCAGGACGAGAGCGCTGCACAAGCAGCAGCGACGAGGAGGAATGCGGTCGTTTTCATGACGGGGATAGGTTGAGTGGAGGACGTGGTGCGGCATGGTCCGCGAAGCGTTCTTCATGGAATCGACGAATCACCTTCGCTCGCGAGGACAAAAAACGGGAAAAAAACTCGCATGGTTGGGGGAACTGCTCGCAGGTGCCATCGGAATGAACGAACGTCGACCAGCCCAAGGGATTAGATCGCGCATCTTCCTATCATCTGCGCCGCATTGAGTCGAGGCGGGCCAGCATCGCGGCGCGCTGTTGTTCGTATAGGGTTTTGCGGGATTGGTATTGGTTTGCTTTGCCAATACCCATGATGCCTGTGGTCAGCGCGAAGATTCCCATTCCCGTTGGTATTAGGCAGAAAATCCCGGGTGCTCCCAAACTGGAAGCGAAAGCTGCCATGCCGAAGGCGACGAGCGCGAAAAAAATTGAAAACATCAGCCCGAACACGGCTCCACCAGTGCCCGTCCGGGCGATCGGGCGTCCGTTTTCATCGTGCGACAGCGGGTTGCCCGCCACCCACTCGCGGTCGAGGCGTTCGATTTCATTCTGCAGTTCGATGACCTCCAGGCTGCCGGCCATCTTCTGTGTATGGTTGGCAATGCGGGTGATTTCCTCGGTGAATACCGCGGAGTCACTGCGTTTAATCGCCAACTGGCTATTGCAGAACGTACAGGTGACGAATCGTGCGTTCGCTCCGACGTCGAGTGGGGCTCCGCAGTGATTGCAGCGAACGGAAATCATTTCCATATCCCGAGGCTAGCAAGTCCATGGCGGCTGGCAATCGATTGTTCCGCGCATTAAATCATGATAGGCTGTTAGAATTGGTTTTTTGAACAAAATCAGCATCTTTCTCGTAGTTGACTTCCCGCAAGCCATCACCCCACGCCTCGTTCTGCGATTCAGCGAAGGGATCCATCCTTCTCGAAAAACCCGAAAATATCACAATCGCATCAAGCTTTTCTACTTTGACGGAACGGACTTATGGGTCGCGACGAAACGACTCGAAAAGGCGCGATTCAGCTGGCCTTCCCCGTTTCTAGGATCAGTAGTATCAGATTGAATCAAGGTGTTTTTTGATTTTCTCTAAAGGTTGGATTTTGGCGTGAGAACGCTTGCCTGGTCGATCGCTTCGATTTTGCCGGGCTGATTCTGGACCTCTTGGAATGGTGGCTTCATCCGCGTTGCATGGTACGGCAGGCACTTGGTAGGCGTCCCGGTATCATTCCGGCGCGTTGGGTCGAGCGGTGGGGATGGCTTGGGGCGTCAGACCGCTTGTTCGCTCCGGCTTCGAGGCTGACGAAGAGCGGAGACGGAAACCGGATCGATTGACCGTCCCGCAGTCCGCGAATTCCGGGCTTCTCTCTGGCGGCGGCTTGGTTTCCAATCGGCCCGCCGATCCATGTCCGAGAACTTCTACCAGCAAACCACCACCGCGCCGCCCACGGCGTTCGATGTCTCCCTGCGGCCGCCTGCGTTCTCGGAGTTCATTGGGCAGGAAAAGGTGAAGGATCGCCTGCTCCTGATGCTGGAAGCCGCCAAGCGTCGGGGTGATGTGCTCGACCACGTGCTGCTCTCCGGTCCTCCTGGCCTTGGAAAAACCACCCTTGCCAATCTGATTTCCAAAGCCGCCGGCACCCAGCTTCACACCACTTCCGGACCGCAGATTGAAAAAGCAGGTGATCTCGCCGGCATCCTCACCAACATCCAGAAGGGCGATATCCTTTTCATCGATGAAATCCACCGTCTTCATCCGGCCATCGAAGAATACCTTTACCCGGCGATGGAGGATTTCCGCTTGGACATCATCATCGATTCCGGCCCGTCCGCGCGCTCGATCCAGATCAACCTGCCGCGCTTCACGCTCGTAGGGGCGACCACCCGTTCCGGCATGCTCACGGCTCCCCTGAGATCGCGCTTTGGTTTGGTCAACCGCCTCGATTACTACACCCACGACGAACTTGCGCTGATCATCGAGCGCTCGGCCGGCCTGCTGGATGTGCCCATCGATCGATCCGGTGCGCTCGAAGTCGCCTCCCGCGCCCGTGGCACGCCGCGCGTCGCCAACGCTTTGCTCCGCTGGGTGCGAGACTACGCCCAAGTCCGCGGCGAGGGCCACATCGATGGTCAGATCGCCGATGCCGCGCTCGCGATGATCGAGATCGATTCCCAAGGTCTCGATGAAATGGACAAGCGCCTGCTCGAAGTCCTCATCTACAAATTCAATGGCGGCCCGGTCGGCTTGAATTCCCTCGCCGTCGCGGTGGGCGAAGACGCCGCCACCATTGAGGAAGTGCACGAGCCCTTCCTCATCATGCAAGGCTACCTCATGCGCACCCCTCGTGGCCGGATGGCGATGCCGACGGCCTATGAAAAAATCGGCGCACCCAAGCCGCCGCCGCGTCCGGATGATCCCCAGCAGGATTTGTTTTGAAATTGCGGTTTCCGTTTCTCCGTTTCCGTTCTTATTCTCCGAGCGCCGACCATGAAAAAAGACCTCGTCAAGGACATCATCCAACGCCTCCGCGATGCCGGACTCCGCCGCACCAAGGCCTTGGAGGAACTCATCACCACTTTGTTGGAAAGCGAGCGGCCGATGACCTTGTCCGAGCTGGCCGCGTCGGATCGCCTGTCCGACCAATGCGACAAGGCCACGGTTTTCCGCCTGCTGCAACGCCTCACCGAACATGGCTTTGTCCGCCGCCTCGGCCTTCACGAACGTGCTGCCTATTTTACCCTGTTGCTCCCGGGAAAACACAGCGACTACCTGATTTGCACCAGCTGCGGCAGCATCGAAGCGATCAAGGCTCCGTGTCCGGTCCATCAACTTGAGGACGAGATCCGCGAGAAAACCGGCTTCCGGAATTTATATCACGAACTCGAGTTCTTCGGGGTTTGTCCCAAGTGTGCGTAACCCGGGTGGGTTTTGGTATCCTGGAATGCTGTTGTCACCTGAGGGCGAGAGTCCGATCAACCGGCCGCTTTTGTTTTTTACCAATTCTGCCAATTCCCTGTTACTGTCAACCCTCGCGATGTCACGGATTGCAGTGAATTTGCTTACGGATCTGACTGCGGTAGTGGGATGGAGAGCACCCGTTCAGGTTTTTGAAAAAGCGGCTGAAATAAAACTCATCATTGAACCGCAGCCTGTCGGCGATTTCCTTCATCTTGAGATCGGTGTTGATCACAAGGGCCAAGGCCTCCTGGTTGATCCTGCGAGTGATGTATTCTTTGGGGCTGATTCCGGTGCTGCGGGAAAATGCCAATGAAAAGGCATCCACCGTCACTCCGTGTGCCTTGGCCAGCGAGGTAATGCGGATGTCGGCTCCGAGATTGCTTTCGATCAAATCAAACACCTTGGAAAACTGCATGTGGGTGGCAAGGTGGCTGGTCACGATTCCATCCAGTTCGGGCACCGCGAGGGCAATCCACGACAGGAGGTAGCCACGGAGTCTCAACAATTCCGCAACCCCGAATTTCCTGTCAGGCTCCACCCATTGCCGCCACTCACTGATATCAAATGTCCCTGCACATCGAGGGCCTCGCTCACTCCAGTCCAACAATGGATCCACCCCTGGCAGCCACTCGCAGCAGAACTTGAAGAATAGAACATCGCAGATGGTGCGGCATCTCCGCTCAACCGGCGTATTTCCAGGCAAAAACCAGATTTCCCCGGGCGATAGTCGATAGGACTTTCCATTTTGCACGATGGTCCGGTTTCCGCTCAGCGGGAGTTCAATATGATGAAGGTAGTCTCCCTCTTGGCGTCCCTTCGAATCCCACTCGCTGCCAACGGTGGCGGAATACATCCCGATCATGTGGATCCGGAATCGTGCAGCCAGACGGCATTCCCGCTCCAGCGTCGAATCAGTGACCAGCGCACGAACTCCGGTCTCGGACCGTGTGTCGGTGGTGTCGATGAGTCTCATGGGGGAAAAGTGCAAGTTGGAAGGGGGGCGCGTCGATGGGAAACTTGAGCTAGTTTTCTTGGGAATCCAGCGATTGACCGTGACCGGAGGGGATCAGCTTTGGCGAAGTTTTGTCCATGTGCCGGGTCTGTATGGCATTTTTCCTGGTCCAGGCCAAGTGGCTGATCGTGGGAAGCTTCCAGCGAATCCGGAAAAGTACATGGGAAATCCGGTTTCGTCTATGGAGCTTGTGGGCTGGTTCATGCAAACTCCGCACGCTGAATGATATGCCTTAGGTCGTGGGACGACTACGCGACGTGTTCAAATAACCCTGCTTTCAAAGTCTCAGTCGATTCCATGGCATGATTGCTTGGTTTCGCTCGGGGACTTCACCAGTCGTGATTCAAGCCCTCCAGTTCCCCTGGCAATCCATCCCATCAACCCATGAAAACTCCGACCCATAACCGCTTTTTCTCAGCCCTTGCGATCATTTTTGCCTCGTTTCCTATTGCCATTCAGGCAGATACCATCACCGCGAATGCCGCAGCCCGCATCCTTGCAGTCAATGCCGGCCTCAATGATCAGGGAGCTTTGTCGCTCTACAACGAAGGAGGAAATGTTCAGCGGAGTTGGCTCAACTTCGATCTCAGCGCCTACAGCGGCAAGGCGATGGTGGGGGATGTGACCTTGACTCTCCAGGCTGGGATTTTTGGCAACTCACTCACGGGAGTTCAATTGGGATCCGCCAACTCCGCTTGGTCGGCCTCGGGTGTGACATGGAATAATCAGCCCGGCCTCACGATGGTTCCCGGAGTTGCCAACCCAAGTGGAACCTTCGGCTCCGGACCTGTGACTTGGACGATCCCGGGTTATGCGGTCGAGAAATGGGCCACGCTTGGATACAACGGAATTGGCATGATCAGTGGTTCTGGAAGCACCCAACACTTTTACTCGCTCGCCGATGGCAATTCGGCCAATCACCCGAAACTGACACTCACCAGCGCCGACACTGCCAATGGCACATGGACCGGTGGCAGCGGAAACTGGACCGATGCGGCCAACTGGGACGCCAACACCGTCGCCCAGGGCATTGACAGGACCGCCACTATCAACGGTGCGCTTGCGGTGACGGTGACCATGGATGCCAGCCGCTCGATCGGCGATCTGGTGTTTTCCGGAGCCAACCACTCGATCAGCGCCGGAGCTGGTCAACTCGGGCTCGTGAAAAGCACGGGCATTCCCTCGATCTCCGTGGCTGGCGGGACCTCAGTCACCATCGCCGGAAACGTCGCTGGCATGGATGGTTTTGAAAAACTCGGCGGCGGCACGCTGGCGTTTTCCGGATCTGCCAATTACCTCGGCTCCACCACGGTCTCCGCCGGTCAACTCCTGTTGGGCGGTTCAAGCACGTTGCCGGTCGCCGGCCCGATCACGATCGGCAGCGGGGCCTTGCTTTCACACGATGCCACAGCCGGCAGCTCCTTCCACATCGGCGCACTCACACTCACCGGAGGCACCCTGGCCGCCACCGCCACGCCTCATCCGAATCTGGGGAATTTCCATCTCAAGGGAACGGTCACCGTCAGCGGCACCACACCTTCCACCATCTCCGCCGATGTGCGGGTCATTCAGAATGACAACCGCGAATTCAACGTGGCGGATGATGCCTCCGGCGTGGACCTTTTGATTTCCGGAAAACTCGGCCACTACAATGGAAACTCCTGGGGTTACGCCACCAAGACCGGCGCTGGCACGATGAAGCTTACCGCCGTGCCGGAAATTGGCGGCATCACGGTGAATGCAGGAAAACTCATCCTCGAGGAGGCGGGTGCCAATTGGGGTGTTTATGAGGGTTCGAATGGCGGTCTTAGGAATTTCTCGGAGGTGGAACTGAGTGTGATCTCCGGTAGCCGTTCCATGTCAGTTCCAATCACTGGCACTGGCTCTCTCACCAAAACTGGAGCAGGCACCGCCGCCCACACCGGAACGACCGCTCACAGTGGCGGCACGACGGTGCTGCAAGGGACTCTCAGCCTCGGCAATGGCACCTCGCCGACCAATCTCAACGACTTCGCCGCCGTCGCGATTGCTTCGGGCGCGGTGATGGATCTGAATTTCTCAGGCTCGGAAACAGTTGGAAGCCTGTCGCTCGGTGGAACCAGCATGGGATCGGGTGTTTTCAATGCCACCACTCATCCCACCTATTTCACGGGCAGCGGTTCGATACTCGTCGTCGCCCCGAACAGCGGCGTCTGGGCATCCGCTACCAATGGCAACTGGGAGGCTTTCGCCAACTGGCAATCCAATATCATTGCCAGCGGTGAGGACAATACCGCCACGTTCAACGGTGCGGCCGGGACGACAATCACCCTTCAAATCAACCGCAGCATCGGCAATCTGGATTTTTCAGTCGAAAACTACACCATCAACAGCGGAGGAGGCACTCTGACTCTCGCCAATGCAGCCAACATTCCCGCCGTCACGGTGGCCAGCGGCAGGACGGCAGTCATTCAAACGGCTCTCACCGGGGCCGATGGATTGGAAAAACTGGGAGCTGGAACACTTTCACTCTCCAGCGATGGTATGTCGGGCCGCCCGGTCAATACTCTGAGCGGTCATACCATCGTTTCCGCAGGCACGCTCGAAATCTACGGACGCTCCGCCGATAACGGTGGCTACACCAGCATTGGCACCGGGCCGGTAACGATCGAATCCGGGGCGACTCTGGTATCCGCCAACGATTGGACAACCGGCAATGAGTGGAATGGCGGAAATGTCGGCACCATCACCATCAACAACGGTGGCACCTGGACGATCAACGCAGCGGGAGGAACCGTGCGGAATGGTTTGATCCTCAACGGTGGCACGGTCAATGGCACGGGTTCCAATGCCGATTGGGGCGGACTTTACCTGCGCAGCACTTATGTCTCTGCCGAAGGCAATGCGGTTTCCGCCATCTCGGTGGATACCGCTATCAACGGCATGACAAACATGTTCGTGGAAGCGGGCAGCCAGCTTAACTACAGTGGAACGATTCATAACAAAATTCTATCCAATGGCGGAATATCCAAAAGCGGCGGAGGGATACTCGTGCTCTCTGCTGCCAACAGCTACACCGGCGATACCAGCGTGCTGGAAGGGAATCTGATTCTCGGAAACGGAAGCAACCCCTCCAATCTCGCAGATGGGGCGGATCTGCTCGTCGCGACAGGTGCCACCGTTCAGCTCAATTTCTCCGGAACCGATACCGTCGACGAACTCATTCTCGGCGGTGTCGCCAAGTCGCCAGGGACCTATAACTCGGCAAACTCCGGTGGATTCATCACAGGAACCGGTTCGCTCGTGGTGACCAACGGTCCAGCCCCCACTGATCAATTGCTCGCCTGGATCGATGCCACCTGGCCCACTCTCGAAGATAAAACTCCGAATGGAGATCCGGATAACGACGGAATTGAGAACCTTTTGGAGTATGTCCTCAAGGATGGAGATCCGTCGTCCTCGAATCCGGGGATCCTGCCAACGATCAGCGCGTCTGGAGAAAATCTTATCTTCTCGTTCTTGCGCCGCATTGCCGCCACTGAAGTCACGCAGACCTTTCAATACGGGAGCGATCTGAGCGGTTGGACCAATGTGCCCCTCGTCCATGGAGGAATGGTTGCCATTTCATCTCCCGAGTCGGGAATCGAACAAGTGGTCATCACGGTGCCGAAGGGATCGAATGCACTGCTTTTCGGAAGGATCCAGATCGTCAAGTGATAACAGGGATTATTCCAATTCAGTTAGAACATCTACCTAAATGAAACCCTCCATCCAGAACCGTTTCCTCGCGTCGTTGTTCTTTGCTTTCGGGCTTTTGCCTTCAGCCGCACTATCGGATACCATCACGGCTTCGGCGACCGCTCGAATTTTAGCCGGTGATGGCAATTTGAATGATCAGGGAGCCTTGTCTCTCTACAACGACGGTTCGAACGTCCGGCGGAGTTGGCTGAATTTCAACCTGAGCGCCTACATTGGCAAGGCCATGATGGGGATGTGACCATGACTCTCCAGGCGGGGATTTACGGTGACTCCCTGACGGGTGTTCAACTCGATTCGGCCAATGCTCCGTGGACCGCTGGCGGTGTCACCTGGAACAATCAACCGGGGCTCACCATCATTCAGGGAGTCACGAATCCAAGCGGCACATTCGGTTCCGGTGCCGTAACATGGACCATTCCCGGATATGCCATCGAGAAATGGGCGACTGCCGGATACAACGGCATTGGTCTCATCAGCGCTGCTGGCAGCACTCAGCATTTTTACTCTCTCGCAGACGCAAATCCGGCCAATCATCCGAGTCTCACGTTGACAGCTGCCGATGGAGCGGATGGACCTGGAGCGGTGCCAGCGGCAATTGGACCGATGGTGCGAACTGGTCTTCGGCGAGTGTCGCCCAGGGGATCAATCGCAGCGCTACCATTGATGGGGGCTCAGCCGCTACCATCACCATGGATGCCACCCGCTCTGTGGGAGCGCTTTCGTTTTCAAATGCGAACCACGTGATCGCCTCGGGCGCAGGCAAACTGGCTCTTGTCAGCAGTTCGGGAACTCCATCCATTACGGTTGCGGGAAGCAGCAACGCCATGATCGCGGCAGAGGTCGTTGGAATGGACGGCTTGGCAAAACTCGGGACAGGGACACTGACTCTATCGGGTGTCGCCAACTATTCGGGAACCACCACGGTTTCCTCAGGCACGCTTTCCCTTGCCGGGGCCAATTCTCTCCCGACCACCGGTCCGGTTGCGATCTCCGCTGGTGCCAAGCTCTCGAATGATGCGGCGGCAAAGACTTCATTCAATATCGGCGCGCTCTCGCTCTCCGGCGGAGAACTTGCCGCAACATCCGCACCGAACAGCACCCTTGGCAACTATCATCTGAAGGGAGATGTGACGGTCACTGGTTCTGCGATGTCCACCATTTCCGCAGATGTGCGTGTCATCCAGAATGATAACCGCACTTTCAATGTGGCATCTACAGGTGCCCCGGGCGGTGTGGATCTTCTCGTCTCTGGCAAGTTGGGCCATTACAACGGAAATTCGTGGGGATATGCGACCAAAACAGGTGCCGGGACCATGAGTCTTTCTGCGACACCGGAGATCGCTTCGATCACGATCAATCAAGGCAAATTGATGCTTCAGGATGCGGGGGCTGCCTGGCAGGTTTCCAATGGCGGGCTTATCAACAATGCACAAGTCGAGGTGTCCGTAAGCTCCGGCAGCCGCAGCAATACCGTCCAGATCAGCGGCTCAGGTTCGCTCACCAAAACCGGTTCCGGAACTCTCTCGCTCTCAAGCACCGGGATGAGTGGCAGTCCTGTGAACTCTTATACTGGAGGAACCATCATCCATGGCGGCACTTTGGAAATCTATGGCCGCTCGGCAGACAACGGTGGTTACACAAGTCTCGGCACGGGACCGGTGACCGTGAACAACGGAGCCACGCTGGTATCCGCCAATGACTGGACCACTGGAAATGAGTGGAATGGCGGAAACGTCGGCCTCATCACCATCAATGCCGGCGGCACCTGGACGATCAATGCGGCGGGCGGAACCGTCAGAAACGGCCTGGTTCTCAACGGCGGCACCATCAATGGTTCGGGAGCGAATGCCGACTGGGGTGGCATGTATCTCAAGAGCACCTCGGTGACGGCTGGCGGAAATGCGGTTTCCAATGTCTCTGTGGACACTGCATTGGATAGTGTCATCACCATGACCGTGCAGGCTGGCAGTCAGCTAAACTACAGCGGAACCCTCCACAATAGGATTGGCACGGCAGGGGGAATTTCGAAAGCGGGGGAGGGGACCATGATGGTTTCTGGCAATCATTCCTACACCGGTGCGACTTTCGTTACCTCCGGAACACTTGTGATCAACGGCAATATCTCCACGAGCTCCACAACCGTCCAAAGCGGCGGGATTCTCGGGGGCAGTGGCACGGTGGGGGCGGTGATCGTCCTCGCAGGCGGTGAACTCGCTCCCGGAAACAGCCCGGGCGTTCTGTCGACATCGAGTCTCAGCCTGGCTGCCGGATCCCTCACCACCGTGCAAATCGACGGTGTCACCCGGGGCTCAGCTTATGATGGTTTGAATGTCAGCGGAGCCCTTGACTACGGTGGAGCGCTTGCTTTCGACTTCGGAACCATGTTTGGAACAGGGAGTTATGTGTTCGACTTGTTTAGCTTTGCGAGTGAGAGTGGAGATTTGGAGTCGGTGACTCTTGGAGGCGTGTATTCAGGTTCTCTGGCATTCAATTCCGGCGATCTGTGGTCATTGACGTCCGGAGCCAATATCTGGAGTTTCTCCCAATCGACAGGGGATTTGACCCTCACCATCGTGCCCGAACCCCATGCCGCTTTGCTCGGCATTTTCGGGTTCCTTGCAATGCTCCGTCGTCGGCGCTGCTGATTTTTAACCAAGACTCGCGCATCCCGGTAGCAGGTCATCAACCGAAAGGATGATATAGGGCTTCCAGTTGGTGATCTTGTAAACCGTGCCGTAGTAGCTTTCCGGATCGCTGAAACTTTCGGCCATGAGCGGTCGGTAGCCGTGTTCGGCGAGGCATTTGGCGGGCAGTTCGCGCAGGCCCAATCCGAGATACTGGGAATGGAGGTTGGGTCTGCGGGCTTTTCCGACGACGAGAAACCGGCGCAGTTGCACGACGAGTTTGATGCGTTGAGAGCGGGTGACTGCGTCCCAGCCTGTAATGGTGTCGCGATCTTGAAGATGCCATGCGGCGGCAGACCAGACCAGCACGGCGACAATCTGGTCTTCTTAGAGAATAAACTGACAGAGGCGGTCACCCGCCTCGCGCCCGGCACCGAGCAGGTGCTCGTCATCCAGCAAGGTATGGGCGATTTGCCAATCTGCGGAATTTTCGGCAGTGCGGATTCGGAGAGATGCGCCGCCGGTCAAGGTGCGCGGGGTGGCCGTGCGGGTGCTCATGGCGAGGCTAACCGAGCATTTTCGTGCCCTTTTGTTTAGCCCGAAATTTTTATTAATCTTTACAAGTTCTCCCCCATCTCAAGCCAAACGCCCTAGAATCGAAGGATTTGTGCGCAACTTCGCATTTCCTTCCACGGATTTATCTGCTAGATTCGTTCCTGAACTTGTCGAACCGCTGTGCTCTTAACCCTGGGGGCCAGAGATTGTTTGTCGTCGTTCCCACCATCACTTCCCAATTCACAGCCCTCATAACAACCAAACCACATGAAATCAAAATCCAATCCGTTCCTCCGCTCCGTGGCTTATGCCGGAATCTCGCTTTTGCTCGGCACCGCCGCCCATGCGGACATTTTTGATAACAACGGTACCACGGTCGGCTTCGACGTCACCGACGGCAGCACCTACTACTGGTGGACGCCCAATTCTTGGTCAGACACCGCTACGCTCGACGACGGCACCGCTGACGTCACTACATGGCAGGGTATCATCGGCAACAACCAGCAAGCCTACTTCGTCGGCTCCGGTACGTCAGGCCAAAACTACACCGTGCGTCTCGGCACCGCAGACGGCAGCACCGATACCTACATCCAGAACATGGGTGTCAACGTCAAAGCGGACGGCACCGGTGCTTTACCCGGGTCCGCTGGGAATGTGACCATAGGCAACAGCGGAGACACAGGAAAACTGTCACTCAGTGCCAACAACTCAGTCGGTGCGCAGAGCGGCGGCACGCTTACCATTAACAACGGCATCGATTTGAGCACGAGAACCCTGAATTTCCGCGGAGGAAACGTCGTCATCAATGGCGTGGTTTCCGGCACCGGCACCTCGAAAGTCGCTTTTGGCGGTGGTTTCGGTCTCACTTCCGGAACGCTCACCTTGGCCAATACCGCGAACACCTACGCGGGGCGCGCCAACACAGATTACATCGCGTCAGGCTACACCCTGGCGGTCACCAAACTCGCCAACGGCGCTTCCGATAGCAGTATCGGAACCTCCTCCGCCAATATCGGCATCAACGGCGGCACGCTGAAATACATCGGCAGCATGGGTGCGCAGTCCACCAGTCTGGGCCTCCACATCGCTTCTGCCGGAGCAAATGTGGATGCGTCAGGCGTCACCTCGTCGGATACCATTTCCATTTCCGGTGCCCCGACCTACAGCGCCCTGAACTCGGCCCGCACCATCACCCTCACGGGAACGAACGCTGGTGACAACACAATGGCATTCAGTTTCGGCGACAACGGCACGGGCCTCAACATTTTGACCAAGACCGGTGTCGGCCGTTGGGTCGTCAACCAAGCCAATAGTTACACGGGCGGCACGAATGCTCGGGACGGTGCGCTTGTTGCCGCGAATACAGCGGCCTTCGGAGCTGCCGGTAGGATTGTCAACGTTGGCTTCAACACCAGCGTCGGTGCCGTGGAATTCGCCACCGACACCACGGCGAACGCCTACGTCCTCAACTTGAGTAGCGGCTACACGGGATCGGTGATCGTCAACCGTGCTACATCGGGAACCACAGTGACCCACACCATGGGCAACAGCACGCTCGGCAACGGCACGCTGAACATCACGAGAGGATCCAACGTCACTGGTGACGCAACCTTGGAATTCGGCGGTATCACCTTGAGCGCTGGAGTTGCGGGCCTAGCCACGGGTTCGATGCTGAATCCGACCACCGCCAACGTCCTTGTGAGTGGAAATATCACACGCACGGGTGTCACCGCCAACCTGCTCACACTCGACGGCACCAACTCCGGCAACGTCATCTCTGGTATCATTTCCGGCCCTCAAGCCTTGACCAAGAGCAACACCAGTATGTGGGCACTCTCCGGTGCCAACACTTTCAACGGCAAGACTCTCGTCACCGGTGGAACGCTGAAGCTGATAAACAACCTGGCCATCCAAAACAGTGCCTTCGACGTCTCCGGCGCGGGCACGCTTGACGTTACCACTATCAATACCCCGACTTTCGGTGGGTTGATCGGTTCCAGCCTCTACGTTCTGCCAGCCAATGTCACCAGCCTGACACTGAATCCTGGTGCCGGCACGCAGACATTTACCGGTGATCTGAGCCGCACCGGCGGCGGAACGGGCCTCACCCTTACCAAAACTGGCGCGGGGACGCAGATTCTCGGCGGCGTCAACAGCTACACCGGCCTTACCACCGTCAATGGTGGAGAACTCCGTGTGACCGACGTGGGGGCCATCGGCGGCACCAATGTTGAAGTGATTTCCGGGCGTCTTGCCCTGGACGGCGATATTTCGGTTTCCGGCAAATCTCTGACCATCAGTGGTAACGGAGCCAACTTCTTTGGCGGCCTCCAATCGGTGGCGGGCACAAACGAATGGGCTGGCAGCGTGCTGCTCGGAGCCAACGATAGCCGCCTGGGAGCCCGAAAAGGCGCAACACTCGTGGTCTCCGGGGTGATCGACGATGGATCGAACACTTATAATTTCCTCGTCCGCAACGAAAACCAGACCAACACGAGCGGTGCGGGCAATCCGTCAACCATCACCGAACTTTCCGGTGCCAACACCTACGGCGGCAACACGATGGTGATCGCCGGTGTGACCCGCCTGGCCGGCGGCGACAACCGTCTGCCCACCGGGACCATTCTCCAGTTCGGCCTGGCCGGGGCTAACGCGAAGTTCGACATGAACGGGCGCAACCAGGAACTTGCTGGCTTGGCCGTCACAAGTAGCACCAACGACACCCAGCGCGACTGGAACGCCAATGAACTGACCAACAGTTCCACCACTCTCAGCACGCTGACTGTCAACACTTCCGCTGATCGAACCTTCGGGCTTGCCACCCCCAGTTTCTCAGGCAGCGGAAACTACACCGGAATCATCACCGGCAATATCAAATTGGTGAAATCGGGCATCTCAACGCTGACACTTAGCGGTGCTAACAGTTACTCCGGTGACACCAATATCAACGAGGGAACCCTGAGTCTTGGAACTGGCACCAGCAATACCGGCCTCGCCGATACTGCGGATGTTGCCGTCGCAGCCTCCGCCATTCTCGATCTCAACTACACAGGCACCGACACCATCGATGGTCTGTCCATCAATGGTGTTGCCAAAGCTCCGGGCGTCTGGGGATCCGTCAGCTCTGGTGCACCTAATACCGACCCGCAGCTGACCGGTAGCGGCACGCTTACCGTTACCACAGGCCCCTCCGCATCCGCTTACGATTCTTGGACCTCGGGTTTCAGTCTCACCGGGCCGAATGCGGCCTTTGATTTCGACTACGACAATGATGGTATCGAAAATGGATTGGAGTGGATCCTGGGCGGAAATCCCACCACCAACTCCGCCGGAATCCTGCCAGCCGCCGCGAGAAATCTCTCCGGCGACCTCCTGCTCACCTTTACCCGTGAGGAGGATGCCATTGCCGAGACCACCCTGAAGGTTGAGTTCGGCACCGATCTCGCTTCCTGGCCAAAACAAGCGACCATCGGAGCCACCAGTTCCGGCCCCGACGCCAACGGGGTGACCATCTCGATCGACACATCCGCCTCTCCGGATGCGGTCACCGTGACCATCCCAGTATCGAACGCCCCCTCGGGACAGATCTTTGCCCGTATTCTCGCCACCGAGCCCTGACAGCTCGCTCATTTCGGGCGAACATCCTCCGAAAGGATGATGTTCGCCAGCTTGCCACTCCCTCGCTTAGTTTTCGAGTCTTAGCCATTAAACCTCGCTGTTTCCAACCCCAAGCCCGCCCCCACATGAAAAACCGTCGTCATCTTATCCTTGGTTCCATACTTGTCGTCGCATCCGTCTCGCCGTCTCAAAGCAGGGCCGATATCTTCGATGCCAACAGCACCACCGCTGGCTTCGGCGTCACCAACGGCGGTAGCTACGACTGGTGGACGGCCAATTCGTGGTCCGACGGGACAGCCGCCGCCAACGATGCCGGCACCGCCTCCACCGTGACTTGGCAGGGCACAACCAGCGTGAGCGAACAGGCGTTCCTCAGCGGCGCGGGCACCGGAACCAGTTACACCGTGCGCCTTGGGTCGGCGGGAAGTACTACCACCTATATTCAGAATATTGCGATCAATGTCAATGCAGCAGGTAATGCTGCCCTTGCCGGTGCTGCGGGTGACGTCACCATAGGAAACAGCGGCGATTCAGGCAATTTGGTCATCCGCGCCAGCAACTCGGTCGGTGCCCAGAACGGAGGCGCACTCACGATCAACAATGGCGTCAATCTCCAGAGCTTCACCATGAACTACCGTGGAGGTGCGACTGTTATCAACGGCGTGGTATCCGGCACCGGCAAGATCGCGTTCGGTTCCGGAGCATTCGGCCTAAGCGCGGGAACACTTACATTGGCCAATACGGCCAACACCTACAGCGGTCGGGCAAACACCGATTACATCAGCTCAGGTTATACCCTGGCAGTCACCAAGCTCGCCAATGGCGGCAGCAACAGCAGTATTGGCACCTCCTCCGCCAACATCGGCATCAACGGCGGCACGCTGAAATACATCGGAAGCACGGGTGCACAGTCCACGAATCTCGGTCTTCACATCGGCTCCGCTCATGCATTCATCGACGCTTCGGGTGTCACCTCCGCTGACACCATCTCGATCTCCGGCGCCCCGACCTATACCGGTGCGAACTCCGCCCGGACCATCACTCTCACCGGATCCAACCTCGGTGACAACACGATGGACTTTGCATTCAGCAACAACGGCACAGGAGTAAACATCCTGACCAAAACCGGCACCGGCCGATGGGTCGTCAATCAGGCCAACGGCTATACGGGCGGCACCAACGCCAATGGTGGAACTATCGTCGCCTCGAACGTCTCAGCTTTTGGCACCTCAGGCAGAACCATTAATTTCAACACTGGCACGGTGGAATTCGCTACGGACACCACCGCCAATGCCTACGTCCTCAACGTCGCAAGTGGAAACACCGGGACCGTGGTGGTGAACCGCGCGGCATCCGGCACCACGATGACCCACACCATGGGCACTGCCACCATCGGCAACGGCACGATGAACTTTACCAAAGGAGCCAACGTCACCGGGGACGCGACCTTGGAGTTTGGTGGCATCACCATGAGTGCGGGCGCAACGGGGCTTTCCACAGGTGCCATGTTGAATCCGACCACCGCCAAGGTTCTTGTCAGCGGAAACATCACACGCACTGGGTCCCTCGCCAATCTTCTGACGCTCGACGGCACGAACACAGGCAACCTCATTTCCGGCGTCATTTCGGGTGTTCAAGCTCTCACCAAAAGCAACTCCAGCACTTGGGAGCTTTCAAATGCCAATACCTTCACTGGAAACACTAAGGTAACCGGCGGCACCCTTAAGCTCACGAACAATCTGGCCCTTCAGAGTAGCGCCTTCGACACCTCTGGCGCGGGTAGCCTGGACACCACGACCGTCGACACCCCAACCTTCGGCGGCCTTACCAGCGCCAGTAACTACGCGATCTCGGCCAACGTCACCAGCCTGACCCTAAACCCTGGCTCCGGCACACTGACCTACACCGGCAATCTCAGTGGCGGCGTGGCCGGCATGACGCTCACCAAAACCGGCGCTGGCACCCAGATTCTCAGCGGAACCAACTCCTACACCGGCCTCACCACCGTCAACGGAGGGGAACTACGCATCACCGCCGCCACCGCAATCGGCGGCACCAACGTCACCGTCACCGCAGGCCAACTCGCCCTCGAAGGTGGCATCACCGTCACCGGAAAATCCCTCACCACCAGCGGAGGGGGAACCAATTTCTTCGGCGGCCTCCAATCTGCCAGCGGGACCAACGAATGGGCAGGCAGCTTGGTGCTGGGAGCGAACAACAGCCGCGTCGGTGCCAGGAAAGACGCCACGCTCGTCATCTCCGGAGCGATCGACGACGGTGCGAGCACCTTCAACTTCCTTATCCGCAACGAAAATCAAAACAACACCAGCGGTGCCGGCAACGCCACCACAGTCACCGAACTCTCCGGCGTCAGTACGTACGGCGGCAACACCCAGGTGATTGCCGGGGTCACCCGCCTCGCGGGAGGCAACGATCGACTGCCCACGGGTACGATTCTCCAGTTCGGTCTGGCCGGAGCCAATGCCAAGTTCGACATGAACGGCCTCAATCAGGAAGTCGCGGGCCTGGCCGTCACCAGTTCCACCAACGACACCCAGCGCGACTGGAACGCCAACGAACTGACCAACAGTTCAGGGACACTCAGCACGCTGACCGTCAACACCACTGCCGATCAAACCTTCGGCCTCACTACCACCAGCTTCTCAGGCAGCGGAAATTACACCGGCGTCATCACAGGTAAAATCGCTTTGGTGAAATCAGGATCTGCCAAGCTGACCCTCTCCGGTACTAACACTTACACGGACGGAACCAGGATCGACAACGGCACACTCGCTCTTGGACACGCTACCGATACCCTCCGCGACGATGGTGGAGTAAACGTAAACGGCGGCGAACTCGCCCTTGGCACCAACACAGACACGGTTGGGGCCGTCACCCTCACCAGTGGCAGCATCACCGGCTCAGGGGCGGGCACTCTCACCGGCACTGGCAGTAACTACGATGTCCGCAGCGGAACCATCAGCGCAAAGCTCGGCGGCATCGTTGGCTTGGATAAAAGCACGGCAGGCACTGTCACCATCAACTCTGACAATAGCATCGGCGGCTACACAGGGGCTACCACCGTCAGTACGGGTTCCCTTCTCATCAATGGCAACATCTCCAACAGCATTACAACCGTCCAATCCGGCGGCACGCTCGGTGGCAATGGCACGACTGGTTCGGTATCCGTGCAGAACGGCGGCACGCTTGCCCCGGGCACCTCGCCTGGCACGTTGACGATCTCCGGAGACCTTGGTCTGAATGATTCCAGCATCCTCGCCTTCGAGCTCGATCCCTTTGATACGACAGTCGGCTCCAACATCAACGACCTCGTCGCCGGCATTTCAAACTTCACTCTCAACGGTCTGCTCAACGTAACCGCAACCAGCGGCTCGTTTAGCGGTGTTACATCCGGAACCTGGCGTCTCTTCGAATACTCCGGCACTCTCACCAACAATATCCTGGATCTGAACAGCATGCCCACACTCGACTCCGGTTATACTTGGAATTTGGACACGGCAACGTCCGGACAGGTAAACCTTAGCGTCGTCCCGGAACCCAAAGCCGCTCTGCTCGGCGGCCTCGGAATGCTTGCACTACTCCGTCGTCGGAGAGGGTGAAATTTTTTTCCCTGCAGTTTAGAAGATTGCCGATGGATATGCCCTCATCGAGCCCATCTTTCGGGGTGGGGTGAGATGGAGCTTCTAATGGTTTTTGACGGTCCAACGGTCTCCCGAATTTCGGTCGAGACCGTTGGTTTGTTTTGACTCTTTGAATCACTCTTCACTTCAACCACCCAGAATGCATAGTCTAGTCCTCAGATCATTGGGGCGCATCTCTCATGTTGCGTTCCTGGGTGTCATCCCTGCCTTCATGATTGGGTCACTCACCCAGGCCCAAACGACCTTCGAGGAACGCGCCGGCACCCTGCTCGATCACCTCAACTCGACCAGTCCCAACGTAGGCCAAACCGGTGGTGGACCGAACCGCATCGGGCGCACTGGGTTTTGGTATGGCCAAGGTCGCATCGCCCGCGGCAACACTGCCACCGGGCTTTCCTATATCTCCGCAGCCGTTGGCGATGCCGATGCGGAGGGGGCCAACGCCGGTTTCTCGCTTTGGCCCGGGATGGATGCATGGTATCGCCACAATTCGATCTTTTCCCAGGAACTGAAGGATAAATACCGAGATGAATATGTCGGTGCACACTTATACGCCGGTGCCACGCCGAACCAGCGCCTGATGGGAGCCACTGCCTGCTATCTAGCCTCGGAAATATGGGGCGCGGCGGCTGTTACTGCGAATTCCAACGCCTCCAACAGCTACGGTGATCCCACCGGCAAGGCCTTCATCGACCACATCCTCACCAACCTGCCCCGCTACAACTCAGAGGAACACAACGCCGGCCAATACCTCACCTTCAACCTCGGCCCCTTCCACACGCTGGCCAACTTCGCGCCGGATCCTTTGCTCCGCCAGAAAGCACGCATGGGTTTCGACTGGATGGTAGCCGATACCGCCCCGTCCTGGCTCAATGGCTACGCCTGCATTTCCAATACCCGCGGCCGCGTCGCTCCGGCCCAGGAGGACTACAACGGGACCACCGCCCTTGGGTGGTGGCTCAAGTTTGGCGGACCCGATCCCGTGGCCAAACTCAACCTCAATCTCCACGTCCAATATGCATTGCCCGATTTCCCCGGATTGCCTGCGGAAATCATCTCCGCCGCTACCGATCGGTCGCAGTCCTACACCCGGCGCAGCGTCGCCCAACGTTATGTATCCGGCGCGAAAAACGCCTACTTCAAGCAAACCTGGATGACCCCGAAGTATGCGCTCTGGAGCCAGGTCGAAGCCGAGGTTTCGCTCAATCCAGATGGCAGCCTAAAGATCAACACCTTCGACACCCGCTACCTCCAAGACGGCTATCAGGGCGAGCGCTGGGGCATTGCATGGGACGACGCTCCGTCAGGCGATTCGGTCATCACGATCAAGTCTCCCACCACCTACCGCGGATCCACCGGTGGTATTTCGATCTACGAGGACACCCTCCAGCATGAGGAAACCCTCATCGCCGTTCATAACATCCCCGCTCCCAGCGGACAGACCGGCAATGATGGCACTTACCCGAATCAATACGTCAAAGGAGCCCTCCCTAACGGATATCTAGCCTACACCGACGATAGCAGCAGCACAGGTCGCATTTTCCTGCATTACAACAATCTCCTCGTTTCCATCTATCTAACCAATCCGTTCAATAATTATACCGGCAGCCCCGGCTTCGACGTGCCAGCCACGAAACTCGGCGTGGTCGTGGAAACGGCGGCCCCCTCCGAATATCCACAATCCACGCCCGCCGCGCGCCTTGCTGCATTTCGCGCCGACATCCTCGCCACTACCACCGACAGCTCCGGCATCAATGATGTCGCGCCCCGACTGACCTACACCAATCGCAAGGGCAAAACCCTCTCGCTCACCTATGGCCAGCCCGGAAGCATTGATGGCGACCCCGTCGATTACCTCCAGTGGCCCACCCTCGGCAATCCATGGATGCACCAGCCACCCACCGGCAATCTCACGCTCTTCGGTCCCAATCGCCGTCTTCACTACAACTTCAACGATTGGACTATCACCACCAACCATCGCCCCACCGCCATCGCCGCTAGCCCCGTCATCGCTTCGGGAATCAGCCCGATTGATGTCGATCTGAGCGCCCGCGTTGCCGACTCCGAAACGCCGTCCGACAAGCTCCGCTACCAGGTCACTGCAACAGGCAAAGGCAATGTCGAACTCCTGCCCGACGGCCATACCGCGCGCTTCACTCCCGCTGCCCCATTCGTCGGGAATGCCGATTTCGAGTTTTCCGCCACCGACATTGGAATCGATCCACGCCTTGTCCTGCACTATGGTTTTGAACAAGCCGACATCACCCAAGACGCCTCCGGCAACGCCCGCCCGGCCACCATTTCGACCATCGGCACTGGTTCTGCCTTCGTGGAAGCTTCCGTCCCCGCTGCCCTAACGGATCACAGCTCCAAATCCCTCCGCCTCGCCAACGGCAGCGTCGGCTCTGCCAAGTTATCCCGCCAACTCTATCAGGCAAACGCCCACCTTTCCAATGGCTCCTGGACCTTCTCCACCTGGTTCAACAGGGCGAATTACGCTGACGATGATTTCCTCCTCAGCATCGGCAACGGCGACGGCTTTGGTGGGGATGGAGACGAACTTCAGCTCTACTGTGAGGCCCAGAAACAAACCCTCCGTCTCCTTCACTACAGTTCCACCAATGTTCTGGACATTAACCTCACTGCCAGCGGCGTTTCCACCGATACTTGGCACCACGCCGCCATCCGCTTTGACCGGACGTCCCTGAATACTGGCAACATCACCCTCTTCCTCGATGGCCAAGCGGTCGGCACTGCCACCAACATCACCTGGGCTCTCAAACAGGAAAGCCCCATCATCATTGGCGGTCCTGCCAAGCCCACCGTGCTCAGCCGCGATTTCAACGGGTCCATCGACGACGTCGCCCTTTTCCGCGGCACTGTGACCGATTCGGAAATCCGCGACCTTGCCACCAGTCCGGTCGTCCACTCCGGCGGTCTCGAGCTCAGCCAGTCCGCCGTCGTCCAGACCCTGCCACCGGCAGTTGCAGGGCTCAGTGCCACGCCCACCTCTGGCGGCATTCTGCTCTCTTGGAACGATGCCGGATCTGTCAATTATACGCTCCAGCGTGGCACGTCTGCCGCAGGTCCCTTCAGCAGCCTGGTCAGCGGCCTGGTCACCACCAGCTTTACGGATGAATCCGCCACTCCCGGTGTCCAGTATTTCTATGTTCTCAACGCATCGAACCACTCTGGCTCCGGGCCATTTTCTCTACCCGTCAGCGCGACCATTCCCACTAACGATTCCAGCCTCTGGAACTCCGGTCTGATGACCGGTTGGGCTCGCGGCGCACGCATCGCTTTCCCCGGCTATATCCACTCGGAAACGCTTACCAACTTTCCCGTCCTCGTCGCTCTCGATGCTGCCCGAATCCCCGGCTTTTCCTATTCACAGTTCGCTTTTAGCAATGGCGCCGACCTCCGCTTCACGGATGCTGACGGCACCACGGAGTTGAACTACGAAATCGACACCTGGAACCCGGCAGGAACCTCCTACGTTTGGGTTCAGCTTCCGTCCCTCTCATCCGCCACCACCATTTGCGCCTTTTGGGGGAATGCCGCCGCATCCACCTCCGCCGCGCCAGATTCCATCCTCAATCTCTCCCTCTGGCTCAAGGCAGACGCCATCACTGGCCTCAACGATGGCGACACCGTCAATACCTGGAACGACTCCTCCACCAACGCCCGCAGTGCCACCCGCAATGCAGGCACTCCGGTGTATAAAACCAATGTTCTGAATGGCAAACCGGTCGTCCGTTTCCCGGTCGATGGCGAAAGCCGCTTCACCTTCCCGCAGATGTCCGACATCCGCACGGTCTTCTGGGTCGTCAAGGAAACCGCCACCACCAATCCGCACTTTCTGTTAGGTGATGATAACAACTTTCACTTCCATCGTGGCAATGGTGGTCCGATCTGGAGCAGCACCAACGCCTCTGCCAACATCCGCAACGGCACCACCCGCTTGATGGGAACTGCAGTCAATGGCACCACCACTTCTCTTGGCAGCGGCTATCGTCTCGTTTCGGTCGTCACCAGCGGCAATGTCGAAGCCAGCCGCCTGAGCCGCGATCGCACTCAAGTCGGTCGTTCGTGGGATGGTGACGTCGCGGAAGTCATTATCTACAATCGTGCGCTGACAAACGATGAGGAAACCCGCATTGGCACCTACCTCGCGCAAAAATACAATCTCACCACGACTTACCCCGGTGTCCCACCACTCTACACCACCGACGGATCCACATGGAGCAATGGCTACCTTGGCGTCTTCCATCTTCGCGAAACCAGCGGACAGCACTTCAGTTCCACGTCGGGAAACACCGCTACCCGCAGTGTTTCCGCCACCAATCAGGGCAGCGCTACCGGCATCATCGGCACTGCGGATGAATTCAATGGCACCAGCAATTTCGTCAGTTTGCCCGACTACGGCAGCTCCCCGCAAGTCACCGTCGAAGCCTGGGCCAACCTCACTTCCGCGCCAAGCACTGCGGGCGGAGGCATCGTTTCCTCGGATACCTGGGCTTCCGGCTACACGCATTTCAAAGCCGCTTCCAACCAAGAGTTCAGCGCGAGCATCAACTCGGGCGGAACCTTGACCAGTCCATCCGCCGCACTGCCGCTTGGTTCCTGGTCTCACGTTGCTTATACGATTTCCGGCAACGCACCCAATGGCCTCGCACTCTATCAGAATGGTGCCTTGCTCGGCACCGACACCGGCCACGCGAGCAACGACCTCGGCAACCTCAACATCGCCCGCGAGTTCAGCACCCGCTACCTCAACGCGAAGTTCGATGAAGTCCGCATCTCCTCCGTCGCCCGTTCAGCCGCTTGGCTCCAAGCCACTCACGCCACGATCAGTGGGCCCACCTCATTTGCAAATCCCTCCTTCGCCAGCAACTACGCCGCCAACGCTCTAGCCATGGTCGCCACTCGCCCGGCCAGCGCCATCACCGGGAGCACCGCAACCCTTCATGGGAATCTTGCCTACACCGGTGGTGCCAGCACCACCGTCACACTCTACTGGGGTCCCACCGACGGCGGCACCACGCCCGCCACTTGGGCCCACAGCATCGCCCTTGGCACCTTGCCTGTTGGAAATTTCAGCGCGAACATCCTATCTCTAACACCCGGCACTACCTACTATTTCCGCGCCCTCGCCAGCAATATCAACGGCAACTCCTGGGCACCCGACTCCGTTGTCTTTAACACAACCACTGCCGCGCCCGGCGGTCTTGGGTTCACCTCTTCGAACGGTGATATCACCCTGCAATGGGATGCCGTTCCCGGAGCTTCCAGCTATACAGTTAAACGTTCCAACTCACCAGGCGGTCCCTATCCCCCCCTGTTCTCCGGTGTCACGGGCACCCGTTATCTCGATTCCCTCGCCACCGCGGGCACCACCTGGCGCTACGTTGTTTCCGCATTCAATGCTGCTGGTGAAAGCGCTAACTCGGCAGAGCTCGCTATCCCCACCATCAATGCCCCGGCCAACCTGACAAGCACCCCTGGTGACGCGACCGTCGCCCTCGGTTGGACCGCCGTTCCCGGTGCCACCGGATACACGGTGAAACGGGCCACCAGCTCCGGTGGCCCCTATACCGTGCAAGGTTCGTCCGCTACCCCCACCTTCAGCAACCCCGCAACCAACGGCACCACGTATCATTACATCGTCACCGCCAACGCTGCCGGCTTTGAAAGTCCACCGTCCAACGAGTCCTCCTCCACTCCCATCGCCAGCCTCGCCGCTCCAACTGGTCTCATCGCCATTCCCGCGAACGGCAGCGCTACACTGACTTGGAACCCCGTCGCCAACGCTCAAACTTATACCCTCAAACGCTCCACCAGCCCGGGCGGTCCTTATATCAACGTCGCCACCGGTCTGCTTTCGCCTACGATCTCCAATGGTGGCCTCACCAACGGCGCGCCGTATTATTTTGTAGTCGCAGCCGTGAGCGGCAGCATCACCAGCGCGAACTCCGCCGAGGTCAACGTCATCCCTGCCACCACGCCCACCACCTTCACCACCGCCAGTTCCGGATCCTGGAATACCGCTACTTGGACGCCCACTCCTCCAATTGCCGCCTTCGCTACCACCATCGTCCTCAACAATGGCACTCCTATCGCAAGCACCCAAAACCTCGGCTCTTTCCTGTTCAATAAACTGCAACTGACCGGGCAGGCCGTCACTCTAACAGGCGATCGCCTTTATCTCTCAGGCACCTCACCCGCAATCAACGGCACCAACAACGTCGCCCACTTGATCGCCAACCCGGTCACCATCGACGCCGCGACCACCATCACCGTTCCCTCCAATGTCCTCGCTCTCACCGGGAATCTCGAAGGTGCTGGCTCTCTCCTGAAAACCGGTAGCGGCACCCTCAGTCTCGGAGGCCTCGCCTCCTACAACGGCAATACCACCCTCGATGGCGGCACACTCCGCTTCACCACTGACAACTCGAACCTCAAATCCCTGATCATCGGTGCCACTCCAGGCTCCACCGCCGTCGGCAACATCGATCTGGGCTCCGCAAGCGCCACTGCCACCGACCTCATCCTTCAAAACCATAACACCACCCCCAACACGATCTCCATCGGCGCGGGAGAATCCCTAACAGTGCAGGGCGATGTGTTGGTTGGTATCTATTCTTCATCCTCCAATAGCAACAGCCGGCTCACCGTCAACGGCGCAGGCAGCTTCAACGTCCTCGCCGATTCTGGCCAATTCAGCCTCGGAAAATCCTCCGGGGGCTCCGGTGTCAATACCATCGTCGATCTCTCCGGGCTGCAATCATTCAAACTCCAATACCCCAGCGATGGTGGCGTCCTTAGCCTTGGCAACAACAGCGGGAACGTCGCCAGCGCCAACACCCTGACACTCGCCACGGACAATCTTATCGATGTCGATTCCATCCAACTCGGCAACAATCAGCCGAGCAACTCTACGCAAACGCTCAAGCTCGGCTCCGGAACCAATGTGCTGCTCGTCGATTCGATCTCCATCGGCACCACCACCTCACCCTCCGGCGGCGGCCGCGGTATCGGTTCATTCCTTTTCAACAACCCATCCGGCACGCTTTCGATCCGCGACCGCTCCGGCACTGCGGGGGCAAATCTCTTCATCGCCGACAACGGAGGCAATGGCAACGGTTTCGGCACCTTTGATGTCACTGGCCACCATGCCGATATCAAACTCGCATCGCTGCGCATGGGAGCATCCTCCAACGCTACCGCCCGCACCGACACCTTCGCCTTCAATCAAGGCAGCCTCGACATCGTCAGCCTTGATGTCGGACTTGCACAAAACTCCACTTTCACCCGCACCAGCCAGATCCACCTCGGCGGTGGAACCATTACCCTTGGCAATGGAAACAGCGAGAACCCCGGCTTCATCAGTCTCGCCCGCAATGCCATCGGCGTCCTCAATCTCACCGGCGGCACCGTCAGCGCTTACTTGGACATCATTGAAAGCAGCGGCACCGGCAGTGCCACACTCAACCTCAACGGCGGAACACTCAACCTGTTAGGAAACTCCATCGTCAATCTCACCACCCTCAATTTGCAAAGTGGTGCCCTTAAAAACGTTGCCCAGATCAATGGCGGCGCCGCCATCACCAAGTCCGGCTCAGGCACTCTCATCCTCGATGGCATCAACACCTTTACCAGCCCTATCATCATCAGCGCTGGCACGCTCAATCTTGTCTCCACCCATCATCTAACAGGCGCGATTTCGGGCCCGGGAAATCTAACCGTTTCCGGCAAGTTGGCTGGCAATGGGGCCGTCAGTGCCCCCACCATCGTGACTGGATCGCTCGCCGCCGGCTCAGGCTCCCTTGCCTTCTCAGGTGCACTCACCTTTTCCGGCGGTCGGATTCAAGCTGGTCTCGCCACCGATTCCGCCGCCCCGGGCAGCATCGGACAAATTAGCGTCGCTGGAAACCTTGGCACCGCCTCTCCCGTCGATGTTGTGCTCGATGCGCCCGGCAGCCTCGTGGATATCAGCTCTATCTTTTGGGAAAGTCCGCAATCCTGGCCGCTCCTCAGCGCGTCCAGTCTCTCCGCCGCCTTCAGCCTCGGTAACGTTTCAAATGATCCAGCTGCCCGCATGCCTGCGGCTTATGGGAATTTCACCCTCCAGCAAAGTGCCACTACAGTTACCCTTGTCTGGACCCCGCTGACCCCGCTGGAAAAATGGCGTTATGCGAACTTCGGAAACTCTGCCAATACCGGCAACGCTTCCGATAACGCCGATCCGGATAACGACGGTGTGGATAACCTCACTGAATATACGGCGGGCACCAATCCCAACGACGCCAATTCGCTTCCTCCCTTCATCTGGACCAGCATCGACAATGGCGGTTGGTCCACCGGTTCCAACTGGAACCTGAATCGTGCACCAGCTTCCAACGCCGCCACAAAACTGGAATTCCACACCGCCAACGCGACCTTGCCCGCTGGCCCCATCATGGCCACCAACGATCAAGCCGGGCCCTTTCTCCTCAATCATCTGCGCCTTGCCGGCACCGGCACCGGATCCATCGCCGTCAACTTGGCAGGAGCCCCACTCGAATTCCGGACATCAGGAACTACCGCGCCCGTCATTTGGCTCAACGCCTTTCCATCCACGGTCACTTATACTATTGCCAACGATATCACCCTTGCCGCAGATACCACCTTCAACGCCTCAAACAGCGCTCGCTACCTGTTCACCGGCGTGATCTCCGGCCCCGGCGCACTCACCCGCATCGACCGCTGGAGCACCCTGGTTCTCGCCGGAAACAACACCTATCAGGGCATCACCACCATCCCCACTCTCGGCACTATTCAGATCGGCAACGACGGAGCTACCGGCACGCCTGGCAGCGGCCCCATTACCAACAACGGTACGCTCCGCATTGATCGCTCCGGCACGCTCGTTCTCTCCAACCCCATCAGCGGGTCCGGCTCACTTCTCATCGACAACCCCGGCGCGGCAGACACCGTGTTGCTCGGAGGAAACAATTCCCACAGCGGTGGCTGCACCCTCAACCGCGGCACCCTCCGCCTCACCCACTCCAATGCCCTCGGTAGCGGTAGCAAAACCTTATCCTCCCCCGGGGCCGACCGCCGCGTCCTGCTCTCTAACAACATCACGCTCCCGGCCTCCGTGACCTTCAGTGCCTCCTCCAATTCCTTCGATGGCGGCGGTATTTCCAATTCCGATGGAGACAATGAAATCCAGGGTTCGATTCAAATCACCACCGGCAACGGCTTGCTCAACATTTCAAGCACCACCGGGAACCTCCTCATCACCGGCACCATCAGCGCCAGCACCACTGGGCGCGCCCTTATCCTCGGCGGAGCCTCCACCGGCACCATCAGCGGAGCCATCAGCAACGGACTCACCACTGCCATGCCCGTCACCAAACAAGGCAGCGGAACCTGGACACTGACCAACTCCCACAGCTACACCGGCCCCACCACCATCAACGCCGGCAAACTCATTCTCAACGGATCACTCACCAGCGACCTCACCGCCACTTCCACCGGTATCCTCGCCCCTCAAGGGGCCGCCACCACCACCGGCGGCCTCAATATAACTTCCACCGGACGCCTCGAAGTTCGCCCGGGTGATACTCTAACCGTCGGCGGAGCTGTCACACTTGCCGGAAACCTCGACGTCATTGCTGCTCCCGGTCTGGCCCCCGGCACCCGCATCACCATCCTCAGCAAAACCAGCGCCGGTACCATGGATGGCACCTTCCTCGATAAACCCGAGGGCAGCACATTCAATTCCAGCGGTTATGACTGGCAAATCAGCTATTTGGGCGGCGATGGTAACGATGTCACGCTCACCATCCCCAACCTCACTGCTGTCGAAGCCTGGCGTCAAACCCACTTCGGTAACACCGCCAACACCGGCAATGCTGCCGACTCCTTCGACGCCAACTACGACGGCGAAACCAACCTCCTCGAGTTCGCCACCGGCCAGAGCCCCCACGCCGCCACCCGCGCCTCGATTTCCTTCCTCCCCGCTCCGGGATCCATGCTCGAAGTCATCTACACCCGCAACAAGGCCGCCTTCGACCAAAGTTACCTCTTCGCTGTCGAATACTCCGACACCCTCGCCTCGAATTCATGGACCTCCGCCGGCCTGGGCACCGTCATCTCCGACGGTCCTGCTCAAATCGTTCGCGTGCTTATCCCGGAAGGCCCCGTTGGCCGCCGTTTCATCCGTCTCAAGGTTGCCACTCCCTGAGTGGCTCTCGCCCGTTTCACCCCTTCGCTGGCCCGATCGATCCCAGCTCGATGAGTCGCGTCATCAATCCCTCTTGTTTGACATGGCTCCTTCCTTGGGCCCAATGGTTCACCCATTCCACCAGGCGGCGCATCAGGGTCACGTCGTCATGCTGATAGTGGGCTACCTGCGGCTGCATCCAGGCGAAGTTCGTCGACTCGTTCCCGCAGACCACCGAGACATCATCCGGCACCTTGAGCCCGCGTGCCGCCAGATACGAGAGCACCCCGAAAGCCCATCCAGGATACGTCGCAAAAATCGCCGTCGGCGGCGTCACCCGGAACAAGGCGTCCAACCGTGCCCGCAGGCCCTCCGGCGTCTCTTCAAACTCCGGCAGGTGGTAGGAGCTGCCGGTGATTCCGTGTACCGCCAGTTCGTCCATGAGGATCTTCGCAAGGCTGGTTGGCTTGCCATCCACCGACCGTGCGAAAGAGGGCATCAGAAAAACGATCCGCTGATGCCCCAGCGCGCACAACCTGCGGATTGTCGCCAGGTGGGCGGAAAGGGTGTTGGCACCTGCACCGGCAATTTGGGGAATACCAACATACCGGCCACCGATCGCAAACACCCGTCGGTCCTGCGCCGCGAACCATTCCAATAAAAAGCGAGAGCCCGCCACCACAATCCATAAATCCGCCGACTCCCGCTTCAGCATCCGGATGATCCGGCTGTCGTCGAATAGGAGATCCGCTTGGTTCTTTTTGATCATTACCATTTGGTGCCCCTTCGCCTCGATTTTGGCCTGCGCCGCCGCCAAGGCCCACCGGAACCCGGCGGAGTCATGCTCCAACCGGTCACGCAACAGCACTGCCACCCGCAGTTGCCGTGCGGGCTTTGCTTTCCTGTTTGGCGGTCCCAACGCCACTTGCCGCCGTCGCCCTGCCCCAGCGTAGCTGAACAACCCTTCTTTTTCCAGCAAGCGCACCGCCCGCCGCAGCGTGCCCTCAGCCACCCCGAACTCTTTGGACAGTGTGCCAAGACCTGGTAGCCCCGCACCCCAACGTCCTGAGTGCGCACCCTCGCGCAACCATTCCACCACCTGCTCCGACAGGGTTTTCCGCCGACCGATCATGTGTTTGATTCGCCAAACCATGCTCTTTTGTCAATGAGTAAACCCCTTCATGCAGTGAAGGGGTTTTGCAGTAAAAAAGACTTTGCCCGATGCGAGTGGCTTTGTTTCGTAAAGGTCTCAAAACGGCTCTAACAGAAGAGTTGCGGTTTCGATATCTGTTTTTGACTCGGTCGTATCCTCCCGGTCCTTTCAACACAACCAATTCAAGCCACCCCGACATGAAATCCCGCCATCATCGCTTCCTCGGTGCGCTCGTCGCTACAGTCATCGGACTCGGATCATTTCGGTATGGCATCAATGAAACCCTTCCAAACAATTTGCCTTGGAGGAGGCAATCCCAGGGTGCGACATGGTTTTGGGTTTCCATGTCGCGCCCGTTTTCCCACCCCAGTCTGAAGTTTCCTGCCAACGGTGCTATCCTTTACGCCTGACAGAATTTTCTACTTCCCGATTGAATCCATCATGACGTGCAAACCCATTCACACGCTGGCAGGACTTGCCTGCATTCTCACACTCGCTGTCTTGTGGTGGCGCGCCCAACCGGCCAAGTCCACCGCAGCAGTCCGGCTATCGGCCATTGAGGATTCTGCCACCCGTCCACCGAGCGGGTCCTCTACATCATCCGTGGATCCTCAAGGGCATCCCGATGCGCCAGCTTGCTCCGGCGGAACCTGCAACCATACGGACCATCGCCAAACCGTGGCCATCCAAGCCCCCCGCAAGCTGGACCTGCCGCTCGATTTTCCCACCCGCATCTCCATCGATGACAAGGTTGCATTCACACTGCCCGACGGCCAGAAAATCGCCTGCGATGAGCCCCTCATTGAGCGCGACGAAAAGGGCGTCGTTATGGTCCAGGGAACCTTTACCGAGCCCGCCAAAGGTTCGTTCTTTTTCCGTCGTCAGGACTTCGAGGGAATCGCCGGGAAAATGGTCGGCCACGTGATCTTCGATGATGAAAAAATCGCTTGGAAAGTCCTGCCGGAAGGGAAGGGGGGAGATCCCATCCTCAAGGAAGTAACGATCGACGAGGTGATCTGCGTGAAGTTCATGCCAACGCCGGAAAATCCGCAGGAAATGCCGCAGGACCATCCGTCCACCGTGGCGCTGCCGGAATACCAGGAGGTCATACCGCTGCAAAGCCTGCCTGGGGCACCGGGTACGATCTATTTGGACTTTGACGGTGAAAAAGGCTCGTTCCAAGGCTGGTCGTATAAGGATGCGCGGCCCTCGGGTCTTAGCAATGCAAGTATCCGCGACATCTGGATCCGTGTGGCGGAGGATTTTTTGCCCTTCAATCTCAACGTGACGACCGACGTGAATGTCTGGCGCGCGACGGCCCAAGGACGTCGGATCCGCTGCATGATCACACCCACCTACACCGGCGGTGGCGTTGCCTTTGTCGGATCGTTCAACTCGGGCGGTGAACCGACCTGCTGGAGCAATAATTACAGCGGCGACAGCGCGGCGACCGTGATCTCCCACGAGGTGGGCCACACGCTCGGCCTCCTGCACCACGGCTACAATGGCGCGGAATACTACGGCGGCCACGGCAGCGGGGCCACAGCCTGGGCTCCGATC
This sequence comes from Luteolibacter sp., assembly GCA_040399845.1. Taxonomy (GTDB): domain Bacteria; phylum Verrucomicrobiota; class Verrucomicrobiia; order Verrucomicrobiales; family Akkermansiaceae; genus Luteolibacter. The sequence goes on along the minus strand of JBBARN010000001.1, from coordinate 102,747 downwards.
ATGGGTGTCGGCTATGGCAAAACCCTCAAACACTGGTCGGATGGCAGCTACTACCTCGCCACCCGCAAGAACCAGAAGGACCTCACGACCATCACGAATCAAAACGGTGTCGATTTCCGCCCGGACGATTGTGGCGACGCGCTCGCCAGCGCCCGCTACCTCTGGATCGGTCCCGGCAACACGGTTACCAACCAACAGGGACTCATTACAACTCCGGGAGATATCGACTCGTTCCGATTCAAGACCACTGGCGGCGCGGTCAATTTAACTGCCAGCACCACCACCATTGGCATCAATCTCGATATCAAGGCGGATATCGTCAACTCCGCCACCGGCGCGCTTGTCTTCACCAGTGATTCCACCAGTGCGGCCAATGCAACGATCTCCACCACGCTCGCCGCTGGTGAGTATCTGCTCAGGATTACGGGCGCGTCCGTTGGCACGCCCGCCACCTCGCAAGGTGGTTATTCGAATTACGGCAGCCTCGGGTCCTACAAGATCTCTGGCACCGTCGCTGGCGGCGAAACCCACCAAGCCTTCACCATCGCGGAAAACAGTGCCAATGGCACGGTGATCGGCACCATCACCCCGCGCACAGTCACCGGCAGCCCGCTGAGTTATGCCATCGCCAGCGGCAATACCGGAAACATCCTTGCACTCAATCCTTCAACCGGCGCGCTCACGGTTGCGAACTCCGCCTCGCTGAATTTCGAAACCCTTTCATCCCAATACGACGATCCGGCGCTCTTCGAATTGTTCGTCACTGTCACCAACACCAGCACTTTCGCCAGTGAAACCGTTAGATCCATCGTCACCGTGACCGACGTGAACGAGCCGCCGGTTCTCGCGGCCATCCCTTCGGCAATCACTGTTTATGAAGGCACCACTCCGGGTGCCCCTGTCGTGGATCTCAGTGCAACCGATCCCGACCGCTTCGATGGGCCGGTGTATGAAATCGTTTCCGGCAATTCGGCCGGATACTTCGCCATCAACTCGCGCACCGGGGCACTCACTGTGGCCAACGTGCCGCAGGTCGCCACCAACACCACCGTTACTTTGGAGCTGCGCGCCCGCGACCAGAAAACTCCCACGCAATACTCGGTCATCCGCACCCTCATCATCACCATTACAGATCTCCCGGGTGGTGGTCCCGGCACACCAGGCAGCATCGTCCGCACCTTCTTCCGCAACATCAGCGGCTCGGCGGTTTCCGATCTAACAGGAAATGCCAGTTTTCCTAACAAACCGGATGAAGAGGTCTTTTTCACTTCCTTCGATGGCGGCTCCAGCGTGGGCGACAACTACGGCAGCACCCTGCGTGGTTACCTGATCCCGCCTGTTAGCGGTGAATACCGCTTCTGGATCGCGGGCGACGATGCTTCCCAGCTCATCCTTGGTAGCGGTTCGTCACAGGTCTCCACGCCAGTGATCGCTTCACACACCACCAGCACCGGGCAATATGCTTGGGACGCCCAGTCATCGCAGGCCTCAGCGCCGGTCACTCTCACGGCCGGTCAGCCCTATTACATTGAGGCCCGCCAGAAGGAGGCGAGCGGCGGCGATCACGTCGCCGTCGCCTGGTCCGGCCCCGGCATCGCCCGGCAGCTGATTCCCGGCCTCTATCTTGTTCCGTTCTATCAGAACTACGCGCCCACCCCCTCGGGCACCTTTGCGGTCATGGAAACCGCCGCAGCTGGCACCGTGGTCGGCACTGTCGGTGTGGCGGATGTGAATAAACAGGATTCGCATGACAATTTCACCATCACTGCCGGTAACACGGGCAATGTCTTCGCAATCAACCCGACCAACGGCCAGATCACCGTGGCCACCGCCGGGTTGTTCAATGCAAACACCACGCCATTCTATAACCTGACGATCCGAACCACCGACGATGGCATGCCCGCGCTGAATGGCAGCGGCACCGTGCGCATCAACATCAATGCGAGCCAGTTGTATTTCGATCCCAACGGCACCGCTTCGGGGTCCGTCGCGGATGCCGGCAGCTACGGCTGGCGCACCACTTCATGGGCCACCGCTGCGGGCGGTACGGCTGCTGTGGCCAATTGGATTCCGAATGCGCAGGCAATTTTCTCCGCCACCACGCCGCTAGGCCCGCTGAGTTATGATGTGGACATCGCTTCCTATAACTCCGGCACCCACGGCGGTTTCGGTGCGATCCGTGCGCTGGGCGGCACGGTGCGTTTTGTTGGAAATGTAGATAACTATTATCTGGTTGCCAATACCGCGGTGGAAGCCGCGCCGGGAGCTGCCATCGAGTTCAATCAGACCCGCTCCGGAAACGCCCTCCTTGCCTTCAATCTGAATTCCCAAACCGTTACTTTCGATGGCCAGGTCACCTTCAACAACGGCGGCATGGGCAACCTCGGCAACGTCGTGGTCAACAGCGGCAAACTCGCCCTTAACGCCGCGAACCCCTACACCGGCTCCACCACCGTCAACAACGGCACGCTTTCTCTGCTCGGATCCGGCGCGATCTACACCACCCTCAATTGGGCCAATCAAACCGTCAGCCTCAACCCAGGCACGACCTTGGAACTCGATCGCTGGGTCGGCACCAACCGCAGTCTCGGCCAGCTCGGCTACGCCGCGCAGAACCTTGTCATCGATGGCGCGACCGTCCGCAATGTCGGTCTAACCAACCCGTTGGTGACCGACGACAGCCCGGGCTTAACCATTGGCACCAACGGAGCCACCCTGGAATCCGCGACCACAGGCCAGATGTGGCGCATTCTCACCGACAACCGGAATGCCGCCTTTGGCATCGTCAGCAACGGGGGGCCGCTCACCCTCACCGGAGCGGGCGATGGTTCGATCACGAAGAACCTCTCCGGCACCACCACCGCGCTGATTAAGACAGGCACCGGCACCTGGAATCTCGGCGGCACCAACACCTACGGCGGCGGCACCACGGTTTCCGCAGGCACCTTGCAGTGCAACAACACCGCAAGCCTGCCTGGCGCGGCGACCGTGGAGTCGAATTCATCCGATGAATCGAAGTTCGGCACTTTGTTCATGAACGCGCCGTTCACCACTTGGAGTCAGGACGTGAGCGGCTCCGGCCTGTGGAAGGTCGCCACCGGGAGCGGATCGCAAACCACCGTGCTTTCCGGCAACTACACCGCGTTCAACGGCACGCTCGAAGTCGCCACCGGCAGCGGCAAGATCCAACTCGCCAACGCTGCCAATTACCCTGCCGCAGGATCAACCATCCAACTAAATCCGAACACGACCCTCTACCTTGCCGGCGGCGGGACCTTGCAAAGCGACTTCCGTCTCTTCGGCGGCACCATCGGCGAGCCGTCCTATGGTCAACTGCGGGTGGGTGCCGCAAGTGCCATCCTCAATGGTGATATCACGCTGCATGCCAATTCCACCATCGCGGCGGACAGCAGCCGCACCGCCACCATCAACGGCGTCATCGGCGAAAGCGGTGGCAGTTTTGGTTTCACGAAAAACCAACCCGGTGTCCTCGTTCTAACAAACAACAACACCCACACGGGCGGGACAACGGTTAGTGCGGGCACGCTCCAGACAGGCACCAGCACCGGCAATCTCGGCCCGGGCAATCTCACTATCGCCAGTGGCGCGACTTGCCAGATCCGCAACACAACCGGCGCGCTCGGTCGGCAAGCATATATCTATCTCAACGGCACTGGCAAACTGGACCTCGCCAACGGCGTCAACGAGCAGGTCGCACGCCTTTATGTGGGCGGCGTGTTGCAGGCGGCCGGCACTTACACGGCTGGCAACCTTTCATCTAACATTTCCGGCGCGGGTTCGCTGATCGTCGGTGAAGTCGTTCCCGATGCCCCCACGGATCCAACCGCCACGCTCGCTTCGTGGAACGCAGTAAGGCTCAACTGGTCGCACATTGCGGTCAACGCCACGTCGGTGCGAGTTGAGCGCTCGCTTTCGCCCACCAGCGGGTTCACGGAAATCGCCAACCTGGGGCCGGGCACCAGCACTTGCTTGGATCCCAATCTCGCCGTGCTGACGCCCTATCATTACCGCATCCGAGTCTCGAATCCCACAGGTTTTTCCGCATATTCTGAGGTCGCCAGCGTCACGACCCGCGCTGCGGATCCGCCGGCCGGTTTTGCAGCCGTGGCTGGCAACGCCCAGGTGTCCCTGTCATGGTCCGCCAGCGATGGCGCAACAAGCTATCGGGTCAATCGCGGCACCGAGTCCGGTGGGCCTTACACCATCGTTGGCACCACGGCTGCCACCAGCTTCACCGATACCACGGTTGCGAATGGAACCGAATATTATTACATCGTCCTCGCCATCGCCCTCGGTGCGGAGAGTGATCCTTCCGACGAAGTTTCCGCCCGCCCGCTGCCGCCCACTGGCACCGGCGTCTGGGCTGCTGACTCGGGCGGCAATTGGAGCGATGTGGATAACTGGCAGAATTTCGTGGTTGCCGACGGCGGGAGTAACAGTGCCAGCTTCGGACGGACCGCCGGTGGCACAGTGACGGTGGATTCCGTCAGCCGCACGCTCGGGACGCTGAATTTCTCGGCAGGGGATTACGTGCTCACAGGCTTTCCGCTGGCGCTTGATGCAGGTGCTGGCATTCCCGCCATCAGCGTCGCAAACAACCGCATCGCCACCATCGAGCCGCTGATTGCCAGCACCAACGGCCTGCGCAAAACGGGCGGCGGCAGTTTGTGTCTCACCAATGGCAGTTCCTACACCGCATCCACCAGCATCGATGGTGGCACTCTTGCGCTCAAAGGAAGCTACGCGGGAAGTGAATATGTCATCGCCTCCGGCGCGGTGCTTGAAATCGACAGCTCGGCGGGCGAGTTCAGCTTGCCCGTCACGACCTTCAGCGGCACTGGAACCCTGCGCAAATCCGGACCGAACCGGATTTTCTGGGGCACTTCTGCTGCCACCTTTGCATTGGGCTCCGGCTCGCTCATCGAAGTCAGCGGTGGAACTTTCGTCGGCGGTTCGAATTCGAACGAAGTATGGACCAATAACAAATCCGATCTCTCGGTCGCCAGTGGGGCGGTGTTCGATGGTGTGGAGGCGAATGTCCGGGTGGACGGTCTTAGCGGGAGCGGGACGGTCAGGACGGGTTACAGCGGCGCAGGCTATTCGTATTTCGCAGTCGGGGTGGACAATGGGTCCTCTACCTTCAGTGGTGTGATTGCGGATCGCTCCGCCGCCGGAAACCTCCGCAAGGAAGGAACTGGGACCATCACGCTGAGCGGCAGCAACAGCTTCACGGGTGGCGTCAATCTGATCAGCGGAAATCTCCGCATCACCAGATCCTCCGGTCTCGGGTCGGGCACCAAAACAGTGACGATCAACAGCGGGACAGACAAGTTTCTCGAACTCGACGGATCGGGTGGAAATATCACTCTCGGCAGCGGCATCACCTATCAGACGAGCGGGGCGAACGGTGTGTTCCGGAATATTGCCGGAAACAATACCATCGCCGGTGCCATTACCATGACCGCAGGCAATGGAAACACGCGGGTCGTCAGCGATGGCGGGACGCTCACCCTCTCCGGCAGCATCACAGCCAACACCAGCGGCCGCCTGCTCGATCTCGGTGGTTCCTCCACCGGAAACAACACGGTCAGCGGTGTGATCGGCAGTGCCAATACGCCAGCCGTCGCCAAGAATGGACCGGGGACCTGGGTTCTCAGTGGAAACAATACCTATGGCGGCACCACCACCGTTTCCGAAGGCACGTTGACTCTTACCGCCAACCGCAGCACCAGCCTTGGCGCAGCGGTCGCGGTCGGCAACACGGCCGACAAAACAGCCATCCTCAATATCCAGGGCGACCTGCCATTCGCTGGACAGGAATTCGGCGTGGGCTCCACTGCCGATGGTGCCACGGGCATCGTCAACCACAGCGCGGGACTGGTCAGCTTCAACTCCGGCAACGCTTTGCTCATCGGCCGCAGCACTGGCGGAGTCTCAGGTACTTATCACCTCAGTGGTGGCGAATTGCGCAGCTTTTCAAGCACCAGTCGCGGTATCATGATCGGTGTCAACGACGGGGCTGCTGGCAATCCGATCAACGCCAGCTTCATCCTTAGCGGAACCGGTTTCATCAACAATGCCACCGGCGCACTGCAAGTCGTCCGCAGTGATTCAACTTCTTCCTATCAGAATTCGACCTATCAGCAAACCGGTGGCACATCGAGCCACGGCACGCTTGTCATTGGCGGAAACGCTGCCAGCGGCGCCAACTCCACCGCCGAATTCAGCATCACTGGCGGGACCTTCACCGCCACCACCTTCGGCAATCTTTCCCGTGGTAATAACGTGGTTTCCACGCTCACCATCGGTGGAACGGCCGATGTCACCCTCCCAGCCTTCCCGACTTCCCGCGGGACCAGCTCCACTGCCACCCTCCATTTCGACGGCGGCACGCTGCGTCCCACTGCTGCCAGCACCACCTATCTCGGTGGGCTGACCGCTGCATGGATTGGAAATGGCGGTGCCAGCTTCGATGTTCCCGCCAGCCGCGACATCACGGTGAGTCAATTGTTTCAAGCGAGTGTTGGCTCCAGCGGCGGACTGACCAAATCGGGCAGCGGTGTACTCACCTTGAGTGGTGCCAGCACTTATGCAGGCCCCACGACAGTCAACGGTGGTTCGCTCGTCGCTGGCAGCGCAGCAAAACTCGGCAACAGTCATCTCACCGTGAACAACGCAGCCAGCTGCGATCTCCGCAACCCCGCCGGAGCCATCGCCGACGCCGCCCATGTGCATCTGAATGGCACAGGCAGGTTGATCATCGCTTCCGGTGTGGCGGAAACGGTGGCCCGCCTCTATGTAAACCAAGTTCTCCAAGCCGCCGGAACCTATACCTCCACCAGCCACCCGGCTCTGGTCTCCGGTGCTGGCAGCCTGGTGGTCACCACGTCCGCTCCGCTCGCACCGACTGGCCTCGTCGCCACAACTCTCTCCAATACCAGCATTGGCCTCACTTGGTCCGACAACACTGGTGATGATACCGGTTACATGGTCGAGCGCTCCTCCACTGCCGGCAGCGGCTTCAGCCAAATCGCTGCATTGCCAACCAATGCAACGAGCCATGTCGATGCCGCGCTCGCGGGTGGCACCACCTGGTTCTACCGTGTCCGTGCTTCCGGCGGAATTTCCAATTCCTCCTATTCCAATGAAGCCAGCGCCACCACTCTGCCGGATCCGCCCGCTGCGCCCGCCAGTCCTTCCGCCACCGCCGGAGGCTTTGCAGTGCGTCTCGACTGGGCCGCAAGCGCGAATGCCACCGGATACCGCATCCGGCGTTCTTCCAGCGCGGGCAGTGGATTCAGTGAAATCGGCACTGCGACTGGCACTTCGTTCATCGACAGCGGACTCCCCGCTGGAGTGCCGGTCTTTTACCGCATCGCCGCAGAGAATGGCGGAGGCCTTGGCGTGGATTCGGTAGAAGTGAGCGCCACGCCCTTGTCCACCCTCCAATGGGACAGGGCGGACACCACCACTGCCGGGGCGCAAGGCGGCAGCGGATCATGGAACTCCGCTCCAAATTGGTGGAATGGCTTCCAGAACAGCTCATGGCCCTCCACCGGCATGACGAATGAAGCGATCTTTGGCGGCAGTTCCGGCACGGTCACTCTCGATGCAGCAGGCCTCTCTGCCAATCGCCTGTCGTTTGCCACCACCGGCTACCTGCTTCAATCGGGCCCGCTTACGCTCAATGGCACTGAACCGACCCTCAACATCCCCAGCGGATTCACTGCTACCATTTCCTCGCCCATTCGTGGGACAGCGGGTTGGGTGAAATCAGGACCGGGCACACTCGCCCTCAGCGGGGCGAGTTCATTCACGGGAAATCTCGCTGCCATCGCAGGTAACCTCCAGTTTGCGACCGGCTTGTCTCTGGATCCGGCAGCGGTCATCCAGCTCGGCGATGTTTCCGGCACTGAGAATGCCACCATCAGTTGGAACAACAACAGCCTCACGACCCATCTGCCTATGATCGTGCGTTCTGGAAGCGCTGGAAACAAGAGTGTCTCGGTCAGCTCGGGTGTCACCTCGTCGATTGCCAGTCTGGAAATCAACGATCACCTCACCAAAATCGGGAGCGGCACACTTACAGTGACCGGCAGCACCACGCTCAAAGGCGGCAACCGTATTCTCGGCACGGACGCTGGCAACTTGACCCTCGGCGGCGTTCTTTCCTCCGTGGGTGGCATCCACGGTCTCACCAAATCCGGTGCCGGCATCCTCCGACTCAATGGCGACAACATCGGCTACAATGGCGCGGTTGTTTTGAACCAAGGTTCCCTTCATGTCGGTCACGCCAACGCCCTTGGCCGCGGAGCCTTCACCAACTCTCTCAATAGCAACACGCTCACCAATGTTTCGGGCTCCGCCATTGTGCTTTCCAATAGCAGTTACAGCATCGGCAGCAACCTCACCGTCGGCGGCTCGAACAGCGCGGCCGACATCCACACCGGACCGGGCGCATTCTCTCTCACTGGCAGCGAACGCATCGTCAGCATCAGTGGCGGGGTGAAACTGGAGCTTGGCGGCAATTTCTCCGGCAATCTCCGCAAAGATGGCACCGGCAGCTTGGTCCTCGGCGGCACCGGCACGGGCGCAGGGAGCTTGCGTGTCACCAGCGGCGTCCTGCAACTCACCGGTTCACTCGCTCCCACCACCAGCCTGATCCTCGGGCACAACACCACTGGCACCTCGCTCGGGACCTTCATGCTCGGCGGCAGCAGTGGCGCGGTGAATCAGACGATTGCCAGCTTGCAATCATCCGGAGCAGCCCAAGCAGGTCAAAAAGTCGTTGGCGGCCACTCGACGATTTCCACCCTGACCGTCAATTTATCCAGCGATGCCACCTATGCCGGCTCCCTCGGTGGCGTGGGTCCAAACGAAAACAAACTGGCCTTCATCAAGTCCGGCACCGGCACGCTCACTCTCAGTGGCACCTCGCACACGCACAGCGGCCCCACCACCGTCAGTGGTGGCAGACTCGTGCTCGCAGGTTCGCTCGCCGCCGATCTCACCGCCAGCGGTGGCTCGATCGTCCCGCAAGGCACGCTTTCGATTGGGGGCGGCCTGAGCATCTCCGCCGGTGGAAAACTTGAAATGTCCACCACTCACAGCCTGGTCGTTGCTGGCCCGGTCAATCTGAGCGGCGGCCTCGAACTTTCCGCCCCTGCGGGCCTCACGGTCGGTCAGAGTTTCACCCTCATCCAGAAGTCCGCCTCCTCCCCGGTCACTGGCACCTTCAACACCTTGCCGGAGTCATCCCTGTTCCAAGCTGCGGGTTACGATTGGCAAATAAGCTATGCCGGAGGTGATGGCAATGATGTGGTGGTCACGGTGCGTCCTGTCTCGCCCGCTGAGCAGTGGCGTTTGACCCACTTTGGCAGCATCGCCAATGCCGGCATCGGGGCTGACAATCAGGACCCCGATCAGGACGGAGTGATCAACTTGCTCGAACGCGCGTTTGCACTCAATCCTCTGGGCCACGATACCGCTGGAGTGCCCTCGTCTCCCATCGAGGCAGGCGTGTTTTCTCTGGTTTATCGTCAATCCCGCGCTGCCAGCGACCTCGACTTCGTGGTCGAGATTTCGCCTGACCTATCCGCCGGTTCCTGGCGTGCTGCCGTGCTTGCCCCGGCGGAGAATGCGGATGGCAGCCAAGTGATCGCCGATGACAGTCTCCCCGATGTGCAGATCCACCGCTTCACCACCCTTCCGGGGCAAAAGGGGTTCTACCGCATCCGGGTCGATTGACTCAGCGACTCACGCATCGTTGCCTGAGCAAGTGGTCCGTGAGAACCAGGGTTGCCATTGCTTCCACGATGGGCACGGCTCTGGGGAGGACGCAGGCGTCGTGCCGCCCTTTGCCGGAGAGTTCGGTGTTCTCGCCGGAACTCGTGACGGTTTCCTGCGAGGTCATAATGGTGGCGGTGGGCTTGAAGGCCACACGGAACAGGATGGACTCGCCATTGGAAATCCCTCCTTGTACGCCGCCGGACCGGTTGCTGGTGGTACGGACTTTTCCATCCACCATCCGGTAGGGGTCATTGTGTTCACGGCCCGTCAGCAAGGTTCCCTCGAAGCCGGAGCCAATCTCGAAGCCCTTGGTAGCGGGAATCGAGAGCATGGCCTTGGCAAGTTCGGCTTCCAGTTTGTCGAAAATCGGCTCGCCAAGGCCGGGCGGACAGTTGCGGATGACGCATTCGATCACCCCGCCTACGGAGTTTCCCTCGCTGCGGATGGTTTTGATGTGGTCGATCATCGGCTGCACCATGGCAGGATCGCCAGTGCGGACGATGTTGGACTCAATCTCCGCCGAGCTGACCGTGGCGGGATCCACTTGGGCTTGAAGATGCTGGATGGATTTCACCCAGGCGAGGATTTCAATGCCGGGGTGGAATGCATCGAGCACCTGCCGGGCCACAGCGGCGGCGGCAACGCGGCCAATGGTTTCGCGGGCTGAGGCGCGGCCTCCACCGGATGGGGCGCGGATGCCGTATTTTGCATCGTAGGTGTAATCCGCGTGGCTGGGCCGATACTTGACGGCCATTTCGTCGTAGGAGCCCGGTCGCTGATCGGTGTTGCGCACGATGATTGAAATCGGCGTCCCCAGAGTGACTCCATCGTGCAGACCGGAAAGAATTTCCGCTGCATCCGCTTCCTTGCGGGGCGTGACGATATCGGATTGCCCGGGGCGGCGGCGGTCCAACTCGCGCTGGATCAGGTCCAGACTCACAGGGATGCGCGGCGGACAGCCGTCGATCACCACGCCGACTCCGCCCCCGTGGGACTCACCGAACGTGTGGATGCGGAAAACATGGCCGAAAGTGGATGACATGGCGGGAGGTTATGCGCTCCGGGCTCCACGGCAAGCGGAACGCCACGCCTGCAGCTGAAAAATCGCGTTTGGAATCATCGCCAAAAAATGGCCACCCCGTTTTCACAGGGTGGCCATGGATGTTGGAAAGTTGGAAATCGAGGGGAATTCTTCAGGCGAGAGCGAGCAACTTTGCCTTGAGTTGGTCCTTGGTCACGCTGGCTCCGACGATCTGGTCCTTGACCTCACCATTCTTGAAGAACAGCAGGAGGGGAATGGAGCGAACGTTGTATTTCACCGCGAGATCGCGGGCATCGTCCACGTTGACCTTGCCAACCTTGGCCTGACCTTCCAGCTCGCTGGAGACCTGATCGATCACAGGGCCGATCATTTTGCAGGGGCCGCACCATTCGGCCCAGAAGTCCACGAGGACGGGCACATTGGAGTCGATCACTTCGGATTGGAAATTCGCGTCGTTGAGTTGCAATGCCATGGCGAGAGGATGAACGAGATCGCCCAAACGTCAAGAGCCGCCCTGTTGGAAATCACAGGGCGGCTCTTGGAAGGTTTCAGAAGGCTCCGATCTTACATGCCGGTCGGAAGTCCACCCGCAGCAAAGGCAAGGTAGAGAACAGCGGCAGCAAGAAGGATGTTGATGATGGGCCAGGCCATGATAGTTGAAATGTTAGAGGTTGGGATTATTCAAGAAGTTGCGACCAGTCGCCAGTGCGCGGATTGTCTTCCACGCTGATCCAAGTGTTGGCGAGCATCAACTGGAAGGCAAGGAGTGCAAGGGCTGCGGCAAATCCGACGCCAGCAACGATCTTCACAACGCCATCGTTGGCGCTATCCTCGTCCTCATCATCCTCGACCCGCAGCGTGGCGGCTTGTGAGGCGGATGGGAATGAGGTGCCGAGCGGTTGGGTAGGGGCCTGAAGCTGGACGGTGGCCTTGGGCAGGGTGGGAGTGCCGCCCGCAGCTGGAAGACTTGGAGCGCCAGCTGGCTTGAGAGCGATGGTGGGCGATGGACCCACGGCACCTGGGGGCTTAGTGGCGGCACCCGGAGGTTTGGTGGCGGCACCCGGAGGCCCGATGGGAGCGGTGGAAGTGGCAAGCTTGATCGTAGGTGCCGGCGCACCCGGAGCCACGGGAGCACCCGCGGTGCGGAGAGGAACTGTGGGTGCCGGAGGACGCGGTGCGCCACCGGGTGCGGTCGGGGCCGGAGGCGCTCCACCCGGAACTGGAGGGCGGACAGGTGCGGCCAGCGGAACAGTCGCCGAAGGAACGGCGGGTGGTGCGTCAGCCGCCTTCAACGTCACACGAACCGTCTCTTTTTTCAGAGGGACGGTCGTTGTTTGTTTGATCGGAAGTTGTGGTTGGTTTTCGTTATCGCTCATGCACGCGCGGGGTTTTGGATGCCTTACGTGGGAAAGTAAGAAGTGCTGACGGGCTCGTGTCAAACCCCCAGCGCGGGAAATCTTTGAAATTTGCCACCTCCAGCCGCACTGCCTTGAGGGGCCCTGTGGAGAGGCATTCTGTTCGTGTCTTCATCGGGTGAGTCAAGCATCAGCGATGTTTTGGATCGACCTTCGTCAGCGTGCGCGCGACTGACTGCCGGATTGACAGTGAGTTTTCGTCGATTGATGCTCCAAAGCATGAACTTGATGGCGAGTATATTTGGAACGAAGAGGGTGGAATCATGCATCTAACCCATCGCAACCCATCGGGCTTCGGCTTCCACGGATGGATCCGTAAGAATGGCAGGACTTACTGGTGATGCTGGGTTGAGAAAATTCGTTCGATCGGCTTCAGCCATTGCCTGAACCATTCCGCGCTGCGGTCGTGCTGGGGGTTTCTCCAAAAAGCGAGCGATATTCCCGGGAAAAGTGGCCCATGTGCCAGAATCCCCATTGCAACGCGGATTCTTTGACTACCCCCACCACCTGCGGGGCCTTCAGAAGATCGCGTCTCACACCATGGAGACGTTGATGTCGTATGAATGCTGAGGGTCCGATTCCCAACGAATCCTGAAACAGAAACTCCACCCCTCGCCGGGACAGGCCCAACTCGGCACAGAGATCCACCAAGGTGATGGGTTCATGCAAATGATCGGCAATGTAGTCGCGAGCCTGTCTCAATCGGGCCAGTCTCCCTTTCATTCGCAGTCCGGGACTGGGGATGAGCGAATGACACCCTGCCCGCAAACCGAGGATAAAGGTTTCCAGCAGATCGCTTTCGAGTGCTTTTCGCTCCCTTTGCCCCATCAAGGTTCCCGACGAATCCTTGATGACGGTCGCGGTGGAGTTCAGCAAGGACCTGAGCAGCCTTTGTTCCGGAATGCCGATTCGCATGCCGGCTCCCTCGCGAAGGACTCGATCGGGAATTTCAGGAAACAAGCGTTCCACCGCCGCCAGAAAAACGGGGGCTGGGATGCTTAGACTCGCATTGGCATATCCCTCCGGAGTGTAGGCATCCAACATCCCGCCGGGTGGGAAAAAGCCCATGTAGCCATCATGATGTTCGGTGGCGAAGTTGAAAGAGCGCCCTTTCCGTTCACAATCGGTCACGAAGACAAGCGTGTAACAATCCTTGGACATGGCCCCGCAGAACAACATCGCGGGCCCCAAGGCGGCGAAATCGAGGCTCACATTTTCACAAGTAAGCCGAGCCAGCCAACTCGGAGTCGGTTGCACGCTTAGTTGGCATGGTACCAAATCTGCATTGCTAACCGCCGCAGACAACGCCAAAGGGTCGAATACCTGCATGGACAGAATGGGGGGAAGACCTTCCATAATTGTGATTCTTTCAGAAGCAAGCGTGGGACGGCAAGCGGATTCATTTCGCTTTTGGGATACACTTCTTGCTCGCGGAAGGTCCGAAATCCAATGAACCTCCCGGCGAGAATCCACCAAAGACTTCCCTTTCCCCTCATGAAACATTCAAAACACGAAATCTGCCTGGCACTCGTCACCGGGTGCCTCGCTTTCTGGAACAGCGCATCCGCAGCCGAGTCATTCGACCGAAGCATCCTTCCGGTCCAGCAACCCAAGCGCGAGGCCATCACGGAAACCGATGCCCGCCTTGCGAAAACTCCCGAACGTTTTCACGTTACCGCGCCGCAGGGAGCGCCCAACGTCCTGATTGTGCTGCTCGACGATCTCGGCTTCGGAGCCACCAGCACCTTCGGTGGTCCGATCGCCACACCGACGCTCGACCGCCTTGCGAAAGGTGGTCTGCGCTACAACCATTTCCACACCACCGCCCTCTGCTCGCCGACCCGCGCCGCACTCAAGGCCGGCCGCAATCATCACACCTGCAACATGGGCTTCATCACCGAAATGGCGACCGGATTTCCCGGAGCCACCGGTGAGATTCCCAACGCGGTGGCACCGCTCGCCGAGATGCTCCGCCTCAATGGCTACAGCACCGGAGCGTTTGGCAAATGGCACGAAACCGCTTCCTGGGAAGTCTCTGTTTCCGGTCCCTACGATCGCTGGCCGACGCATCAGGGCTTCGATAAATTTTACGGCTTCATCGGCGGTGAGACCAACCAGTGGGCGCCATTTCTTCACGACGGCGTGACCCAGGTGGAGTTGCCGGACGACCCGGACTATCATTTCATGGAAGATATGGCCGACAAGTCGATCGCCTGGATGAAACACCAGAAAGCGATGACTCCGGACAAGCCGTTCTTCGTCTATTTCGCTCCCGGAGCCGTCCATGCCCCGCACCATGCACCCGCCGAATGGATCGCCAAATGGAAAGGGAAATTCGACCAAGGCTGGGACAAGATCCGTGAGGAAACCCTCGAACGCCAGATCGCCATGGGCATGGTCCCGAAAGGCACGAAGCTCGCCCCCAAACCTGCCGCCATCAAGGATTGGGACAAGCTTTCCGACGCCGAGAAAGCCCTCTTCACGCGCCAGGTGGAAACCTTCGCCGCATTCCTCGATTACACCGACCACCACATCGGCCGCGTCATCGATGCCATTGGCGAAACCGGCCAACTCGACAACACCCTTGTCTTTTACATTGCAGGCGACAACGGAACGAGCGCGGAGGGCGGCATGAACGGCATGTTCAACGAATACACCTACTTCAACGGCGTGCAGGAAAAGGTCGAAGATATGGCAAAACTCGCCGACAAATGGGGTGGCCCGGAAACCTATCCTCACATGGCCGCCGGTTGGGCCGTCGCATTGAATTCACCTTTCATGTGGACCAAACAAGTCGCTTCCAACTTCGGCGGCACCCGCGTCGGCATGGTCGCCCACTGGCCCAAAGGCATCCAAGCCAAAGGCGAACTCCGCGATCAATTCAGCCACGTCATCGACATCGCTCCCACCATCCTCGAAGCCGCCGGATTGCCCGAACCCAAGGTCGTCAACGGCACCCCGCAGATCCCCATCGAAGGCAAAAGCCTGCTCGCCAGTTTCACCGACACCAAGGCGCCCGCCCGCAGCACCCAGTATTTTGAAATCGCCGGCAACCGCGCGGTTTACCACGACGGTTGGCTGGCCGGTGTGGTTCACAAGGCTCCGTGGGAGTCCAAGCCAAGCCGTGCGCTCGAAGCGGATCTCTGGGAACTCTACGATGTGCGCAATGATTTCAGCTGCTCCACCGACCTCGCGGCCAAGCACCCGGATAAACTCAAGGAATTGCAGGCGGTGTTCCTCGCCGAAGCGAAAAAATATCATGTTCTCCCCATCGATGATCGCGTTTTCGAGCGGCTCAACGGCGCGCTCGTCGGCCGTCCCGATCTGATGGGTTCCCGCACCTCGCTCACCCTCGCGGAAGGCATGCAGGGCATGATGGAGTCCGCCTTCATCAATGTGAAAAACAAATCCAAAACCATTACAGCAGAGATCGAAGTGCCCGAAAGCGGTGCCAATGGCATCATCCTCGCCCAAGGCGGTCGCTTCGGCGGATGGGCGCTCTACGTCAAGGATGGCGTGCCCTCCTATGATTACAATTTCCTCGGCCTCCAACGCACCAGCATCGTCGGAACGGAAAAACTCAAGCCCGGCAAGAACACGCTCGAACTCGACTTCGCCTACGACGGCGGCGGCCCTGGTAAGGGCGGCACCGCCACGCTCTCCGTCAACGGTGCGAAAGCTGCCGAAGGCAAACTCCCGCACACCCAAGCCGGCATCTTCTCCGCCGACGAAACCGCCGATGTCGGCATCGACCTCGGCACGCCCGTCGTCGAGGCCATCGGCTGTGAGGAAAAATCGAAGTTCACCGGGAAGATTCCAAAGGTGAACATTGAAGTGAAATAACTCGGCAACCATGAAAGGCCCCCCCCCGTCATTTTCTCGCTGCATCCATCGCGGTATTGACCGCAGCGATGCAACCTTGCGCCGCCCAAACCGACGCCCCGACGGCGGATGAGGTGAAGGCGGTCGCCGAAGAGGCCTATATCTACGGGCTGCCGCTGGTGATGGCCTACACCGCGAGTTATGAGTTCTGGTTGGACAAATCCTCATCGCAATACAAAAGCCCAATGGGCGCCCTGGTCCACAGCCGCCGAGTTTTCACCTACGAGGATACGGCGGTCATCGTTCCTAACAGCGACACACCTTATTCCTTCGTATGCCTCGACCTGCGCGCCGAGCCTACGGTGGTTTCCGTGCCTGATGTGGAGGAAGGGCGCTATTTTTCCGTGCAGATGGTCGATTGGAACGCCTTCAATTTCGGCTACATCGGCAGCCGGGCCACCGGCAATGGCGCGGGCGATTTCCTTGTCGTAGGGCCGGACTGGAAGGGCGAGACTCCCGCCGGGATCAAGGGCGTGCTGCGCTCATCCTCGCAGTTCTCCATCTCCATCATCCGCACGCAGTTATTCGGGCCGGACGACATGGTGAACGTGGCGAAAATCCAGGACGGCTATCAGGCGCGCCCGCTCTCGGCGTTTCTCAAACAAGCCGCTCAACCTGCTGCGGCGGCGATTGATTTCCCCAAGGCAAACGCCCAGCTCGCGAAGGAGAATTTTTTCGGGCTGCTGGAGTTCGTGATGCAAGTCGCGCCTCCCGGCCCTGAGGAAATGGAGATCCGCGCCAAGCTCGCGCGCATCGGCGTGGGACCGGAAAAGAAGTCCGATTTCAAGGATCTCCCGCCCTCCCACAAGGCCGCCGCGCTGGAAGGCGTGAAGGCCGGCATGGCGAAAGTCCAGGAACGCATGGGCAGCATCGGCAAGCGCATCAACGGCTGGCAGGTCGGCTCATCATTCGGCAACCGCGATTTTTACAAGGGCGACTGGCTGCTCCGCGCCGCCGCCGCGCAGGCCGGCATCTTCGGCAACAACGCCGAGGAAGCCGTCTATCCGATGTCCCGCTGGCTGCCCGACGGTGAAGTGATCGACACCTCGAAGAACAACTACGAGATCACCTTTCCCGCAGGAAAATTTCCGCCGGCAAAGGCGTTCTGGTCGGTCACGATGTATGACGGAAAAAGCCAGCTGCTGATCAAGAACCCGATCAACCGCTACCTGATCAATTCCCCCATGCTTCCCGGCATGAAGAAGAATGACGACGGCTCGATCACGCTTCACATCCGGAAAGACAGCCCCGGCGCGGACAAGGAAAGCAACTGGCTTCCCGCGCCCGACGGCCCGGTCTATCTGGTCATGCGACTTTATTGGCCGCAGACCGAATCGCCTTCCATCCTGCCACCCGGTGAGGGAGGTTGGGCGCCGCCTGCTATCAAAAAGGTCCAATGAGCGCTTGCCGTGCGTTCTGTTTGATTGCACAACAATGTCAATACGCCCATGACACAATCTTGATTTTTTCCACCAAAACACCATTCATGAAACACATTACCATCACCCTGCTTGGCTTATCTCTCGCTCTTCATGCCGGAGAAATACCCGTCAGCCAAATCCAACCCGCTCCCGCCAACGAGGATTCTGGCTGGGAATTCCGCATCGAACCCTATGCGTGGCTGACCGCCCTCGAAGGTGAGTCAGGCATCATCGGCCAGACCGCACCTCTTGATGCTGGCTTTGACGATATCCTAGACGTGCTCGACTTCGCCGCCGCCCTGCAACTCGAGGCACGCTACGGGCGCTGGGGTATCATCGCCGATGGCTTCTACGCCGATCTCTCTCAGTCGTTCACGCCACCCACGGGCCTCCATACCAACGGCAAATTCGAAATGCAGCAGTTCATCGGCGAACTCTACGCGGCCTATCGCATCGCCGAGAAGCCCTGCGGCTGCTTCCTCGATGCCTACGCTGGGCTGCGCTACAACTATAGCTCCATTGATCTCACTGCGGATGCATTCAATCCCGCCATCGATAACAACATCGATGTCTCAGCTAGTAAGGAGTGGGTCGATCCAATCATCGGCCTGCGCGGCCAATGGAGCCTCAACGACAAATGGTTTGTCGCGGGCAAGGGCGACATCGGCGGCTTTGATGTCAGCTCGGAACTCACTTGGTCGCTGCAAGCCACCGTCGGCTACAACTTTACCGACAAGATCTTTGCCGAACTCGGCTATCGCATTCTGGATACCGATTATGTGGACGGCGGATTCACTTACGATGTCGAACAAGCTGGGCTTTACACCGGTTTGAGCATCCGTTTTTGAAGTGCTTCTCTCAGGGAGCAACGTAGGTTTTCTCTTCAAAGGCAATATGGGGTACGCCTGCGCCATCAAGTGGTGAGCTTTCCGAACGGATCACCGTCTGGAAAGACTCTTGCAGCGACCCCTAAATCCCCCCCTCCTGACAGATTGTGTGTTCCAATGCAAGCCGCCGCCGACTCAATTTGTCTCCATATTTTCCGGATTCATTTTGAGACACAGTAATCCGTGAACCTCGTCACCGTCATTTGGTCCGCTGCCGCTGCGTCCTGCGTGACTCTTGCTCTGGTCCACATGCTCCTGTGGTGTTGGAACCGCGAATCGAAAGCCAGCCTGTGGTTCGCGGGCACGGCCATGTCCGTAGCCATCCTGGCATGCATCGAGTCCACCATGATGCGAGCTCAGGAACCGACTGAGTTCCTTGAACTGCATCGCTGGGGGCATGTCGCCTTTTTTGTCATCGTCCTCTGCATCGTCGGCTTCGTGCAGTCCTACTACCGGACTGGCCGTTGGTGGCTGCTCTGGAGCTTGATCGGATTGCGGTTAGTGATCCTGCTGCTGGCTTTCGTCCCTGGTCCGACTTTCAACTTCCGCGAGGTCACGGCCATGGAGCCAGCGGTGTTTTGGGGAGAAACCGTCATGATACCCAAGGGAATTCCAACACCCTGGGAGTTCCTCGGCAATGCAAGCGGCCTTCTTCTCCTCGTGTTTGTGATCGACGCAGCCGTTCGCCTCCAGCGACGTGATGACACGGGCGACAAGCGGCGTACGCCGGTGATGGCTGTCGGGGTGGTGCTCTTCGTCCTGTCTTGCGTGATCAACGGGATTCTCATTCACCACGGCAAGGCACCGGTTCCGTATTTCATCACTCTATCATTCCTCTTCGTGGTCGCGGCGATGAACTTCGAACTCAGCCGCGACATGCTTCACGCCGCCCGTCTCGCCGCCGAGGTCCGTGAAAACGCCGAGAGCATGCGCCTCGCCGCAGGTGCCGGTGAGCTAGCTCTCTGGAGATGGGACATTCCTCGCGACAGCATCTGGCTCAGTCCGGGTGGGCGCGAAATTTATGAAATCCCACCCGCACACGTCATCACCCTCCAGAGCGTTCTCGACACCGTCCACGAAGACGACCGGGAAACGGTTTCCGCCCAGATCACACGGGCGCTTACTGGCAGCGGCGCATTCCAAGCAATTTACCGAGTGCAAACGTCCGACGAAGTGCCACGCTGGATCAGCGCGCGCGGGAAAACCGAATTCGCGCCAGACGGTGAACCGCTCCGCATGCGCGGGGTTTCCATCGACGTCACCAGCCGCATCCTCGCCGAACAGGATGCGGCCCGGCATCGGGACGAACTCGCCCACCTCTCGCGTGTCACCACCTTGAATGAACTCTCCGGCTCGCTGGCACACGAGATCTATCAACCCCTGGCGATCATCCTCAGCAACGCCCAAGCCGCTCAGCGCCTGCTCGCCCAGTCACCTCCCGACCTTGAAGAAGTGCGGGAAATTCTAGCGGATATCGTCAATGAGGATCTGCGTGCCGGGCAAGTGATCGAGCGACTCCGCGCCCTCTTCAAGCGTGGTCAGTCAAATACGAAGCCCATCTTCCTGAATGACATTGTCGATGAAACTCTGGCCCTCGCCCAACACAATCTGGCAGCTCGCGGAGTAGCCACAAAAGTCGCAGTGTCATCCAGACTGCCGCAGGTGCTTGGCGACCGCATTCAGCTTCAGCAAGTTCTTCTCAACCTGTTGCTCAACGCAGCCGACGCCATGTCGCCCCAAACACACGCAACCCGCCATATCCATCTAGCAACCTCACAATCCGGCGACTCCGTCCGTCTCACCGTCAGAGATGAAGGCCCGGGATTATCGGGCGATTACGAAAAAATCTTCCAGCCGTTTCACACTTCCAAACCCGAAGGCCTTGGACTCGGTCTTGCCATCAGCCGGTCCATCGTCGCCGCGCATGGAGGTCGCATTTGGGCCGAAAACCATCCCGAACAGGGCGCGGTTTTTCATATTGAGATTCCGAAAATAAACTTCCACGCCGCATGAATACCGAACCCTCTACCATCTACATCGTCGATGACGAACCCGGGATGCGAAAAGCCCTTTGCAGACTCCTGCGGGCGGAAGGTTTCGATGCCCGGACATTCGCCTCGCCACACGAATTCCTTGCCGGATACGATGCGGAAGTCACCGCCTGCCTGCTTCTGGATGTCGCCATGCCCGAAATTGGCGGCATGGAATTCCAGCAACTCCTCGCAAAACGCGGCCTGCAAATCCCCATCGTTTTCCTAACGGCTCACGGGGACATCCCCATGAGCGTGCGGGCCGTCAAGGCAGGCGCAACCGATTTCCTGACCAAGCCCGTGAACGACGCTGACCTGCTGCGAGCTGTCCGCGCGGCACTGGAAACCGCAGCCAAACAAGCGGCGGAACAATCCGTTCAAAAAGCCCTGACCACGCGCCATGCCACGCTGACTCCGCGGGAGAGAGAGGTCATGGCTCTTGTGGTCACCGGAATGCTCAACAAGCAAATTGCCGCGCAACTCGGGACCGGCGAGCAGAACATCAAGATTCACCGCAGCCGTGTGATGGAAAAAATGGGCGTCACCTCACTCGCCGATCTGGTGCGGGCCGCTGAGAGACTGGAGCGCGGGAATTCGGCATCTGCCTGACACGTCTCCAAGCAAGTCGGTGTGGATCCTATAAACCAGGCCGCTTCCCCGCCGACTGCCGCCGGGGCTCCTACTGCCACCGCCGCTTTCCCACCGTATGTCGCCGGGCCTCCTACGGCCTCCGGCGGCACTCCTACAGCCTGCGGCAGGCCTCCTACGGCGGGAAACCGGCGGGAATGCCCGTTTTCCCACGAAAAAGGGCTGTTTCCCGGTGAAACAGCCCCGTTTTGCGCCAAGCGGCGGGTATTTGCCCGGATCACGCAGGCGTCACCGGAGTCGCCGGGGTGGCGGCGGCCGGGCTGTAACTGGTGGGGATCTGCCCGCGGATGAGATCGCCATTGGTGGTGCCAGCGGGGAAGACCGCAGTTGCCTCCGCATACCACTGCACGCACTCGTCTTCCAGCCGGCCGATGAGGGTGTTGAAATCACCTGCCGCGCGCCGCGCCTTGGTGCCGGATTCTTTGTAATTGCTCTTCAGCTTGCGCAGCGCTGGGACGGTGGCCGTGCCCTCGAACAACTCGGTGAAAGCCTGAAACGTATTTCCCGGAGCAGGCACGAAATCCTCGCCGAACTCCTGCGACCAAACGGCGAGCAGTTCCTCGCCCTCCTCCTCGCCCTCCTCCTCGCCCTCCTCCTCGATCGCGCGGTTCGAGTCGCCACGGGCGCTGAGTTCATTCACCACCGGGCGCAGTGTGGGATCTGCGAGAGCGCGGGAACGCATCACGCCCACTGCCTGCAAGGTGCGGGCGTGGAGAGTCTCATAGCGAGCTTCCAGCGCGGCAAACTGAATGCTTTTATCCGTGGCGGCAGCTTTTGCTTTGTGAGCGAGCGTGCCGCTCTTGGCTCCATCCAGTTGCTCCACATCAGCCGTCCACGCGGCGGCGGTTTTCGTGGGCCAGACCCAAGGGTCGGTTGCGAGGGTGGCGAGAGTGGTTTGGACGGCGCTGGTTTTCTCCGTGCGCGTGATGACGAAGTCGATGCTGGTGCTGATGTCGAGGTTCATGGTGTCTGGGGAGGTCGTTGTTCTAGTTGTTAAATATCGGATATACCACTGACGGCTAGGAATGGATGCGTCAAGCCGCGATAAGGAGCCGCGACCTTATTGTCGCTTCTTCGGACCCGATGAAAAAGAGGGACAATAAGGTCCCTGCTCCTTAAGGAGCGGCGACCTTATTGTCGCCTCTTCCTACCCACTCACGGTTCCCCGGCCTTATCGTCGGGTGAAGCAGCCCCGGCAGCGGGCTTGCGGGGTTTGGGAACTTTCTTGGCCTTGGCCACGAGCGGGGCGGCGAGTTGCTCGTAGAGGCCGAAAAGGTATTCCACCCGCTGGCGGTCGGTGAGGAAAGGTTCCTTGCGGTAACAGCGGTCCACGGCGCGGTCGAGTTGCTCGTGGGCCTTCGCCAGCTTCGGCGGCATCGACACCGGGTCGTAAAGGTCTGCCAGCGTGCTGCCGGGAAATTGCTCCCGCGCGTCCAACACCGCCTGCGCCGCTTCTTCGACTTTGGCGCGCTGCGCATCCGTCGCGTCCATTGGCCAGGGATAGTTGTTGTAGACGAGTTTGTTGGAATAGCGGAAATCGCTCTTTAAACGACCACAAACTTGGCGCATCCATGCCATGTGAAGCGACGAACATAACACGCCGAAATGATAGAGGGTTGCTCCCGGAACAGCCGTGCAACTATCGCTGATGATTACCTCCGGCCCGAAATATCCGAAAGGAACATAGCGTCTGTTCACGGAAGAATGGCGGGGAATCAAAACATAGGCCTCAGTAGGCTGGCGGATCTGATCAAACAGTGTTGGTTTATCTGCCATTCGCCGGGTAGATTCCTTTGGACTGGCTTGTCGAAATGCTCGGACTGCTTCGACCCGCTCTTTCAAGCCTTGATTGTCCCGGATCAACTTTGGGGGCGTATCCAACAACCAGAGCACCCAACGGTCTGAACCATTGATATATTGGTCCGCGCTGAGAAGCTGGCGAACGTAAGGTTCCACTTCCGGATTGTCGCGGATGAAATCTGCTTTCGCCGAGCTTTCGATGATGAGATGCCCACCGTCCGCAGGTTTGTTTCCATTGACGATGGGTGGCACGACACAAATTGGTGTGCGCCGGATCGGCAGGACCGTATCGCCTCCCGCGACGAGGTAGGGTGAAATATTCGGGACGACAGTGATTGTCGGTTCATCGACTCCGTGCGTGTATTCGAAAAGGTGTTTTTCGGGGATGTCGAATCGGGCGAAACCAATGATGACGCAATGGACGCTGGCTTTGCCCCGAGCCTCGCTCTCCCAGCGAAAAGTCTGATGGGCGAAGTGAATTTTCGCTGAGAATCGGTTAAACATTTCCTGCTAGAAAACGGCGGCTTGTTCCCCTTGGCAGATCGAGTTTGTCGAAACGAACGCGGAGACGATCTTCTGGCCTGATGAATACTCACAGGCGAGCGCATACCAACCAGTAACCAAATCAAGGAAGCCAGTGCCACTCACATTTCGCCAAACAACATCAAGCTGCGCTCCCTGTTCTGAAGTCATCAGGTGCTTCCCAACAAACGGTGGGTTACCCAAAATATAACTGCACTTCTCAGGTGGCAGGATCGATTTCCAATCGATGAGCAGCGCATTTCCACAAACAATGTGCGGGGACTTCTTGAGCGGGATGCGGCGGACGAGCTGGCCGAAGGCTTCGGAGAGGGCGATGTTCGCCTGGTGGTCGGCAAGCCAGAGGGCGACCTCGGCGATGCGGGCGGGGAATTCCTCGATCTCGATGCCATACATTTGATCGACGTCGACTAGGGAGAGTTTGCTGGCGTCGAAGGAGAACTCGTGCTGGGTCTCGCTGAGTTCGTTGCGGTGGAGTTCGAGGAGGATTTCGAGTTCGAGGGCGCGGAGCTCGCGGTAGGTGATGACGAGGAAGTTCCCGCAACCGCAGGCGGGGTCGAAGAAACGGAGGGCGGCGAGTTTCTGATGGAGTGCTTCGAGGCGGGCGGTGCGGCGGGTGGATTTGTCGGCTTGGGCGGCGGCGAACTCGGCGCGGAGTTCATCCAGGAAGAGCGGACGGATGAGCTTGAGGATGTTTTTCTCCGCCGTGTAATGAGCCCCTACCTGGCGGCGCTCGATGGGATCCATGACGCCTTGGAAGAGCGAGCCGAAGACGGCGGGCGAGATCTTGGCCCACTCGAAGGAGCAGGCTTTGAGCAACTGTCCGTGCATCTGGGCATTGAAGTCGGCGAAGGAGATGCGCTCGGCGAAGAGGTCGCCATTGATGTAAGGGAAGGCGGCGAGGTCTTCGTCGAGATTGGCCTGGCGCTTGTCCTCGGGGGTGTTGAGGACCTCGAAGAGGCGGGCGAGCTTGGGACCAGTGTCGGAGCCGTCGCCGTTGCTGCGGTTTTCGATGAAGAGCTTGAAGTCCTGCTGATTGAAGATGCCGGTGTCATCGGCGAAGAGGCAGAACAACAGGCGGACGAGCAGGACGCGCAGGTCGTGGCCGGAGAAGCCCCCGGCAAGCAGCGCATCGTGGAGGCTGGCCATGAGCTCGGCGGCCTCGATATTGGCGGGGTCCTCGGAGTTGAGCTTGTGCTGCTTGTAACCGGGAATGAAGGCGAAGCGGCGGATGTGCTTGTGGAGGTCCTCCAGCGGGAACTCGACGGACGGCGGCAGGCGCTTGAACAATGGCAGGTCCGGATCTTGTTCCGCCTCCAGATCGTGGACGGCGATGCGCTTGAAGTCGGAGACGATGAGGAAGCGCGGGCATTCCTTTTCCCGCCCGGAATCGATGAGGCCGCGGATGTAGTCCATGCCTTGGGCGTGGGCCTTGTCGAGATCCTGCCCGGCGGACTTGTGCTCGACGAGGACGCGGCCGGGCCAGAAGAGGTCGATGTAGCCCCAGTTTCCCGAGAGCTTCTTCACCGGCTCCTCGAAGGAGGAAACAGCGCGGCGCTTGATGCCGAATATGTCGAAAAATTCGTTCCAGAAGGTCTGTCGCTCGGATTTCTCGGAGGTGGTGCCCTTCCACTCCCGGGAGGACTTGATGGATCGGTGGCGGATTTCGTTCTAGGAGAGCATGATTGGCACGGATCTAATCGGCGGAAGGAAGGACGGGCGAGGAAATTTTCCTCGAAGAGGTGAGGAGCTGCGACCTTATTGTCGCTTCTTCGTGCTTGATGAAGAAGAGGGACAGTAAGGTCCCCGCTCCTTACTTCACGGCAAGCGCCCGTTCTCCCTGCCAGAGCGTGAACGTCCCCGCCCGCAACCTTGCAGGATTCCTGCGGATGTAGCGCACGGCGTTTGCAAAATGCCCGCCATCCCGGATCAGCGTGTCCCGATAGTTTTTCTGCCAGATGCTTCCTTTCCCGATGCGGTGGGCGGAAGTGCCCTTCCACGCCTTCATCAAGGTCTCCAGCGGAACCTTGGGCGTGAAGATCAGGTGCAGATGATTCGGCATGATCACCCAGGCATGATGCTCTACTTTCACTCCCTGATAGTGCATCAACACGCCCTGCACGATTTCCCGGTGGGCGTGCTCTGCCAGCAAACAGGAACCCGCGCCCTCGTCCAGCCACTCTTCCAGCCGCCGGGTGAATCGCTGGTGAAACTCCTTTTCCGTCTCGGGGGACCAAGGCTTCGGGTGATGGGCCAGCCACACGTCCCGCTCTTCCTTCCACTGGCGCAGCTTGACCGCCGGCATTGCGTCTCCGAGGCGGAAGGTCACAAACTGCATCGCCTCGCCCTGCTGCCAGTGCGGCAGCTTGTGGCCGTGCTTCAGAATCTCGCCCGACTCGTTGAGGAAATCAGCCATGGCGCGTGTCTAGCTGATGGATCGGCATTTGTCGCGCTTTAAGGAGCCGCGACCTTATTGTCGCGTATTCATTCCCGCTGAAGAAGAGGGACAGTAAGGTCCCTCCTCCCCAAGGGGCCGGTCATGGTGTCGCAAGTCCGACTACCCTAGCTACCAACCTGAAAAACACCCTTCTGCAGGCGTTTAACTAAAGTCTAATGGCGGGTCACCGCGAGAACTGATGGAATGCACGCAAATGAGTCACTCAACATCCAAACGAGCCGTTTTCTGGCGATCTTCTGCGGCAATGCTGGTGATTGTTCTCGGAACGATGCCTGCTCCAGCGTTCGCGCAGGGACCGGACGCCACCAGCATCAAGGGCATCGCGGAAGAGGCTTACATCTACGGGTTTCCGCTGGTGATGAACTACAAGGTGTTTCACGATACGTTCCTCGATCCGCAGGCGAAAGGCTACAAGGGTCCGATGAACCAGATCCATGGCGAGGCGCGAGTTTACACCTCGGAAGACCGCACGGTGCAAACGCCGAACAGCGACACGCCTTACTCCATGCTCGGCGCGGACCTGCGTGCGGAACCGCTCGTGATCTGCGTGCCCGAGGTGGAAAAGGGCCGCTACTACAGCGTGCAGATGGTGGACATGTTCACCCACAACTACGGCTACCTCGGCACGCGGACGACGGGCAATGGCGCGGGATGTTATCTCCTCGCGGGACCGGGCTGGCAGGGCGAGGCACCGGCGGGCGTGGCGAAGGTGTTTCGCTGCGAATCGCCGTTTTCGCTGCTGATCTTCCGCACCCAGCTCTTCAATGCGGGTGACATCGAGAACGTGAAAAAGGTGCAGGCGGGCTACAAGGTGCAGACGCTTTCGGCCTTTCTCAAACAGCCCGCGCCACCCGCCGCGCCAGTGATCCAGTGGCCGCCCGCGCCGCAGGAAATTTTCAGCACAGGCTTTCCGGTGATGCTGGATTACCTGCTCGGATATCTACCACCAGTCGGCCCGGCTGTGGTTGAGAAACCATTGCGCGAGAGATTCGCGAGCATCGGCATCGGGCCGGACAAGAAGGTGAAGATGCAGGATTTTAGCGCGGAGCAAAAGACTGCGTTCGGCGATGGCGTGAAGTCGGCGCTCGGGAAGATTAATCACGCGGTGGATAATCTCGGCACCGAGGAGAACGGCTGGCGCATCGGCGCTGCTGCGGGTTCGCGCGAGTTTTTCAATGGAGACTTTCTGCTGCGCTCGGTCGGTGCACGTGCGGGAATCTATGGCAATGACGCCGAGGAGGCGACCTATCCTATGGCGAAGCTGGATCAAAACGGGCATCCGCTCGATGGCAGCAAGCACGCCTATCAGGTGACGTTCAAGGCGGGAGAATTGCCACCTGCCAACGCGTTCTGGTCCCTCACGATGTATGATGCGAACACTCAGTTTCTCGTCGAAAACCCGATCAAGCGTTACCTCATCAACGCGCCGATGCTGCCGCAGATGAAGAAGAATGCGGATGGCTCGCTGACGATCTACATCCAGCGGGATTCGCCCGGGAAAGAGAAGGAAGCCAACTGGCTGCCCGCGCCAAACGGCCCGATTTTCATGGTGATGCGCATTTACTGGCCCAAGACCGAGCAACCGTCCGTGCTGCCGCCGGGCAAGGGCGAGTGGAAACCGCCGGGCATCGTGCAGGTCGCGAATCTGAATGCCCAGCGGTCCAAGCGCACTGGCGACAAGTCACTGGAGAACGCCATCCGCACCGACGACCGCTACGGAAGCGATCCGTTTTTCAACGGTCCGCGCGGCTATCCGTATTGGAACTATCTCGAAAACCCGAAGCCGATCCAGAACCCGAATCTCTGGCCGGACACACAGTCCACTTACTTCCTTTCGCGGATGAATCTCCCAGCGGGTGCAACTCTAACATTCAAGGGTGAGTATCCCCGCGCACGCTATTTCAAATACGCGCTCTACCGCTGGAACGGCCAGACCTTCCTTTCCATCGGCGAGGACATCGTCGGGAAAGACATCGCGCCGGACATGGGTTCGACGAATCCCTTTGTCATCGGAAATCCGCGACTCGGTGATCAGCGCAATTACACCGTGCGGATCGTCGCTGCGGATGCTCCCGCCGTGCGCGAGTCGAGCACGCTTTATGCCGGCAAGGAGGGCGGCGAGTTGCAGATGGTCATGCGCATTTACATGTCCGATCAAGGCCAAGACGGCGCGGGTTGGGGACCGGCAGATCAGCCTTCGCGCAAACGCGGCCTCCCCAACTACGAAGGCACCCTTGCTGATGGCACGAAACTCGATGCCGCAGGCGTGATCAAACACTTCGCGCTGCCGATGAACGAGAACACCAAGCAGCCACTCAACGACCAGCAATGGATCGATATCGTCAACGCAAAGGACAACGACCCGATGCTCGACCCCGCGACTGCTCCCGCGCGGAAGCTGCCGCGCTGGGAGAAATACTGGACGCTCCCGTATTCGATCCTCGGTGCCTTCAAGACACCCGAAGCTCGCGCGAAGATCCCGTATGAAGGCGCAATGGACGGCGGCGGCGATCCCTCCACGCAATACATGATCACTCACCTGAACCGGCAATTCGGCCCCGTGTATGTGATGCGTGGCAAAATGCCGACCTTCCCGAATACATATACCGGCACCGGCGGGCGCGGGCTGGAGATCATGCCGGATGCACAGACGCAGTATTGGTCGCTCGTGAGCTGCGAGGCCGCACCCACCGGCCACATCGCAGACGGTCTCACCGACCTGCAAATCCCGCTCGATGCGGAGCGAAACTACACCATCGTTTGCAGCCGCAAGGAAGACCGTCCGAAGAACGCGACGCTCGACAACGGCGTGGCATGGCTGGAGTGGCCCGAACGCGGCGAGGGGCTGAATGACCTGCGAAACCGCAAGGATTTCGCCATGCTCATGCTACGCATCATGGCCAACAGCGCCGAGTGGAAAGAGCGCCCCGATCTCATCACCAAGCCCGGCGACGAAGAGAAGGTGATGGG
This sequence comes from Luteolibacter sp., assembly GCA_040399845.1. GTDB lineage: Bacteria > Verrucomicrobiota > Verrucomicrobiia > Verrucomicrobiales > Akkermansiaceae > Luteolibacter. The sequence goes on along the minus strand of JBBARN010000001.1, from coordinate 73,844 downwards.
GTCGTATTTCCCACGCGGCGAATACATCACCAAGGCTGCCTTTGAAGCCCTCAAGCTTGGGAAATAATCACACCATGAAAAAAATCGCCATCATCTCACTCGTCGTCGGTGCCATCATCGGCATCGGCGCATACAAACTCCTCTGGACTGTCGTCGAGCCGAAGATCGAGCAACGCATCTCGCAAGGCGGCCTCACCGACAATGAGAAGTCTGCCAATGGCCCGTTGCCCGGCGACGTGAGTCTCTATCAAACGGAATTCGAAGCCTGCCAGAAACTCTCCACGCCCGGATATTTCCCCACGCTCAACGGCGCGGAAATCGCTGACGCCCAGCGCAGCGGAGTTTTCCCGGCGGCATCGTTTCTTGGTTCGTGGGACGGACCTAACAAAGTTCATGCATGGCGCAGCGAAGACTCCTACGAATCCTGCTCGTTCATCGTGAATCGGTATCCGGGCGAAATTTTCATCGTCGGTGGTGACAACCCGCCATTCGAGGGCACTGCGCCTCCGGGACCGTTCATCGCGAAAGCTGACGCCACCACAGGCAAGCAGGTTTGGCGCACCTACGTGGACAATATCAACGCCTCCCATCGCTGGATCGGAGTCGCGAATCTCAACATCCTCGCCAACGGCAAAATAGCCTTCGCTTGGGCCGACCAGATTCTCCTGCTCGATGCCGACACCGGCCGCATTCTTGTTCAGCAAACGCTGCCCGCCGGTGACGCGCCGCGTGGCGATGTGAACTTCAAGCATCTCACCGTTGCGCCGGACGGCACGCTGATACTCAAGAACCAGACCCGTCCGACCGGCAACACGATGCAAGGCACGCTCGCCATCATCAAAGGCGTGCAGGCCGGGCTCAAACAGCCGAACTCCCACATGGTCGCCTTGCATCCCGACACACTGGAAATTCTCGCCGAACTTCCGCTGCCCGAACCAGCCACCGTACCGCACAGCATCACGATGTTTGAAGGAAAAATCGCGATCTACATCGGCATGGACAGTGGATGCCGCCGCGCTTTCTGGGATCCCTCAGTGAAGAAACTGAGCATGGACGACACCTGGCACATGAAGCCGATGGAGGCCGGCCAGACCACCTCCGACGCGCCCGCCATCATCGGCGACTGGATCGCCATTCAGACCAACGGACTCGGCAGCAAGCAAAAGGCGTCGAGCATCGCCGTCGCGCACGTGAAGGACTCGGCCAAGATGAAGGTGATCTTCCCGTTCGGCGAACTGAAGAAAGGCGAATGGAGTTGGGCGCCGCCGAAATCCGGCACTGACGTTGAGAACAACATGATCTACTCCGCCGACATGGGCGTGGGCAAAGTGGCTGGCATTAAAATCGACCAAGCCACCGGCGAACTGAAGACCGCCTTCGTGTTAGATAACATGAGCACCACCTTCCAGCCGATGTATGGCCCGAAGGACAAGCGCGTGCTCGTGCTCACCAACATGAAAAAGAACGTCGCCATCGAGCCGAACGACAAGATGGTCTTCACCGGCAACTACACGGAGCAAGTGACATGGCACGATGCGGCCACCGGTCGCAAACTCGCCGAATCCGATTTCTTCGAGCCGCTGACGATCAACTCGCTCGTCGTGCCAGCCTTCGGTGGACGGAGCTATTTCCCCACAAGAAAGGGCTTCATCACCCTGCAAGTCATGCCCGCCAAGGCGACGGCAAGCCGATAAGACGTTTCACCCCACCGCTCATCCCCATGTCCAATAAGCACACGAAAGCATTCACAGTTTATCTCTGCACATTTTTCCTGATCGCCCTGACAGGATGTGGGACAAACATTCTATCACTTCAAAAATCGCCACCGCTCAGCAGTGCGACTTTTAAGACGCTCGACAAATATGCCGAGCGCTCCGAGCTTGCCTACAAGACTCCTGAAGTCATCAGGAAAAAACTGCCTAATGCGACCCGTGTTGGAACCACCCAAAGTGACGTCCAATACATCGTCGAGCTCAATCCATCCGAACGTTCCCAGATTATAACGATTCGCGGAACCGCGAACAAAAAGAATATATTCCAAGATGCCGACTTGCACATGGTTGAAGACCCGGAGCTGGGTATCGTGGTTCACAAAGGTTTCAACGATGATACCAACGAAGTTTACGCCGAGGTCGAACCGTTACTCAACAAAAGCTACCGCACTTCCATCACAGGGCATTCACTAGGCGGTGCCATCGCAGCAATCCTTGCGATCAAACTCGACAAAAATGGCTTTGATGTTGATAGAGTCGTCACATTTGGTCAGCCGAAGTTCACCAATGCCGCAGGGGTAAAGGTCTATGAAGATCTTCCGCTTCACCGGGTCGTCCACCATCTCGACATCGTGCCCATGCTTCCTCCTGGAAGTTGGGTTTCTACATCTAAGCATTCTTATGAGCACGTAGGCCCCGAAACAATCGTGAACAATGACGGGTCGTTCACTCATTTGTTGGAGCACGATGCGGAGCGCCTTTCCGTCGGGGAGTTCTGGCGCAACATCAAACATGCGAGCCTCAATGACCACCATGTTTCAGCATACAGAGAGATACTCGATGGCATAGCGAATCGACTTCGCCGTTAGTTGCCGAGATGTGATGAAACAGCTGAGTCACTCACTTCCCGACATTGGGAGACTGATAAATTAAACCACTCTATCACCGAGTTATGAATACCACCAATCTGCCGCTTCGCCTCCTCAAATGGCTCGGCTGGACTATCGCTTGGTTCGTCGCGCTGGGCTGCATCGCATGGAGCTTCGGCGCGCTGCACTATGATTCCCCCGTTTTGAAAAGCGTGGTCGGCTGGGCATTCTTACTCGGTGTGCTTGCGGTGCTGGTCTTCCTGCGCGGACCATGGAGGAAACTCGGAGCAACCTTCGCGGCATTCATCCTCGTCCTCGCATGGTGGTTGACTCTCAAGCCAAGCAACGCCGGCAATTGGCAGCCCGATGTCGCCCGGCTCCCATCGGCGGAAATCAACGGCGACACCGTCACCCTCCACAACGTCCGCAACTGCGACTATCGCAGCGTCACCGATTTCACGCCCCGCTGGGAAACCCGCGTCGTGAAGATTTCGCAGATCACCGGCATCGACATCGCCATCAACTATTGGGGATCACCATGGATGGCACATCCCATTGTTAGCTTTCAGTTTGCCGATGCTCCTCCCGTCTGTTTCTCCATCGAGACCCGGAAGCAAGTCGGCCAATCCTATTCCGCCATCGGCGGCCTATATCGTCAATTTTCACTCACCTACATCGTCGCCGACGAGCGCGACGTCATCCGTGTCCGCACGAACTACCGCAAGGATGAGGACATCTACCTCTACCGCCTCACCCTCACGCCGGAGCAGGCTCGCGAGCGTTTCGTCGAATACCTGCATTCGCTCAACACCCTGGATGACCATCCGCGCTGGTATAACGCCATCACCACGAACTGCACCACCAGCATCCGCACGCAACACCCATCCGGCGAACGACCGCGCTGGGACTGGCGCATGTTGCTCAATGGAAAAGGGGATGAGCTGATGTATGAGCGCGGTGCCATCGCCAAAGGTGGACTGCCCTTCGCTGAACTGAAAAAACGCTCTCTCATCGACACGATCGCCAAGGACGCGAACGATGCGCTAGACTTTTCACGCCTGATCCGAGAGGGTCTCCCCGGCACGGAACGGCTTCTTAATCCAACCAAGCCCATCCTCAAGGAACCATGAGCATAAAGGAAAAATTGAAACACGAACTGAAGGCGGTCATCCTTGTGACGCTGTTTTTCGCCGCTTGGCTGGGAATTTTCATGGGACTCAAGATCCTCATCCTGGATGGTTATCAAATCCGCTTCGGCAACGTCTCCGCCGTGCTGATCGGTGCGCTGGTTCTCGCCAAGGTTGTATTGATCCTGGAACATGTTCCATTGGGCGGGTGGGTGAAAAACAAGCCTGTGCTGGTTGATGTGATCCTCCGCACGGTGCTTTACGCGTTCGGAACATTCATCGTGATGTTGTTGGAAAAAGCCTTCGAATCGCGGCATGAGCAAGGAGGATTCGTCTCAGCCCTAACGAATGTTTTCCAACACCCCGACATGCCGCACATCTGGGCGAACACAATCTGCGTGACCGGTGCTTTGCTGTTCTATAACCTGCTCTCCGCACTCAACCACCATCTGGGTTCCGGCGGGCTGGCACGGGTGTTTCTCTCCCCCACTCAGAAATCGAACCGTCACTAGGTCGACATGCCCTCCTTCAATTCCACCCGATGCATCAGCGCGTTCATTGCGTTTGTAATTGTTCGAACTGCGACCGCTCAGGACATCGAACCGCGCCGCTGGAGCCATCTGCCGCTCGGCGGCCACTTTGGAGGCGCTGCCTATGCCTACACCGAGGGTGATATTTTCCTCAACCCGGTGCTGCGGATCGAGGATGGTGAGTTCGAGATGCATACGGCGGCGTTGAAATACATCCACGCTTTTGAAGTCCTCGGCAAATCCGCCCGCGTCGATCTCACCCAACTGTATCAGAGCGGGTCCTGGAGCGGCTTGCTCAACGGCGTCCCCGCCGCCATCGAGCGCGAGGGATGGTCTGACTCCGCCCTTCGCTTCGCCGTGAATCTCTACGGAGCCCCGCCGCTTTCTGGGGAGGAGTTCATTGCGTACCGCAGGGCCGCTTACTGCGAAACCATCGTCGGAGCGGGCTTGCTCGTCACATTTCCCACGGGGGAATACTTCGATGACAAACTGATCAACCTCGGTTCGAACCGCTACACTTTCACGCCGCAGTTCGGCGTCGTCCACACGCGCGGCAAGTGGACGATGGAACTTTCGTCGTCCGTGACATTTTTCACGGACAACGACGAGTTTTTCAACGGCAAGCAACTTGAGGAAGATCCCCTGCTGATCGGCCAAGGCCACCTCATCTACACCTTCATGCCCGGTCTCTGGCTTGGCGCAAGCGCGGGATATGGCTACGGCAGTGAATCCACTATTGATCAGGTTTCCGCGAATGATCGCAAAGGCAATCTCGGTTTTGGGTTCAGCGCGGGGATTCCGATCAACCGCCATTTCGGCTTTAAGATCGCCTACATCGGAATCCGCACTCAAGAAGATATCGGTTCGGACAATAACACCTTTACCGTTGGCTGCTCCCTTCAATGGTGATCGCTCCGTTTTCTTTGTGCCAACTTCCAATCTTTCAATCTAACAAACATTCCAAAGATCATGAAAACTCCAAACTCGCGGGTCATTCTCGCCACCCTCTGCCTCACGGCGGGATTTATCGGCCCTCGCGCCGCTGCGCAATCTCCTCCCGGTTATCCGGCATCGGGAGCGCCTTCCGCACCACTGCTCAGCCCCTCGCAATTGCAAACTCTCGTGGGGCGTGTGGCGCTTTATCCGGATGATTTGCTCGCACTGATTCTGCCGGCATCCACCACTCCGCTCGACATCGTCAAGGCCCAGCGCTTTCTGATGAAATACAGTGCGGACAAGAGCCTCAAACCGGACCCATCGCTCCCCGAGCCCATCGTCAACCTGCTGACCTATCCGGATGTCATCAACCTGATGGGCGATGATCTCGACTGGACCGAATCGCTCGGTCTCGCAGTGACGGCCCAGCAGGCGGATGTTCTGGAGGCCATCCAGGTTTTCCGCCGCAAGGCCCAAGCCGCTGGAAACCTCAAGTCCGATGACAAACAAATCATCGTGGTGCAGCAGGAAACCGTGCAGATCGTTCCTGCCAAGCCCGAGGTCATCTACGTCCCACAATATCAACCCGCCACCGTGATTGTGGCGCAACCTGCTCCGGTGGTGACTTATATGCCGACGGCCTATCCGGTTTATTACAACCCGGCAGCCACCGTTGCCGCCGCAGCGACCGTCGGCTACATCGCAGGAGCCAGCACGGCTTACGGGCTGAATTGGTATGGTGGCACGGTTTATCATGCCCCTTACGCCGCCCATGCTGCCTACTATCAGGACCAGCGCATGGATTATGCCAATCATGCTCGCGAAGACTGGCAGAACTATGGCACTGCCTCGAGAGAGGATTGGCAGAACCATGCAACGCAATCCCAAACCCAACGGCAGAATGCCACGGCCTCAAACCAAGCCGCCCGCCAACAAACCAGCACGGCCAATCAGACACAGCGCCAACAAACCGGCACCGCCAACCAGACACAGCGCCAGCAAGCGGCCAAAGATACCACTTCCGCCAATCAGACCCAACGCCAAGATGCAGCTGCGAGTGGGCAGGACCAGCGGACGGCCAACCAGACCCAACGCCAGGACGCCGCGGCGGGAAGCCAACACCAGCGAACGGAAAATCAAACCCAGCGCCAAACCACCGCCACAGGTGCCCAGGCATCGTCCCAACAAAGCCAGGCAGCACGCCAAAGCGCCTCGCAACAAAATCAGGCCGCACGGCAAGCGAGCATGCCGCAAGGAGCACAAAGCTGGCAGGCGTCCGCATCTTCGAGAAGCGGTCAATACGCAGGCAGCGCTCAAAGCGCCGCCGCCAACCGCACGCCCGCCTCCTCCGGCGCAGCTGCCTCCGGCCAGCGCCAGGCGGCGGCATCCTCCTCGCAGTTTGCCTCGCGCCAGGCATCCCGTCCCTCCGGCGGAGCCTATGCCGGCGCATCCTCCGGCTCACGGGCGCAAAGCTATAGCGCGCGGGGCTCCCGCAGCATGTCCGCAAGCCGCAGCGGTGGTGGCGGTGGTGGCCGCAGACGTTGAGAATCCGCACCCGCAAGCACATCCCATCCTCTTATGAAAATTTCCATCTCCGCTCTCTTCTTCTCGGCCCTCTCCCTCGCCTTCCCCGCGCTGGCACAGGACGCCGCCATTATCCCGCCCAAGGTTTTTGAAACCCCTGTCGACGCGTCAGACGCCTTCATCGCAGCAGCCAAAACCGGCGAACAAAAAGCCATCCTCGAAATCTTTGGCGACAAGCACAAGGATCTCATCGGCACCAGCGATCCGGAACGCGATCAGGAACTCCGCGCCAAAGTCGCCGCAATGGCCGTCGAACGCCGCCGCTTCCGCGAGAATGATGAGAACTCGGTCACCATGGTCATTGGCGCGGAAGCATGGCCTTTCCCCGTGCCAATTGTGAAAACCGATAAAGGCTGGCACTTCGATTCAGACACCGGCATCGGCGAAATCGTCAAACGCCGCATCGGCGAGAACGAACTCAGCGCGATCGATTCCATGCGAGGTTACCTCGCTGCCCAACGCGAATATGCCTCCATCCCGCGGGATGGCAGCAATGTGCGGCAGTTCGCACGCCAGTTCCAGAGCACACCCGGAAAAATGGATGGCCTTTACTGGCCTGCCGACATCGAAAAGGGAGAAGCCCCCAGTCCGGCCGGACCGGAGATCAAGGACCCATCCTCCTCCCATGCCGGTTATCATTTCAAAATCCTGACATCCCAAGGCGATGCCGCTCCCGCCGGGAAATTTGATTATATCATCAATGGACACTTCATCGGCGGTTTCGCCATGATCGCCTGGCCTGCTGAATATGGGAAAACAGGCGTCATGACTCTGCTTGTGAACCACTACGGTGACGTCTATGAAAAAGATCTCGGCCAAGAGACCGCCACACTCGCGGCGGCAATCAGTGAATACAACCCTGATGAATCCTGGGCCAAATCGGAGGATTGATTCCACCGGACACCGACCGTCCCGATCAACGGCTGACCGCCACCGGAACCATGCCCGATTTCCTTTACAGACTCCCGCTGCTGCTCGCGGCATTGATTATCATCGGATCGCTGTGTGTTTACTCCATTGCAGGCATGGCCATGACCCGCCGCTGGATCATGCCCCGCTTTCTCGATGATGATCGCGAACTCGATTTCAACAGTGGAATGATGCAGGCCGTCCTGGTGTTCTATGGCCTTGCGACGGCTCTCATCGCCGTCAGTGTCTGGGAAACCCACTCGCAGGTTGGCGAAGCGGTGTCTCACGAAGCTTCCCGGATTGCCGGAATCTACCGCGACGTCAGCGCCTATCCTGAGCCCTTCCGCTCCGAGCTTCAGGCAGAGCTGAGTGGATATACGGACTATCTCATCGATGAAGCTTGGCCCGCCCAACAACGTGGCGACTATCCGACGCGCGGTGTTGAGTGGATCAACCGCCTCGAAAGCTCTCTCGCTGCATTCAATCCATCCGACGACCGTCAGAAAATCATTCATTCGGAAACTCTCGCTGCATTCAACCGCCTGATTGACGCACGGCGGTTGCGGCTGGACGCCATGTTGGTGAGGATGCCACCGGTTCTTTGGTGCATCGTCCACATCGGGGCCTGCGTATGCCTCGCCTCCGCTTTCTTCTTCAGGGTCCGTGATGTGCGCCTCTATTCCATTCAGTTATGTTTGCTATCAGTGTTCATCGGACTTGTAATCACGCTCATCTTCGCCTTCGACCGGCCGTTCATTGGTGATCTTGGAATCGATGCAGGATCCTATCAGCTCATCCGTGATCAATTGATGCATCCCTAACATAGGTATCTCCAACCAAAAATGTCCTATTCACTTCCGTGTCATGTCGCTTGCCTCGCCTCCATGACATGTTCCATTTGCGCACAAGTGACGCCGAATGTGCAGCCGCGCGCGACTGCCCCAGTGTGGTTCGAAAAGACCCGGGAGAATGCCTGGCTTCTCCCATACGACACGACGCTTATCACCCGCCGGGCCTTGTCGGAACTGAGTTATGAAGCTCACGACAATGATGATGAATTCTGGAAAATCGAAACCTCTCTCCGCGGAGCCTATGCCTTGGGGGAGGATCTTGCTTTTGGCGTGCAGATGATGGTTCCCGTCAAATGCTCCGACACTTCCATCTCGGATGATTCCGGTCTCGGCGACCTTGAATTCCGAACCGGCTTCATCGGCCGCTTCAGCCCCACCCTGCGTTGGGGCACGGGACTGAATGCGGAATTCGATACCGCCTCGGATTCCTCACTCGGTAGCAATGCCCTCATCCTGCGCCCCACCCTCGCACTCCGTTGGGATGCCAGCGACTGCATCAACGCGGGTACCAACATCGAATATTCCTTCACTCCCCAGGAGGAACGATTGAATGATGTCAGCGCGCTTGAATTGAAATTTCCGTTCGTAATCAAGCTCAACGAACATTGGTCTGCCGCCGCAACTTACAAGCCGAGGTGGAATTTCCTGAGTGATTCGGATCGGCAACGTCTCGAACTCGGGGGCACCCGGCTGTGGGGTTCCGAAAACCAGTTCGCGCTGTCATTCAGTCTGGAAGTTCCCCTAACTTCGGAGGGGATGGACTATAAACTCGTTTCCGGCTTGGCTTGGCATTTCTGATTTTCCACCCATTTCGAATCCAAATGACATTTCCTGCCTTTCTTCTTTTCATTTCCATGGTCCGCTTCTGGATCCGCAGAACGATTGATTCCTGATATTCATGACTCATTCCTCACAGCTCCAGGTTTCCAACCGGCTTCTTCTCGTAGCACTGGTATGGCTTTTCACAGTCCTTCCGGTTCCGTTCGCATACGGTCAGGACGCACTGGGTGGAGATTTTTCAAAAAAGGAGCAGATTGAAAAGCGTCTGGCCGAAGCCCAGGCGGAACTCGGCACCTTGCCCGAGACACAAGCGGAATTGCGTGAGCGGCTCCAACAATTGGCAGCCCTCTGCCAATATCATCTATCAGCGGTGGATGTGCTCGCCAAAGCACAGTCTGCCCGGAATCAGGCCGCACAGGAACTCAGCTCGTGGCGGGGCTACACGCAGCCGCCGCCGTTTTCCATTCTGATGCTCGATGAGGTCCGCGACACACTCGCCAATCTCGAAAACGCACGCATCGCCGGAGAAGCCCAGACCCGCATCCTCAACTCGGAAATCGAAGCAGCACGCGACAAGCTGGACGATCACCAACAGGCCGAACGCCGTCTCGTCGAGACCGCCCAGTCCGAGTCATCGCCGGAAGACCGCGAGACCGCCAAGCGGGAAGCCAAAGTCGAAGGAATTGCCTCCCGCATCGCGTCTGAGCAGGTCGCCCGCCTTACTCTGAGACTCGCTGCGCAGCGGATCGAGTTGGAATTGTTCCAATCGAAAACAGATCTCGCCAAACTTCAACTCGCCGCCATCCAAGGCAAAACCACTCTCTCCGCAGAAGAGCTGAAGTCCATTCAACTTCGGATCACCAAGGAACGCGAAGAAACGGTTTCCAAACTCACCCAAGCGGGTGCTTCGGGTTCGCCGCCGAGTCCGTTGTTGTCATGGAAAGTCGAATTCCTCGATCTCGAAAAAGACTTCTGGAATACCCGTGAAGAGTCGATCCGGAACACGGACTCCAGCCATCGCAAATCATCCCTTGCCAGCCTCGCCGAGATGAAGAACCGCGTGGACGACTGGTTGGAAATTGCCAAACTCCGCATGGCCGGTGGTTCGGCCGGAGCTGCCGAACTCGACCCCGCACAACTTCGTGAGGCCATCCAGCGGGCTGGCAAAATGCAGCGGCTCATCGCTTTCACCATCGGCGATCTTGAAGGCGGTCATCTGAAAACTCCTGTGATCGACCGGCTCTCATCAGCCGCGTTGGCCCTCTGGAATACCGAACTCTATCTGGCGGAACAAATCGAAATCGTGGATGGCACCAAGACCTCCACCTACCGCGCCGTCACCCTGGGCAAGGTGGTGCGCCTTCTTCTCATCCTCATCATCGGCTGGATGGTTCTGCGGTTCATTTCCCGCAAGACGAGATCGATCATTTCCCGCAGGGCATCCATCCCGCAGTCCGGTGCGGATCTGGCGGCGAGGGCGATTTCGGTGGTGGGTCTCGCACTGCTCATCCTCTACGGACTCAACGCCGTGCGAATTCCCCTCACGGCGCTCGCATTTCTCGGCGGCGCGTTGGCGATCGGCGTCGGATTCGGCACGCAGACGATCCTGAAAAATTTCATCAGCGGGCTCATTCTCATTTTCGAGCGCCCGCTGCGGGTTGGCGATTATGTCGAGGCGGACGGAGTTGCTGGAACCATCCGGAGCATCGGCATGCGTGCCTCGGTCATCCAACACGGCAACGGCATCGATACGGTCATCCCCAACAGCAATCTGTTAGAAAACAAAGTCACCAACTGGACCTTGTCGGATTCATTGCTCCGCCACACTGTCAAAGTCGGTGTTGAATACGGCTCGTCCACCCGCGACGTCGCGGCGGCTTTGATCGGCGTGGCCAGCGAACATGGGCTCGTGCTTGATCAACCGGCACCGGAAGTCCGCTTTGAAAACTTCGGCGAGAGGTCACTGGAGTTTGCCCTGCTGTTCTGGTTCGATAACCGGAAAACCTCGCGGGAAGCACTCTCCAGCGATTTGCGCTTCATGATCGAAAAGAAATTCGTCGATTGTGGAATCAGCATCGCAAGCCCGCAGAATGACATACGATTCGATCCCGCGACAACACTCAGGCTCGAACTCTCCCGCAATCAGATTACCGAATCAGAATCTCCACCATGAAAAAACACATCACATCCCTCGTCTCCGCCACCCTGTTTGCCACAGGCACACTGATCCTCAGCCAGTGCGCGAACGGACCAGTCACCAACCTCAACGCGTCCAGCGTCAATCCCCGCGAGCTTGCCGCCAAGTCCCGCAGCGCTCTCAATGACCTCTATCGCACGAACCCCGCCGCCCGCAAATTGGGTGCGAGGGCGAAGGGCATCATGGTGTTTCCAAACATCACCAAAGGAGGCCTGATGGTTGGTGGCATGGCTGGCAACGGCGCATTGATCCGCAACGATGGCACGATCCGCGATTTCTATCAGACGGCTGGTGCGTCCTACGGCTTCCAGGCAGGCATTCAGGAATTCGGATATGCGCTTTTCCTGATGGATGATACCGCTTTCGCCAATCTCAACCGCAGCGGAGGTTGGGAAATCGGCTCAAGCCCCAGCCTGGTCATTGTCGATGAAGGCATGGCCGCATCGCTCAGCACCACCACGCTGAACAAGAGCACTTATGCCTTCTTTTTCAACCAACGCGGACTGATGGGTGGGCTTGGGCTGCAAGGCTCACGCATCACGCGCATCCAACCTCCTCGCTGAATTCTTCGGGTTTTCCAAACACCGCACCATCCATCTCTCATGAAATCCATTTCCAGAAACACCCTGCTCGGAACGCTTGCACTATGTGTGGGCAGCCAAATGGGCACTTCCATTGCAGCGACGACGCCCGAAGCCACTCTCGAAGTGCCTTCCTCGGGTTCTTCGTGCGATTGGGAATTCCGCGTCGAACCTTATGGCTGGCTCACCGGCCTCGAAGGGACCACCGGTGTCAGCCCGCTCATTACGGAGATCGATCAATCCTTCAGTGATATCTTCGACAATCTCGAAATGGCCGCCGCCTTGCAGTTTGAGGCCCGCAATGCCTGTTGGGGTTTTCTTGCCGATGGATTTTATGCCGAACTTGGAGGCTCTGGCAGCAGTCCGGGGCCATTGTATGATCGCGCGGAACTTGATATGAAACAGTTCATCGGCGAGCTTGCCGTCGCATACCGGATTTACGAATCCCCATCCGCATTCGTGGATGTGTATGGCGGCATTCGATATAACAATCTGTCGATGGATCTTTCCGCCACGCTCGATGTGCCCGGTATCCAAGCCCTGAGTGACAACCTGAGCCAGGCCGTCGTCAGCGGCATCGGTGAAAGGGCGGAGGCCATTGTGCAACCCAAACTCGCAGCCTATCAAACGAGTGCCGCCGCGAGGCGCGCTGCCATTGAGGCGGAAGTGGCATCCTCGATCCAGGCGGAGGCCGATCCGCGGGTGAAGCGGGATATCGAGAAACAACTGCTCCAGATCCGTCGCGATGGCGGGCTCAACCGCCGCGACATCGCCACGAACCGCATCATCCGCGCCGTGAAAACCGAACGCCTCGCGCTCGCCCAGGCCACTGCCCAACTCAAAGTGGCCGAACTCCAGGCATCGGTGAACCAGGCCTTGCAGAACCGAGTCAACCAGGCTCAGGCCCGCGTCTCGCAAACCCAACAAAACCTCGCCACCGCGATCAACCAACAATTGGTCAACGGACTGCCGACCGCTGCCTCTGCCGACAAGAACTGGGTCGATCCCATCCTCGGAGTGCGCGCCCAATGGAACCTCAACGACAAGTGGTTCCTCGCCGGTAAAAGCGACATCGGCGGCTTCGGTGTGGGCTCCGATTTCACCTGGACCGTCCAAGGCACCGTTGGTTATCGTTTCACCGAAACCGTTTCTGCCGAGCTTGGATACCGCTACATGGATACCGACTACCAGGATGGCGCATTCACCTATGACATCGCGGAGTCCGGCATCTACACCGGCTTGAACTACCGCTTCTAACCGATTTGCCTGCCAATTTCCTTGAGATTCGCAATTCAGGTTGTTGACACAAATCTCTCAACCGACTGCGTGTCCGTTGCCGGCAGTGGTTCAGCTCAATCGGAGAATCAAAAAGGCCGCTTTCCCGTAAGGAAAGCGGCCAGTTGATTTTCGGGGAGGGGCGCTGATCTTTCTGAGATCAGGCTGTTGGGACGAGCGAGATCGTCTTGAGAATCCGCGAAGCGATCTGATAGGGATCACCTTGGGAATTCGGGCGACGGTCTTCGAGGTAACCTTGATACTTGTCGTCCTTGACGAAGCTGTGCGGCACGCGGATCGAGGCACCACGGTCGGCAACACCGTAGGAGAACTTGTCGATCGACTGGGTCTCGTGAAGGCCGGTGAGGCGCATGTGGTTGTCGGGTCCGTAAACGGCGATGTGCTCTTCGCAATGCTCACCGAAAGCAGCCATGAGCGCTTCGAAGTAAGCTTTTCCGCCCACGGTCCGTAGGTATTCGGTGGAGAAGTTGGCGTGCATGCCGGATCCGTTCCAGTCGGAATCGCCCAGCGGCTTGCAATGGAACTCAACGTCGATGCCGTATTTTTCACAAACGCGGAGCAGAAGATAACGGGCAACCCACATTTCGTCGGCGGCCTTCTTGGAGCCCTTGCCGAAGATTTGGAATTCCCACTGGCCCTTGGCCACTTCAGCGTTGATGCCTTCGTGGTTGATGCCGGCGTCGAGGCAGAGGTCGAGGTGCTCCTCGACGATCTGACGGGCGATGTCACCCATGTACTTGTAGCCAACGCCACAGTAGTAAGGACCTTGGCCGACTTTGGGGAATCCATCTACTGGGAAGCCCAGCGGACGACCGTCCTGATAGAGGAAATACTCTTGTTCGAATCCGAACCAAGCACCGGGATCGTCGAGGATGGTGGCACGTCCGTTGGACGGATGCGGGGTGACGCCGTCCGGCATCATGACTTCGCACATGACGATCGCACCGTTGGTGCGGGTGGAGTCCGGGTAGATGGCGACAGGCTTCAAGACGCAATCGGAACTGCGGCCTTCTGCTTGCTGGGTCGAGCTACCGTCGAAGCCCCAAAGCGGGAGTTGGTCGAGTGTTGGGAAAGCATCAAACTCCTTGAGTTGGGTTTTTCCACGGAGGTTTGGAACGGGGGTGTATCCGTCCAGCCAGATGTATTCCAGTTTGTATTTGGCCATGTTGGTCGTTGTATTTCAGTTGTTGAGGAAAAGTTGTCCGCCTCGGCTATGGATTTTCCTGGGGCCGAACTTCCCGTTGAGTGAAAGCAATTCCCGTGCCAAGGCATGAGTGAATTTCATTCATGGGGAGAAGGATCGGCCGTCGGACCACTGACGTGGATGACGATGAGCGTTGTATCGTCGATTCCGGCGTTGTCGATGGCGCGTTTCATCAGAACTTCGGCAGTTTGGCGGGGCGGGAATTCGGCGGCAAGGGCGTCCGCAAGGTGTCGTTCCCAAAGGCCGTCAATGAGGCCGTCCGAGCAGATCAGGAAACGATCCCCTGGCTGATAAGGTACTGCCGCAAAATGCGGGCAGACGGCAGCATGACCTGCTCCGATGACTTCGTAGAGAGCGGAACGCCTCGGGTGGCTGCGGTATTGGATCTCGGTGATTTCCCCTCGTTTCCACTGGGCCCATGCCCGGGTGTGATCGCGGGAAAGTTGCTCCAGTTTCCCTTGGCGGGAGCGGTAGATCCGGGAGTCTCCCACATTCGCAATGTAAAGATTCTCGGGAGTGAACCAGGCCAAGGCAAGGGTTGCCGCCATGCCGCGGGTTTCCTCGCTGGATGCGGATTGGTTGATGTGCTCGTGGACGGAGCGGATGGCATCGCCGAGGTGCGAAAGGCAATCGGGGAAGAATCCGGATGCGGCGATCTTGAAGGTTTCCGGGATGATTTCGGACATCCGCTGCAGCAGGATCGATGAGGCGATGTCGCCAGCATTGCCTCCTCCCATGCCGTCTGAAACCGCGAAAACGAGGTCGTTTTTCTCCAGTGAGAGTGCGCCTTCCGCATTCAAGGGATCAGCTCCGAGCGGGCTTGAGGAAAAGCTGATCAGTGAATCGTCGTTGCGCGGCTTTCGGGACCCGCTGTGGGTCATCGAGGCCCAGTGAAGCATGGATGCGTCGGGCACGAGGCGGGCGGTTTTCTACGATTGGGGCCGTGGTTTGATTTCCAATCCCGGCGGCGGAGGCAGGATTTCCGCAAGTTCGAAGTCGATGATGCAGAAGCAGCCGAGCTTGTCGGAATAGGTGATGTTCCGCGGTTCGGCGTCGAGGTGGCGCACTCCGTATTCTTCTTCGAGTTTGGCGAAAAGGCGGTTGGACTTGTCCTTGCTGATCTGGGTGGCGGGTTTGCCGGCGTTGGTGGAGACGAAGTAAAGCTCCTCTGGGTGCTCTTCCAGAAGCTTGGGGACATAGGGGCAGCCGCGTTCCTCAAGAACCTTCAGCACCTCGACTTCAGTGGCGTAGCGCTTGTCTGCATCGGTGCCGCGCAGGTGCTTGTGCACATTGCCATAAAAATCGATTCTCACGTGGGAGCGGATGCCGTCTTTGAGGGGTTCGATGGACATGGTTGAGGCCTTGCCAAACAAAACTCGCTGGTAGGCGAGATGTCACGCTTTTGTTCAGCTGGGGCGCCGATGTGGGTGGAAATTTTTCCACAAATGTCCGTTGCCAGTCCACGTCGACGAAGGTATTCAACTCTTATGTCTATCACTGCTGAAGATTCCGCCGTCATCGTAAAAACTCGCGAACTCTGTGCCCAGATTGCCAGCGATCCCACATTTTTGAAGCTCCAAGAATGTGTGGAGCGCTTTCTCAACGATGATGCCTCGCGGCTTCAGTATCAAAGCGTGCATGAGCGCGGCGAGGAACTCCACCACAAGCAACACGCCGGAGTGGAACTCGGTGCTGCTGAAATCCGCGAGTTCGAAGCAGCGCGTGAGGCCTTGTTTGATAACGAAATCGCCCGTGAATTCCTCACCGCCCAGCAGGAGCTGGAGCGTCTGCAGAAGGAAATCGGCAAATACGTGGGCATGACCCTTGAACTCGGCCGCGTCCCGACAGCCGATGACATCGCCCAAGCGAGCGGCGGTGGCTGCTGTGGCGGTGGCGGCGGTGGTGGCTGCTGCTCGTAATGATCTGCCGTGCGGCCTCGTTTTCGCCGATGGGAGCATCATCACAATGCTTCCTCGGCAATCCTCGCTGGCGGCAAGTGATGGTTTTCAAGTGACCGGGAGACCGGATTGGGTCATGGATCTGCCCGGTGAAAACTTACCTCCTGCCTCTCCTGTTTGCAGCCTTTGTTTCGTCATGTGCGCCCAAGGCGACGCGTGAGCAGGCGATCGCCACGGCTTACCGCTACACTCAGGTCGAGTGGATGCCGGACGACCGCCATGTCCGCCATGCAGAAGACGGGCAGGGGATCATGGTCAAAACTCCGGACGCATCCATTCCGCGCGGATGGTGGAAACCTGGCGTTCCAGCCAAGGGCATGCCGTATCAATGGGGCGGATTTGATACTCCCGAATCGTTTCTGGCAAAAATCTCGGACGGCTGGAAGGCTGGCGACATTGGGGATGCAGCTAAGCGCAAGCTCGGCGATGCCGGGACCAGCGCCGAGTCCTGCGGGATCGACTGCTCCGGTTTTGTGTCCCGATGCTGGCAGTTGCCACGTCCTTATTCCACCCGGGAATTGCCGTCGATCTGTGTGCCTTTGAAATCATGGTCCCACCTCAAGCCGGGGGACATCCTGCTCAATCATCAGCACGTCCTGCTTTTCGCCGGATGGCTCGAAGGCGGAAAATCCATCGCGGCTTACGAAGCGGGGCCCATCCCCATGTGGCGGGTGAATGCCTCGGGGATTCCGGTTGGGAAACTGGAGGATGAGGGGTATGCGCCGTGGCGATACAGCAACATCGTGGATTAGCGGCCTGCCGCGTCGAGGATGGCATCCGCCGCCTTCAGAGATGCCCGCGATGACAGGATGGAAACGTGATCCTCGTCAAAGCCCCGGACGTCCACGGCATCATCGACAGCCTCCTTGCGCTTTTGGCTGGCGACGCTCACAGTGCCGTCATTTTCCGGTGGCAGGATGCGGGACTTGCTCGCCTTGTGACTGTAGAACAAGTGATGGTTCACCGCTCCCTTGAGGCGCTTGTCGTAGAGTGCCGTGAGGAACTCCGAACCATGGGCCATGTCATACCAGGAGGGCACCACCTTGGGGGCGAACTTGACTCCCAGAGCGGCAGCTTCGTGACCATCCCAAGGGCTGGAGAAGGTGATGAAGGTGTTGATGTAGCGGTGGCCGCCGAGGATGTGGTTCTTGATGATGAAATCCCGCGAAACCAAGCCACCCATGCTGTGTGCCACCACGTGCAGCCGGCGGAAACCATAACGCTGGTGCAGCAATTTCACGCCGTCATTGAGTGCACTGCCCGCCTGGGCCAGGCGCATGCCGGATGGATAGACATAAAACCACGCCTGATAGCGATCACGGTCCAATTTTTCCATCGCCAATCGCCAATCCTGGGGAGAACCCGCGGCACCATGCACAAACATTACAGGCGTCTTGGAGGAATCGAAGCGATCCAGGAAATAAACCCCGAAGCCGCTCTCGATGGCAAACGTCGCCGGTGTCCAGAGACCGTCCTCACCCCGGGTTGCGGCGAAACGCGGATCATCCAATTCTGCTGTTTCCCCGAGGGCGAAACGGATGCCGTGTTTGCGGATCACGTCTTCAACCTTCTTGCCTCCAAGGGCGGCAGTCACGGCCTGCATCAGTCCGGCGGGGATGGATGTGGAGGATGCCAGCATACCCTTCACCCGGACCAGGCGTTGAGAGCCTGAGAGTGTCACCGGTGTTGGCTTGCCATCGGTCCCACTGTGGATCCATGCCGCCTCGCCCGGGTTGTATTTTCCATCCTGGTTCTGATCCGCGTAGGCCGCCACGTATTGATTGAGCGGACTCTCGACCAAAAACAAAAACGCCCCGCCGGAAGTGAGTTCCACGCGGTCGCCCGAGAAAACCTGATTCGAAGATGGATCCCACTCGACCACCACCGCGCGCACCGGGACCTTGTAGTCGTCCGAGTTCGGCACGATGCCAGAGATGCGATATTCATTGTCCAGCATCTTGAGGTCCTTGCCGAGCTTGCGGAAGTTCGCACAAGACGACGCCAGGAATGCCAGCGCGGTGATCAGGAAAATGGCCGACAAACGGCGGAGGCGCAGTCGTTGCTTGGTGGGTGTAAGGGCGATCATGGTGAATTGCCGACCCCACCAGAACGCATGGACGCTGTAAAGAAACAAGGCGCAGCGCGCAAAATCCGTGATGCCCGGAAACCCTCGATCAGCCCCGCTGCTCAAGGGTCACTTGGACGGGATCGCATCATAGATCTGGGCCAGTGCGAGCACGGTGTAACTGGTGACGAGCACGGGGTTGGATTCCATCCAGCGCCCGTTGGAGTTGACCCATGAACCATCCTCGCGCTGGGTCGTCAGGAGCTTGCCTCCCAGTTCATTGCGCCAGTCGATTTCCTTGCCATCCTCCATCTTGAGCACGTCCACATTGGCGGCGGTGAGTGCCTTGGACATGGCCTGATAGTAATAATACAATCCTTGCGAACCCACCCCGGGGTTTTCATCGAGCGTATAGTTTTTACCGAGCCATTCCTTGACGGCGATGACCCGTGGGTCGTCCGCGCTGACTTTGGCATAAATCAGCGAGAGCAGTCCGGCGTAGGACATCGAACCATAGGAACGCAGGGCGGTCCGACCTCCGGGAGTTTTTTCCTCACCAGCCTTGGACTCGAAGGGGGAGTAGGCAAAGCCGCCCTTGTTTTTCGGATCGTTGGAAGCCCAATCCTGATCGTTGGTCTGCTCCAGATTCTGGCAGCGCGATAGGAACTTCACGGCGGCTCCCCAATCGAGGTCCGGTTGGTCGCCATGATTTCCGTCTTCGATGACTTTTTTGGAAAGGGCGAGGGCCTCGATGGCAAGATAGGTGTTGGAAAGATCGGTGTGTTCCTTGTTGGAGCCATAGCCGACTCCGCCATCGTTGGGATTGTCCGTCTCCTTCTTTTGTCCGATGTCCCACTGGTTGTCGATGAGATGCTTGCGGGCCCTGACGACGGACGGTTCGAAATCACCGCGTCCGGCGGCCATGAGGGCGGTGACGGAGGTGGCGGTGTTGTAAACCGAGAGGCCGCGATTGTAGATGCCGCCGTCCGGTTTTTGCTGGGCGAGCAACCAAGTGAAGCCTTTTTCAAGGTGCTCGGGCAGTTTGGCGGATTTGTCGAGATTGGGATCCCGCATGGCGGCGTTGAGTGCCAGCGCGGTGAAGGCGGGCAGTTCGCCATCGTCCCAATTGCCCTCGGGCTTTTGCTGCGATTTCAACCACGCGTTACCGCGGGCAATCGATTGTTTGATTTCCTGGCGAAGCGACTCGTAACGGTTGGGATTCGTCGGCGCGGCGGTGGCAGTGGCGATACTGGCACCAAGGAGAAGGATCGGGGTGAGCAGCTTCATGATTTGGGCGTTGTTGAGGTTTTGGAAGGATTCGCGGATTTTTTGGCGGGGGCTGGTGCTGACACCTGACCCGACTGTGGAGCGATGACGAGCGTCACATTTGTTCCTTGCGGTGGAATCCGTTTGGTAAATGCCAACCAGACGGTGTCATCTCGATTGTCCTCGCCCGGGTAATTGATCAGCGAGGATTGGGCTACAAAGATGGCTGCGATATCGCCGGAGGTTTCCGGCACGAATTTTCCATCGTAGAATTCCGATCCACCGTAAACCCACGGACCCTGCGGCATGGCGGTGGTTTTGACGGCATGTTGGATCCAATCATTGACCGGCAAGCGCTTGGTTTTGCCTTCTTCAGTCCATTCGACATCGATCCGGATGCGGGCACTCGCCTTGATGTCATCGGGCACGACGGGGAAATCACCAGACAGCCCGCCGGTATCGTTGGGCAGGGGATACAACTCGCGGGACGGCCGGTATTTCAACAGGGTCAGGGCGAGATTGATGTGGGTGGGGGAAGTTTCCGTGACGAAGAGGGATTCGTGTACCTTGCCGTTCTGGTGCACCACCAAATACTCCAGCAACCCTTCGGTCATGTTCACCATGCAGGGAAAACGGATTTCGCGGCTCTTATGATCGAACACCACCCGCCCCATCTGGAATCGGGATTCATCGAGCTTTTCGATGGCTGGCTTGACGGGTTCGACCGCTTGATCGGGTGCAGGGAGCGAGCCGGGCTCGACCGGTGCGCGGTCCTGCCCGATGGCGAGCGGACTGCCGGCCATCAGGCAGGAAATGAATAGGCGTCGGATCATGGGGCGGTCGTAGTGGAAAAACAGAGCCTCGGTGCGAGGTGCAACGGAAACGGTTGGCGAAAACTTAGGGTGAATCTTCAGTGAGGAATCGATAGCGCATGAATCATGGATTTTCCACGGCTTGATTGAGGGCACTTCCAAGTTTCTGCCAATCCAGACGGGTGATGTGGCTGTTGAGCGCATTTTCTGCGGATCCACCAGCGGGCAGGGGAATGATTTTTCTCACGGCATGGGTTGCGAGATGGGCTCTCACCAGTTCGAAAATGGTCTTCTTGAGCTCATCTTTCAGTGACTCGGTCTTGGCGAGGGTGAAGGATAGGACTTCGGTGGATTGGGAATTCTTGTCCGGGCCTGTCAGCCAAACCGCGACTGTGGCCGCATTTGCCGAGCTGCGCTTGCCGGTTTTCCCCGGAGTGATCTTGGAACTCACCCTGAGGATTCCGGAGGATGATTTTTCCAACTCGTCCGCGCAGGTCGCGAGCAAGGACTCGACCTGTTTGACCGTTTTGCTGCTAGCACTGGCTCTCAGCACGATGGGAATGCCGGTCGTCGGCTCCGGGTTCCAATCCGGCAAGGTCGGTCGTAACCGGGCGATGGATGCGATGGCTGCTGCGGCTTGGGCTCCGTTCGGGCTGCCGAAATCGAGAACCCGCTCCCAAGCGAGCAAGGCGCGCTGGAATTCTCCCTCCACCTCCAACATCACAGCCAATTCCGTGTAGTGGCTTGCTCCTTTTTCCGCGAGATCCTTGAATTCTGCCAGTGTCGGTGGCGCATTCAGGTCGCCGGCATCGATGTTCGGCTTGATTTCCTCCACTTGGGGCGGCGGCGGCGTGGCGGTTGGCTGGGGAAGGGGTTCATCCAAACGATCCGCCGGCGGAAGCGAGGCGGCCACGCGGGCTTTGATGTGGGCGATCGCCTCATCGCTGGGTGGGGTAAGGAAATCGGCATGGCGCGTCTCTTTCCACCAGACTCCGCCAACGACGGCGAAGCAGATCATAATCACGAGGGGAATCGGGATGCGCACGCCGCGAACGTGGCGCGGCCCCCGGACTTGGGAAAGCGGAAATCACGACAAGCTTCCAACAAAAACGCCTCACTCCCGGAGAGGAGTGAGGCGTCTTGTTGAAATTCTTGTAGCGTTCGATCAGTTGGCGCTCTTGACCAGCAAGGCGCGCTTGCCAACACGGCTACGGAGGTAGTTGAGCTTGGCGCGGCGAACCTTACCACGGTTGGTCACCTCAATCTTGGCGATGCGCGGGGTGTGAAGCGGGAACACGCGCTCCACGCCTTCGCCATACGAAATTTTACGAACAGTGAACGCGGCATTTACACCGGAACCGCTGCGGGCGATCACGAGACCCTCAAAAATCTGGATACGCTCCTTGCCACCTTCCACCACCCGGCAATGGACTTTGACGGTGTCACCCACGTTGAAGGGAGTGACGTCTTGTTTCAGTTGCTCTTGCTCGATTTTGTCAATGATGGTCATGGGGTCCTCTTTCGCTGGAAATGGGTATGAAATGCGGGATCCGGGCGGTGTGCCCTCTCGCGCGGGGCGGGAGAGCTAGCGGATCAATCTGGCGATTGCAACCGCGAAGTTTGGAGATTTTGGAGAATTTTGAGAAATTACGGTTTTCCATACACTTCAGCCGGGTCAAATGTCTTGTCCGGCCCGATCCACTCCAATTTTGAGTTCCTGCCATCGGGCGAGGCGATGACTTTCCGGTAGAAACAAGAACCACGTCCCGTATGGCAGGCCCCGGCTCCGATTTGCTCGACCATCAGGATGAGCGCGTCCTGATCACAATCGGTGCGGATTTCCACCACCCGCTGAATGTGGCCGGAAGTGGCTCCTTTGTGCCAGAATTCCTGCCGCGAGCGGGACCAATAGACGGCCTCGCCGATTTCCAAGGTCCGCCGCAGCGATTCCTCATTCATATAGGCGAGCATCAGCGGCTCCTTGGTGGTGGCATCCATCGCCAATGCCGGAATCAATCCGTCCTTGTCGAATTTGGGGGCGAAATCCAAACCTTCCTCCACCTCTCCCTTGCCGCCCCTGGCGGCGAATACGTTGTTGCAATCCATGCGGAAAGCGTGAAACCACCCACCGGAACTGTCGAGTGCGCTTTGCCTGCATGGGTGCGCAAAAACCGAGCAGATCTTGCGGGCAAGTCACCCGGGCCGGTGGATGTTTTTGATTGCCCCCCAGCAAGTTTCGAAGACGATCCGCGCACATGGCTTACACTGCTGACAAGGCATACGACTTGATTTCCTCCGCTCACCAGCGGGGCCGACTTGCTCATGCCTTCCTGATCAGTGGAGCCCATGGCTCCGGCAAGGAAAACCTCGCGGCCCGCATCATCCAACTCGTCAGTGGCAGTGCCGCTTCTGCGGGATTCGATCTATTTGGCGAGCCGGTGGTCATCGAGACACCACCGCTTGATGATCTGGAAAGCGGCTGGATCCGGGTGATCCGCCCCCGCATGAAATCTCGCCGCATCGGGGTTGATGAAATCAGAAGCCTTGAACACACCCTGCACCTCGCCGCTCCGGGAGGAGCCTGCAAGGTGGGGGTCATTTCCGAGGCGGACCGCATGAATGACCAGGCTGCCAACGCCTTTCTCAAAACCTTGGAGGAACCGCCGCAAAACACCATCCTGCTTCTGCTGACTGCCAATCCCCAGCGGTTGCTCCCAACGATTTTATCCCGCTGTGTTAGAATTCCCCTGCTCGGCGGAATGCCGCTGCTGGCCGATGGGGGGGCGGAACTTGTGGCAGCGCTCAACCGGACAGCAGCCCGCGGCTTCGGCACTCCGATTGCCGCCTTGCAGCTGAAGGCGACTTTCACAGCCTTCCTCGCCGCCTCGCGGGAAGCGGCGGATGCCGCCGCCAAAGCCGCCGAAAAAGAAGAATCCGTCGCCTACAAGGATGCCACGGATGGTGCATGGCTCAAAGGCCGGGAAGAATTCCACAAGGCCGCTGCGGAGGCGGAATACCTCGATGCCCGCAGTCGTCTCTTCGATGTGCTCATGGCTTGGATGGCCGACTTGCTGCGGCTCAAAGTGCGCTCCAGCGGGCTGGATTTCCCGGACTCTGCCCATGCCCTGAGGCCGATTGCCGAGGCGGAAACCGAAACCAGATTGCTCCAGCGCATGCAGGCCCTCGACTCCTTGCGCCGCACCCTCGATACCAATGCCTTCGAACCGCTCGCCATCGAGGTCGGTTTCCTCAAGGCATTTGGGTGATTCCCCATCGCAACAGATCATCACAGGCGACTGGCGCCCCAAGGATAAGACTCACTCTTGGAATGATGATTGCATCCTCCCGCCGCAATCCTTAAGATCTTCCAAATGGGTATAATCAGAACCTTGAATGCCGCCACCGGTTGGCTCGAACTTGGAATCGCCGATGAGGCGCTGTTCGAACTGGAATCGTTGCCTGCCGATGTCCGTGGCCAACGCGAGGTTCTGGAACTCACGCTCAGCGCGCAAATGATCAATCAGTCTTGGAATTCGGCCGCCGACACCGCCCGGATCCTTTGCCTCAAGGCGGCGGACGAACCCGAATTTTTCCTCCGGGCTGCGTTCTGTCTCCACGAGACGGGCGATACCCTGGCCGCCTGCAACTGGTTGCTTCGCGGCCCGAAAACCCTCTTTGAAATGGCCATTTTCCACTACAATCTTGCCTGTTACCTCTGGACTCTTGGAGAGGCCCAGCGCGCCCGCAGCCATCTCCAGCAAGCCATCACCATGGATCAATCGTTCCTCGAGGCCGCTCGGGAGGACCGAGACCTCATCGGAATCGGCCCGATTGAAGCGTGAAATCATCCTTATTCTGTAGATTCCGGCTCGTGACGGAGTTGTCATGTTCTGCAACAGCGAGTCCACGGCAGCGATCAGTTCGACGGTTTCGCTGCCGGGCGAATCCATCACTTTGGAAAATGCTCACAATTGCCGTGTCAAATCCATCGCCAGCGGACAATCTCCGGCAGACAGCATGATGGTTTCTATGCCAAACGACGAGGAGGAATCCCTATGGTTGCTTGAGGCCAAGGCGGGCGATCTCGCGGCATTCTCCAAACTGGTCTTGAAGCATCAGTGGTCGGTGAGAGCTTTTCTGCTGGCACGCCTGAGTCGCAAGCATGATGCAGAGGATCTTGCGCAGGAGACATTTCTCACGGCATGGCGGGGCTTGGCCCAGTTCGACACCCACCGTCCCTTCGCACCTTGGTTGCGTGGCATTGCGGAAAACCATCTGCGCAATCATTTGAGAAAATTTCGAGCCGAGCCGATTGGCGGCAATGAAGCTTTGCAGAGCCTCCTGGATCAACATGCGGCTCACGAAAATGCGCCTGCGGATGAGTCGGCCTTGGCGGAAGCGATGAGAGAGTGCGTGGCAGGAGTGGATCGCGAGGCGAGGGAGTTGTTGATGTCCCGTTATGCGGAGGGCCGGAGCATGGCGGAGATTTGTGCAAGCTCCGGAAAAAAACATTCCGCCATCACCATGAAGCTTCATCGGTTGCGATTGGCGCTGGCGGCTTGTGTTGAAGGAAAAATGGGTCAAACGGGTTGAATCCAACATGATGCATGATTCCGATATCGATTTTCTGATTTCCCGCGTGCTCGAAGGTGAGGCGACGCCTGATGAAGTTCGCTCGTTGCACAAAGCCTGCGAAGGGGATCCGGTGCTGTGTCGGCGTCTCGAACGTGAACTCCGAATGCATCGATGGATGGGGGCCATGGTGGCTGCGCCGAATGGCGATGCCCAATTTGCGGCAGAGCTTGTCGCCCGGATTCAGTCCGAATCCGCAAAGGAATCCGGCGTGGTCCCAGGCGGGCTTGTGTTCACTCTGGAGAAGCGCATGAGAAAAATCGTGTGGTTTTCCCACGCCAGAAGAGCGCTCGCCATCGCAGCGGTGCTTGCACTCGCGGGTTGGTTGTTTCGATTTTCGAGCGCGCCGGAGGGAGTCGTTTTGACTCGGAGTGAATCGGTGGTTTGGGCGGCGGATCAAGCAGAACCGGGGGATAAATTTGAAAATGGCCGGATACTGGAGATTGCGTCGGGAATTGCGGAGTTGAAGTTCCCTTCCGGGGTTTCGGTGTTGTTGGAAGGTCCGGCTTGGTTTCAAGTCACTGGTGATAAGAGCGGGCGTCTTGGTCGAGGGAAATTGGTGGCCCGGGTGACAGAGCGCAAGGGGCGTGGGTTTGTCATCGACGGTCCCAGCGGGCGGGTGGTGGATCTCGGAACGGAATTCGGTGTCAGTGTGGAACAATCCGGCGAAATGGAAGTGCATGTGCTTGATGGTGCCGTGACGGCTGCATCGCATCAGAAGAAAAGTGATGTTGTGACCCTGCACAAGCATGAGGCAATGAGGCTCGGTGGCGGGGCATCGCATCGGATGGCGGCGGACGATGGCTTTTTCATCACGGATCTGCCTCCGGTTCCGGGGCGATCACCTGGTTTCATTCGCTGGAGTTTCGAGGAGCCAGATATACTGGAATTATTGAATACTGGACGCGGTCTTGCAGAAGAACAGGCGGGAGCGATTCTCTTGTCCGGTTCGGGTGGGAATCATTATGCCAAGCGCATCGAGGGGCGTTTTGGTCGGGCTTTGGCTTTTGATGGACAGGGGAGTTATGCGGAAAGCGGGTTTCAGGGAGTCATTGGTCAGGCCCCACGCACGGTTTCCCTATGGGCACGGGTTCCCAAGGATCTTTCTGTAACTGAAAGTTATGGAATGATCGGATGGGGGCGGGTCGAGGGCGATGGCAGTGCTTGGCAGATCTCGGCCAACCCCGTTGAGGATGAGGGGCCGCTCGGTGCCTTGCGGGTGGGGACCGGACGCGCTGCCGTGGTCGGATCCACCGACCTGCGGGATGGCAAATGGCATCATTTGACAGCCGTGATGTATGGTGGTTCACCTACGACCGCCACTCATGTATTGTTATATGTTGATGGTGTTCTCGAATCCACGACCAGGAAGTCGGTCAAGGCCATCGATACCGAGGTCTCGAAGCTGGCTCATGGTGTCTGGTTGGGGCGGAACCTGTCCCATTTGAAACCGAATCCATCTGGAGCATCGTTTTTTCGCGGAGATCTCGACGAAGTTCATATCTTCGCGGCCGCACTGGATCAAAAGATGATCGGCCGCTTGATTGAAGGTGGCGCACCGGAGTTGTGATCGCTTGAAAGAGTGGTCTTTGCTCAGTTTGCCGGAGTTCCGAAAGGAATGCCTCGCCCCGGGCTGCTGCGGTAAACCCGCCCGAAAACATTCATGTCGCCCTTGACGAAGTAGCCGTTGCCGAGCCCTCCGTATTGATGGAAATCATCATCGACCCTCAACCATGTTTTTCCGATGTCGGTGGATCGATAAATACCCTGCGGATCGGCTTCGAGAGGCTGGCCCCAGATGAACAAGGTCGGATACTCGCCTTGGCTCCGTGCCCGTCCGAAACCAAGAGTCCCGCAATGAAATACAGGAATCTTTTCGTGAGTTCCTTGATGGAATCTGATGATGCCCGCGCGTTCAGCTGGGATCCAGAGGTCTGATTCACGATCCGGCGCGGCGACGATGCTGTTGGCCCGGACGCCGGGCTTGCCTATTGGTTTGAAGGATTTGCCGCCATCCTCGCTTTTCAGAATTTCGCCGGTTGTGTGGCGATAGGCATGAAACAGCTTCGCTTGCACAGGATCGGCGACCGGGCGATTGGCATTCTCGAGATCGGTCACCTCTACCCAATTTTCCGCTAGCCATTGATGGCTTGGGTCCTCGTTTCGATAGACCTTTTTGTTGGCTGGTGAGTAAAGGATGACAGATCCGTCCGATGACAAGGTTAGATGTGCGTTGGTGCCGGCTTTCCCAAGTTTAGTGTCCGGGATTTTAGCCCAGGTTTTTCCGGAATCCTTCGAGTGGGCAAGCTCTCCCCCTGAGTTGACACGTATCACTTGGGCGGAGCTTCCTTTGCCGGCAAAGGCAAGGCGGACGTTCAGGCCTGCGGCTTCTCGGAACTGGCCATTTGGTGAGTAGGTTTCCGGACTGTCGTTGGTGAACCCGGCATAATCCCAAATCACGGAGACAAGTGGACCTTCGGGAATGCTGGCGACATCCATGGGCACGGCTTCTTCAAGTCCGGTGACATGGAGTTTCCATGTGGCACGTACATCCTTCTCCTTTGTCAGGATCTTCTGGAGGTCGTTGGTGTGCCAGATGCCATTGCCGGATGTGATGAATGCCCGGTCCGGATTGAATGGGTCGAGCGCGACGGATGCGCCCCAATGGATGTTCTGTCCGCGACCGAATGGGATGTCGGAATGGACGCGCGCTTTGTCGGTGCCGAAGAGATCCACCCATGTGCTGCCATCTTCGTCAGCTCCGCGGGGGCTGTAATAGATGCGTTCCCCCCAGAGGGTTTTTCCTTCGAGGTTTTTCTGCGGCCAATAGGTGCCCATCGTGCTGACCATCAGGCGGCGTGGTTCCGTTTCCACGATGTCGATGCCGCAGTAGGGATTGTAGGTTCGGACGAATTGGCCTTTGTTTTCCGGTTTGTTGCTGATGCTGCCAGGGGTGATGTCGGCCCATTGATCCAACTTGGGATCATAACGGAAAACGCCACCACCAGGTTTCCCTTCAGCCTGATAGGTGACGATAAGGCGCCCGTTGGAAAGGATGGCCCGATTAGGAACCCATGCTTCGTTCGCCTTGGAACCGGGAACTCCCACATCGGGAAGTGGTGGAAGAATCCGCCAGGTGGAACCTCCGTCAGTGCTTTGATAGAGATTGCCATCCGGTGTCTTGAATTGGCCGTCGAGGCGGGTTTCAACCCGGGGACGCGAAAGACCGACATAAATCGTGCGGCTGGCTTGCCCTTGGGAAGCGGATTGGGAATCGATGATGACAATAGAGATGCCGTTGCCGTTTGCCGTGGATGCTGGATGTTGTGACTTCTTTGGATCGCTCTTGAGCGGGATGGGTGCACCGGGGCTGAAAGTATCGACAGCTTTCCAAGTTTTACCTGCATCCATGCTTTTCCATAGTCCGCTCTCGCGGGATCCACAGAAGAGAATGGCAGGGGAGTTGGGATCGATGGCGAGGCGTTCTCCGGTATGGCGGCCCCATTTGTTGCCATGGGCACGGATTAAGGGGCTGACATCGGTGGTTTCCCAAGTGTTTCCGAAATTGGAAGAATTCAGAATACCCGTGCCGCCGCGCCAGTAGGGAGTGCCTGCCAGAAGGTGAATGGAGGACGGAATCCTGGGATTCAGCGCGAGTGACTCAATGCCCATATGGGATCCCCGCTCCGGTGGCAGCCAGTCGAGCAAGGGAACCCAGGATTCGTTAGAAGGGTTATAGCGATAAATCCCTCCCACATCCGTGCGGGCATAAAACAGGCCTTGCTTCCCGGGATGCGCAAACACACCGGAAACAAATCCCGCGCCCCCCATTGCCACGTTGCTCCATCGGTAAGCAGCGGACGGGGTGGGGGATGCCGCGTGGAGGATACTCGTGATGGTTAGATATGCTGCACAAACGCAGCTGAAGCGTTTCATGATTACCAATCCGTGATGACCTTGGATTCGCCGGGTGCCAATTTGAGAACCTGCGATTTTCCACTGCTGCGAAGCTCGGTGGTTCCACCTTTCTTGGAGCGCAACGTGAGAGAAACCGGCTTGCCATCTTTCCAGTTGAGATCCAGTTCGAACCCGCCGCGGGCGCGCAGTCCCTTGATCCTTCCGGTGGGCCAGTTGGAGGGCAGGGCTGGCAGGATATCGATGACGAAGCATCCCGATTCATTGATCAAGTGGGACTGAAGCAACATCTCGGCAATACCTGCCGCCGCGCCGAAGTTGCCATCAATCTGAAAGGGCGGATGAGCGTCGAACAGGTTGGGATACATGCCCCCACCGCTTCCCATGACATCCTTGCCGGGCACGGGTCGCAGCAGGTTGCGGAGAATCAGATAGGCGTGATCGCCATCGAGGAAGCGTGCCCAAAGATTGATTTTCCAACCCATGCTCCAGCCGGTGGCCTCGTCGCCACGATGGATGAGTGACTGGCGCGCGGCTTTGAAAAAGTCCTGATCGCGTGAGGTGATATCGGTCCCCGGATAGACGGCCCAGAGATGGGAGACGTGTCGGTGCTTGTTGTTGGGATCATCGCGATCATCCATCCATTCCTGAAGTTGACCGTGTTTGCCGATGCGATTGGGGGAAATGCGGGGTGTCATGTCAGCGAGTTTCGCGGCAAAATCCTTGTCGGCATTCAGAATGCCCGCTGCATCGACCGTGATCTTGAACAAAGAGCGGATGATCTGGTGGTCCATCGATGGTCCCATCACGAGGCCGCCTTGTTCCGGCGAGTTGGAAGGGCCGCTGATAAGGGTTTTGGTGACCGGATCCTCGATGAGATAGTTGGCAAAGAATTCAGCCGACTCCCGGATGATTGGATAGGCTTTTTCCCTCAGAAATGTTTCATCGCCGGAGAAAAGATAACGCTCCCAAAGTTGATGGCAGAGCCATGCACCGCCGGTGGGCCAGATGCCGTGATTGGAGGCGTTGATCGGAGCCGTGCCACGCCAGAGGTCGAAGTTGTGATGGAGAACCCAACCGGGGGCAGCATAGTGTTCTTTGGCGGTTTCCCGACCTGAAGCCATCAGTTCCCCGAGAGCATCGAAAAGCGGATCGGCACATTCGGATAGATTGGCAAGCTCCGCAGGCCAGTAATTCATCTGCGTATTGATATTGCAGGTGTATTTGCTGTCCCAAGCTGGGTGCAGCGAATCGTTCCAGATGCCCTGCAAGGTGGAAGGCTGTCCTCCGGCGCGGCTGGAACCAATGAGCAGATAACGGCCGTATTGAAATGTAAGGGCTGCCAACTGCGGGTCTTTTCCCTTGGCATAATCCACAATTCGCTGGTTGGTGGGGTGCTTCGCCTCACCGCTGATCCCGAGATCGATGTCCATGCGGCGGAAAAGCCCTTGATGATCCGCGAGGTGGGCGGTGAGGATCTGCTGCCAGGATTTGTTGGATGCGTTTTCCAGAAGTTTTGCCGAGCGTGCTGCAGGATCGCCGGTGATATCACGGAAATTGGTGAAGTTCGTGGCGGCGACGAGGCGGATCAGCACCTCGTTGGCTTGGTTGATTTCCAAGACCCCATCGGCTGATTTCATTGCCCCAGCGGACGACTCGACCTTGGCGATGCTTTGAAAACGGATGCCATCCGCCTGGACCTGGCCCTGAAGGATGAGTTGGTTGCTTCCGGAGACGGATGTTTTCGATTCCTTGTGAGGACTGGTGAGACGGACGCGGGCATTGATTTTTCCCGGTTGATCCGCACTGAGGCGGACGAACAGCGCACGGTCGGGATGGGAGATGATGGTTTCGCGTTTGAATTTCACCCCATCGCATTCGTATTCGGTCGTTTGGGTAGCGGTATCGAGATCCAACCAGCGGCGGTAGTTCGAAACATTCTCCTGTCCCGCGAAATCGATCCACAAATCACCACATGGTTGATAGGCCATCTGGCCGAGAGGAATGCTCATGAACTCCTTGCCTGCCAGATCTTCGGCTTCCTTCTGTTTTCCATCGAAGAGCAGCTTGCGGATTTCCTGAAGTTTGGCGGAGGCTCCCGGATGGGCATAGGATCGAGGGTGGCCGGTCCAGACGGTGTATTCGTTGAACTGGATGCGCTCGCCGGGGACGTTGCC
Source organism: Luteolibacter sp. (assembly GCA_040399845.1). GTDB lineage: Bacteria > Verrucomicrobiota > Verrucomicrobiia > Verrucomicrobiales > Akkermansiaceae > Luteolibacter. The sequence goes on along the minus strand of JBBARN010000001.1, from coordinate 42,443 downwards.
GAAGACCATCGCTCCGAGGTGGCCATTTCCGAGTGGCAAGGCCTCGTTCCAATCTTTCGCGGGTTGATCATACCAGAGCATCCATTTGGCTTCCGGTGGCGTTGGATTGGCACTGATCCCGGAGATTACATGCTGGGCGGTGAGGAGGAATCCGATGCTGGCTAGCAGGGTGTGTTTCATGGATTGGTTAGAAAGTTGAGTATTACATCTGAATTACTTCACGTCCGGTGTCGTTCCGGCAACTGCGAACTGGAAATAGGCAAGGCTGATGCACCATGATGCCCCATAGTTCACCCAACCCTCGGCATGACGGAATGCGCCTTCCGGATTGAAGGGAAACATCTCGCTCCCGGGTCCGGAGGAAAGGGAGCCCCGGCAAGTTTCAAGCCGGGCACAGACATTGAGCTTGTGGCCGATCGGCCAGCCCCGCTCGACTTGAGGAAATCCCATCTCAGGCTTGTGGGGAGCGGCAGCGAGGCGTGGATTCCGCCCAAAAAGGAAGTCCACGTGCGAACAGGCAAGTTCCCCAAGACGTGACTTCACTGCCTTATCCTCGATCACCCACGAGGCGGCCGTGGCGATCGCAGGAAATGAAGCCCAGTTACCGACATCCGATAGTTTTGGAATGGTCCAATGTTCCTCTTCATCGTATCGCCGGAAATCCCAAAGGTTGTTGGATCTCCGGATGGCAACTTTTGCCCAATCGCTGATTTTCTCTTTCAATCCGGCCGGAGCCTTGTCGGGATACTTTTGCAGCAACCAGACCAGATTGGGAATGGTCCGGTGCTCGCTCATGCGGTGGCCTTTGGTGCTGCGTGGATCGTTCCAATCGAGATTCTTGATGACATAGTCCGCCTGGGAAACCGCAGCGTCCAGATACTTGTTGGCGTCCGTTCGCTTCTCGCGCTTGGCCACTTCATGCATCAACAGATTCGGTACGATCGAATGCCCCGGCGCATGGCGGCCCTTGTAGGGATGAAGTCGTCCTCCCATCGGGTTGTTGCCTTTTGGTGGTGGCTCGTAGCCTGCGGGGTTCCACCATTTGTCAATCGTCAGCGATTTCTCCCAGTTCGCAAAACAGAAGTCGCGGCAGCGATCATAGAATGATTGGGGGAGCCATTCTTTCAAGGCTGGCCATGCCCAGACCACATAAGCGATTTGTTCCACCGTCTGCGAATGGATTTGTGCCCGTTCCGGATCGCCCATGGGATCCTTGCTGACCGGTTTCATGAGGTAATACCCAGCTCCCCAATGGATGAGCTTGATCGCATCCGGCGCATTGGCTGCTGGTGGTTCGAGTTCGGTATAATACTTGCGGACGGCGTCCATCACTCCATTGCTTTCGGGGGTCTTTGGATCGAATCGGAACGCCGGATCCATCACCCGCTTCTTGTCTGCCGCCCAATCCATCTGCCGTGGCATCGCCTGGATGCGGGAGGGATCAGCCAGATAGAACAAGACGAGTGAGGGAATGATGGCATCATAATAGTTTCCATCCCGCCACGGGCAGCCGCCGAATGCGCTCGGATGGGTGCCGACGACACTCCGTGTGTCGATGAGGAAATCAATCGCTGGCTGCCAATATTGATCCTGCAAGAGGTCGGGACGGATCAGGAAGGGATCACTGATCCCGGGTGAAAGCTCGCCTCCACGGATTTCCACGATGTAGATTTTGTTAGACGATGGTGGTTGAAATGCGCTGAAGTCGCCGATCTGATTCTTGATCTTTCCCTCGTAGAGAACTTGTTCACCATCTGAATGCCGCACCACGAAAGAGGACCCATCGGCAGAAATGGGGGCTGTGAATCGTTTGGTCATGTTTGTGATGTAACCCACTTGATTGACGGCTATGATGTGCGACGAGCGGTCGATGGGCTTTTGGGGGGCTGCCTCCACATGAAACACTAAACTCATGAAAATGGCGAACAGCCACCAGGACTGGATCGATGGCAAGCCAAGGCGTCGGTTGAACGAGTTAGTGGAACTTGGTGCGAGATGGTTCATGATGATAATGGGTTACGATCTGGAGATGGCGGAAATTTCGTGAGTGGATCAAATGGCTGGTCGGGACATTTGAGTTTGGGACGGGGGCATGTGAACGATGTTTTAACCCGAAGGCTTCCTTGTAAGCCGCATGTTTCAACGGGTGACCGTGATTCTCAAGAACCTTCGATTTGCAGTTGAGGATGCATCTGAGATGGAGGCGCGCATCAGGGATGGATTTAGAGGGGTTTCCGAACAAGTGACATTCGAAATCAGTGCCGTAAAAGGGGCTCCTGAAGTGGATCTGGCAATCGGAGTCCATTGCATCAAATGATCACTGGCTTCCACGGTGATGATGATATCGGAGCGGTTGGGGTCGCGATTGAAGCGGAGGCTTGGCGCTCCCGTGCCAGCGCTTACGTCAAGTGGCGTTGTTTGGAGTGAGTCCGGCGGGATGCTAAGCGCGTATTCGATGGGATTCGGGAATCCGTCATGATCAGGATCCGCCAAGGGGGATCTATCTTCACCCGTGAGTTGGGGATAGTGGTTGAGCCAGTTCTCGAAATCGGTGGAAACGATGAGGCTGCCTGACCCGGAAAGATAACTGGGATGCGTCGTGGAGTTATAGGTTCCGGGTGGCATGGCCAATCCTCCGAGTGTCAGGCCGCCAACAGGATCCTGTCCGTTGAAGTTGAGGTGCAAGCGGGCTCCGGCGGCGATGGAAACGTGGGCGGAACCGTGAAGGAACGGAGCATCGATGCGAAGCGTGCCACCCGATATGGTTGTATTTCCGGTATAAGTATTTGCCCCACTGAGATTGAGAGTTCCAAGGTTGGACTTCGTGATGGAGAGATTGCCTGAAATCCGGCCATTGTATGCAATCTCGCCCGCGGGGTGGATGGTGAGCACTGAATGGTTCGGATGGCTGTTGGTGATCCATGAATTGCCAGTGCCACCCTGCGCGTTGGATCGTTGAATGCCTGCCACCAGTTGATGAAAGCCGTTGAGATCGAAAATGGAATCCTCGGCGGCATTGGCCGAGTCCACATCGACCGTTGTGGTCGCGGGAAGTGCGTGGTTTGCGCCGAGTTTCAGGGTTCCCCGGACGATTGCCGTAATTCCGGAATAGGTGTTGGCCGATTGGGCTGCTGACAAGATGACTGTGGCGGTCCCGCCTGCTCCGGCACCGATTGATATGGATTGGAAGGATTGATTTCCGGTGATGGCACCACGCACGTCGAGGGTGCCCCCCGGCATGGCTCCGATTCGGGCATTGGCATCAGCGATCACGATGGGGCCCGCCCAGACTGAATTGGAGTTTTCTGCTGCTTGGAGGGCTCCATTGAATCCTGCGCCTGCGCCCTGAAGCGTTGCGGTTTTTCCGGAGATCGTAATACCATCTGCGATACGCAGGGCTGCTCCACTTTGGAGGGTGAGAGTACCGGAGTTGTTGCCGAGGGCTGAAGGGGCGGCCGCGATCAGAACGCCGCCGGTGATAAGCAGAGGTCCCGAGAAACTATTATTTCCTGCGAGCGTTTGTGTGCCCGCGCCGACCTTTGTCAAGGCAAGCGTCCCGGTGCCGGTGCTGCGATCCGCGATGGTGCCCGAGAAGGTGCTTCCGCTTGCATTTCCATTTCCAATCGTGAGTACGGCTTCGGTGGAGCTGGCGTTGTTTACGATGCTCCCACCGGTGCCTTCCAGCGCGCCGACTCCAAGCGGGAAGCCGTTGAGATTGGCCGTGCCACCTGTTAGCAGCAATCGTGAGTTGGTGGAGCCAAACGCATTGGCTGCACCCTGGCGCAGGGTTCCTGCCGAAATGCTGGTGCCTGCGGCGTAGGTATTCGTTCCTGATAGAATTTGTGTGCCGTTTCCGGTTTTCGAGAGCTGTATTCCACCGCTTCCCTGTTGAATGGCCCCGATGAACTCGCGGGTTGTGTTTTGTGGAAGCTCCAAGGTGAGAACGGACGGAGATGAACCTGTGTTGGTGATAACTCCATCGCCAATCGGAGACGAACCGCTGGTGGAATGGGTGAGTCCGGCGGTGCTTAGGTGGAAACCATTGAGATCCAGGCGACCGGCAACTCCAGGCCCCGCGACTTGCAGAAGTGAAGCTTTCGGAATGGCTTCGGACGCTCCCAGTCGGACGCCCCCGCCGCTTGAGTTGCTGGAAAAGATGTTGGTGGCACCGGTCCAGTTGTTTGTAGTTCCGCTTAAAGTAATATGATCTCCAGTGCCGCTCCCGGCACGGAAGATGAGGGCGGTAGCGGGAGATGATTCGGTGATGGTTCCGGATATAGTGAGCGAGGCCCCATCCTGCACGCCGATCCGGGTATTGGAGGCTTCCAACAAAATGGGGCCTGCCCAGGTGTTATTACCGGAGTTGCTTTGCAGTGCTCCTCTACTGTCTTTCCCCACGCCCGTGATGGAAATCGATTCGGTGGCAGACGTAGAAATGTTGTTGGAAAGAGCAAGAGTTGCAGAATTCGCTACCACAACTCCGGCGCTGATCGCTCCAAGTGCATTGGAGTGTGAAATCTGAAGGGGGCCTTGGTTGATCTGGACTGTGCCGGTATAGGTGGAAGCTCCTGTTAGAAGAAGCGTTCCGGTTCCTGTTTTGGTGAGCCCTCCACCGGGCGAAGCGGAATCGTTAAAAAGAGGCTGACCTACGGTGATATCATGGGTGGATGTGTCAACGGTGAGACCACCGCTTTTGATGACCGCATTGGAAAGCCCTTCGAGGAAGCTCGGCGACGCCGTGGCCGGGCGAAGTGTTGCACCATTGAAATTGATGTTTGCGATCCCGCTGCCCACCCGGCTGATGGAACTGGTCGTAAGCGTGCCTCCATTGAGATTGATCGTTCCCGTGCCGCCGCTGGCAAAGCGAAATGACAAGGCGTAAATGCTTGCACTGCCGGAGTTGAGATTGAGCGTGCCGGCACCTTGTCCCGTTACCCCCAGTTGAAGGTCATCACTTGCAAAAGATCCCCCTGCAATGTTGAGTGTGCCCGAGTTTCCCTGACCGTTTCCGATGATATCAGGACTTTGTGCCCCCACGGTCGAGAATGTGCCACCAGTGATGTTCATGGTGCCCGCCGTGTTGGCGTTGTTTGCGCCGCTGCCGATGACAAGCCCACGATCGGCAGGGCGCAGCAAGGTGCTGCCGCGTGAACTGTCATGCACCAGTGGATGGTTGCCATTGTTGTTCACGTTGATGCGAGTGTAAAAGGTGCCGTTGCTCGGCGCGATGACTGGTGACCAGTTGGCTGCCACATTCCAATCGCTGCTGGTCGATCCATTCCATTGGGTGGTGGCGGCAGCTGGATTGGTGTCGGCGTTGTATTCGGTCAGATTATTGACGCCATCCCCGTCTGCATCCCCGCTTGCAGTTTGGGTGAGATTTCCGAAATAGAACATTTCCCAATCGTTGGGGATGCCGTCTGCATCGGAATCGGTAACAATTCCCATGTCACGCCGCAGCGCAGAGACCATCTTGACATGACGCACCCGGTTCGTGGTGTTGTCCTCGGATGCAAAGTTGAGCCCGTAGGGCCAGAAGTGCATGCTATCGCAACCAATCGTTGCCCCAGCCCCATCAAACAGTTTCACCCGATTGTTAGCGAAGCTCCCGGTCCAAACTCCGTTCGATTGGCGGGTGCTCCAAGTTGAGTATTGGCCGACTCCCAGTGTGTGGGAAATTTCGTGCATGGCCGTGCGGGCGCTGATCTGGCCACCGAAATCGATCCAGCCCGAATAGCTGGCTTGGGCGGTGGGGACGGCGGCATTGTAATTCGCCCAAAGGGTTTTGGGGAAATAGCTGTTCGCATTGTAGATTGCGACCGCCTCGGTCATCGCCGCAATGATCGCGGCGCGCTTGTCCGCCGGCCAATTCTCATTCCCGCCAGCCAACGACCAGGTGAGCTGGGCGCTGGCTTTGATTGTCAGAAGAAAAACTAGAAGTGATGCGCGCATGAGTTTGATTGAATGGGGGCCCTTGCCACTTCGGGAAAAAGTTGTTTGGGACACCCGGAGGTCTCCATGAAAGGCCCCTTTCGGGAGAATATCATGGATCGCATCCCCTATACTCCTAGGTTTTGCGCATCATATCTTTGATATTGCGTTCATCCGTCCTCAGCAGACGAGTTTGGGAATCGCGGCAGGTATCAGATGAATCCAGCTATATTCTGAGCCAAGGTCATTTTTTCAGTGAGGGCGGTTGAGAGCATCTCAATTGAAGTGAAGTGCCATGCTCCAACTCCCTTGCTTGCAAAGTCAGTTGCTGGCAAATAGGATGTATCCCGCAAACCATGAAGAAAATCCGAACCTTCCGCACGGATCGAGAATTGTTTCACTCCGATACCTGCGAACCTCTGAAAGCGGCTGTTGCGGAAGGCAGATTGCGCATGGAGGCACTCGGGCGAGGCAGCTATCCGGGAACAAGACTTCCGGCGAAGGATCTGAAGGAACTCTGCATGGCAGGTTTCTGGAACGCCCAAACGCATCAAACCTGGGGCCTCGGTTGGCATTGCAACGAGGGCATCGAAATCGGCTGTGTTTCTGCGGGTCGCCTGCCCTTCGGGGTCGGCTCAAGAACACTCGACGTCCACCCCGGCGAGTTGACCATCACCCGCCCATGGCAGAGGCATCGGGTTGGCGACCCGAACGTGCCGCCCTGCCACTATTCGTGGATCATCCTCGATGTGGGTGTGCGCCGTCCGAACCAGAATTGGCAATGGCCGAAGTGGCTCCTGTTTCCAAGATCCGGCCTCGATCGCCTCACCGAAAGGCTCCGCCAAAACGAGGAACCGGTCTGGCATGGCGACCGCAGGATCAGCGACTGTTTCGCCCGGATCGATGAAACCGTTGCCCGCGGAATCTCGGAAACCAACCTTGCCCGGCTCAAAATCGGCATCAACGAACTCATTCTGCTGCTTGCGGAGATGTTGGAATCAAGAGATCCCAAGCTGGATGCCACGCTTTCCGGCAGCGAGCGGACCGTCCGCTTGTTTTTGGAAAGCCTCGTCCACCGGCTCGACGAGCCCTGGACTCTCGAATCCATGGCAGACGCCTGTGGTCTGGCCCGGTCGCAGTTTTCAACTTTGTGCCGGAAAATCGTCAACCTCACCCCGATTTCCTACCTGACACAGGTGCGGCTCGAAAACGCCGCCCGCTTGCTAGCGGGAGCCCCGCACAAAAGCATCACCGAGATCGCCTTCGAATGCGGCTTCCAATCCAGCCAATACTTCGCCCGTGCCTTCCGGGCCAAATATGGCAGCAGTCCTTCAGCGCAACGTTCCTGATCATTTTCCGTCCCCACCCGTATTTTCGGGAACGCGGATTCTGAAAGCTCGCCACTGAAATCACGGTAAGTTGGGTTTACCCTGAAACCCAGATTCTTGATTCCATGCAACGGATGCTCCCAGCCTTGATCGCCACAGGCATTGCCCTGTCGTCGAATCTGCGTGCCGGTCCCATCGACTTCCGGACGCAGGTGCTTCCCGTGCTTTCGGAAAATTGTTTCAACTGCCATGGCCCCGACGCCGGCACCCGCAAGGGCGGTCTGCGCCTTGACCGCCGGGACGACGCACTCCGCCCGGCCGAGTCCGGCGAAATTGCCATCGTGCCGGGGAAACCAGAGGAAAGCAGCCTCATCGCCCGCCTCCTCACCCATGATCCGGACGAAATCATGCCGCCGCCGGAGTCGAAAAAGAAACTTTCACCCGCCTCAATCGAGACCCTGCGACAATGGATCAAGGAAGGCGCGGAGTATCGGAATCACTGGGCTTTCGAGCCCATACAGCGCCCCACTGTTCCTGAAAGTTCTTCCGCTTGGCCCAAAAATCCCATCGATGTCTTCGTTCTCGAAACCCTCACCAAGCATCAACTCAAACCTTCGCCCGAAGCACCCAAGGCCACACTGCTTCGCCGTCTGAGCCTCGACCTCACCGGCCTCCCTCCATCGCCTGAGGAACTCAACGCATTTCTAACAGATACATCTCCCGGAGCCTACGAGGCGGCAGTGGATCGCTTGCTTGCAAGCCCGCATTACGGCGAGCGCATGGCTTTGCCCTGGCTGGATGCCGCGCGCTTTGCGGACAGCAATGGTTTCCAACAGGATGGAGATACGCACCAATACGTCTGGCGCGATTGGGTCGTGCGTGCCCTCAACGACAACATGCCTTTCGACCAGTTCACCATTGAACAACTCGCCGGTGACCTGCTCCCGAATGCCACGCTCGATCAGAAAATCGCCTCCGCCTTCAATCGCAACCATCTCCTCAATGGCGAAGGTGGCGCGATCCCGGAGGAACAACGGAATGTCATTCTCTTCGATCGCGTGGACGTCACTTCCACCAACTGGCTCGGCCTCACGATGGCCTGCGCGCAATGCCACGATCACAAGTATGATCCGATCCCGCAGCGTGATTTCTATCGGATGATGGCCTTTTTCAACCATGTCCCCGAGACCGGCATGCCGCCCAGCGGTGGCCAATACCGCATCGCCGATCCATGGATCCACGCAGGCCCACCCGAGCAGTTGGCCAAGCTTGCAGAGCTCGAAAAGAAGGCTGCTGAAACCGCCAAACCCTCGCCCGCCGTGCTGGCAGCTCTAACAGAATGGGAAACCTCATTTGCTGCGAGCCCGCAAATTCAATGGTCCACCCTCCGACCGGATTCGGCGATTGCCGATCATGAGGTAAAACTCGAAGTCACTCCCGAACATGATATCTTCGCCAGCGGCCCGGCACCGGATCGGGCGAATTATATCATCGATCTTCCCGCTCCGGCCGAGCCAGTCACAGCCCTGCGGATCGATGTGATTCCCGATGCCCGCCTGCCCATGGGCGGCTCCGGACGGGCAGATAGCGGGAATGCGGTTCTCACACGGCTTAGGATCGCTGTGGATGGAGTTGAAATTCCACTTGCCTCTGCCTTGGCGGATTACTCTCAAGCAAGCTTCAGCGCCGATGGTGTGTTGGACGATGGCCCCAAAGCTTGGGCCTATCATCCGGAAGTCACCAAGCCCCATTTCCTGATGGTTCAGCCATCGAGCGCCATCCCGGCGGGGCGGCCGCTGCGACTCACCCTGGAATTCCAATCATCGCATGTCAGACATCAGTTCGGACGTTTCCGCATCTCCACCACCCACACGCCGGACCCACTTGCCCGGCAGCAGCTCCCCTCACCAGTGATAGCCATACTGGCAAAACCCGCGGCGAATCGCAGCGAAAAGGAAAAGCAGGCGCTGCGCGAGCATTTCACCACCACATCCAGCCATCCCGAGGTCGTGTCTTACCGCATCGAGAAGGACAAAGCCACCGCCGCATTCCGATCGTTCCGTGATGCATTGCCAAAAGTGATGATCATGTCCGATGCCAAGCCGCGGAAAACACATATCTATTCCCGCGGAGTTTATACATCTCCCTTGGAGGAGGTTTCCTCCGGCACCCCCGAAGTCCTCCCTCCGATGGCTCCGGATCTGCCTGCAAACCGCCTGGGACTTGCGAAATGGTTGATGAGTCCGGAGAACCCTCTCACCTCCCGCGTTCAGGTGAATCGTTACTGGCAGCTATTCTTCGGCATCGGCTTGGTGAAGAGCTCGGAAAATCTTGGAGTGCAGGCCGATCCCACCAGCCATCCGGCTCTTTTGGATTGGTTGGCGGCGGAGTTTCGCGAGAGCGGCTGGAATGTGAAACACATGCACCGCATCATCGTCACCAGCGCCACCTACCGTCAAGCCGCCAAAGCCACGCCGGATTTGTTGGAGCTCGACCCCGAGAACCGCCTCCTTGCCCGCGCCCCGCGATTCCGCCTTTCCTCGCTCATCCTCCGCGACATCGCTCTGGCGAGCAGTGACTTGTTGAATCGGGAAATGGGCGGAAAACCCGTTTATCCCTATCAGCCCTCCGGCATCTGGGACGGACTCTCGATCACCAAAGAGCGCGATTTCACCTATCCGCAATCGAAAGGAAACGCGCTCCACCGCCGCAGTCTCTATACCTTCTGGCGGCGCACTGCGGCACCTGGCAATATGTTTGATGCCTCATCGCGCACCATTTGTTCGGTAAAACCTTCCCTCACCAATACCCCGATCCATGCGCTCATCACACTCAATGATATCACATGGAACGAGGCAGCACGCGCATTGGCCATCCGCGTCATGCAGGAAACTCCAACCAATGACACGCAAGCCCAACTCCGCCGCGCCTGGCTGCGCGTTTGCTCGCGTGAACCTGTTGCTAAAGAATTGGAAATCTTGATGCGCAGTTTTGAAACAGCGCGCAAGGAGTTTAGCGCCGATCCTGCCGCCGCGAATCGTTATCTCAGTCACGGCGAAGCCGCCCGCGATGTGCCTGCCGACCCTGTCTACGTCGCTGCCCTATCAGCCGTCTGCCTTTCCATCCTCAACCTCGACGAAGCCCTCACCCGCGGATAAGTTTTATCTAACTGATCAATCCCATGGATCCATTCCTCCAACACCAAAGACACCTCACCCGCCGCCAGTTCTTCGGTCGCAGTGCCGGTGGCATCGGCGCGGCAGTGCTTGCAAATTTGTTGCGTCAGGATGGTTTGGCCGCAAACGTGGTAACTTCCCCGCTCGCCGATTTCGCACCCAAGGCGAAACGGGTGATCGTGCTCTGGCAAGGCGGCGCGCCATCGCAGGTGGATCTCTTCGATTACAAACCCAACCTCGAAAAACTCCGCCTGCAGGAACTCCCGGAATCCGTTCGGGGAAAAATCCGGCTCTCCACGATGACCGCCAGCCAGAAGGGTTATCCCATCCTTCCTGCCCTCAAACCCTTCCGCCAATATGGAAACAGCGGCAAATGGTTGTCCGAATTCATCCCCCACATCGGCAGCATCGCGGATGATGTGTGTTTCATCCACTCGATGCATACCGATGCGGTGAACCACGCTCCCGGCGTGACTTTTTTTCTAACAGGCAGCCAGATCCCCGGCCGGCCGAGCCTCGGTGCGTGGACGACTTATGGACTCGGCAGCCTTACCAGCGAGCTTCCCGCCTTCGTGGTGATGACTTCATCGGATCGTGAAAAAACCTGCGGCCAGTTGTTTTTCGATCACTATTGGGGCAGTGGTTTCATTCCATCCAAGTATCAGGGCGTGCGCTTCCGCGGCGATGGCGACCCGGTCTTGTATCTCACCAATCCCGATGGCATGTCGCGCGCCCTGCGGCGCGCGCTCATGGATGACATCGCCGCGCTCAACCAACAGCACCTCCAGGAGTTCGGCGATCCCGAGATCGACACCCGCATCACCCAATACGAAATGGCCTACCGCATGCAGGCAAGTGTGCCGGAGCTGACGGATATCGCCGGCGAGTCAAAGGCCGTGCTCGATCTTTATGGACCCGATGTGCAACGCCCGGGTTCCTACGCAAGAAACTGCTTGCTCGCCCGCCGACTCATCGAGCGTGGCACCCGCTTTGTGCAGTTGATGCATTCCGGTTGGGATCAGCACTCGAATCTTCCCACGCAGTTGGAAAAACAATGCATGGATACCGATCAGCCATCCGCAGGACTCGTGAAAGACCTCAAACAACGCGGCCTTCTCGAAGACACCGTGGTCATCTGGGCCAGCGAGTTCGGGCGCACGGTCTTTGTGCAAGGCGACATCACCAAGCCCAATCACGGCCGCGACCACTTCGGTGCCTGTTATACCATGTGGGTGGCAGGCGGTGGTTTCAAGCCCGGTCATGCTTATGGCGAGACGGATGAGTTTTGTTATGGCATCACCAAGGATCCCGTCGGCATCCACGACTTCCAGGCAACGCTTCTTCATCAACTGGGACTCGATCACGAAAAACTCACCTTCCGCCATCAGGGCAGGAATTTCCGCCTCACCGATGTCCACGGCCAACTGATGAATGGTCTGTTAGCTTGAAGGCTGAAGCCATCCATTCTGCTCGGGAATGTTTCGCTTTTCATCGGTGTAGATCCGTACCCATCCGTGGTTCCCATTCTCTTCTATCAGATCACCGCGCCTTCACATCACACCATCCCTGTGACCAGCGCACTTTGAATTGGGCTTCAAACAGCTCCGTAAGCTTTTGCGTCGTGAGCACTTCCCGCTTGGGTCCATCCGCGAACACACGACCTTCCTTGAGCAGGATCACCCGTCCGATCTCCGGGGGAATCTCGCCCGGATGATGCGTCACCCAAACCAGCGTGCGCCCCTCCTGCTGGAGTTTCCGGAATGTGGCGATCAATTGGATGGAAGCAGGAAAGTCCAATGCGGTGGATGGTTCGTCCAAAACCAGAACGCTTGGTTCGTGAACCAGCGCCCTCGCCACCAGAAAACGCCGGCGCTCACCCGATGACAGCGCACCGAAAGGCCGCTCCTGCAGTTCATCCACCCCCATAAGCCGCATGGCTGTTAGACAACGTGCTTTCTCGATCTTGGAAAACCTCATGTCACGCGTCCGCCCGTAAGCCCCGCGCAGCGATGACAACACCGCATCCACCGCCAATTCCTCATCATCAAAACGCGCCACCTCCTCTGGCATGACCACGCCGATGCGATGCCGGAGTTCCTCCAACGACCACAGATCCTCACCAAACAATCGACAAAGCGTTCCAGGATTGGCCTCCGGTCTGAGTTCGCCGGTGATCAGTTTCAGCAGACTGCTTTTGCCCGCTCCATTGGGTCCCAGAATTGCCACGCTTTCCCCCGTCTGAAGCGTCAGGGACAATGCTTTAAGCGCCGTCGTATTGCCGCGCCAGACGGTCGCATTTCGAATTTCCAAAAATGTCATAGGGAAATTCCTACGAAACTTCCCTCCCGATGTCCATTTCCACCCCTTGTTGACAGCTTTACGACCACTGAAAAATCGCCTCGCCCCCTGACTGCTGCCCTCTAGTCTGACGGCAGCCAATGACCGCGATCCTGCCAGAGAAAATCACATCTTTCATCACCCGCTGGGAAAACTCCGGCGCGGCCGAGCGGGCGAACTATCAGATGTTCCTCGCTGAACTCTGCGATCTCCTGCAAGTCCCACGGCCTGATCCCACTTCTCCCGATCCGGAAAAGAATCTCTATGTCTTTGACCGCGCCGTGCCACGGGTGAATCCGGATGGCTCTTCCGTCACGAACTACATCGATCTCTACAAAGCCGGACACTTCGTCTGCGAGACCAAACAAGGCGCATCTGAAACGCCTGTAGCGGCGGCCTATGACCGCCGGGCCAATGAAACAGCGGGAACCACCAAATCCGGCCACGGCCGCAGGGGCAGCGCCGCCTTCGACAAGGCCCTTGAACGCGCCTATCACCAAGGCCGCGATTACATCACTTCCGTCCCCGCCAGCCACGGTCGCCCGCCTTTTCTGATCGTCTGCGATGTCGGACACTCCATAGACCTCTACGCCGAGTTCACCTGCACCGGCGGACGTTACGAGCGCTTCCCGGATCCCAAGAACCACCGCGTCCTTCTCACCGATCTCCGCCGCCCGGAAATCCTCGAACGCCTACGCCTCGTCTTCACCGATCCCCACGCGCTCGATCCCTCCAAGAAAGCCGCCGAGGTCACCCGCGACATCGCCAACCGCCTTGCCAAGCTCGCGAAGTCCCTCGAAACCGACGGCCACGACTCCCAAGTCATCGCCGGTTTCCTCCAGCGCTGCCTCTTCACCATGTTTGCCGAAGACATCGGCCTGCTGCCGGAGGATGGATTCAAAAAACTCCTCGCCCAAGTCAAAGCCTCCCCGAAAGGCTTCCCCGTGCTCATCTCCGCCCTCTGGCGGGAAATGGCCACTGGCACCGGTTACTCGACCCTGCTTTTCCAGGAAATCGCCTGCTTCAATGGCGGCCTCTTCGAAAACACCACCGCCCTCCCGCTCTCCGCCGCCCAGCTTGAAATGCTCGCGGAAGCTGCGGACACCGACTGGTCCGGCGTGGAACCCTCCATCTTCGGCACCTTGCTCACCCGCGCCTTGGATTCCCGGGAGCGCCACAAACTTGGCGCGGAATACACGCCGCGCTCCTACGTCGAGCGCCTCATCCGCCCGACCATCATCGAGCCGCTGCGCGAGGAATGGGAATCCACCCGACTCTCCGCCGCCACGCTCCACAACGAGGCCGAAGCCGCCGAGGACCGTGCCGATGCCCTGGAGGACGAGGCGAAACAATTCCTCACCGCCGGAAACTCCGCCGATGCCAAGAAAACCGGTGCCGCCGCCCAGAAACTCCGCGCCGATGCCAAAAAGAAAGACGCCGAGGCCCTCAAACTCGTCACCGCCTTCCACCGCCACCTCTGCGCCATCAAGGTGCTCGATCCTGCCTGCGGCACTGCCAACTTCCTCTACGTCACCCTGGAACACCTTCGAGATGAACGAATACAAGTTGCGCCCCGAGCAGTTCCTCGGATTGGAAATCTCCCACAACGCCGTTGCCATCGCCCAACTCGTCCTCTGGATCGGCTACTTCCAGTGGCAGCGCAAAACCACCGGCAAGGCCGATACCGGCGACCGCCCCCTGCTTCCCAAAACCCAAACCATCCGCCAGCAAGACGCCGTGCTCGCCTACGATGAGAAAATCCCGCGCCGCGATCCCGAGAGCGGGGAAATCCTCACCATCTGGAACGGCTACAGCACCAAGCCCCATCCCATCACCGGCAAGGAAGTCCCGGACGAATCCGCCCGCACCGTGCTCTTCGACTACAAAAACCCACGCCGCGCCGAATGGCCGCAGGCGGATTACATCGTGGGAAATCCGCCGTTCATCGGAGCCTCCCGGATGCGGGATGCCCTCGGCGATGGCTATACCGAATCCTTGCGCAAGGCATGGAAAGGCGATGTGCCCGAATCTGCTGACTTCGTGATGTTCTGGTGGTGCAAGGCTGCTGCGGAAACCGCGCAAGGTCGTTGCAAACGCTTCGGATTCATCACCACCAACTCCATCCATCAAACCTTCAACCGCCGGGTCATCGAGCCCTTTCTGGCAGACACGAAAAAACCGCTCCACCTCGCCTATGCCATCCCGGATCATCCATGGATCGATTCCGCTGATGGTGCTGCCGTCCGCATCGCCATGACCGTCGCCGCTCCCGGCAAAAACGAGGGAATCGTCGAAAAGGTCACCGCCGAACGCCCAATGGAGCACGGCGAAAACGAAGTGACCCTCCTAAGGAGCGGGGGCCTTATTGCCCCCAATCTTCAGCTCGGCTCCGATCTCACAACATGCGGCCCCCTCGTTGCGAATTCCAAACTGAGTTGCCCAGGCGTTAAACTCCATGGCTCCGGCTTCATCGTTACAATTGAAGAAGCAAGGCAACTTGAGCATGGCACCATTGAAGGGCTCGACGGTCATCTCAAAGGCTACCGCAACGGGAAAGATCTCACAAATCGCCCGCGCCACGTAAAAGTCATCGACCTGTTCGGATTAACCGAAGAAGAAGTTCGCTCAAGGTATCCGACCCTATATCAACATGTTCTCACTCATGTAAAACCTGAACGGGATCAGAACAATCGCGATATATACCGGATCAACTGGTGGATCTTCGGCGAACCGCGACGAGACTTCCGTCCGGCGCTCAAAGACATAACTCGCTATATAGTCACTGTCGAAACCAGCAAACACCGCTTTTTCACTTTCCTCGATAAGGCCATACTTCCTGACAACAAACTAATCGCCATTGCGAGCGAAGACGCTTTTGTTTTGGGAATCCTATCATCCTCAAGCCACGTCTTGTGGTCATTGAAAACTGGTTCCTGGCTCGGAGTCGGCAACGATTCCGTCTATGTGAAATCCAAGTGTTTCGATCCCTTCCCATTCCCCGCCCTCGAAGAAGGCGCACTCAAGCAACGCATCCGCGATCTCGGCGAGCGTCTCGATGCGCACCGCAAGCGCCAGCAGGAACTCCATCCCGGCCTTACCCTCACCGGCATGTACAACGTGCTGGAAAAGCTCCGCGCCGGAGAAACCCTCAACGCCAAGGAAAAGCAGATCCACGACCAAGGCCTCGTCACCCTCCTCCGCCAAATCCACGACGAACTCGATAAAGCCGTCTTGGAAGCCTATGGGTGGGGAGACCTTGCGGTCGAGACACAAGACGGCAAGACACAAGACGCAAGAAAAGAGAGAGAAAAATTTCGAGCGCAGCGCGGAGCATTCCAGTCTTGTGTCTTGCGTCTTGCCGTCTTCTGTCTTGCTCACCCGCCTCGTCAAACTCAACCACGAACGCGCCGCCGAAGAAAAGCGCGGCCTCATCCGCTGGCTCCGCCCGGACTACCAAAACAAAACCGCCGAAACCAGCGACGGTCACAGACCGACACTACAACAAACCACCCTCCCCGGCACCGAAGCCGCTGCTTCTTCCCAATCAAAAATCCAAAATCAACAATCATCAATCGACAATCCCTCTTCCCCCATCCCCTGGCCCACCCGCCTCCCCGACCAAGTCACCCTCATCCGCCAACTCCTCACCACCGACCCCACCGCCACCCCCGACCAACTCTCAAACCGCTTCGGCAGAAAGAACGCCAAACGCACCGAGCAGATTGAGGGGATTTTGGAGACGCTGAGGGGCTTGGGGAGGATGTGAGAGCCATCCAAGCTCAGATTTGACCCAGACTCTCCAAGTCACTACTCTCCGTTCGTCACCCCAATGATTTCGTCACTCCAACTTCACCAAATCGGCCCTGCTCCTGAACTTGAAGCAGATTTTGGCGAACGATTGAACCTGATCACGGGCGACAACGGCTTAGGGAAAACCTTTCTTCTGGACGCCTGCTGGTATGTGCTGACGCACACATGGGCGGATGGCAGGGAGTTTCATCCTTCGGCAAATTCCACCAAAACCAACCCGCCTGCCATTTCCTGGGGCATCCGTGGCACGTCGGGTGAAGATACCGAGGGAAAGGCGGAATTTACGTTCGGATCGCAAATTTGGCTCGCAACGCAAAATCGCAGATCCTCCATGCCGGGCATCGTTCTATACGCGCGGATCGACGGGGGATTCTCCTTATGTGACCCCGCCCGTAACTACCGGATGGATCAACCTGAAAATCGGGAAAAAGCACCTCCATTTCAATTCAACAATGCCGAGGTCTGGAACGGACTTCCCCTAGGAGCGTTGAGGGCGGAAGACATCCTCTGCAATGGACTCCTCCGCGACGTGGAAAACTGGAGGCTCAAGAACAATGGAGCTTTCGGCATGTTGCAAAATGTTCTGAAGCGGCTCTCCGCAGACGAAGCCGAGTGCCTCAGCATCGGCGAGGGCGAGCGCGTCGGTTTGGGAACCACGGACATTCCGACCTTGATCATGCCTTATGGAAAGATCCCCGTGACGTTGGCGGCATCCGGAATGAAGCGTGTCCTGGCGATGGCCTACTTGCTGGTGTGGGCATGGCAGGAACATCGGATCGCCTCGGAGAAGCGTCGCGAGGAACCCACCCGCCGGATGGTGGTTTTGTTCGACGAAGTTGAGGCTCACCTTCATCCCAAATGGCAGAGAGTCTTTCTCCCAGCACTTCATGAAGCCATCCGGTCGCTTCCCGATGGCCACGAGTTGGAATCCGTCCAAATCATCGCCACCACCCACTCGCCCTTGGTGACAGGCTCTGTTGAACATCTTTGGGACAAGGAAGTGGACCGGCTCTTCGACTTCGATCTGGAAGACGGGAAAGTGGAATTCGAGTGCATTCCTTTCGCCAAACTTGGAGCCGCAGAAAACTGGTTGGATTCGGATTCATTCAATTACCTCAGCAGTTACCCGGTAGAGGCAAAGAAGGCGATTGATGCGGCAAGGGACTTCATGGCCGCAAACCCGAATCCTGTTACTTCAAATTCGCACACGGCACAGGAGATCGACACACAATTGAGAAATGCCCTGGGTGGAGATGATGAGTTCTGGCCAATGTGGAAGCCCTACTTTGACCGAGTCAAAAAATCATCATGATCCCCGTAGCCAATCCCATTCCCGAACCGGCAAATTTCGACAGCGATTGTCGGGAGCCTGGCATCGCTTGGTTCGTCTCCCAACGATTGGCAGGAAAAACACCCAAGACTTCGGATTTCCCAAACCTATGGGCAAACTATGAAAAAGACCTCGCCCAAGGCTTTCACGAACGATGTGGATGGTGGGCCATGTGGATTGCCGAGGGGCAGGTGGATCATTACTTTTCCAAAAATAGCCGACCCGATCTGACTTATCAATGGAGCAACTATCGATATATCTCTGGTTCGGTGAACGGGTCAAAAATGAACCATGACGACAAGGTCCTGGATCCTTTTGAAATTCAGGAAGGGTGGTTCGAGGTCATCCTTCCCTCGATGCAGTTGATCGTGACCAGCCTTTTCCCGCCCGAACTGGAAACAAGAGCCCGCTTCACCTTGAACAAGCTCCATCTCAGGGAAGGAACCAAAGTTGTAAGATGTCGCCGTCGATGGTATCAGTCATACAAGGACGGGATGCCGATGTCAGAGTTGGAAAAGTTCGCCCCACTGGTCGCAAGAACGGTGAAAAAGTTGCTGGATGCGGGGGAATCGCTCCCTTGATGGAACAAAACCATGACACCCAAAAACACCTGAATGGTCGGCTACGAATCCGAACGTGCCACCGTTCCCGTCAGTCTGATGGACTTGGACGATCTCGCCCGCCTCATCGAAACCCATTACGAGACTTTCGACACCGACGGGCGTGGCCTATTGCCACTCACCAAGGTCTACTGGCCTGCGGATTGAATGGAAATCAGGAGGGAGAGGAGAAGCTGGAGCGCTTTCTTTATAGGGATCGTTCCGTGCACCCCGTTGGGGTGCGATCAATGCCTATGTCTTTCCCGGGGTGCCGATTGCACCCCGGGCTATCTACCGAAGTCCCCGTTGGGGCCAGAAGATATGCCTTTGTCGAGGCAAAGTTGGGGCGTCAATGATGGTGCTTGGCAGCCAGGTTTCAAATCACGCACCATCCTTGCGCGGCCATGAGCTCTCGGCACAAGGCGGACCTCCATCGCCCCATTTCGGATCGTCCACTCATTGAAGCGGAAGATGATCAGGATGCGGGCCTGACGAACCGGGTCGGTGCCACCCGTTCCGTGGCAGAAGCCATCATGGCGGGCATGGGTGCATTGAGGAGACTGGATCCGCTGATGCGCAACAAATACCGCAATGATCCCGTGAAACTGGCGGAATGGTTCACCGCCAGTCCCACGGGGCTGGCGGCTTTTTTCTTGGATTGAGATGGGGACAATAAGCTCCCCGCTCCTTAAGTGGTGCACCCCTTATGGCCAGTTTGGCGACCGCTTGGCCGGAGTCGGGACCATCAAATGCTTCCGTTCTGCTGATTTTCAGCCATTCTTTGGTCGTTCCGCAAAGCCACGGCGGATCGGAACTCCAGCTCACCCAAGCCGGGCCACCAAACGCATCGAACCGAATTCCGTGGGGAAATCATTCGAGCCAAGACCAAGCCGGTGAATTTGGAAAAAAAGCGCGCGTCGAGAATTCCGGGGGGAAATCCGATGCGCGCTTTGCTTTTGTGGGTTCCTGAATGGCGGCGGAATGAATTCCGCGCTCCAGTGGGGCTTAGGCCTCCACGATGTTCAGGAATCCTCCGTAAGCCATGCGGGTGTATTCGAAAAGTGGGTTGTCCTTGTCACACATTTCCTGAAGACGGGGGTCCGCCATGACCTTGGCGTTGACGGCGTCCCGATGCTCCCTCGATTCGAAGACGATGTAGGCGATCACGACGATTTCATCTTCTTTCGCATTTGCGATTTGTGGGAAGGCAGTCATGCCTTTGGCATCCATGTCATCGGCTACCGCCTCTACATATTCAAGAGCGCCGTGATCCTTCCAGATCGCTGCGGCCTTGGTGGCGACTTGGATGTACTTTTCCAAATTATGTTTGGGGAGGGGCAAAACAAATCCATCGGTATATCGGCTCATGGCGTGTGATATCCAATGTCTTGGATTGAAAACATGGGGATCGCAAGGATGAAGTTGAGCAAGGGCACAGCGAAAATCGCAGGTTTCTGCCGTGCGAGCCAACAAGCGGTCGCTTTCTGCAAACAAGACCGGGGAGCATTCGCCGGATTGTCATCTCTTCTTCCGTGCCCCATGGTGGGAAATAGCCGCAAATCCGTTGTAGGCCTGCTCAGGGTTTGTGGGGGGTGATTTTGATATCGCGGAAATGAATCTCAGCTCCTTCAGATTGAAAACCGATGGGGCCGGAGAGGATGTCGAGACCTTTGACTTGGTTGACGAGTTCGCTATTGACCTTGAGTTCGAGGGTTTCGCCGGAAACCTTGATTTCATATTGATTCCATTCTCCGGCTGGTTTCTCCGCCGCCTTGATCTTTTTGACTCCACGGAAATCTCCAAGTGCTTCGTGCTTTTTGATTTCCTGAATCCGTTCTGCCGGGCCATCGATGCTGGCTCCGAAGAATCCCCACGTGTCTCCGGCATTTTCATGTTTGAGTTGCGCCTCCACACACTTGGGCATGAAGGTGGCCGGCTTTCCTGCGATGCGCAACAAGACGCCGCTGTTGCCTGGCGTGCCACCGGGAGCCCAGCGCCACTGGAAAGTCAGCGTGAAATCCTGGTAGGACTTCTTGGTGAACAAGTAGCCAAAAGGAGTCCCTTTGCAGACGAGGACCCCCTCCTTGACGCTCCAGACATCCTCCTTCTTGACCCCATCACCGACCAATACGTGGTCCCATCCATTAAGATCGGTCCCATTGAAAAGCGCATCGGTCCGACTGTCAGCTATCATTTGGGCGGCAGGGGTTTCGGCTGGAGAAAACGAAGCGGTGATCAGCAAGACCATTGGCACGGCGAGGAAATGACGGATTTTCATAAGGTTGATGATGGATGCCGCAGAATCTCGCACAAACCGCGCTAAGGGAAAGTAGGAACTGAGATTATTTGGTGCTTTGTATGCGAATGCCTTGGAAGTGAGTGAGAAGACAATCAGTAGGTTGCGTCAATTCATGAGATTCGTTTTCGGATTTCAGCCATCACGGGGCTCGGGAGCTCTCGGAATGTCTTTGAGGGCGATTTGCGAGATTTATCCGTTGGCGAAGCGAAAGGTGAGAATCTCTCCACCAAGTGCACATCGTCTTTATTGAATCCAAGGTCTTGTTGCGGATCGCCGCCCCGGACCCCGCTGGCCACCTCAAGGATTTGCCGTGATTCGTCTTTTTTCATCACCTGAAAGTGGGAGGTCCATGGGTCCGCTGGGCTTCGCTTCGTCGGTATGAATTTGACGCTGTAGTTGGCGGACTCGATATTCATGCTGCCAACCGGCATCGAATCCTTGACAGCGCAACCTGTGAGGAGGCTCGCCAGACTCGCTGCAACGAACATGAGTTTAAATCAGTTTGACGGAAACCAAAGGATCTCATGCGAGGAAGCGCTGGGCTGCGAAGGAGGTATCGAGAGAAAAAACTCGCGGATTGAAGGATTGAATGGACAGAGCGGGGGCAGGTTGTTAGGGAGGGGGCAATGTCGCAAGGATTACGCCCATGAAATCGCTGCTCAAAGATCTTCGCCGGAGTTGTTCGAGAGCGTTCGGAACGATGTTTTTCGCGTGTTCATTGTCCGCAAATGCGGGGATCACTCCGAATCTGACGACACTGGTCGCGCCGTCCGGGACGATTTCTGCGCCTCATTACATCATTGATTCGGATTCAACGAATGTCGATCTGGACTACGATCGGGATGTGATTCACGGAGGCGCTGATGTGAAGTTCACCAAACCTGCGGATTTCACTCCGGATAGTGGAAACTACCGGATCAGTGCCCAGTTGTTGGATCCGGCAGGCAATCCGGTCCCCTTGGCGGGTGGATCCACCACGAAGTATAGTGAGCCTGTCACGGTCAGCTTTAATGTTATCCAAACGATTCGAACGATTTCCTTTGGTCTGGATATCGATCCCAACATCGATCTTGGAGCCGGCCAGTCCTATTCGATCCGGTATTCGGTCCAAAAGGAAAGCACAATTATGATTGGTGGGGGGCCGGTTGGGTATTGGTCGTCGATCGGTGGGGATGGACCGGATGATTCGGCGTCGTTTGTGGTCGTGCATTTTCCGGATCTGCCGGAGAACGCGTCGAATCGTAACGCCCGTGGCTGGCTGCGGGGGGCACCGACATGGACAAAGATTCATGCAACCAGCAGCGGCTCATCGGCGACGCAAAAGCGCTTCACGGCATCGGTTCCTTACTCGCTCGCCCGCTATGATCTCGGCGGTTCCAGTGTTGGGATTAGCCTACGTTTCACTGCGATCTTGAGCGATGACACGGGGGCGGTGATTCCGCTTGAAGGTGGCGGTGTAAGTACGATTTCGTCTACCCGCAGTCCGTGGACAGCGGGGACTCCGAATGCACCGAGTATTCTGAGTTCGAGCCTGTCGTTGAACTTTGCGCCAGTCTCGCAAATCGATCCGGCAAACCGTTCCTACCGATTGGCGATCCGGTTCGAGCACTTGGAAAGCACGCCCTCGACCTACCGGAACAATGGCACATCGTCGGAGACCAGTTTGGTGCGTTTGCTTCATTTCAACGGGACTCTCCGCTTTGGTTCACTTGCGTCTTCGTTCACTTCGATCAGCAACAGTCCGGCTGCCGGCAGTTTGGGCGTCAATTTCATCAACACCACACTCAATGTCCCGTCCGGCAGTTTGTCAGGATTTCCGAATTACAGCTTCGGTGCGGGGGCCGACATGTTGGTCCGTCTTGAGAACGATGGCGATGCGGTCCTGACGTCCGGTTCCCGAACGGTCATTGTGGCCGGGGGAGGGCACGTAAGTGCGGTTTATGGCGGGGTGAAGGTTTCTTATCCGAATACCACTCTGGAAACGACGGGAGCGTTGGCGGATTCGACCGTGGTGCACTTGCCGCAAGGACTGGGCTACACCGGGACACGGGCGACTGCAGCGGGGCGATATGGCTCCGAGGTGGTGTTGGGAAGCCGGTCGCTCGGAAACACTTTCAGACACACGGGCACGCTTTTACTCGCGACTCCGGCCGATGCATGGGTGTTCGATGAGGCCCGTCCGCTCTTGTATCAGGTGAGTGGCTTCAAACTCTATCAGACAGGTGAGATTTCCTTTGATGCGGTCGATGCCGAATGGGCACATCAGGCGGCGTTCGACCAGTTGGATGCGAACGAGGCCGCTGGCAGGCATGACAAACCGACAATGAGCTATCGACTCAGCAATGACGGTTATCTACGGTTTGTGGGTATCTCCTCTCCGAGGCCGATTGCTTTTGTGGCTCACGGTGACGGAAGTGTGAGAACCAAGGCCTCTGAGATGGATGTGAACTCCGGTTCCTTCCGCAGCCATTTTCCCGCCAATGCGGAGGTCAGTTGGGCGGGAGCGGGCAATTTGAAGATCGAGGACGGGGTCGTCGGCAGTGGCAGCATCCTGTTTGGTGCGGCACCAGTGCAGGTGAGTTTTGATGGATCGTGCGAGGGCGATACTTGCGGGCCACCGGCAGGCTCTGCGGTGGATTCCTTGTCCCTCACCTCGACGACGGGCGAGTGGAGGTTCACTTCGGACGGCGGCATCTTCGCGTCCTCCACCATGGCTGCCAAAGCCCTGAAATGGGGCATTCGTGGCGATGGGGTGGCTGCCCACAAGACCGATGAGTTTGTGGCTGCCGATTTCCTGGTTGCGGGGCATCAGCTCTATGAATCCAGCAATCCGCTTGCCGCATCGGGTCCTCTTGCCACTACGGCGGAGTTGTTGGCTCCGGGGAGCCTGCTTCTTGCCGGATATGACAAGATGAATCACCTGGCTCCGGTGTATTCGGGATTGACGACCTATGTCGATGGTGTCGGTGCGTATGCCGGAGCCACCATGACCGTGAATGGCAGTGGTTCGATTGGGGCCTCCAGACTGGCGGACATGACCAGTGACTATCAATACCTCTTACAAGCGGATGTTTCGAAATATTATGTCCGTGCAAGCGGAATTTCCGGTCGTCATGTGGCGGAGGAGGGAGGCTTTGATGCCTCAGTCGTGCTCTACGGTTATGATTTTGGAATTACCCGCTACCAATTGACTTACCTATCCAATGAGAATCGGGAGTCTTGGATCAACGGTCAGGTCGCAGTGCCGGAGCCCTCCGGCTTCACCCAGAAGTTCGAAAGCCTGACGCTCACTTGCACCGGGGCCTTGGATCAGGCTGAGATTGATCCGACCGACTCCGGTTCGAAGCCCTTGCTTTATTGGAATGGGGCCTTCACGCCGCTGGCGATGAGTTTTGAACCGGAGGCAGGCGGTTCTTGTTATGGTCCGAGGTTCCTTACGCTTGGGCTGATCACCGGTGCGGCGAATATTGACACGCCATTGGCGGGAAGCCTGGCCTTCCTTCCATCCGGCAACATCGGCACGATTGCGGACAACATCGAGGGTGTGGACGGACGACTCGGCCTTCCCGCCACACTTCCCATGGAGGGGCCGGGCGAGGAGATCTATCAGATGACTCCGGTGTCGAAACTCTATTTCAACAACCCTGAGGCTGCCGGGGCTCCGGCTTCCGGTTATGTGGGATTTGCGGCTCGCTGCAACGTGCCATTCTTCGAGGACCTCAAAGTGCATGCCATGACAAGCGCCCAAACCGGAGTTCCAGCAGCACTGTATCTCACTTCCGGATGGACCGAGGGTGGGCAGACGCATTTCACCAATACAAACTTCGACTCGGGTCATCGGGCATTTCCTCCAGTCGGAGTCAGTGTGGAGGATTATACCAACCCTTCGGTGCGGAATGCCCATGTGCCGGTGGCTACCCAATCGCTTTTTGGAATTGTGCCGCTGAGCTATCCGTTGAAATGGAACGCAACTGGCCGCTATTTCACCTCGTGGGATGCGGTCACCAATGACTTGTTGGTGGTGAACGTCGAACACCAGGTGGATTACCTCAGTGCTGACAATGCGGAAATCTCGTTCGGTGCCCAATATGAAGGCCTGCCGGAAATCAATCTGGTCAGTGCGGCTGTTGATGCCGCCGATGAACAGATCGGTGCCGCAAGGGCACTCACCGAGGCCGCCAGCCAATTCGTCACCGATACATTGAATCAGGGGGTGGATGAGGTCGGCAATCTTGCAAGTGATACGCTGGAGGCGGTGCTGGACCAGGCCTTGGATGCCGTTGAGGGAGATGTGATCGATCCCCTTTATGCAGCAGTTTCGCAATCCTACAACAATGCAGTCGCAGCGAATCAAACGTATGGTGACTGGGTGGACGCTTCATCCGGTTCCCTCAAATCAGAATTTGATCGTTATCTCAACGGCTCGATTGGTGTTGCTGCCAACAGTGTGAAGGGGCGGCTCAATCAGTTGCATAACTCGACCACGGAGGCGTCCAATCTCCTCGCCCGGGTGGAAGATGCATTGGATCAGGGAATTCTTGCAATCGACTCGATCACGAGCCGGTTGGAAGTGGTGGATGGCAGTGTTGCCTTCAATTTGACCCCTCCCACTGTTCCCAGCGTCCCAACCGCAGAGTTGATCAACGGCTTGCTCGCCAAGGTGAACAATCCCGAGACTGGGCAGCTTGAGCGGCAGATCGTGCAGGCGCTGGTGGGGCAGTTGATCCGCGAATTGGCACCGCCTGATCTGGCAAACATTCTGACATCTTTGAGCGGCGAGTTGACCTCTGAGATCAATGGGGAATTGAACGCTCTGCTTGCTGATTTCGATCCGACCTTGGATCGGGTCACCGAGGCCTTACTGGAGGCGAGGTCGTATCTGGTGTTGGTCCGTTCCAAATTGGCGGCAGGACAGGAAATCTTCACCAGTTTCCAACAGATCATCACTCAGGCCAGCGCCGAGATCGATACCATCGTGAACGACCTCCGTTCGACGGCATACGGATTTATCGACGATGTCGCCACCGCCGCCACCTATGGTCCCACCACCGTGCTCGGGACTGCGGGCAATCTGATGAACGAGTTCAGCAAAGAGGAGTTCATGACCTTGATCCGGAATGAACTCCGCGACCAACTGCTTGCCGCAGGATTCATCCAGCAAATCCAATACACCTTGCGCCAATACATTTCGGAATTGGACATGGCCATGCGTTCGGCGATCGACTCCGCGTTCGGAGAAGTCAGCCGCATGTGCAAGGAGTTGATCAAGGCGTCCCTTGGCCCGATCGATGATGCGATCAACGGTTTGGTGGGTGACGTCAATTCGTATTGTGGTGCGGGCTCGATCGATGGTTATGCCCATATCCAGGGAGATACCCTCCGCCGTTTGCGTCTCGATGCGAAGGTGCAATTCAAGATTCCCGAGGAAATGGAACTTCAGGCCTATTTCGAAATGAATTGTTATGATTCCGCCAGTGATGTGGGATCGGCGGGTTGCCTCGCTGCGGGGAGCCAGGCGGTGGAAGTGAAAATCGGCGCTCTTGATGTGCCTCTGGACTGGGTGAGCCCGGACTTGAGAGCCAATTTGGAGGTGCGCTTTTCCATGCAGACCAGTCCTTCGGTGAGTCCGCGCGGCATCGGAGGCTCTTTGGAAATGACGGGTGGGGAGCTGAATTTTCAAAGTCTCAAAATCACCGACTTCGCTGCCAGTGTGGCGGTCGGACTGGATGAATGTTATCTTGCTGCGAGTGCGCGGGTCATTGTTTCCAGTTATGAGGCAGCTGGTGGAATTTTCTTTGGACGCACCTGCTCGATCGAACCCTTGGAGCTGGTGGATCCTGATGTTTCCTCATTGCTAGGGACTCCACCATTCACCGGGGCTTATGTGTATGGCGAGGTGTGGATTCCGCTTTCGGAAGTGGTACTCGGAATTCCGGCGAGTTGCCTGTTCCGCATTTCGGCAGGCGTCGGAGCGGGGGCCTTCTACTTCGCCGAGGGGCCTACTTTCGGTGGGAAAATGCTTCTCGGCGTAAGCGGTGAGGCCCTGTGCATTGTTTCGATTCGTGGAGAGGTTTCAATGACCGGAGTCATGACGGCGGGCAGTCTCAAGTTCAGCGGGCGCGGCACGTTGACTGGAAAAGCTGGCTACTGCCCGTTCTGCGTGAAGTTCACGGAGAGTGCCAAGGTTACCTATCAAGACGGTGGTTGGTCAGTGGACTACTGATGAAAACCACCTCGAACCCATCTATTTAGCGACTATTTACAAGCTCATGAAAATCCTCCCTCTCGCCTTCGCTCTGATGCTTGCGTTGATTCCTTCGGCAAGAAGTCAAAGCACTGAGGAATTGCTCACGACCGTTGGCACCACCGTGCAGAATGGCGGCACCACCCATGCGTATCTTCTCTGGCAGCCGGGCGATGCCGCAAAAACCTTGGGAAAGCGCTTTGCGGTTTACTCAAGATCCGGTGATGCGACGGCCGGCGGCAGCTATTCGCGACTCGGCATTCAAACCTTGCAGACCAGTCCGAACACGATTCGAGCATTGCTGGAACTCGGGGCGAAGCTGGACCGCTCTGCCGCTGACGCGAATGTGAGGATCGATGGGATCTATCGCGATGTGACCCTGCAAGCGGGAACCGCTCCAAGTGCGCCTGCGGATCCGTCGCTCGATGCTGCCGGCAAGCTTGCTTATCTCATCCAATCGGCCGTTTCCGATCCACGCTTGTTGTCCAGACTGTTTTTTCTCGGCAGGGCGCATCCGGGAGTGATGCAGGCGCTTGGCCATGGGTTTGCCATTCCTGTCCCAAGCGGGGTTCATACCTTTGAAGTCCGTGAAATCAACCTGTCTGATAGTGATGTTCGCGTCGTGGGGCGGGTGACACTTGACACGGCATCGCCCGTCGTTCCTGCCGCACCCGCTTCACCATTTCAAGTCGTGCATCCGGTGAAGCCCGGTTCGCAATACTCGATCAACGCCAAGGATAACCTGAATGCTCGTTTTCGCTGGGGAGTGGATTCGACGCTCCGCGCTCAATTGCCGCACACGTTTGGATTTGATGTTTTCCGGGTCAAACGGTCCGTGGCGGAAGGCCTCGGCTGGCATACATCCGCACCGACACCTGCCGAAATGGTCGCGGCGCTTGAAGCGCTCGATCCCTCCAATCCCAACCCTGACATTGCCATGGGCAATGACCTGCCGCTTTTGGTCGGCGACCTGCTGACTCCGGTGGAAGCCGCGAATCCCGCCGACTTGGAGCGAGTTGATTTTGCCGACGATGGAGTCTGGCATCTCGGCGAAGGTGGCCGATCGGTGCGTCGCCCCTACAGCGATGGCGAGGAGTTTTACTATTATGTTGCGGCCCGGACCATCGTTGGAATGCCCGGGCTTCTTTCGCCGGGGACTTTGGTGAAAATGTGTGACCGTTTGCCTCCGAATCCGCCCTCGATCTATTCGGTCAACAGCACTTTTGTGCGCCCGACGAATCCAGCGGACTGGGCGGTGCAGGGAGGAAGCCAGTATTTGCAGGTGAAGATCAGGCAGCTTGAGGAAGGGAATGTGGCGGAGGAGGCGCTTGGATACTATGTGTATCGATGGGCGAGTTCCCAGGAGTATTTGAATCATGTCGGCAACCCGAACACCAATCGGGTAGGTGGCTTGGTTTCGCATGCCCCGGGTGCCAAGTTCATCACATTCAATGACAATGGTTCGGGATCGCCCACACTGACTTCCCACTCTAACCGTTCGGTCTGGTATACGGTTCGTGCGGTGGGACGCAGCGCCTGCTCAGGAGTGGTCTTGAGTGGTCACAGCGCCCCGGTCGCGGGGGTGCTGCGCGATTTCAAAGCACCACCGGGACCTAGTGGCTCGTTTCTCGTTTGTCGCACGTTGCCGTCTGTCACTTGGCTGAACCGTGAGGAGAAAAAACCCGAAGACAACGGACTGCCGGCTGACTTCAAGGGGGCGACGGTTGAGGTTGCGAGAAACAAAGCCCAAATCGTGGCGGCAGAGGTCGAGATTGCCCTCCGGCAGAATGACCAATCGTGGCTGATCGTGCATCAGCAGCGTCTGAGTTATCAGATCACCAATACTGTTAGCGTCACGGTGCCTTATCGAGAGCCCCAATTGGAGTCCAAACCGATGCGCATCACGGTGCGTGCTGTGGCTGCCAATGGCTTGCTTTCCGCGCCAGCGGTGAAAGTGGCATTCAACTCGAAGTATCCTACGTATGTCATCCACCGCTTCTCGGCGACTGCACAAAAGGATTGTGTGGATTTTCCATCGGTAAATCCACCCGTGCATGAATCCAGCGACGTGGATGGATCCGTCAATGTGATCTTGGGTTCCATCAGTTTTCCGGTGGCTCAAGGGGTCGGTGAGTGGCGGGTGTATCGACGTGTCGGCGATGATGGGGAGCTTTCACTCATTGCCAAGGCGGAGGGGGATGTGATCCCCAATCCTGGGACATGGGAAGATGACGCGCTGCCTTCGGCAAGTGGCACCAATGTTTGTTATTATGGCCAGGTGTTCGACAAAAATGCAAATCCAAGTCCGCTCATGCCCTTGGGCTGTGTGATGATGGTCAACCCCAATTTGCCAACGCCGATGCTTTCGCCAGCAGATATCATTGCAGAGCTTGGAGATCGCATCAAAGTGAAGCTTGAATGGTTCTGCGATCCGGTAGGCGTGGAGCGCTTCGAGGTGTTGTGTGCGGTGGACGGGGGAGGGGTGCCAGATCTGGAGGGGCTTTCGGAGGTGCTCGACAATGTGCCTGCCACCGGCGTTTCTGCGGAGTATCCCGATCTCGCATTTTTTCCGTTTCAGACATCGCGGGTAGGCGCTGCTTTGGGCAGTGGTCCGGGCTTCGGCCTTGAGGTGACGGTGCCGGCGGACAAGCGGGTTTACTTCGCAGTGAGGGCCTGCGGAACCGGGGCTTTTCCCCGCGCCAATGGTTCATGCAGCAATGTGGTTTCCGCCCGCTGGCAACCGGAAGCCAGCGGCCCGCAGCCTGTCATTCCTTGGCCGGCCCGGCCCTTGCCGGGGAATTTCGAGGGACGTCGCCAGATTGAAACTTATGCGCTGGGTGAAGGACCTCTCTGGCCGGTGATTCTCCCGACGACCTACGAGGTTCCCACCGCGATTCTCATCGGTCTAACGAGACATCCGTTGGAAACGAACACCAAGGGTACTTATGCAGCACTGGACTCACCGGAGCCTCCGGAGAACTATCTATTCAAGCTGCGCGAAACGAATGAAGACGTCACTCACCTCGAGGATCTCATGCCGTTCATGCTTTACCGTTATCAAATGCCAAGTTCTGCGTTTCCCTCAGCCCGGGCGAATCTGGTGCAGTGCACGCCGCTGATTGATCGAATCTCGTGGGAGAACGTTCGGGATAATAAAACATCGGGATATCAGATCCGGGATCCGTTCCTAGTTTTCATCGCGAATTCTCAAAGCACCGTCCAGGTCCCGTTTTCGGGAGAATGGGATGATGACAGCTTGCCCGTGCTGGATCTTGCTTCGTCGGCGACCAACCGTCCGCTCTATCTGGAGGCCGCCACGGGGATGATCTTCGTCAAGGACCCTTTGCCCGTCATTCAAGGAGCGAAATACCGACATCTTCTAGTGCAGTTCGAAGCGCGCGGTGAAATCAAACGCATCATCCCGATCCAGCCTGTCCAACATTGATTCCCAAGGCCATGAACACAACCCGATTGATTGCAGCCTGGATTTGCATGAGTGCCATCGCGCAGGCGGTGCCGGTATCCAAACTCGCGGCGGAATGGCTGGTTCCCAGTTCGACCTCTCCCAAGAAGTTTGCGCTGGTGGATGCTGCTACCGGCACGGTGCGGACATCATTCTTTTCCAGTGAAGGGACTGTGACTTGGGAGCATACCATTTCCACCGGGATTACTAATGTTTCGGATGTGGCCGGCGGGATTCCTGCGAACCTTGGCGAGGCGATTGCCGTGGTTTCCCCGGATGCGAACCGGGTGATGTTGGTGGATGTGGATGCTTTTTCTCCGCTCGCCCGCACCATGCCTTCGCTTGCTGGTGTGGGGCCTTGCGGTGTCACGGCGGTTTCTCTTTCCGGAGCAGAAAAATGCATGATCGTATCTTCGCAAAACGGCGGTTCGCTGCCAGGCAGGGCGGAAGTCCACGCAGATATACCCATGAGCGGCTGGCTCGTGGCCCAGAGCAACCATGCCAGTCCTTTTCGCCGTCTTCAGCCGCTTGCCGATCCGGCGTCGTCTGGGGATACGGTGGCTTTTTATACGGCGGACGCAGGAACCGGCACCACAGCAGGCTTGTTGCTGGAAGATGGTTCCTCTGTGACGATTCATCCCAAGGCGGCGTATGCGGTTCCGATGGAATTCATTCCCGGAGTGCATGATGTGAATGGAAGCAGTGGGCTTTCCCTGATCCTCGGATACCGCGCCGGGGCTACGAATGCCGCCATTCTCAAGGTCAACACGCCGATCACCACTTCTTCCTTCACGAACACCTTGCTGAGTTATCCGTTCCCGGTGAGTGGAATCGTTCCAGTCACAGATGGTGGGATTGGCCCGCTGAGCGATGGTTTCCTGGCTATTGCCGCTGATGGCACGGAAGCCCGCTGGATCCGGATTGATGCGGCAGGAAATGCATTTGTTTCCACTACCGAGACATTCTCTCCGTCGGCGGGGCTCGTGCTGACGGGATTGATTCCAATGCCGGGTATCGGGTTGATGAAACTGGAAGGTCCGGTGGCGGGCGGAGCGAGCACCTCCTTCAAGGCCTATCAATGGAATGGCAGCTCTTGGCTTCAAACGGATTCCGGAAGTCTTCCGGCACTTCCATCAAATGGGCAATCCTTTGCGAGTTTGTTGTTTTATGATCAGGATCCTTCGGCTAATGAAGCGGCAAGTTTGTTGGGAATTCAATCGGTTCCTGATTGGACCCGTCCGTATTTCTATCCGGATCCATTTCCGTCGTCGGTGTATCAGGAAACCTTCGTATCGAGCGTGGACGGGCTAACCTTCAGTTCAACTCACGCCGTTATGCCTCCTCCGGGGACCACTTATGTCATCACCAACCAAGTGGAGGCCGCCTTGAGCGTGACCGCACTGGGATCTGCCGGGGATTTGTTTTCGCCGGATCTGCGCATAGAGCCGGCATCGGGATCCTTCACGGAGAGTTTTCAAATCACTGCTTTGTTTGATGATGAGCGCTATGATTTGTATTGGAGGGATCAGAATGGAGGAAGCTGGCAGGCATGGACGGGGCCCTTGGCGGTTGCTTATTCGCGATCGCTTCAATTCTCGCTGGCCACATCCCTGACCGGGGTGATGGGGCCGATCGAGCGCCGTAGTTATACTTTCAGTGCGATAGATACTGCGGATCAGGATTCGGATCAGGATGGCGTGCCAGACTATGTTGAACTTCATCTCGGGCTCGATCCGTTTGGCGGTGCGGATCATGATGGCGATGGATCGTCTGATCTTGATGAGATATTGAATGGCGCGGATCCGAATGATTCCGGCGACTATCCGGCTCCGGATGTATCTGCAAACGTGGCGGTGAATGGTGGTTTCCGCATCGCGTTGGTGGCGAAAACTCAGTCCGGTCAGGAAATAAGAACCGGCGAGGAAATGTTCGCCCGCGACCTCTCTGGCTCCCTGCTCGACCGCGATGCGGTAGGGGCCTTCGGGGTCACCCTCCCGGATGGTTCGACCCGCGGGGCCTTGCTGGAGACGGATACGCCAGTGCCGGCGAATGAGTTGGTGGCATTATCATCACCGCTCTATTTTGATATCACCACCAGCGCTCGCAGTGGTCGCGAACTGCGTGGCTTTGTCGTGTCGCCGGAACCGGTTGAGTTCGATCCGGTATTCACACCGACAGGAGGCAACCTTGCGGCAGATGCCAGTGGGTGGATCATGGCGGCCCAGACTGCGGCGTCCGCGTTGCCAATCGCGCAAGGACGGGTGACACTGGCGCCGGTGGACACAGCGATTGCCGTGTTGCTCGAAGATTTGGTGCATCGGGCGCTGGTGGAGGCAAGGCCAAGCTCGAATCCGGCACCCGCCTTGGATGGCTTCACTTTGTTCTCCGATCGGGAGGGGGACCGTACGCGGACATCCATTTCTCCGGATGATTTTGATTTATTGCGCGCCAGAGGTTTTGATTTCCGACTCGCGTTCACGCTGGCCACCACGGCTCGCGGAGGAATGCAGATTTCTTCCAATAGCCTCTATGCCCGCCACAGCACGTCATCAGGTGCGGAACCCGGCATGCTGATGCCCTTGGACGCCATTCGCGTGATGTTCCGTGGTGGTGCGGCTCCGGATGGCTATGCCGGAGCCACGAGTTCGACCCATCTCAACAATGCACGAACTGCCTACAACGCAGCACTTGCCGCTGCTTCGCAGTCATTTCGTCCCATCGAAACCTGGACCATCGAAGTGCAGGAAGATCCTCCAGCACGCGGCGTCTATCAGCGGGCTACCGATGATGCGTCCGTGGTCCTGCTCGATGCCTCAGGCGAACGTTTTGTTCTCGAACAGGGACTTGGTCTCCAAGCGGGCACCCGCTTCGAGATCACCGGCTTCACGGATACTCCGCACGATGGCGTTTATGATACCATCGAAGTGACCAGCGCCTCTATGACCTTCGCGCCGGCTTCGTCGGATTCGGATACGGATGGCAACCTCTTGGATGATGAATGGGAGCGGTTTTTCTTCGGAGCCATTGGGCAGGATCCTTTCTCCAAGCCGGGTTCCGGAGATCATTCGCTGCTGCTCTACTTCCTTGCCGGGCTGGACCCTCGCGGCGGGGATGTGCCTGCGATTGGCGCGGTATCCCTTTCACCACAACGACCGGTCTTCAGTCCCCGTGCCGGCGGAGGATACACATTGGATTTCGAGTTTCCTTCGGCCTATCAGGACCGCTTCGAGTTTGTATTGGAAAAATCCACGACCCTTGAGTCCGGTTCTTTTGTCGAAATTCCAGATGCCTCGGTAACTTCGCAAGGCGGGGATCAATTGCGTGCGACCGTGCTTGAAACTTCGGTGGCCACGCCAAACGGGTTTTTCCGGGTGAGAGTCCGTTTGCGTTGAGTTGTGGCGTTTTGATCGATCTCCGATGCATGGAATTCCGGGATGCTATGACTTGGAACGTGCATCTTGAGGCGTGGAGAATATGGTGAACACATGCTTGTGGGAACTCATGCGCTGATGCCGGTTTGTGGATGTTTGTTGGTGGAGAACCGCATGGTTGCCGCGGGGCGTGGGCGCTTGTTTTCAATGGCGGGTTTGGGCTGTATCGCTTTGTTCGGGGTGTTGCCGGATCTCTGTACGCCTCACTTGTCCTTGGAGGCGCGTCATGCGAGTTGGTCGCACACGGTTTGGTTCATGGCGGGATTGCTGCCCGTGGTGGGGATCTTGGCAGTCCTTTTCGAGAAGGGAACCCGGCTGCGGATGGCCATCCTGATGTGGTTGGCGGCGGGTCTTCATCTGGCGGCGGATGCGGTTTCCGGAGGCATTGCCTGGCTCTACCCTTGGCGACTTGATGTGATCGGCAAGGCATGGATTTCCGCACAATACTGGATCGCTTTCGATGCGTTTTTCATACTGCTCACTTGGTTTTTCATTCGGGTGCTGCCTCATCTGGAAGCTCGCAATATCCGGGCGGCGAGCAGTGATGGCGACCCTGATTGAAGCTGCGGATTTTTCTGCTGTTCGCGCGGACTGCACGCATCCAATCTCGTCGTGATGACCCAACTTTGGTGCAATGCGAAATGGATGGATGCCATGGATTTCGCCGCATCTCCCACCGATCGCGGACTGACGGTTGGGCTTGGCTTGTTTGAAACCATCCTTGCCATCGACGGGCGGCCGATTGCTCCCGACCGCCATCTGGCGCGCCTGCGGGCTGGCTGTGAGCGGCTTGGGTGGGAAACGGATTTTTCCGGGATGGAGGAGGTGATGATCGAGCTGATCCATCGCAACGATCTGACTGTGGGGCGGGCGCGGGTGCGCTTGGCCATCAGTGGTGGTTCCGGAAAGGTCCAGAGCCTTGCGCTCGGGATGGATCATGTGGTGTGGATGACGGCGCTGCCGGTTGCGGAGCCCCCGGTTTCTTCCACTGCCAACTTGTCGCCCTGGCCGCGCAATGAGAATTCTCCGCTGGCCGGATTGAAGTGTGCTTCCTATGCCGAAAACCTGATCGCCCTCGAACACGCCCATCGTCTCGGGTTCGAGGAAACAATTTTCCTGAATACTTCCGGACAGGTTTGCGAGGCAGCGACGTCGAATTTGTTTCTTGTGCAAGATGGGGAAATCATCACGCCTCCGCTGGAATCCGGGTGTCTGCCCGGGGTGATGCGGTCGCTGGCGATCGAATTGGCAGCGGAGCAGGGGATTGTTTGCCACGAGCGAGTGGTGCATCGGGATGAACTCCATGGCGCTCAGGAGTTGTTTCTCACCTCCGCGATCCGGGGCATCATGGGCTTGGCCAGGTATGAATCGCGGGTGCTCACACCGGGGCCGGTGACCATGCGTCTCCGCGATGCATGGCATGCCGTGCTCGCCCGAAAGACCGGGCCAGCGTGAAGCGTTTTTCATTGATGCGGGTGCACTGATTTTCCACCTTCCCGCCAAGCCCATTGCGGTTCATTCCAACCCCTAAGCATCATGTCACGCTCCGTCACACTCTTCACCGGCCAGTGGGCCGATCTCCCGCTCGAAAAACTCGCTCCTCTGGCCTATGAAATGGGCTACGATGGCTTGGAACTCGCCTGTTGGGGCGATCACTTCGATGTGGATGCCGCCGCTTCTTCCAAGTCCTATGTGAAGGAAAAGTGGGAGTTGCTCGCCGATCATGGATTGACCTGTTTTGCGATTTCCAACCACCTCGTTGGCCAGGCGGTGTGCGACCTGATCGATGAACGTCACAAGGCCATCCTCGCCCCGGACGTGTGGGGCGACGGAGACCCGGAAGGTGTGCGCAAGCGCGCCGCCAAGAAGATGATCGTCACGGGCAAGGCTGCCCGCGCGTTCTTCAATGCCAAGCCCGGCCGCAATGGCAGCGATGATTTCCCTGCTGTGGTGAATGGGTTCACCGGGTCCTCGATTTGGCATTCGATCTATGCCTTCCCGCCGACGACCCAGGCTTATTATGAAAAGGGCTTCAAGGATTTTGCCAAGCGCTGGCTGCCGATTCTCGATGCTTACGAAAAGCTGAACGTAAACTTTGCCCTCGAAGTGCATCCGACGGAAATCGCCTTCGACATTGCTTCCGCCCACCGCGCGCTGGCGGCTGTTGGAAATCACAAGCGCTTTGGTTTCAATTATGATCCGTCGCATCTGGGTTATCAGGGCGTGGACTATGTGAAGTTCATTCGTGAGTTTGCCACTCGCATTTATCACGTTCACATGAAGGACGCTTGGTGGAGCCATGGCGATGGCACCGTTGGTGTATTCGGTGGCCACACGGATTTCGGTGACGCCCGCCGCTTCTGGGATTTCCGCTCGCCGGGTCGCGGCGATATCGAGTTCGAGGACATCATCGTCGCTCTCAATGACATCGCCTATCGCGGACCGCTCTCCGTTGAGTGGGAGGACATTCGCATGGACCGCGTGCACGGCGGGGCCGAGGCCGCCAGCTTTGTGCGCAGCTTGGATTTCCCGCCGAGCAATGTCGCGTTTGATGCCGCTTTCGACAAGGCCAACCAGTAACCAGGATTCTGGGTCCCGGGCGTCTGCTTGGGGCCCTCCACTCTCTTCGCTCCGGGCTTGCCCTGTGGCGTTTCCCGGGCATGCTCTGCGGCGTCGTGACTTCTATTCCGGTCGAACCATCATTGGAAGCCTTCGCCGGGCTGGCTAAGCAGGGAAATGTCGTTCCTGTTTACACCCAGCTCGCCGCAGACTTCGAGACCCCGCTTTCAGCCTATCTGAAATTGCGGGACAATCGTCATTCTTTCCTGCTTGAAAGTGCGGAGAGCACCGACAAGGGCGGGCGTTGGTCCATCATCGGCAGTCATCCGCGTGCGGTCTTCGAGGCCCGCGGCAAGAGCATCCGGGTCCGCACGGGCTCCAAGGAGCGCGAATACGAGGCGGAGGACGACGTCCTTGGTGCCTTGGAACGTGAAATGGCTCCCTACAAGCCGGTCACGCACGGAGCGCTGCCTTTGTTTTCGGGCGGAATGGTCGGGTATCTTTCCTACGATGCGGTGCGTCAGTTTGAGCCCACGCTTGGCCCGCCACCCGCGGATCCACTGGGGATTCCCGACGCGATTTTCCTCTTGGCGGACACCTTGCTGGTGTTCGATCACAAGCTGCGGCGCTTGCAAGTGATTGCGAATGCGTTCATCGACGAATTTCCCTCTGCGGAGGATGCCTATGCCGAGGCACGGGGGAAAATCGCCGCGATTGTGGAAATTCTCAACCGCCCCCTCCATGTGCCCGCCCTCAACGGCCTCGTGCAGGTGGAAATTCCGGAAGCCCGGAGCAATACGACGCAGGCGGAATTCGAGGAAACAGTGCGCAAGGGCAAGGAATTCATTGCTGCGGGGGATATCTTCCAATTCGTGCCCAGCCAGCGCTTCGAAACCGATTTCGCTCTGCCGCCAGTGGATCTTTACCGGGCGCTCCGTCTGGTGAATCCCTCGCCTTACATGTTCATTTTGGAACTCGAGGGCTTTGCCTTGGTCGGGAGTTCGCCGGAGGTGCACGTGCGGTCCATCCATGGTCGCATCGACATTCGTCCAATCGCCGGCACCCGCTGGAGGGGAGCCACCGCAGCTGAAGACGATGCCTTGGCCGCGGATCTTCTCGCCGATCCCAAGGAACGCGCAGAACACCTCATGCTGGTGGATCTCGCCCGCAACGACGTCGGCCGCATCGCCAAACACGGTGCGGTGAAGGTCGATGATTTTATGATCGTGGAGCGTTACAGCCACGTCATGCACATCGTCTCCAACGTGAGTGGCGAACTCGATCCCGCCCACAGCGCCTACGATGTCCTGCGGGCCACTTTTCCGGCCGGCACAGTGAGCGGCGCGCCCAAGATCCGGGCCATGCAGATCATCAATTCGCTGGAAAAAAACAAACGCTGCGCCTATGCCGGGGCCGTCGGTTACTTCGGGTTCGATGGCTCCCACGATTCCTGCATCACGCTGCGCACCTGCCTCCTCAAGGACGGCAAGGCCTATGTCCAAGCCGGTGCCGGAGTGGTCGCGGATTCGGACCCCACCTACGAATACATTGAAACCGTCAACAAGGCCAAAGGCATGCTCCGCGCCGTAGCTCTTGCCAAAACCCTGGAAGCCTGATCCCGCTTTCCATTCCTCGGTTTTTCATCTCTCAGCATCTCAGCAGTTACCCCGAAAATGCTCCTCATTTTAGACAACTACGATTCCTTCACCTACAACCTCGTGCAATACTTCGGCGAGCTCGGGGCGGAGATGAAGATTTTCCGCAATGATGTCATCACCGTGGAGGAAGTGAAGGCGCTCAAGCCGGAGCGAATCTGCATTTCACCCGGGCCGTGCACGCCGAATGAGGCGGGAATTTCCTTGGAACTGATTCGTGAAATGGGTGCCAGCACCCCGATCCTGGGGGTTTGTCTCGGGCATCAATCCATTGGCCAGGTTTACGGCGGCGACGTCGTCCGGGCGGATCGTCTCATGCATGGCAAAACCTCGCCGATTCATCATGTCGGCCAGAGTGTTTTTGCCGGCATGCCCAGCCCCTTCGAAGCCACTCGATACCATTCGCTCATCGTCAAGCGCGACACGCTGCCGGATTGTCTGGAGATCACCGCGTGGACCGAGGAAGGGGAAATCATGGGGCTCGCCCACAAGGAGTTGCCAGTCCATGGGGTGCAGTTCCATCCCGAATCCATTCTCACCCAGGATGGAAAGAAGCTGTTGGAAAACTTCCTGCGCTTCACCTGATCCGTCTATTTGGGGAAATCCACTCGCGCTTGGCTTGCGGGTGTGCGATGCTCTGGGCGTGATCGCTTTCAGTTCCCCCCAACTTGTTGACCGTCGCCGATTTCATTCCCGTGCAGTCCGTCGGGTCATTCAGGCTGTGGTGGCTGCATCGACGTTGTTTGCCGCTGTGGCATCGGCCCAGTTCGAGGCCCCGAACGGTTTTTACAAGCCCACCGAATTGACCGCCACGGTCAGGGCGGCGGGCAAGACCTATCAACTCCCGCTAGGAGCGATGCGCAGCGCCTTGCTCAAGCGGGGAGTGGTGCCCATCATCAACCGGCGGATGCCCATCCAGCGGGAAAAATGGGGGCGCGTGCTCCAGGAATTCGGGTTTCTCGGCATTCGGGGCGCGACCCAGGTCAGCGGGCCATCCGAGTTGTTTTTCAAACACTCAAAGGGTGTTTACTCCGGCCGAACGAGCACGCCGCTGGTGGTGAAAATGAAGGGGCGTTACAAGTTCGTGCCCGTCACCATGGTGCTTTCCACCCGGCTGGACAGCCGGATTTTGGATGAACGGTTCATCATGCATGCGCCCGTGCGCATCACGGTGCTGGGGATTTCGCTGAATGGTCACATTCATTTGGAGGCAAAACGCATGCAGCCCCCTTATGATTTTCTGATGCCGACTTCCAACCGGTGATGGGCAGTCCCACTGGTGTGCCCTCTGAGGATGGCTAGAACCACATCCGCTTGCTTCTTCGCTTTACCTCATCGCCCGGGGCAGGTATTCCCCCCTCGCGATGCACGGATTTTCCTACAAAAACGGTTCCCTTTTCTGCGAAGACATCGAGCTTTCCACGCTGGCCAGCGAGTATGGCACGCCGCTCTACGTCTATTCCGCCGCAACCATTCTCGACCACTACACCCGCCTTGATGCAGCCCTGGCCGGGCTCGATCACGAGGTGGCCTATGCCGTGAAGGCAAATTCCAATCTCTCCGTTCTCCGTTTGCTGGCCAATGAGGGTGCGGGGTTCGACATCGTTTCCGGCGGCGAGCTTTTCCGCGTGATCAAGGCGGGAGGAGATCCCGCCCATTGCACCTTCGCCGGGGTCGGCAAGACCAAGGAGGAAATCGTCTATGCCCTGGAGCAGGGGATTTATTCGTTCAATGTCGAGAGCGCCGAGGAACTGGCCTATCTCAATGAGGTGGCGGGCGAACTCGGCGTCATCGCTCCGGCAGCGGTGCGGGTGAACCCGAACGTGGATGCCAAGACCCACAAGTATATCTCCACCGGCAAATCCGAAAACAAGTTTGGCGTGGATTTCGAAGCCATCGCCGGTCTCTACGACCACGCGGCGGCGAATTTCCCACACATCCGCATGCGGGGATTGCAAATGCACATCGGCTCCCAGCTGACATCGATCTCCCCATTCATCGAAGCTGTTGAAAAGGTGGCTCCGCTGGCCAAGAGCCTGAAGGAAAAACATGGTATCGAGTTTTGGTCCATCGGTGGTGGCATCGGCATCATTTACAAGGAATCCCTTGCCTCGGGTTCGATCGATTGGTGGGAAAACCAAACCGAGGAAGAGCGGCCGCTGACCATCGAGCGCTATGGCAAGGAAATGGTGCCGCGCCTCAAGGATCTCGGATTGAAAATCCTCCTGGAACCCGGTCGCTTCATCGTCGGCAACGCCGGTGTGCTCCTGACTCGCTGCCTGTATGAGAAAAAGGGCTCGGCCAAGACCTTCAAGATCGTGGATGCCGGGATGAATGATCTCATCCGTCCTGCATTGTATGAAGGCCACCATGAAATCGTGCCTCTCAAACAACCGGCCTCGGATGTGCGAACTCCGGTGGATGTGGTGGGGCCGATTTGTGAGAGTGGTGATTTCTTCTGCCAGAATCGAGAACTGCCGGACATCCAAGCGGGGGACACCATCGCCCTGATGTCCGCAGGTGCGTATGGATTTGCCATGGCGTCCAATTACAACACGCGGCCACTTCCCGCCGAGGTCTTGGTCGAGGGATCCACTGCAACGGTGATCCGCAAGCGCCAGAGTCTCGAAGATGTGATCGCCGGCGAACTCTGAAGCGCTGCCCTTCACCCGTCATGACGGGTGGCGGAGCGTTGCTGGCCATGATCCGATGCCCCGTTTCACCTATCTCCAGTTGCATCTGCTCGTGGCCCTGTTTGCCACGACCGCGGTCTTTGGCGAGCTGATCACGCTGTCCGCACCTTCGATTGTCATCTGGCGGACTTTTTTAGCGGCCGTGGGTGGGGCGTTTCTGGTGCTGCTGGTTGGCAAACGCAAGTTGCTTCCCCCCGCTGGAATGATGGGTCCCTTGTTAGGAATCGGTTGCATTGTGGGTGCGCACTGGATGTGTTTTTTTGGGGCCATCAAACTCGCCAATATCTCGATCTGTCTTGCCGGCATGGCGACGATTTCGTTTTTCACCGCATTCACCGAACCTTTCTTCGAGCGCCGTCGGGTTCGTCCGCTGGAGGTGGGGCTGGGATTGTTGGTGGTTGCGGGGATTCTAATGGTGGCTGGTTTTGAACGGGCCCGTCTCGCCGGACTTTTCACCGCCCTCTTGGGCGCATTCCTCGCGGCGGTGTTTCCGGTGCTCAACCGCAGGTTGGTGCAAAAGGACCGCATGGACCCACTGGTGATGGTGGTGTGGGAAATGGTCGGTGCCTGCGCGGTCTGCCTGCTGCTTCTGCCCTTGATCGAGGGGCCGCAGGCCTATGCGAGGCTCTTGAACTGGCATGGGCTGGACTTGCTGTGGTTGCTGCTGCTGGCATGGCTTTGCACGGTGTTTGCCCACGCCTATCACATCCACCTGTTGAGATCTATCAGCGCATACACCGGGAACCTTGCCATGAACTTCGAGCCCGTTTATGGTATCATCGCTGCTGCGCTCGTTTTCGGTGAGCACAAGCAAATGCACCCGGGGTTTTTTGCAGGTTCTGCCAGCATCCTTCTGGCAAACCTTCTTCATCCGCTGATCCTCCGCAAGTGGAGCCCGAAGTGACATTAAACGCGATCAGTCGGCTTGTAGGGGGTGCCCAGTCGCAGCTATTCGGCATCTTGATTGCATGGTTAAGCACTAGCAGAAGCCAAAGTGGCACGGGCGACCGTGTCGCTGAAAGAAGGATGCCTGCGGGCGGGAGTCGAACTGCCCGACAGCACCTATCAGCGAGGGCGAGTGTCGATCACGGGTTGATATTGAAAACTAATGGAGAGCATGAAAACAGGGCGGCTGATAGGGGTTGCTGTGTCTCGATTTGTTCGCGTTCTTGATTAGTTGTGTGTGTCGTCCGGCAGCTTCAGCGGAAAAATGCCAACCAAATACCACCAATAGCGATCATGATTAACGCCAGAGAAAACTGACCAACAACTGCAATTCGGTAGAGCAGTGGATTCTCTGTCTTGTTCACGTTCCACCACAAGGAATCCATCCAGAATAAGATGTCCGACTCTTCACGCCGGATGTCCCAGATCGTAACGGCGATCAGAACGATTCCGAATACGATGAGTAGAATAGGTGTCATTTGTGGGGTTGGATTAAGTCGAAATTTCTACCGCGCGACATAGGCCATCCACGGCGGAAATGGAAGCCAGAATTCAAAGAAGGACGTTACCCGCCGTTAGATGTGCCGACTTGTGTGTGCCCAGCATGGGCACGTTGTAAATGGGGTTCAAGTCCCCTGTAGGA